>JBBDID010000074.1:0-1669 GCA_040880585.1 Crocinitomicaceae bacterium | reverse complement strand
GGGTGCTGATCTGGCATAGACAGACAGTTTGGTCAAATAAATTCCAAGCAAAGGTTATTTTGTATAAATACATGCCTGATTTGAGGGTAAAATAAGGATTGAAACCAATTTTGAAAATTTTTGTCATGGATGGGTGGGAGTAACGGCTCAAAAAGTAGATAATTGGGTCTACTAAAACAACAATAATATACAAGAGAGCCGTTAATGAAAGCATTACACATTGTTCCCCAAAATCCAACAAAAAATATCGAAGCTGCAATGATTTCTGAATTAAAGCTTGAAAAAGCGCAGGTTGCTTTAAGTACATATCTTACACAAATAAAAGAAACAAAAGACGAGTCTGGATTTGAAGCTCATGAGGCAGTGATTGTTCGTCTTGTTAATGCGCTGGGTCAGGCAGCCCTTTTGGATGCATTAAGTCACTATGATGTAAGCACTGATATTATTAGTGTTGGCGATCAAAGCTATCGACGAAAACACAAAGCCACGAAAACCTACCAAACAGCCTTTGGGGCAGTTGAAATAGAACGACACGTCTATGCCAACCGAAAGAAAGATGGTGATGGTAAAGGTATCGTTCCATTGGAGTTACAAGCTGGCATTATTGAAGGCTATTGGACGCCAACGGCTGCTAAAAATGCCGTCTGGGCGTTGGCACATTTAACACCGCAGGAAGTAGAAGATATGTTATTACAATTTGGTGCAATGAACCCTTCACGTAGCAGTTTGGACAGGTTGCCTAAGGCTTTGTATCAACGCTGGGAGTCACAGACTGTAGCCTACCATGAAGAACTAATCGCTAAAGAAGTTGTGCCTAAAAACGCGGTGAGCTTTGCTACATCTCTTGATGGCGTGATGATTGGAATGAAACCTGATAAATCAGAAGAAGAGCCGACAAAAACAAAGAAAACCGAGTGGCGTGAAGCGAGTTGCGGAACAATTAGTTTTTTTGATGCAGATGGAGAGCGTATATCAACAGTACAGTATGGTCAGATGCCTGAGCATAAGAAATCAACTTTAAAAACCTTGCTACGCAAAAATACAGAGGCTATTTTACAGGAGCGACCGACCTTACAACTTGTTCATCTTGCCGATGGTGCTCAGGATAATTGGACTTTCTTTGATGAAGACATGCCATTAGGCTTCCAGTTAACCGATTTTTATCATGTCAGTGAACATCTGAAAGCTGCATTGGATGCGGCCTATCCTAAAGATAGCAACAAAGCGAAGATCAAATTTGAGAATTTCAAAGTAATTTTGCGCGAGGAGGTAGGCGGTATTAATAGAGTACTGCGAGCATTAAGGCATTTGCGAAGTCAGCATAAAGGTAATGCCATTATTGCCTCCAATGTGACGTACTTCACAAATAATCAACATAGAATGCGCTATGCTGAAGCAAAAGAAAAAAATTACCCAATAGGATCTGGTGTTGTTGAAGCCTCATGCAAGACACTCGTAGGCCAACGATTAAAACGTGCGGGAATGAGTTGGCATCACACTGGTGGACAAGGTGTATTGACCTTCCGTTCATTGATCAAAAGCCAACGTTTTGACAAAGCCTGGCCGTTGGTTGCAAATCAGTATGAGAGGAAGGTTTTTGAGCATAAAAACGCCTTCAGTTTGGTTGGGTAAAATATGAGCTAAATTTGTCTATACGAGAGTTGCACCC
>JBBDID010000073.1:0-1694 GCA_040880585.1 Crocinitomicaceae bacterium | reverse complement strand
TGAACAACCAAAAGTACTAAAAGAATTACTAAGATTGCTTGGTGTTTGAGTTGTATTAGGTAATTCATGAATTTCGGTAATAAGTGCCAAGTCCTCTGTACAAAGTATGATGATGTTTAAGACGTAAAACTTAAAAAGTCAACATATTAGCGTTGAAAATAGCATTTAGTGACTGTCTCGCACGGAGTTGGAATTTTTTATACAGAGTTGATATATAACTTTTTATTGATTTTAATCCAAACAGATAGATAATCGAAGATACACCCATAAAAAAGACCGAATCACTTACAGTGACGACTTCTTTATATGACACGTGTCTTTACTACAAAGCAATTTTGCAGTGTTATACAAACCAAATATAACAAGACTTAACTGCCAGTACACATGGATAATTCTATGTCAGAAAATTGCAAAGGGAGTGATACAATTGCTTCTTCCACCACCACGCAAAACTTATGACTCAAAACCACTTCACAGTGGCTTTTACTTTTTTATTGCAACATACCCAATCTTAAATTCATGTGAAGAATATTGCTCAGTTACAATTTTATGTTAATTTTACGTTTTACGTAATATTTGTAGTTACTATTAGTATCTAATTTTTTAAAAAGTTGTTGCATTGTTTCTATCTCAAGTAATTGTTTTCCAATGATATCGGCAGTCAATTTACATATCACTTTTAACGAGTACGTAAATGCTTCAAACTATTACAGCTAACAATTAGATCCTAAAAAGAGCTGTTTGTATTTAAATTATATGATTTTTTGAAATTCAAAAGCTACGGCAAAGACTCGCAGGCCAAACCGTCACTATCAGCGTCGAGTCGGTGTACATCATTGTTTACACCACCACAGCCTTCATAAGTTCTTTGTGCTTCAGCATGTGTGGAGAAGTCTCCGCAGTTATAGGTGTTGCTTGAACAAGAGTAAGAGCTATTTCCAGTACTTGGTTTTGATTGTGTTTCTTGCGTACGTACTACAGGAGTCACTACTTGTGATTCTTGTGCAACGTCGCATGCACCAGGTGCCCACAGCCCTGCTCCGGCATTTCGTGCCACTCTTTCTGCGGCCTTAAACTCAGCCTGAAACATATATGGAAGATTGTAGGTGTATTCGTACGCGTAGCCTTTCTCAATCATATACCGATTAAAGTTTGTTCCATCTTGAAGAAAAATATAGGCGAGCATTCTACCGTAGTAATCCCGTTCTCCTTGACTCTTATCAAACTGAAGACGAATTGATTCCCCCTCGAGAACTGACTTAGCGTAATCACTCGCTTCTTTACCAAAACATTCAACTGGCTTGCTTGGGTGAACTGTCTCAGGAGTATCAATTCCGATCAATCGAATAACTTCTTCCGTTCCGTTGTAGGAGATTTTAACGGTATCGCCGTCAACAACGGATAAAACCAAGTGGTTTTCATCATCTTGTTCTTGAGAATTACTGTTAGATTCCACTTCAGGATTATCAGCCTCCACTACTTCCTTTGATTCCCCTTTTGCTTCCTTTTTTGGTTCTGAGTTTACAACACCTGTTTCCTCGGTACCCGCAATTATATTTGCGCTTTGTATTTCTACATGCACGCTCTCTGTCTGATCATCTCCAAGAGAAAATAACAAAAGTAATAGTAAGGAAAAAACACCGAGACCAGCCCAAATATACTTTTTACTCAATTGCATATATAGCGAAGTATAC
>JBBDID010000072.1:0-9912 GCA_040880585.1 Crocinitomicaceae bacterium | reverse complement strand
TTGTGGAACCCGGGCAATTGTCAGCTCCGGTGGGTGTTACATAATTGACTACCGCGCCACAGTCTCCGGCATCATTGGAAACGGTAATATCTGCAGGACAAGTGATGGTCGGGTTTTCTGTATCGTTTACCGTTACGTCAAAAGAACAGCTATTTACACTATTTCCTTCCGCATCTGATGCCGTATAAGAAATCGTTGTTGTTCCTGTGTTAAAAACCGTAGACCCAATAAAATTAATACCTGTTCCGGGAGAGCTAGCTACAGTAGCGCCTGTCATGGCCCAGGTAACTTCGGTAACTGCACAATTATCAGAAAATGTAGGATCGTCAGGATCGATCGTTGCAGTACACAGTCCAGGGTCTACATCATCAGTAACATCAACCGGACAAAAGGTAACGGTAGGATCAGTTGCATCCAGTGTCGTTCCAAAAGTGCGGTATTGTAAAACTATACCCCAAGTGACTGTTCCCGTTAACCCACAATCTGTTCCGGCTGCAGTTGCCGAATAAGTTCCTAAAGTCGTCCAAGTATTATTTGGGTATGCGATTGATCCTGCCGGGATTACTTCTGTCTGTGGATTTGTATATGCATCTGATGTTAGTGGGGTTCCATCATCTTCATAAGCCTCCCAAACAAAGTCATAAGATGTGGGCAAGGTACAGTTATACGTTTGACTAAAAAATAAATCATTAACCGCAGTAAGCGGTGGACAATTTGTTTCAGGTAATGTAAAAGTACCAGCACCGACATTTGCAAATGGCACATCCGTAACTTGGTAATTCCAAGTAGGATCACTATCATCTGCAGCATCCATATCATCAATATCAGATGAAACTTCGAGTATACGAAATTCAACTGTAACCTGACCATTAGTATGGAGGTACAGGGGAAAAAATATTAGTGCCGTAAATACAGCCTTTAGAGTAAGAGTCAACCGTTTTTTCATTTCAAGAGATGGTAAATATCTCGTACTTGCTAGCTAAGATATAGAAAAAATGAACATTCAATCAACTATAAATGAATTAAATCCATGAAAAAAAGATAAAAAAACTTTTTTTAAAACTAACTGTCTAGTTTTAAGACGGCTAAGAAAGCTTCTTGAGGAACTTCCACATTTCCAACCTGACGCATTCTTTTCTTTCCTTTTTTCTGTTTCTCCAAAAGTTTTCGTTTACGAGTGATATCACCTCCGTAACATTTGGCAGTAACATCCTTTCGAAGGGCTTTAATTGTCTCTCTTGCCACTACTTTAGCACCAATAGCAGCCTGAATTGGAATTTCAAATTGTTGTCGGGGGATAAGTTCTTTCAATTTGAGGCAAATCTTTTTCCCCAATTCAAAAGCATTACTTCTATGCACCAGAGCAGAAAGTGCGTCTACCTGATCTCCATTGAGTAAAATATCAAGTTTAATTAAATCCGATCGTTTGTATCCTATTGGGAAATAGTCAAAAGATGCATATCCCCTGGAAACCGTTTTGAGTTTATCATAAAAATCAAAAACAATTTCACCCATTGGCATTTCAAAGGTTATTTCTACCCGATCTTGTGTTAAATACACTTGATTTTTAAGTTCTCCTCTTTTTTCGATACACAAATTCATGATTTGCCCGACATATTCAGACTTGGTAATCACCTGTGATTTAATGTAAGGTTCTTCTACGTACTCCAGTAACGATTGATCCGGTAATTCAGAGGGATTATTCACAATGTGTACCTCATCATCATTTCTCAAGTATGCTTTGTAAGAAACGTTTGGGACTGTTGTGATGACAGTCATATCAAATTCTCGTTCTAATCTTTCCTGAATAATCTCCATGTGTAGCATTCCCAAAAACCCACACCTAAATCCAAAGCCCAATGCCTGTGAACTTTCAGGTTCAAAAGTGAGTGATGCATCATTGAGTTTCAATTTTTCCATAGAAAAACGCAGTTCCTCATACTCATCTGTATCTACCGGATAGATGCCGGCAAATACCATTGGTTTAACATCTTCAAATCCCTGAACGACATTCTGACAAGGGTTGACTACTGTTGTAATTGTATCTCCCACCTTCACTTCATTTGCCTGCTTGATCCCAGAAATAATATATCCCACATCACCTGCAGAAACTTCTTTTCTTGGTTCCATAGTCATCCTGAGAATCCCTACTTCATCCGCTTCATATTTTTTGTTGGTCGCCACAAATTTGACCATATCGCCTTTTCTTATCCTTCCGTCAATTACCCGATAATAAGCGATTATCCCTCTAAAAGAATTGTACACAGAATCAAATATCATTGCGCGCAATGCGCCATCAGGATTTCCTTTCGGAGCCGGAATTCGGTTTATAATTGCTTCCAGAATTTGGTCAATTCCCAAGCCCGTTTTTCCACTTGCCGGGATAACATCTGATGCATCACACCCAATCAACTCCACAATTTGGTCGGTTACAGATTCAGGTTCAGCACCCGGTAAATCCATTTTATTTAAAACCGGAATAATTTCGAGATCATTTTCTAATGCCAGGTATAGATTAGAGATGGTTTGAGCTTCAATACCCTGTGCGGCATCTACAATAAGCAAAGCACCTTCACAAGCTGCAATAGACCGGGAAACTTCATAAGAAAAGTCTACGTGTCCGGGTGTATCAATCAGGTTTAAGACATAGTTTTTACCCTCATGGGTGTAGTCCATTTGTATGGCGTGTGACTTTATCGTGATGCCACGCTCCCGCTCCAAATCCATATCATCCAACGCCTGTTCTTTCATGTCTCTGTCAGAAATAGTATTGGTTGCTTGAAGCAGACGATCTGCAAGTGTACTTTTGCCATGATCAATATGCGCTATGATACAGAAATTTCTTATGTTTTCCATAGCCGCAAAGATAGTGTTTTTTAATCCTGTACCATCACCTTCAGATTACAGATCGCTAAAAATTTATTTTTGTACAGCAAGTGGAGAAATTCCAATACGGTAAGCAGTTAAGCTATCGGATGCAAGAAAAAATCTTTCATTTCTTTTTCAAAGGATTCTGGGTGTTTTCGATAATCTGCCGATAGCATAATTTTCACTGCTTTAAATCGTCCTTTTAAGAGATTGTAAACCGTTAGCAAATCATTTGATTCATTTTTAGACAAACAGGGATCAAGTAACAAAACTTTGGCCTGATCATGATGTATATAGCAGTCGACAGAAGAGCCATACCGCAATTGATAATGAATAATATTTGGGTCTTGCAGAACAGTCCACGCTTCTTTATCTGCTTCAACCACCTTGTTCATCCTTCTATCATTTGCCCGTTGAAAAGCATAAGAGAGATAATCCTTCAAACACATAACAGCCGGATTATCGGAATACCCCACATCTTCAGCATAAATTGAAGAAAAAAGACGAATACTTTTGCGTGCCCGGCTAAAAAGAACATTCAGTCGGTTTATTCCGTTCTGTTGATTGACCGGTCCAAAATTCAAACGAAAAACACCGTTTTTATCGGGCGCATATCCTACAGAAATCCAAATGTGCTCTTTTTCAATTCCCTGAACGTTTTCAAGGTTACGAATCAACAATTCTTCTTCCGGAACTTTGTGTGATCGAAGGGCTTTTCGGATCTCATTTTCCTGATTTTTTGAAAATGCAATTATTCCATAATCTCCCAGCCGGCTTGTTCCTATTTTTGAGATTTCTTCTGCAATTTTCTTTGCCTCCATTTTGTTTGTTCGATCTTCAAAGACCCCTTCAACTTTTACAAAATCTATTGGATTTTCATTCCGGACGGGTGGCGGAACCAGCAATTCGTTGTCATAAAAATACCGATTTGAGAACGCAATTAAATCCGGGTGTTCACTTCTATAATGCCACTTCAGCATTTGTTGGGTATACGTTTTATCAGCCTGATCAAGTAAAGTGCTTCCTTCTGTAGATGTTGTGAAAAATCGTGAAGGGGGCATCTGCTTATCGTCTCCAACAACAATGGTTTGTTTGGCGCGATACACCGTTGGAATTGCATCTTCAAGAGGAATTTGACTAGATTCATCAAAAATCACCACATCAAAAATTTCAGACTGACAAGGTAATCGTTCAGAAACAGCTAGAGGATTCATTATCCAAATCGGCTGCATATCCTTTAGGTATTCCCAACTTTGCTCAATAAATTCTTTCACCGGCAAATGTCTCTGGGATTTATTCATTTCATGTAAAAGCGTCTTTTTACTTTTTCTCAACGCTTTTTTATGTGTTTTTTCTTCATCCGATAATTTAGAGGCCGGTGTTGCCAACAGTTTTTCTTTCTCTCTGAGTAATTGATGATGGTGCGCTTTAATTTCCCAACTGTGCGCTTTAAATTGTTGTTTCTCTATTCTCAACTTCTGATCCAGATCAGATTGGAGCTGTCTTGCTGACAATTTTTTAAACTCAGGTTCAAATCGTGTTTGTTCTAACAGGTTGTGGTAGGCTACTATTGCTGTCAAATGCTGTACCGTTCCGGGATTCTGTCGGATAAAATCCTGTATCTCCTTTGGTAGGGCATAAAATATTGATACATCTGCAAGGAATATTTTTAAAGGAAGCAGGTTTTCTTTCAGTTCAAGAAGTCGATCATACACCTCCTCAGGAAAGCCAACAACCGGCTCTTCAAAAATAAATCGTGAGAGGTGGTTAAAATTTTGAATTTTAGGGTGGACTTCAGATAATTTTCGAATTAAATTCAATCGCTCAGGATGTTCAAGTATGGTAAGGTAATCGGTCTGTGAAATTGCATTTAATTTATTCCTTAAATACAAAATTTGATCAATTTCATTTTCGGGATTTTCAATGCAATATTGATGCTTGAGCTGTATGGCTGTTTCTTGCAATTGAGATCTTAGATGGTACTCTGCTCTCAACTCTTCTAAAAGTTGCAATTTTGCTGTTGTTGTGAGTCGCTTATCGAAGGCTGAAAAAGCGTTTTTTAAACGTTCATTATTACGTTTTAATATTCCCAATATCCCTCTTGGTGATTCATGGTGTTTCAGGAGATCCGTTAACTCAATGATTTCAGTAGATGTGGGTTTGTTTGTCCAGTTTTGTGTTGCTTTTTCTGCACGTTTTACTTTTGAAAGTGTCAACTGGTATTTTTTAGCCAATTTGCTAAATTTGAGATACTGGCTTGAATCCGGATTCAATAGCTCCAGTTGCGTGCGATCTACCATAGCTAAAATACTTGCAGCAATCGACAAATTGGTAAATGCTATTGTAGGTAACTTCAAGCCGAATTTCTCCTGTATCTCTTTTATCTGATTTGCGATACTGATCAACTCATTGAGTCTTTTTTCCAATTTCAAAATCGGATCTGCCTCACTAAAAACTGCCCGGTTCAAATCAAGAAAAAAAGCATCTGTCCATCTCTTTTGACCCAATTCTTTTTTCACTTTATCTTCCAAAGCAGATAGAAATTCTTGGTTTTTCAACCACTCACTTAGTTTTGGTACTTTCCCATTTGCTTTGAGGTCTGATTTGGGATCATCTAACGCAATGAGCAACTTCATTGTATCGTGAATAGATCCGGATAAATTTTCATTGTATGCTGTATAGGTACTTAAATAGAAATCGATCAATGGAAAATCAGTTTTTTCGAAAACCTTCTGCTGTTCTAATGGTTGAGTACATTTCTCCCAGCTTTTTTTCACTTCCCGATAAAATGATTTTTTTTCATCCTTCTCGGTATTCAAAAAAGCAGTAAGGTGACCAAAACCAACCTCTTTAATTCGTTCGTACACCACTTCTAAGGCTGATCTTTTTTGGGACACAAAGAGTACCTTTTTCCCTTTGGCTAAATAATTTCCGATTAGCGCAACAATTGTATGAGATTTCCCTGTTCCCGGTGGTCCCTGAATCAGTAAATTTCCATATTCTGCTTTCTGTACCGTTGTATATTGTGAAAAATCAAGGGGAACTATTCGCTTTAAAGGTGAAACATCAGTTTGCTTTTCTGTAAGTGGAAGATGAATTCCTTCTATTAAATCCAACAACTGTTGCGAAGGGTGTTCAGCAATCAATTCATAATCGGCACCCAATAAACTCTTTTTATAATTGAAATTTCCAATCGCTTCTGTGACTATTAGTTCCCAAACAGGTGCTGTATTAAAATCATCAGTTTGGAGCAGGTTGGTGTTTTCTGTAGACAAATCATGAATAAGCTGTTCACAAAAGGTGTCTATATCGGTTATTTTTGTCGGGAAATCAACATCAAAAAAACGAGAAAAGCTGTGTCTCAAAATGGGATTGATCAAATACGCTTCTTCTTCAGCGATCTCCACTTTAAATTCCTGTTCAATTTTTCTTTTCAATTTAATCCGGCAGGGACGGTAAACCAGTGGAGAAATAAAAAATTGATCCCGATTTGGTTCCATCCACTTAATAAATACAGACACTTGCAAGGACGTGCTTAAATCATATTCCCGCTTATAAAAGTTGGCTTTTTTATACAGTTTTTCAAGAGTAGCTGTTGAATCTTTTTTTAAAAAGTAAAGTCGGTTGGGTTTTACATCAATAAAAGGATTGCGCGCAGAAAGATCAAACAAACGATTTTGTAAATCAATCAATTGTTGTTGACTATCGGTTTGGAGATGTAGGCGGTTTGACACAATCAGCTAAAAATATCTAAAATATCCTCATTCTTGAGATGATACGTTCTAATTCCTACTTCACGGGCGCCCAAAATATGTTGTTCGGTGTCATCAATGAACAAGGTGTTCTCTGCTTTTAGTTGGTTCTCACCAAGTACCATTTCGAAAGCATCTGCATTGGGCTTTCTCTTCTCTATTTTATGTGAATAATAGGTTTTTTCAAAAGACTTTTCAAGCAATTCTAAATCACCAAACCTATTTTGAAGAGTTTCCCGGAATGATTGATAATGTATTTCATTTGTATTAGAAAGCAAAAAAAGTTGATAGTGGTTACGTAATTTTTCCAACAATTGAATGCGGTGAGGAGGAAGATCCAGCAGCATAGCGTTCCATGCCGAAATAATTTGTTGATCCTCTTTAACATCCGGCAAAAATTGTTTGAGATAATCGATAAATTCGGCAGCGGAAAGCTGTCCGGTTTCAAAAGCGTCAAAAATTTTATTTTGTTGAGCCTGCGCATATAACGCTTCAAAGTTTTCCTTTCCAAGCGATTTAAAGGCGTTAATCGTAAGCTGGTAATCCAGATTCAAAACAACCCCTCCCAGATCAAAAATAATAGCATCAACAGATAAAAGATCGTTTTTTTGTAACATAAGGTTGGTCTGCTAGGCGATTAACAAAGTTAGGATACTTTGGTGAATTTAAGGTCTATTATTTTGTTTGAATTTTCATTCAGATCAGTCACTTAAAGTTGAGGTACGATAATTTAAGCGCTTCTAAATCGGGATTAATCGCCAAAACAATATGATGTACAAGAATTAATGAATAATGGCAGTTAACATTATTTCCCTTATATTTGAGAAATCTTTGATTTATCCTATGATTAAAGCCGTTATTTTGGATGATGACCCACTGTCATTAAAAATCCTTGAAAACCTCATCAGTAAAAATGATAATACAGAATTAATCGCTCAGTTTGATGATCCGATAAAGGCCTCTGAAGAGATTAATGATCTGGATTGTGATTTGCTTTTTCTGGATATGGAAATGCCGGGCATGAATGGGCTTGAATTCATAGCTTCTGTTAAAAACATTCCACATGTGATCGTGGTTAGTTCAAAAAAAGAATATGCTGCAGACACCTATAATTATGATGTTGCTGACTATTTGGTAAAACCTTTAGATCCCAATCGTTTTGATCAGGCGGTGAATAAAATTTTGGAAATAAAATCAGCTGTTAAATCAAATTCAGATGAAAAAGACCATTTGTTTATCAAGAAAAACAAAGGTTTTTCACGGGTTAATTTTTCCGATATTACCTATTTAGAAGCGCTGGCTGATTACGTCCAAATCAATACCTCAGAAGGTAGATATACTGTGCTATCTACTATGAAAGCAATTGCTAACCGGCTACCGGAAGATCGTTTTTTGCGTGTTCACCGTTCATTTATTGTTTCTCTGGAAAAAATTAAACGTTTGGATGAAAATATGTTGATGATTGATGACAAATCTATTCCTGTCAGTCGTTCATACAAAGATGTATTAATTCAACATCTTAATCTTTTATAGGTAGTTGTTCATTTCTAATGAGAAACTTCGTGAATACCACAAATTTTTAATCTTGAACATTCTCTTTTGACGGTCGTTTGTCTTATGAACTCAAAAAATGAATTATGTTAAAAGAATTTAAAGCCTTTATTGCAAAAGGAAACGTTTTAGAACTTGCTGTAGGTTTAATTATAGCTACATATTTTGGTGCCATTGTCAAGTCTTTAGTAGATGATATTATTATGCCTCCTGTTGGAAAACTAATTGGAGGAGTTGATTTTAAATCTTTAGAATATGTTTTAACTGAAGGAACATTAAATCCTGAGACCGGAGTTATAGAGGGGCACGTGGCCATATCTTATGGTTCATTTATCAACACCATCATTACTTTTATTATTGTGTCTTTTGCTGTTTTTTTGGTCATTAAAGCGTATAACAAAATGAAAGTTAAAAAAGAGAAACAACCTTCTGCGCCTACAGTACCTACAAAAGATCAGGAATTATTAATGGAAATACGCGATCTACTAAAAAACAAGAAGCCATGAAACATCTTTCGCTTTTATTCTTTTTATTATTGATCTCCACAATTGGTGAATCCCAAATCAAAGATCGCGAAAAAGACCTGCGCAAAGTAGAGATTGACACCATTGAAGGATGGGCTTTTAAGGGGCTACTGTCATTGAATGGTTCACAAGTCAGCTTAACCAACTGGAACGCCGGGGGACAGAATTCAATTTCTATAAATAGCTTGGTCAGTTTAGGTGCTAAATACACAAAAAACAAGTTACAGTGGGAAAACTCCATAAATCTCGGTTATGGATTACAGCGACAGGGGAGAAAAAACAATGCCCGCTGGATAAAAACCGACGATAAGATTGATCTTTTCTCAAAGTTTGGGAAAAAAGCCTCTAAATACTGGCATTACTCAGCCCTGATAAACTTTAACACTCAGGCTACAGCCGGATATAATTACCCCAATGATTCAGTCGCCATTTCAAGATTTATGGCTCCGGGTTATCTTCTGGCAGCAGCAGGAATGGACTTTAAGCCCACCTCCTTTTTCTCTGCCTTTATTGCTCCCTTTACCATGAAATCTACTTTTGTATTAGATGAGGTTTTATCCAATCAGGGATCCTTTGGAGTAAGACCTGCAGATACCAGTGGTTCTGTTATAACACCGGGTCAAAAAGTCAGGTACGAAGCCGGTGGGTATATCCGCCTAGGGTATAATCATGAACTCATGGAAAATATTAAAATTACCTCCAGTTTGAGTCTGTTTTCAAACTATTTAAACAATCCACAAAATATAGATGTACAATGGGAAACACTTATTCAGTTCAAAGTGAATAAATACATCTCAGCTACCTTATCTACCCACCTTATTTATGATGATGATATAGATATTGCGGTGTATAATGATGACGGAGTGCAGATCGGTAAAGGTCCACGCTTACAGTTTAAAGAAGTTTTAGGTGTAGGATTTGCTTATAGATTTCCTGCTCCTGCTGAGAAAAAAGAAAAAGAAAAGAAAGATTAGTCATTTACCAGTTTTTCATTTATTTCTTTGATTATACAGATTTAAAAAATAAATTTGCACCCCTTCTACACTTAATCGCTCTTTAGTTGGTTAAAAAGATGTAAACGTAAAGTCGTTTGAGGATTGAGTGCAAAGTGTATTTCGAGCGCCCTACTCGAAAAAAATAAAAATTTGGGCCTATAACTCAGCTGGTTAGAGTATCTGACTCATAATCAGAAAGTCCCTGGTTCGAGCCCAGGTGGG
>JBBDID010000071.1:0-58088 GCA_040880585.1 Crocinitomicaceae bacterium | reverse complement strand
TCCTGTACGCAATCTTCAATCACTCCTTCCACTGTTCCGTCATTCTTCACCCCCAATAGCATATATCCACCCCTGCGGTTGAGAAAGGCACAGATGGACTCAAAAGCATCTTTGTTCAGTTCAAATTGAGAGGTTTTGAACTCGATTTCAATACCTTCGCCTTTTTGCAGTATGTCTTTGAGTTTTTTAGGGGTCATTTACTTTCCAATTCTATTTTTTTCCAATTCAGCATCCAGTTTTGAGGTAAACTGATATTTCTTTTTCCTGTCTTGATAGTCAATTTCGTAGCGGTCGCCTAAAATTAGGCATTTTTTAAATGCCGCCGCTAGTGCGTTGGCCAAACCACGATCCTGGATGCTGACTTTAAACGTTAGTAGGCGCACTCCCGATAAAAAATCGGGACAGACTGTGGGCATTATTGTTCACGGCAGTCTACTCGATTAGTATTAGTTTTCTACGCGATAGCCAAGTCAAAATCAGTGGGCCAACAAACACTTTCTAAAATTCTAACCCTCAAAATCTAAACCATATAATTTTAGAAACTCATCATGCTCTTGTGCAAAGGTTTTTTTCTGATGGTGTTGTTTTTGGTTATTGATGTATAAAAAAACTTTCTCGACTACCGATTCAGAAACAGAGTAAGCGGCATAACCTGTCTGCCAAGCAAATTTCTTCTCAATTAAATTGTTTTGATTGATGTAATGTGAGCTGCTGCCTTTGATTTGCTTGATGACTTCAGCAATTGATTTTTGAGGGCTTAGCAAAAACAAACTATGAATATGGTCGGGCATTCTGTTGATAATTCTTACCGGACAACCCTGCTCACGTAATTGCGTGGAAATAAAATCATAAACCTTTTTCTCTATGGCACCGGAAATTAGCGGCATTCTTTCTTTGGTTGCTCATATAGCGTGTATCCAAATTTTATTAAATTAATGTGGCATGGTGTTATATTTTGTAAACCGTTGAAACGGTTTGGTTATTCGTTACATTTCTCATAGCCCACGAATTAATTCGTGGGCTATGAATGGCATTTGATATGTTTAGAATGGATTTATCCATTTCTCTACTCCTTTTTAGTAGTAGTAGGGCAAACAAAGTCTGTTTTCGGAAGATCGGTTTCAGCCAGCGCTTTGTATCCACCCAACACATCCACAATATTGTGAATACCTCTGGCCTTCAAAAGAGAAGAGGCAATAACAGAGCGATATCCCCCTAAACAATGAACATAATGGGTGTTTTTCTCATCAAAAACAGAGAGATAATCGTTGAGGTCATCCAAAGGAGCTGTTTTTGCTGATGTGATGTGCTCTGCTTCGTATTCACTGGGTTTTCTAACATCTATAATGCTGATGTTCTCATTCGATTTGCGTTTTTCTGCCAGTTTTTCTGCTGAAATATTCTCCAGGCGATCTATTTCTTTATCTGCTTTTTTCCAGGCTTCAAATCCACCTTTTAAATAACCGATCACCTTGTCAAATCCTACTCTGGACAGGCGGGTAATAACTTCTTCCAGTCGATCTTCATCTGAAACCAACAAAATGGGTTGATTGACGTCTTTAATTAAGGCACCGACCCAGGGTGCAAATCCCCCATCAATACCAATAAAGATAGACCGCGGAATAAAGCCTTTAGAGAATTCAGATTGATGACGCACATCTAAAATGATGGCTCCGGTTTCATTGGCTGCGGCTTCAAAAGCTTCAGGACTCAGGCCGGTATCCGCCCTTTTCAATACCTCTCCAATATCTTCATAGCCTTCTTTATTCATTTTTACATTTAAAGGGAAATAGGCAGGTGGATTGGCCAGCCCTTCTGTTACCTCTTTTATGAACTCATCTTTGCTCATGTCCGCACGCAAGGCGTAATTGTTTTTTTTCTCATGTCCAATTGAGCCGATTGTTTCTTTACTCATGTTTTTTCCACAAGCTGATCCGGCACCATGTCCCGGATAAACAATAACATCATCCGGTAAAGTCATTATTTTATTTCTCAAACTTTCGTAGAGGATACCGGCCAATTCTTCCTGGGTCATACTTGCTGCCTTTTGCGCCAAATCCGGTCGCCCTACATCTCCTAAAAATAAGGTGTCTCCGGAAAAAATAGCGTGTTCTTTTCCGCTTTCATCCAGCAATAAATAAGTGGAGCTTTCCATGGTATGACCGGGGGTGTGTAACACTTTTATGGTGACTTTTCCCAATTTAAATTCCTGACCATCTTCTGCGATCACGGCTTCAAAATTGGGCTGTGCCGTAGGACCGTAAATAATTGGCGCTCCTGTTTCTTTTGCAAGGGTAACGTGGCCACTGACAAAATCTGCATGGAAGTGTGTTTCAAAAATGTATTTAATTTTAGCTCCTCTTTCTCTGGCCATATCAATATATCCCTGAACTTCTCGCAAAGGATCAATAATCGCTGCTTCACCATTGCTTTCAATGTAATAAGCTCCCTGCGCTAAACATCCCGTATATATCTGTTCTATTTTCATCCTCTTAAGTATTGTATGACAAAGGTAATAGGTTCACCTCGTATGGGAGGTGACATTTGTCACAAATTATGGCTTCGTTTGTCTGACAATTTTGTTTTGCATATCGGTATTTGCCTTTCCTTTATCCAAAAAATCTACCGCTTCATGTGTTTGAATAAATAAATTTTCTTCTCCCAATTCGTCTATAATTCCATTTTTAAAAAGCTTGTCCCTTGTTGGGCCGATTGCTCCGGAGATCATGAATCGAACCCCCTTTTTTTTCATTTCTTTAATGACATTCAGCAACACATTCCCACCTGTTGAATCAATGTAGTTGAGGGATTCAGCATTGAGGATGATCGCTCTGAGCTGCGCCCCTTTCTTTCCACTTCGTTTCGCCAGTTCTGACTTAAAATAATTGGTATTTCCAAAATACAATTGCCCGTCAAATCGAAAAATGAGGAGATCTGTGCGGTGTTCTACTTCATTGGGAAAGCGTTCTACATTTTTGAAATAATTGGTACCTGTGATTCTGCTCAATTCAGCAATGTGAGGTTTTGCGGTTCGATACACCAGCAATAACAGAGAAAAAAGCACACCCACGATAATTCCCTGAATGATTCCGATAAATAAAGTAACCATAAAGGTGATCAGCAACAATAAAAATTCGTCCCGGTGATTGCGCAATAAGTGAATGGGATACTTAAAATCCATCAGTCCTAAAACGGCTACCATGATAATAGATGCCAAAGCTGCTTTGGGCAAGAAATAAAAGACGGGGGTTAAAAAGAGTAAGGTAGCAGCAACGATTATCGCAGCAATTACGGCTGCCATTCCTGTTTTTGCCCCAGCTTCATGGTTTACTGCAGATCTGGAAAACCCTCCCGTAGTCGGATAGGATTGGAAAAGCGAACCAATGATATTTGCCGATCCCAAAGCCACTAATTCCTGACTGGCATCTACCTTATAATCGTCATGTTTATGTTCCAGCGATTTCCCAATAGACACGGCTTCTGTAAAAGCCACTAAAGCCAGGGCCAATGCTATGGGGAAAATAGCGACAAACTGTTCTTGTGAAGGTGTAGTAAAATGAAATGCAGGCAAACCTTTTGGGATGGCGCCCACCAATTGCACTCCTGATTCTTGTAAATTTGAAAAATACATGAGTGCAATTCCCAGCAATACAACAAAAAGTGAAGCAGGAAAGGCCCTTTTCCATTTTCTGAGTAATAAAATGATCAAAATTCCCGCAATACCTATCCCTAGGGTGTACAGGTTGGTTTGGCCAATCACCTGAAAGGTATTCACCACGGCTTCATGGATATGACTACTCCCTTCAATGGAGACTCCCATCAGGTGTTTCAGCTGACTAAACCCAATGATTAAAGCGGCGGCGGAAGTAAAACCGCTAATTACCGGTTTGGAAAGAAAATTTACTAAAAACCCCATCCGCAGCAGTCCTAAAAACAGTTGTATACATCCCATGAAAAAGGCAAGAAAAATGGCCATAGAGATGTAATCGGTTATCCCGGATAATTTCAGGGCACCTAATCCTGAAGCGACCAATAAAGAGTCCAAAGCCACCGGTCCTACGGCTAATTGTCGGGAAGTGCCCAAAATGGCATAGACGAGTTGCGGAAATAAAGCGGCGTACAATCCATAAACAGGAGGCAAACCCGCAATCATGGCATAAGCCATGCCTTGTGGCACCAGAATGACACCCACGGTTAAGCCGGCAGGTAAGTCGCCCTTAAACTGTTTTTTAGAATAGTTGGGTAACCAATCGAGTATAGGAAAATAACGCTTCATCCACAACAAAAATAGGGCGGTAAAAGTTCTTATTGTGTAAGTTTAGTCACATTTTTTCGACATTTACTCAACTAAAGCTGGCTTAATTCTTGATCAATGAACAGTATGAGGCGGATATTATCTTTATTTACAGTGCTCTTGTTTTCTTTTGGGTTTGGACAAAATCCTGAAGGATTTGAAAAAATGCTGAAGCGAGAGCTCGCCGAATCTATCCGTTTTGTTACACCAGCACAGTTACAGGTGAAGTTAAGTCAACAGTCATCTCTATTGTTGTTGGATACCCGTCAAAAAAAAGAATATGTGATCAGTCACATTCCGGGAGCCAGACATGTGGAGTATGATGCCTTTCACCCGGATCAACTCAAAGACATTCCAAAAGAAAAAGTGATTTATTTGTATTGCTCAATCGGCTACAGGAGTGAAAAAGTAGGTGAAAAATTAGAACAGCAGGGGTATACAAATGTGTATAATTTATATGGCGGGATTTTCAACTGGGTCAATCAGGGGTATGCCGTGGAAGATGCAAAAGGAAAAGTAGCAAAGCGCATCCACGGGTATAGCAAAGAATGGGCAAAATGGGTGAATAAAGACAGAATTAAAATCATCTTAAACTAAAAAAAACCACCCGTCAATAACGAATGGTTTTTTAAGATGTATAAAAGAAGCGCTTAGTGAGCGTCCTCTTCTGATTCTTCTTCTCCACCTTCTGCAGATTCAGTATTTTCTTCTCCACCTTCTTCTTCTCCACCACCACAGCTGGCAAATCCCATTGTTAATCCTCCAAGGATGAACAACATAAACAATAGCTTTTTCATAGCGAATTATTATTTGATTGGTTAATAAATAAACAGTTTGTCTTTATAATAGACAGGATGAAGATAAGAATAATGTTGTGTCTGCAAAATGAATCCGGTGAAGATTTTTCACGGACAAATGTTAATCTAGTTAATAATAAGTGTTTACGCCTTACTCAGAGACTATTTCAAATTCTATTCGGCGGTTTTTTCTTCTGCCTTCTTCTGTATTATTAGGAGCTACCGGTCGGGATTCACCAAATCCTTGATATTGAAGTCTTGATTCTGAAATTCCCATCTTCGTCAGATAATCTTTCACTGTTTTCGCCCTTTGGTGTGATAAAATTAAATTAAACTGGTCATTTCCTAAGTTTCCCGTATGCCCCAAAATCGTGATTTTCAAATTCGGGTACTCATTCATGATTTCTTTTAATTCCTTTAACACCGGACGCGCATCTTTGATCAAATACGCCTGATAAGCATCAAAAGTAACTTTAGGCAGGATCACTTTCTGTCCCAGTACTGATTCTTCATCCTTTAACATCCTTTTAAACTCACTAAAAGAAACATAATCATAGCTTTGTGCTGTTCTTGCATTAAACTCTTCGGGTGAGCGGTACACATAAATTTCACCGGGACCGCAATCTTTGCTAGAAGACCAAACACCTCTGAGGGATTCTGTAGAATCTTCCCAGGTATAGATCAAACTCACACGCTTTAGGCACCAGTTGATGAAAATACCCTTTCCCATGTGAGATTCTTCCCAGGCGTTTTCTACTACACTCAGGTGATTGTTGTTGAAAGTGCCCTCAAATTTCATGACGCTGTAATTTTTACTGTTTGCCAGTTCTATTCTGGAATAACCGGTGATTTTGTCTCCTTCTTGTTCAATGGTCAACCAAAAAGCGTAATTATCCGTGAAGCCAATTGTATCTTCAGGGTGGGTTAAAATGCCTTGCCAATTGCCCGTGACGTTCTGCGAAAATCCGGAAATAAGTGTCAGCTGAAGGATAAAGGCGAATACAATTTTTTTCATAACTTAAAAATTAAGGGGTGAAGATAAAAAATCTATCCGGCATTCCACAGCAACTTACTTGCCAATGTTTTATAGGGATGCCATTTTTCACTGATCGCGATTATTTTTTGCTTCAGTTCTTTTTTCTCCAGCCGGATGTTGTAATATTTCTTCATTTTTGTTTGAATACCCAAATCATCTACCGGAAAAACATTGGGTCGATCCATGGGAAACATCAACACCATCTGAGCTGTCCATTTTCCTACGCCTTTAATTTGCGTCAAATAGCTAATAAACTCTTCATCTGACTTTTCATGGAGTTGTTCAAAATTCATTCCGAATTCTACTGAAAAATCAGCTACATTTTTCATGTAACCGGCTTTTTGATAGGACAAACCAATATCCCGCAGTTCATGATCTTCTTTATTCATCAGCAGTAGAGGTTCAGGATATTGCTCCGGAAAAATGTCTAAAAACCGCCGCCAGATAATTTCTGCTACCCGGGTGGATAATTGTTGGGAAATAATCGAATTGAGCAGGTAATAATAAATGTCGATACTGGGAGTAGGGGTTAGCTCGCCCTGCGCATGAGCAGAAACCGTCTTTAATACCGGATCTTTTTCTTTTAATTCTTCAATAATTTCAGGATAAGGTCTCATAGTTATGCGAAGTTAGTATCAATTCAAAAATAGGTAATTTTACCCGGATGAAAATCGATAATAAAGTATATGTTGAGCAATTATTGCGCGCATTGAAGATCGCCCAGCAAGAAGAGGTAGACACGCACCGGCTGCTCACAGAACAGGTAGCCTATAAAGAGCGGATTAAAGCGGGAATCACCCTGTACCCGGTAGAGTTTAGAGAAATTTCATACAATGATTTTGGTGATCAACTGCTGAGCTTTAAACTCAATCCCAATCAGGAAGGAACCGCATTTAGCAGTGGGAAATCGGTTGAAATTTTCAATGCAGAAGGCGATAAAACAGAAGGCATCCTCATCCGATTGAAACTAGACGAGGCAGTGGTGAAAATAGGGGAGGAAGATGTGCAGGATTGGATTAAAAAAGGAAAAATCGGGATCAACTCACTGGTAGATACCAAAACCTATCAACTTTACGAAAAAACGCTGCGGGAAATTTTAAAAGAAGCGCCTTATCCGATCTTTGAAAATTTCTATTCTCTCAACCAAAAAGCGGATAATACTGTCGAATTCAGTAGTAATCGACTCAATGAAAATCAGAATAAAGCAGTAAAAGAGATGTTATCTGATAATATGGTGAGTCTGATACATGGTCCTCCGGGAACCGGAAAAACGACAACTTTGGTGGAGGGAATTCGGGAAATGATCAGTCGCGAGATGAAAGTGCTTTTGTGTGCTCCCTCCAATGCTGCTGTGGACAATTGCTGCCTTCAATTGATGAAAAAAGGCGTAAAAGTCGTTCGAATTGGCAATGAAAGTAAGGTGGATGATCAGGTGTCGGCGGTGTATTTGGAGACATTGATCCGCTCAGATCGATCATATAATTTACTACTGGATTTGAAAAATCGTTCCAAAAATGTTCGGGAAAATGCCTTCAAGTTCCGAAGGAATTTTGGGAAAGATGAGCATGAAGAACGAAAACAGTTAAAGGCAGAGTTACGAAGTTTAAAGAGTGATATCCGAAAAGTGCAGGCTGATTTAATTCAAAATGTATTGGAAAAAGCAGAGGTAATCGCGGGAACATTTTATGGTGTACAGGCAGTAGCAGAAAAATTACAGCCTTTTGATGCAGTAGTGGTAGATGAGGGTGGACAGGCGATAGAACCTGCAATTTGGAGTGTTGCTCATTTTGGTAAAAAATTAGTAGTGGCAGGAGATGAATTACAACTTCCGGCAACGGTTATTTCCCATGAGGCTGAAAAATTAGGCCTGGCCGTTTCATTGTTAGAGCAGGCTGAAAAAATAGGTTATCCCAAACAGCTGTTAAACGTACAATACCGCATGAATTCTCTGATTATGGAGTTTTCTAATCAACAGTTTTACGGAGGAAAATTAACCGCGGATCAATCAGTAGCCAATCGCACTTTGCCCAAAAATGAACATACGCCGGTAGAATTTATCGATACTGCGGGCTGTGGATTTGAGGAGGAAAAAGATGCAGAGGGAGGAGGAATTCGAAATCCCGGAGAAGTAAAGGTGTTGCAAAACATCTTGAAAGAATATCCAACAACACCCTTTAGCATAGGAGTGATTACACCTTATCGGGCGCAATTGAACTTCATTGAAGATGCCCTGCGGGGTTTTGAGGGATATGCCAATACGGTAGATAGTTTTCAAGGGCAGGAGCGCGACATCATTATCATTTCATTGGTTCGCTCCAATGAATCAGGGGACATAGGTTTTTTAAAAGATTACCGCAGGATGAATGTCGCCATGACCCGTGCAAAGATGAAGTTGGTCATCATTGGCGATTCAGCTACAATCGGGATCGGGCAAGATAGTTTTTACAATGATTTTTTGAAGTATGTTGAAGAAAATGCCACTTACCGAACAGCCTGGGAGTTTATGAGTTGATCAGGCATTCAAAAAATCGACCAACAGTTTCTGAAAATGATGCACTCCTTTTTCCCTGGTCGGTGAAAATCTGCCTTTCTGATAAAAACGAGACGAAATTCCTTTTTGAACGCCTTCCACTACAAATTCATCTTCACGTTCTACTTTATCTAGCAATCCTCCCGCACCTACTTCCAGTTTTTCAGGATTCCATACATAAGAAATAAACTTCACCTTTGTTTTTTTATTGCTGATAGGCTTTACAATGTTAATGGACAATCCCCAGGGATAAAAATTGAACATCATGTTAGGAAAAACCCAGTAATAGTAAGCTGCAACTTGTTTTCCGAAATCCGGATGACCTTCAGGAAGAGCAAAGCACTCTATCCCATCATCTGCAAACCCAATCTGCAAACTCATATAATCATACAATTCCGTAGTGTATTTACTGTAATCCAGGTTTGCATTTAAATCGGGGTGAACAAAGGGAATGTGAAATCCCTCCAAATAATTATCACAATACAAGACCCAATTTGCATTCACTAAATAATCTCTGGACAATGATTTTTCGATTTGAAATTGCTCCAGCGGCAAAAAGCCGACCCTTTCATCCATTTTATTTAAAACCTGTTTAAAATCAAATGCAGGATCCAAAGCCGTAAATATAAATTGTCCCCAACGCTCTATCGAAAAACGCTTTAACCCTTCACAACTTCTTGGAAAATCTTTAGCATCCTCAAATTCGGGCATGTGTTCAAAGTTTCCCTTTAAGCCAAACCTTCTTCCATGATACAGACAGTTCAATGTCCTTTGCTTTCCTGCCTGTTGTACAATCAGGTTGCCGCGGTGCGTGCACACATTTGACAAGCACACCACTTCACCACCCTCTTGCTTTACAAGTACCAGAGGCTCGTCCAGATAATGCTCCATATACCAAAACGGATAAGCGTATTTTTCAAAAGGCAAGAGGTCTTCATCTCCTACTAATTGCCAACATTTTAGGAAAACCTTCTCTTTTATCTGCTCAAAAACTTCATCACTGCGATAAAATTCGGCAGGTAAGGTTTCCGATTTTGAAATATCGGGATGAATTTCAAATTTTGAATGCATATACCTATTCGTCTTTTTTCAAAGATAAATTATATTTAATCAGAAACAATGTAAGCCCGCATCATTCCCCCTCGCACTCGTCGCAGACGAGTGCGAGGGTTTCGTTAAGGTATTTGATAATTAATATCCACCGTTGCTGCAGCCGTAGACTCACTAGAGAGAGATAAAGGCACATCAAAAGAACTATTCATGTAATCCCCGCTGGAGAAGTCATAATCTCCGTTTTCATCATAAATGGCATTGATATAATAATCTCCCGGATGCATATAGTTAAAATCAAAATCGGTAGTTGTTTGCGCATTGACAAAGACATATCGGGATCTGAAATCCAAATTTTGTGGTTGAAAAACAAAGCCATTGAACAGGGGTTGCGTGGTGATAATGATGACAATTTTTTTAGTGTTATCTACCGTTGCCGGATTGGATACGGAAATGTTGACCGTAGAAACCCCCAGATGAGGTTGTGCTGATTCAGGATAGGGATCATTGACGTTACCGTAATATACTGCCTCTGTTTGATCGTCAAAGGTGGTGCTGAAATCTTTCACTTCTTGTTTTTGAGGATAATTAAACAAAGCAATGGCATCCTGAGCAGAGTTTGCATCTCTCAGGTCAGCTTTCCACTGCATGTGTGTTTCTGCCTGAGCAAGGGTGTTGTAATGATTGGTATAGGTATGCATCAATAAACTGTCATCATGAAATACAATCTCAGTATTCACACGTTCTTTTCCGCCGGCGGGATCACTGAATCGATAATAGGATTCATTTACCGTTTCACTGACACTGTCTAGTAGCATATAAGATGTGCGGACATTTCCGGCAAATCCTCCTCCGTTTCTGAATGCCATTTTGTATCCCCCATCATGTTTTACAATGAAAAAACTCATAAAAATGTCATTGACAGAGTCCAGTTCATTTTTTGCTGACACCTGTGCAGGAGAAATGGGGCGAAAATCTACAACCCATTCAGGGTATCCCCCTAAAGGCGTTGAACTGCTAACCGGCCCGTTCCAGATGCCGGGCAATTTCTCCAAAATTGAATACCCTTCAACCGTTGTGTTTTGGTCAATGGGCGGAGTCACCGTAGTACTGTCATACACGCAACTTCCGTCATCTTTTTTTGCCTGGGCGTCATAATTGGTAGCTGCTTCATCTGTACAGCCTTTATTTTTGCAGGATACAATAGTAAGGGCAGCAAAAATTAAGAAAAGGAAAAACTTCATAATCAATTTGTTTTAGCGGTAGATGAAATGAGAAAAAAGCATTCCGATTCATCTGGAACCAATCTTTTCCAAAGATAAACTATCTTTAAGTACAAAAAAAATGAATGTATGATAGGTGTAGAAGAAGCATTAGATTTGGTAGATCAGTACGTGAAGAAAAGCCCTCCTAAACTAGTTGACCTAAAAGAGGCGTTGGGATTACTACTTACACAAGACGTCAAATCTCCGATTGACATGCCTCCCTTTCATCAATCTGCCATGGACGGTTACGCCCTTCACTACAGTGAGTCAGTTCAGCAGTATACCGTGTTGGGGGAAGTTGCTGCCGGAAGCAGTAAACAATTTGATCTCAAAAAAGGGGAAGCCGTTCGCATTTTTACCGGTGCGGCAGTTCCTGATTCGGCCAATACGGTTGTTCGGCAAGAAGATGTGATCAGAACGGGCAACTCTATTGCGTTTACCACAGCGATCGAGCCCCATCAAAACATCCGCTATCAGGGGGAGCAAATAAAAAAGGGAGCAGTAGCCCTTGAAGTGGGCACAGAACTCAGTCCGGCGGGAATTGGTTTTTTGGCTAGCCTTGGCATTCATCAGGTAGAAGTGAGCCCCCGTCCAAAAATTTCAATTTTAACAACCGGGAATGAGCTCATCCGGCCGGGAGATCTGCTGGAGTATGGAAAGGTATATGAAAGCAATTCGGTGATGTTGGAAAGCGCATTCCGGCAATTTGGATTTTTTGATGTCCGTCAAATCAGGATCCCCGATCAATATGAGCAGACCGTGGCAACCATAGAAAGTTGTTTGATCGAGTCTGATCTGCTGATTATATCCGGCGGAATTTCAGTAGGGGATTACGATTTTGTAGGAAAAGCAGTAAAAGCGGCAGGGGTAAAAGAGGTGTTTTATAAAGTCAAACAAAAACCGGGAAAACCCTTGTATTTTGGTCATTATAAAGAAAAATTAATTTTTGCTTTGCCGGGAAATCCGGCGGCGGCTATGACTTCATTTTACCTGTATATTCTTCCCACACTCAGTAAATGGATCCACGGAAAGTTTAACGGCTGTAGTCAAAGAGAGTTGCCTTTGTTCAGCACCTATGAGAAAAAGGGAAATCGGGCAGAGTTCCTGAAAGCTTTTGCTTTTGAAAATGAAGTGAGGATATTAGACGGGCAAAGTTCGGCCATGTTGCGTTCTTTTGCCCAGGCCAATGCGCTGGTTTATATCCCCGAAGATATTTCAATCGTTGAGGAAGGAGAATTTGTGCTGGTATTGATGTTGTAGAGAAATCAATTTAAAAGAGAGTGATTTCCCTCTTTTTACAAAACAGCTCTGTTTTTAGTGCTTATAAAAAGTGTCGCCATCAAGAATCATAATGGTATTTCCGTTTGTGTCCTGATGCGGATCCTGATCAATATTAAATTTTTTGTGGTTTATCGCTCCGCTTTCAAATATCAGTCGGTTTCCTTTAACTTTCACAAAGCAGTCGATTTTTCCTTTATTTCTTTTTTCATAGACCCCATGTCCATCTTTCCAAATTTCGATTGAATAGTCGTCAGAACCCCATGACCCAAGGTACTTTATGTGTTCGTCAGCCAGTGATTTTTGGCAAGAGACGGTTAGAAAAGATAAAAAAGCAATAAAAAGCGAAAGGTGTAGAATTCGTGATTTCATAGTGGATGGTTTTAGTTGGATCATTAAAAAAAAACAAAAATCATTCCAAAATCTTTTAGATGAAGATAGTAAGAACCTTTTCAGACACAATTATACCGATCAAAACAGGCTTGGTTGGCCTACTAATTATAATCTGTTGAGTACGTCAGACAGAGGGATTATTATTTTGGCACGAATTTTACCATTATATTTGAGAAGATTCAAATGAAAACCTATGCGCTATCTAATTTTATTTTTAATTGCTTTTATGACTATATCCTGTGAAGAAACAGATTTGAAAAAAGTAGAATACCATACCACGACTATGATGGGAAGAACAGTAACCACGGTTACACCTGACTCTGTTGTGGTGACGTTTAGCGGCAGGGGAGAGCCAACCCACTATTCGCGTAAAACCAAATCCGGAGAATGGGCGTCTATTGTTGAAAGTGTGAAAGATATAAAGTTTGATGAAATTGCTGAGTTGGAGGCTCCTTCCAATAAACGTGCAACAGATGCTGCGCCTTTTGCAAAATTTGTTTTTGAAACCAAAAAAGGAACCTTTGAATCCAATGGTTTTGATGGCGGCAACCCACATGAAATGCTGATGCCGGTAATGAAAGCCATTGAAGAGGTGAAGAAAGGGAATGAGAAGTAGGGGTTTACTTCACTAGCTGCGCAGAATTTGGGCGAAGCAGCGCAGCTACTTCGTAGCGGGTTTGGCGATAATTGATGTGAAAACACATAAAAAACGAGCGAAAACTTGCAAAAAACGTAAAAATAAACTATCTTTTTGTAAGCATCAAACCTTGTAAACCGTTCCAAATGCTAATTAAACAGCGATTTTGTAAAATTTTGTTGTATAAATCGTCTGGAAATGTAACACGGAATGATTTTTGTCGTTACAAAAGTGTAGGGATAGTTATAAATTAAGTTAATTTAAACCCCGATAGTTATTATGTGTAAGTGTTTTGCTGTACTTTTGTATCAGCATAGTTTACATCTAATGTGAAAATATATGTTAACCGCAGAACTAAATAGCGATTGGATTTTATCATCCGAAGATTATCAAATTAAAGAAGAACCTTCTTCCTTAAGCGATACTTTTGCTCGATTTTACGGAAGAATGCTAAGCAAATATCTTCTTGAAATTTCAAATTTCGAGTATTCCCCTAATTTAATTTCACCTGAACTCGCTGCGTATAATTTAAAAATAGTACTGCGCGAGAAAAGATCTTTCTCGAAGTTGCTCAGGTTGTATTCAAAAATAAAAGATGATGGCGGTGTGATACATGAAATCTACCAGATACTTTTCGATATTGTCGAAGAATTAAAAGCGTCAGAGGAAAGATTAACCAAATTGCAAGATCCCGAAATACACTCGAGACTTTTACAAACTGTCAATCAATTACAATATTCTTCTTTCTTAGTAGATCGTTGATACATGGCATACAACCAAGGTGATATTGTATGGTTAGATATGAAATTTTCTAACTCGAATGATGGTAAGGAAAGACCGGTACTTGTTATTTCTAATTCTTCGCTTCAATCATTTGATGATGTTATCGCTCTAAAGATAACGAAGACGCATGCCAATGACGGATTTCATTTTAAGTTAAAAGATGAAATGTTAAGCAAACCTCTGAATGAAAGTTCCTCGGTTCATTTTAGCAATATCCAAACAATCTCAGCATCTATCTTTACTGCGAGAAAAAAGCCTATCAAACTTGACAAGGTTGTGCTTGACGAGATTATTGAAAAGGTCAAGGATCTAATTGAATTCGAATAATATTTCTTAAGTAATACCAGTTATTTGGTGGTGTCAGCCATTTCCATTTAAGTATGTTTGATGGCTTTAAATTGTAAAATTTGCGTTAACTTCATTTTTTGAGCAGACGGTTTGATGAAAAAATATAGTCCAGAAGATATTTTGAAGAAAGTTTCAGTAATTACAAAGAGCGAAGCAGCGCAGCTACTTCGTAGCGGGGGAGTAGAGAGCATTTCGAAACTACTGCTCATTTTAGAAAGATGAAAGCCTTTTTTCCACTTGCTGATCATATAATTCATCTAGAGGTTAAGGATTAGGGCTCTGAGCTGCACAGAATTTATAAAGTAGATGGCCGGCAGCGGGGGAAATTTTAGATAAAATGCATAAGAATTACATTTTCTTTTTAATACTAACGTTTGCATCAGTAATGAGTTATTCACAGGTACGCAAAACCGTTGTATTTAAGTTAGATTCAGGTATTGATCGTCCTCCAAATATCACAGAGTATAAGGAGGCAAAAATGGTGGTTAAAATATACCAAAGAAAACATAGGATGTTGATTAAATCGAAATTTTCAGAGTTGCCACCGGATAAAAATTGGTACACCTTTGGTAAAGTTGAACAGACGGAGTCTGGTGGCACGAAGTACTATATGAAAGACTCAGATGGCAACGATTTATATTTTGTAATAACCGATACAGGGGAATTTAGAGAGTTTCTAGATGAGGATATGTATGTTAGCTATACAGGAAGGGGGTTGAAAATAAAATACTTATGAAACACCCCCGCTAGTGTGCGATTAGCTTTAGCGTATCGCGTTCCATTTAAGTATGTTTGATGGCTTTAAATTATAAAATTTGCGTTAACTTCATTTTTTGAGCAGACGGTTTGATGAAAAAATATAGTCCAGAAGATATTTTGAAGAAAGTTTCAGTAATTACAAAGAGCGAAGCAGCGCATTTATTGACCGAAGTGAAGTGTAGGTTAAGCTACTTCAGCAGCGGGGTTAGGGGGAGTATTTCGAAAAATTAAACTTCACCAAAAAATGATAAAATGCACCATCAGCAAGAAAAACCACTGCCTCCTCTGTAACCCAAAATGACCTTAAGAAAAGCCCATTGAAAATCTCTTTCTTATGATCAAGATATATAGGAAATTTTTCAGACTTACCTGTGTTCAAATCATATTGGTGCAGATAGATACCATATCTTTTTCGATTAGTCTTCGTTCTAGCTTTGACATGATTAGTTTTTTGTTTTTCCTCGTTAAAAATGTAATTGTTGTAAACTGTATAAATGTAACGTCCATCACTAAGAAGCATAACTACCTGAGAAAGCCCCTCCTTCTGAAAAATCTCTTTCAATTTTCTCATAGTTATTCACGGTTCCTTCTTTTGTGGTTATGATTAAATGATCACCTGTATTCCGACGCTTGTGACCAAAAGAATAAGTTGCGAGCAGAGAGGTTTCCATATCAGCAACACTAAAATCAAACCGATTATCGTATCGGTATGGGTAAATACCATCAAGTCTCCAAATTTTAGAAATGGAGTATACTTTTTTATCTTCAAAGTTTACTATCGTATCAATTTGAAAATCAAAAATAAATCCTTTTTTTTGCTGCCTGGCAGACTGCGCAAAGGATGTTGCTTTTACTTTTATCCACGGATTGACTATTTTATTCTCGAGTTCAATTTTTTCCAATTCATCTAATTCTGGAAAACTGTAATTGTTGATGAAAGATTTCTTATTATTGACTGTAATGAACGCAAGAGAGGTTGAATTATTTGTCTGCTGAATCAAATTGAATTGAGATACGTATCCGTCAAATTCCAAAGTTTTAACTTCACCAACTCCAGCTTCGTCGTGTTTGACATAATGTAATTTCTTACTTCTTTCCATAAAAGCGTTTGCGTTTAGATAGCCAGCATTTTGATGAAAAAAGAGTAATAGTTCACCCTTATCACTTAACAACATGTCGTATAAAAAATCTTTACGTTCTAATCTTACTTTAGATTGTCTTTTGTATTTAACCTTAAAATCTGAGTCAAAGACGATCACATCATGCACTAATTCTTCTGAGTCAACATCAGTCATGACATAAATAGCAGCTAATCGACCATTTTTTGAGACAGTAAATTGAAATTCATCATAATTTATAGATTTCTCTGAAAGGGTTTTATGCAATAAAGACAAGTCTGAAATTTCTTTATTTTTAGTATTAAATTTTTGAGCATAGAACGCTATGTCTTTTTTAGACTTACCCGCAGGATGGCAGTAATACACTGCAACCAAATCCTCTCCATTAGAATAGGTTCCTAAAAGGAATATTGTCTTAAACTTATCATGTTCTTTACTCCCAAGAAAAGGGTAAGTTTTCAACAATTTCAGGTCGCTATTAAATTCATAAATGAAAGAATAGTTTCTGAACATTAAATCATGACCTGTTCTGTATAGATAATACTTGTCTCCGATTTTATCCAAAGCTTCACTTTGAGATGGATAAAATCTATTACTTCCACCTTTTTTCTTTTCTAAGAATTGTGAATAGTCGAAAATCTCTCCTTCTTCTATATCTAGTGTTTGAGTATACGAGAGCGGCGTAAATAAAATGAGAAAGAACAAAAACAGCGAATAATTCATAAGTTATAGGTATTGTACGACTAAACTAACCCGTTTAGCAGTTTAAATTGTTGATATAATAAAGACATGCATGACTTATGGATAAATTTAATGAATTTCATGGAATGATCAAGAAATACTTATTTCAATATCTTAAAAAGATAGCAATGTGAAGGGTTATCCCCCCAGCTACCGCATGTCCAATGTCATTAAGTTAAGCCCCCGCTGGTGCGCGATTAGCTTTAGCGTTCCGTGTTCCATTTAAGTATGTTTTATGGCTTTAAATTATAAAATTTGCGTTAACTTCATTTTTTGAGCAGACAGTTTGATGAAAAAATATAGTCCAGAAGATATTTTGAAGAAAGTTTCAGTAAGTACAAAGAGCGAAGGGGCGCAGCTACTTCGTAGCGGGGTGGGAACCAAAAAACTAAAGTAATGATTATACGTGTTCTGTTGTTTTGTCTGTTTATTGTATGCTGTGATTTATCATATTCTCAGAATCAGAAATGTCTTATAAGTGAAGTAGAAGGGTTTGACTTTAAATTTGAGCAAGAATTGAACTTTTCCACTTCAAATCTTTATTTCTACCGTATGGATTATTCGCTATTAGAGGACTCAATTCCAGTATATAGATTAGCTAAGATTGATAGCTTGTCTCTAGATTCTATAGATGAGAAATTAACTACGATTTACAACGTTAATTCTAATTTGAATTCTTCGCACAGCTTCATGCAGGCAGGCCCTTTATCTCTGCATGATAGAAGTTTTCCTTCAATTTATGGAGTTTCAAACGGGGTATTTAGGTTTGAGTTTTATGGCTCCATTAAATCAATTGAATCCTGTCAAATTTGTATCAAAAGTGGCTCAACCCTTGCTTTGTTATTTTGGTTCAAAGAATTAGCGGTTTGGTCGTCTTGGTGATAGCCCCCCCCCGCTGGTGCGCGATTAGCTTTAGCGTATCGCGTTCCATTTAATTAGTTCCACCTGCTACCACTCGTTGAATAAAGCTTTACTTCACCCCAATATACTTTTTGATTTCATGCAGTTTCATTAAGGCTTCAACGGGGGTTAGGGTATCTATATCAATATTTTCAATTTCCTCTTTGATTTGCATAAGTGCGGGATCATCCAGTTGGAAAAAAGAAAGTTGCATATCGGCTTCTGCGGCCAGTGCTTTTGCCTCTTTTTTCAGATCACCGGAATGGCTTTTTTCTAATTTGAGTAGAATTTGATCGGCGCGTTGTAGCACTTCTTTAGGCATGCCTGCCATTTTTGCCACGTGAATACCAAAGCTATGTGCGCTTCCGCCCGGCACCAGTTTTCGCATGAAAATGATTTTATTAGCCACTTCTTTTACCGAAACATTGTAGTTTTTAATTCGCTCAAACGTTTGTGACATTTCATTGAGTTCATGGTAATGTGTGGCAAATAAGGTTTTGGGATGAGCAATTTTATTTTGGTGCAGGTATTCCGTGATCGACCAGGCAATGGAGATGCCGTCATAGGTAGAAGTTCCCCTGCCGATTTCATCCAGAATGATCAGTGATCGTTCAGAAAGGTTGTTCAAAATACTGGCTGTTTCATTCATTTCTACCATAAAAGTAGATTCGCCCGAAGAAATATTATCAGAGGCACCCACCCGCGTAAAAACTTTATCCACCAGCCCCAGCTTAGCGCTTTCAGCCGGAACAAAAGAACCCATTTGCGCCATGAGTGAAATGATGGCCGTTTGCCGTAGCAAAGCTGATTTACCGGACATATTAGGGCCGGTGATCATCATGACCTGTTGGCGGTCATTATCCAGAAAAAGGTCATTGGCAATGTATTGTTCACCAATGGGAAGTTGTTGTTCAATTACCGGGTGACGCCCTTGTTTGATATCGATTGTCAGGGATTCATTCATTTCCGGTTTGCAGTATAAATTATTGATGGCTACATCTGCAAAAGCGTGAAGGCAGTCTAATTTTGCCAACTGAACTGCATTGTGTTGTATGGGCGTGATGTATTCAGACATGGCAGAAATGAGCTGATTCAACAATTGGCTTTCTAACAGATGAATTTTTTCTTCTGCCCCTAAAATTTTTGTTTCGTACTCTTTTAGCTCTTCAGTAATGTAGCGTTCGGCATTTACCAAAGTTTGTTTTCTGACCCAGTTTTCAGGCACTTTATCTTTGTGTGCATTTCTCACCTCAATGTAATATCCAAAAACATTATTAAAGGCGATTTTAATGCTGGATATACCGGTATTTGCAGCTTCTCTTTCCTTGAGATTTTCAAGAAAATCCTTACTCGTGTTTAGTGTTGCCCTCAAATCATCCAGTTCAGGGTTGATCCCGTGAGCAATCACCCTTCCTTTGCCTACCGCTATGGCGGGATCTTCTGCAATTTCCCGTTGAATTCGTTTTTTTAGATCTTCACAAGGGTTTAGATTATCGGCTATGGTGATCAGTGCTTTGCTTTTGGTTTGTGAGCAACTACTTTTAATCGGTTCGATAGCAGTTAGTGCCCGTTTGAGTTGCACAATTTCTTTGGGATTGATGCGTCCGGTGGCTACTTTTGAAATGATCCGTTCCAGATCCCCGATCTCTTTCAGTTGTTCTTTTACGGCATCTTTAAATTGGGGATGGTGGATAAAATAGTCTACAATTTCGTGACGTTCTTGAATGGGAGAAAGGTCTTTCAACGGCAATACCGTCCACCGTTTCATCATTCGACTGCCGGGCGGGGTGATCGTTTGATCCAGAATATCGATCAGGGTAGTGGCGTTTTCGTTGTACGAATACAGCAATTCCAGATTTCTAATGGTAAACCGATCTAACCACACGTATTTATCTTCTTCTAATCGGGAGATATTTTTGATGTGGGCCGTTTTATTGTGTTGTGTTTCGGAGAGGTAATGCAATACTGCAGATCCGGCAATAACAGCCATTGGCAATTGATCGATCCCAAAACCTTTTAGTGATTTTACTTCAAAATGCTTTTGTAAATTCTCGGTAGAAAAATCGGTAGTAAACACCCAATCATCCAATTTATAGGTGTAAAATTTATCGCTAAAATGCTCCAGATATTGTTTTTGTTTTCCTTTTTGAAAGAGGATTTCTTTAGGTTGAAACCCCTGAATGAGTTTATCAATGTATTCAAATCCTCCCTCTGCTACCAAAAACTCACCGGTAGACACATCAATAAACGACACTCCTGCCTGATCTCCTTCAAAGTGGATGGCACATAAAAAGTTGTTGTTTTTTCCATCCAGCACCTTATCATTGTATGAAACACCGGGTGTAACCAGTTCTGTCACTCCCCGTTTGACAATTTTTTTGGTCATTTTTGGATCTTCCAGTTGATCGCAAATGGCTACGCGATAACCGGCTCGCACTAATTTAGGCAAGTAAGTATCTAAAGAATGATAAGGAAAACCGGCCAGGGCAATTTCAGAAGCGGTTCCGTTTTTTCGTTTGGTCAAGACAATATTCAGCACATTGGAAGCCTTCACTGCATCTTCTCCAAAGGTTTCGTAAAAATCTCCCACACGAAATAGTAACAAGGCGTCAGGATACTTCGCCTTGATTTGGTTATACTGCTTCATTAAAGGCGTTTCAGCCGGTTTTGTCGTTGTTTTTTTTGCCACTTCTATCACTCATTATCAGGACTAACGAAGATATGGTTTTCGCCCTCTTTTCATATCATTTTCCCTTTCCTTTTTTCAATAGTTGTTAACAAGCCCCCTTTTTATAAACCGTATATTTGAAAGCGGGAAAAGAAGAAGCGTCAAATGAACAGGAAGCTCAAATTACAAGAACTGGGTAGAATCTCAGTCAACCAATTCAAATCAGCGGAGAAAACTCCACTCATTCTTATTTTGGACAACATAAGGAGTTTAAACAATGTGGGATCAGTTTTCAGAACCGCCGACTGTTTTAGGGTGCAGCAACTTTATTTGTGCGGAATTACGGCTTGCCCTCCCCACCGGGACATTCACAAAACGGCAATAGGTGCTACTGAATCGGTAGATTGGGCGTATAGAAACTCCACGCTTGAAGTAGTGGAAGATTTAAAAAAGAAGGGATGGAAAACCATGGCGGTAGAGCAAACCCAACAGTCGATATCCTTACAAGATTATTTTCCTCAAGCTGATGAAAAAATCGCTTTGGTATTGGGCAATGAGGTGGATGGGGTGCAACAAGAAGTGATAGATCAATGTGATGCGACCCTGGAGATTCCACAATTTGGCACAAAACATTCCCTGAATATATCGGTTTGTGCCGGCGTAGTGGTGTGGGATTTATTTATCAAATTTAGCCGTAAACAAGTTTGATGTACTAAAATTTTAGCGCTTCACGAAGGTAGTGTACTGTTTAATTTGTTTATAAATCAAACTGACGCGGTATTTACCGGGTTTTAAGCGGGTGATATCTACCTTATCCGTATCCACAGAGTGTCCGGTGATAACTGTATGACCCTCCATGTCTTCCACTTTATATTCAAAAGGACCGGGATAGCCTACTGTTACAAATTGCTGATCTTCACTGATGTCAGCCGTTATTTTTGGTCCCGGTGCTTCTTCTTCAACCGGTTTCAGTTGAATCACGGTAAATGTTTTTTTATCTGTGCATCCAATGGCGTCCACCACTTCTACCTCGTACTCACCTCCCTTTATATCGTACAAATTTCTGTCTGTGCCCACTCTCTTACCGTCTTGCGTCCAGGTGTAAGTATAGGGATCGGTACCTCCCTGAACATCTATTTCAATAGATCCGTAATGATCAGCTGTTTCTTCTAAGGTACTCCCAATAATTTTGATTTGGTTCACTACAATTGTAATTTCTGCCTCTCCGGGACATTTTCCTTCTCTTTTTACTTTATAGGTATTAATTCCGGCCGGAGGGGTAAAAGGGACACCGTCCTGCACACCATCACTCCAGGTGACATTAGAGGAGCCATGCACAATCAGGGTTGTTTTTTCATCTTCACAGAGGGTTCCTTTGGTGGTAGTTGCAATTAACAAATCACTACAACCCGGGTTTATAATCACGCGACCATTTTCTGCATTAACACCTTGTTGGTGTTTAACTTCCAAGGCTTTAGAATCGGCATAATTACTACCACCGCCGCCTCCGGACCAGGATCCGGCACCACCACCGTACCAACCTCCGCCACCACCGCCGCCGGAAGTACTGTCAGGTGCATTTCCGCCTTCTCCGGCTTTTCCTTCTTCTGCGGTTAAATAATTGGGCCAAATCCCTCCTTTTCCTCCTGCCGTTTGAGTGGCACCGCCACCGCAAGAAGAGTGGGCTATTTTTCCTTCAGATTGCCCGTCTAAAGCCTCCAAACCACCGCCGTGTCCACCGTGATCACCCCCTGCAGGGTAGTTAGATCCGGCACCACCGCCACCGCCGGCTACCAACACCCGGTTTTCCAAACTTGTTCCGCCAATTCTAATGTCAGAAGCTCCACCGCCACCACCACCGCAGTAAGGACCGTAGGCACCGGTATTATTTCCATCTCCACCACCGTTATAGCCGCCTTCACCCTGATAGGTTTCTTTGGCATCTTCTCCTTTTCCTCCCACAAAAACGTAAATTTTTTCACCGGGCTCAACCGGATAAGTAGCCGTGATCGTTCCTCCTTTACCCGGAGCATATTTGTCAGGATATTTTGCTTTTTCCCACATGCCGTAACCACCTGCAGCTCCCCTTAATTCTACATTAATTTCTGTCACCCCCGGCGGAACGATATAGGTTTGAACATCACCGGTATAGGTGAATACTTTTTCCTGTGTATAGCTTACAACTCCCAGCAGTAAAAAAGAAAGAATAAAAAACAATTGTTTCACTACGATTTTCATTTTAAACTCAACGAATTTAATAATAATCATTCATTTGTATGGCAATAGCTATCAAAAACAATACCCATCTGCTTGTCTTGTACAAAAGTACTGAGGTAGCGTTCATTATTTTTTAGCGAGTATATTTCTTTAGGTATGTAACTATAAAATAATACAGAGGGTATGGGATTTTCACTCAACAATAAGCTTCTCTACTTTTATTAGTTTACCTTCAAGGGTATAAAGTTGAACAAAGTAAACCCCTTCAGGTAAGTCACTTACATTGATAGATTTTTGTGTAGTTGACAAAACATTTTGACCAAGAGAATTGATGAGTTGAATTCTATCAATTTCTTCTCCCTCAATAACAACAAATTCATTTGCAGGATTGGGATAGATGACAATTTCTTTTATTCCTATGTTTGAATTTCCAAGATCTGATTTCAAACTTGAACCATTAAATCGTATCACATTACTGTTGATAGGTTGTTTGGTAAGACAGTAAACGGTGATATCGATAAACCAGTACGGTGCCGAAGTAGGATTGAACTGAACGGTATCTGTCATTGGAGTAGCAGTGCCATTTTGCCAAAATGAAAAATCAACGATAATTTCGTTTGAATTTATTCCCTGTATATTATCAAGTGTAACAGAATCAGTAGGGATGTTGTAGTTGTAATTACAATTTTCAACTAACACAAAAAGGGTGTCTGCCGGCGAATACGGTGAACCGTTAAAATAACTTGAAGAATCTGCTACACCAAATACAGTTGATGTAGAGTCATTATTGCTATCAATGACCTTCAGAGTATGAAGCCCCGGGCATAGATTAGTTATTGAATCAGTGCCGAGGGTACCATCCCAGTAATAAGTAAGCGGGGATACTGCACCATTAGTTAATGCAATAGCACTACCCGTGCATACAGAACCGGATGATGGATAACTCAAAGCATTAACATTAAAAGGGCTATTTTGACTAATGAGAGGTGAAATGTAGAAGTTCAAAGCAACAAAAAATGGATCAACTACAAAAGGGCAAGTTGGAGTTGCTATAAATTGGTACTGACCTGAACAAAGGCTATCGGAAACAAATACTGAATCTATGGAGTTTATTATTGTAAAAGGGGTTCCGCTTTGATAAGTACTTCTCCAGGACGTTTCAGAAATGCTTTGGGCAGAACTGTATGTGTTATTCAAAGAGATATAAATAGATCCATTACAAGATAGGTTATCAATTGGTTGAGAAAGCGAGTCCAAATTTAGATGTAATATGTCATTATACTGAAAGCAGGATGTAGCGAATCCCTGTAATTGAGCTGCACAGAGAGCAAGTGTATCTCCGGATTGGTCGTCAATAGCAAAGAAATTAATGATGCCGTGGTTTACCAAACTCGTTGAATCTAAGCCAACAATTGAATCAGTTTGAGCGCCAGGAGAAATTACAGAAGATTCTGCATATATACTCAGGTTTCCATTGTAATTGGTTTGAAGTTGAGGAATTATTTTACCGTCAGAAGCACCGGATGAAGATGGAAATTGAATCTCAAATCCTAAAAACGCATACGTTTGCGCATTGGTATTGAAAAGTGAAACATAGAAAAAAAGGAATCCTAAAAGCAGTAGTTTTTTCATATTTTAACAGCTTATATGGTAAGTGTTATTCAACGAAGGTAAAAAATTAAAATTGGTTGATCACATCCTCATCCACTAAATTAGGCAAGGTAACTTTCAAATTAGGCGTTCGCTCCATTTCACGCTTAATTGCGAATATAGCCCCTTCATTTCTTGCCCAGCTTCTTCTGGCAATTCCATTGTTTACATCCCAATGCAACATCATTTTTAATCGCCGGTCTGCATCTTCAGAACCATCCAACAACATTCCAAAACCCCCGTTGATCACTTCACCCCAGCCTACGCCACCGCCATTATGAATGGAAATCCAGGTAGCGCCTCTGAAACCGTCTCCAATAACATTCTGTATTGCCATATCCGCCGTATATTTTGAACCGTCATAAATGTTGGAGGTTTCTCTGTACGGAGAATCTGTTCCGGATACATCATGATGATCTCTTCCCAACACTATCGGCCCGATCTTTCCGGCTTTAATCGCATCATTAAAGGCAGTTGCAATTTTCACGCGCCCTTCTGCATCTGCATATAAAATACGGGCTTGAGATCCCACTACCAGCTTGTTTTCCTGTGCACCTTTTATCCACTGAATATTATCTGCCATTTGCTGTTGAATCTCAGCCGGGGAATTTCTTTTTATCGTTTCCAGTACCTCACAGGCGATAGTATCTGTTTTTTGCAGATCTTCTGCTTTTCCTGAAGTACACACCCACCTGAAGGGACCAAATCCATAATCAAAACACATGGGACCCATGATATCCTGCACATAAGAGGGGTATTTAAAATCGATCCCGTTTTCAGCCATGATGTCTGCTCCTGCACGACTTGCTTCCAGTAAAAAAGCATTGCCGTAATCAAAGAAATACGTTCCCTTTTTGGTGTGTTGATTAATTGTATTGGCTTGTCTTCGCAATGATTCCTGTACTTTTTCTTTAAATTTTTCAGGATCATTGGCCATCATATCGTTACTTTCTTCAAGTGTCATTCCTGCCGGATAATACCCACCCGACCAGGGATTGTGTAATGAGGTTTGGTCAGATCCCAAATCGATATAGATATTTTCCTGATCAAATTTTTCCCACACATCAACCACATTGCCCTGATAAGCAATAGAGACAACTTCGTTTTCAGCTTTTGCCTTTTTTACACGACTACAAAGCTCATTCAAATCTTCAATAACCTCATCTACCCAGCCTTGCTCATGTCTGGTTTGCGTTGCTTTTGGGTTGATCTCTGCCGTTACCGAAATCACACCGGCAATATTTCCGGCTTTAGGTTGCGCACCGGACATACCACCTAAACCTGAAGTGACAAACAATTTTACTTTTCCGTCTGTTGCGTTTTTCAATTTTCTGCAGGCGTTCAGTACGGTAATTGTGGTGCCGTGTACAATTCCTTGCGGACCGATATACATGTACGAACCAGCTGTCATTTGACCGTATTGTGTAACACCCAGGGCATTGAATTTTTCCCAGTCATCTTGTGAAGAATAGTTCGGAATCATCATTCCGTTTGTCACAACAACACGTGGGGCATCTTTATGAGAAGGAAATAAACCCATTGGGTGCCCCGAATACATCACCAATGTCTGTTCATCCGTCATTTCAGCCAAATATTTCATGGTGAGGCGATACTGCGCCCAATTTTGAAAAACAGCACCATTTCCGCCATAAGTGATCAGTTCATGTGGATGTTGTGCTACTGCGGGATCTAGATTGTTGTGGATCATCACCATAATGGCTTTGGCCTGCATGCATTTTCCGGGATATTCGTCTATCGGTCGTGCGTAGAGGGAGTAATCAGGACGATAGCGGTGCATGTAAATACGACCGTAACGCTTTAATTCATCTGCAAATTCTTCAGCAAGTACGGCATGTTGATCTTTTGGAAAATAGCGCAAGGCATTTTTAAGCGCCAGTTTTTTCTCTTCTTTTGAAAGGATTTCTTTACGCTTAGGAGCGTGATTAACAGTTGGATCATATACTTTTTCTACCGGGATTTCTGATGGAATTCCTCGGCATATATCAGCTTTAATATCGTCTATTGTCATGATCAATTCTTTAGGCGATACAAAGATAAAATAAATGAGAGTGAATTTGATTATTTTTTGTGAGACAGCAACCAACCAATGGCTTTGTCTTCATCTGAAAATAATTTCGAAGGGTATCGATTATTAATAAGCTTTAGGTATAAATTTCCTATTATGCGGTTTCCTAGAGAATTAATAATAATAGCTTCTGCAATTTTTTTATCGAGACTTGCAATATGTTTTTTTGCTTCAATGGTAGGAACCGTGTATGATTTTCTCATGTCAACCAAGGCCAGGAATTTACGGTCATTTGTTAGTTGACCGACCACCTTAACTTGTTTCTTAGCTTCCTTTAGATCAAATTTTGCTTTAGTATCAAGCATTGTTATGCGTAAAAAGCCCTGTTGGTCGATAGTGAATTCTACGACTTCAGTAGAGATGGATTTATTATTTTCTTTTGACAAGCTATTAATATTGAATGCGTTGACCAAATATACATAATTAAAAACTAGAGCTTTCAATTTTTACTAGATTTTAATAGATGAAGGTCACTGATACTGCTTATTTGTTATTTAAATAATCACAAAAAAAGCCGTTTCTCCTGAAGAAAAACGGCCTCTAATAATTTTATTTAGCAGTGATTTAATCTCCCGTAAATCTCAAGATCGATAAGAATAAGTTAATGAAGAGGATGTATAGTATAAGCCCGCCCATCAGTTCATGTTTTTTTCTTAGTTCTCCTGAAACTTCCGGATTTCCTGAAACTTTTTTTAATCGTTGCATTTCCCATGCAGTTAATCCTGTGAATACAAATAATCCCACAAATGATATAATATAATCGATCATTTCACTACCCATGAATACGTTAACAACACTTGCAATGATGATTCCAATAAACAACATGTACAACAAACTTCCCATCTTGCTCAAATCAGCTTTAGTTGTATAACCTAAAACCGCCATTCCGCCAAAGGTACCTGCTGTTATAAAGAAGGTTGATGCTATTGTTCCTGAGGTATAAATAAGGAAAATAAAACTCAAACTGATTCCGATCAAAACCGAATACACTATGTAAAGTAACATTACTGAACCAAAAGACATTTTGTTAACTCTTGATTGAATTAACAATACAAGCGCTAAAGGTGCAAACATGATGACATATCCCATTGCAGAGAATGACCCATCCGCTCCAAAAACAAGGTTTACGTACCAGCCAGTTGCAGCAGAATAATACGCCACTAAACCAGATACGGTAAGTGCCAAAAACATATACTTATACACATTAGCAAAAAATGTTCTGGAAGCCTCAACGGCATTGAATTGTGAATCTATTACTTCGTGATCTTCAAATTGCATTTTCAATTTTTTTAGTTCGGGATAAAATTACAAAAAATAATTATGGATGAGGTTAAATTACTCTCTTTCCACCAACACCACACTAGGCGAGACGGTGCTAATTTCCCATTTGTCTGTATCCTTAAAATGGGTTTGTTTTTTTATTAAAAGAGACGAATCTCTCCAATTTTTATTTGATTTTATTGGTACTTTAGCAAATACCTTTCCAGGTGCAAAATTGGGGAGTAAAACTGTCAAATTGACTTAAAAAGTGAAAAAATGATTGTAGTTACAGGTGCCGCAGGGTTCATTTCGTCATGTTTAATCAGTAAATTGAATAAAGAAGGATATAATGAGATTGTCGCTGTTGATGATTTTTCGAAGACGGAAAAAGCACAAAATTTAGAAGGTAAGAAATTGGTTGCTAAAGTTCCGCGTAAAGACTTTTTTAAGTGGGCAGATGATTACAGGGAGCAAATTGATTTTGTTTTTCACTTAGGTGCGCGAACAGATACTACTGAATTTGATAAATCGATATTTGATGAACTGAATGTAGCGTACAGTCAAAAAATGTGGGATTTATGTACCCAAAATGCGATTCGTTTAGTTTATGCGAGCAGTGCGGCCACTTACGGATTAGGTGAGCATGGGTATGTGGATGATCATGGAGTTGTGAATAAATTAGAACCCTTAAATCCCTATGGAGAATCAAAAAATGAATTTGATAAATGGGTATTGACACAAGATGATCAGCCTCCCTTTTGGGCAGGTTTGAAGTTTTTTAATGTGTATGGCCCCAATGAATACCATAAAGGCAGGATGGCATCCGTAATTTTTCATGCTTTCAATCAAATTAAAGAAACAGGAGCAATGAAGTTGTTTGCCTCTCATCATCCCGACTATAAAGATGGCGAACAGTTACGTGATTTCGTGTACGTGAAAGATGTGGTGGATGTGTGCATTTACTTAATGCGCGACTTGCCCGATAATGGTTTGTATAATTTGGGTACAGGAACAGCAAGAACATTTAACGATCTTGCAAAAGCTACCTTCAATGCTATGGGAAAGGAAGCTAAAATCTCATATATCCCTACACCGGAAGATATTCGGGATAAATACCAGTATTTCACAGAAGCAAAAATGGATAAACTCATTCAAAGCGGTTATAAACACCGTTTTCATGGTTTGGAAGAGGGGATAGCTGATTATGTGAAACATTATTTAGAAACCGGGGCTTATATGTAGTTGTGCACAAGGCTGAAAAACAGACACAGGGCAAACAACCGAACTGACCGACTTGAAAAATTCGTAAATTTAAAAAGTAGAAACAGCAATTAGGACAAAAAGAATGAAACAAAAATTATACATAGATACTTCAGTTTTCGGGGGCTACTTTGACGAAGAGTTCTCTGAACACACTATTCCACTTTTTGACAGAATTAAAAACGGAGAGTTCATTTTGCTCTACTCGACAGTTACCCAAGACGAACTTGAAAACGCACCCGAAAAAGTAAAAATCCTTGTAAAAGATCTTAAAGCAGACTTCACAGAATTTATAGAAACAACTGACGAAACTGTTGATTTAGCGACTGAATACATAACAGAGAAAGTGGTTGGCATAACAAGTTATGCCGACTGCTTACACATTGCTTTAGCGACAATAAACCGAGCAGATTTTCTAGTGAGTTGGAACTTCAAACATATTGTAAACATTGAGAAAATAAGGGGTTATAACTCAATCAACATAAAAAATGGTTATAAACAATTAGAAATACGTTCACCAAGAGAATTCGAAAAATATGAAAACGACTAAAAAAACATTTGACGCTGTAAAATTTATGCGTCAACAGAGAGACGAATTAAGTGAGAAGTTATCCAAAATGACAAAAGAAGAAATTTTGGAATACTTCAAAAAACGTAAGACAAAGACGACAATAAAGCCCTGTGCATAATAGCGCATAAAAACATAGGGTAGACAAGGGTTTTAGAGGGTCTGGTGCTCTCAACAAACTTTATTCACGCCTGCCTTCGCTGAAGCTACGGCAGGCAAGGGGGACAGATTATCGTTTCTAAAATCCCTACATTTTTTTATGCGCAAACCGTTGAGGTAGAAATCCTTTTAACTGGTTCTTTTCATAAAATAGCTTACTTTTAAGTCATGGAAATTGAAAATGACATACAACAGCGTATTTTTCAGGCTATTCAAATACAGTTGCCTGAGGGCGATAAATTGGCAAATGTACTGCAAGAGCTGCTTCACCTTTCTCAGGATGCGGCTTACAGGCGGTTAAGAGGAGATGTCCCTTTGACCATTTACGAGACCAAAAAATTGTGTACACAATTTGCCCTTTCTTTTGATGATTTCAATGAATTTCAAAGAGGGAGAGTACAGTTCAGCTATAATCCGTTGAGGAGTATTGACATGAATTACAAGTCGTACCTGACGGGTTTGCGGGATGGACTGAGAGAAGTTCGGCAGTTGAAAAATGCACATTTGATCATGTCGATCAATGACACGCCTATTTTTCAGTTATTTAACCTTCCTCACCTTACCCGATTTAAGTTTTTTTTCTGGGCAAAAACCTATTTGCAGATGCCGGAGTATAAAAATGAGAAGTTTAAACGAGAAAAGGTGGATAAAGAATCTCTGGCAATAGGAATTGAAGCACAAAACTTATATCACTCTATCCCTTCATCAGAGATCTACGGACCTGAAACCTTACGGGGTACTTTGCGGCAAATACAGTATTATTTTGATTCCCATCTGTTTGAAAATCCCGATTATGCGCTGGAGATACTGGATAATCTTATTCAACTCAATGAACACATGAAAATACAGGCTGAGATCGGGCATAAATTTACCCGTGGAAATGAACCTGTCACTTCAGGGAATGAGTTCAATATGTATAGTAATGACACCTATATAGCTGATAATACGTACCTGATTAAATGGGAGGGAGGGTCATCTGTTTATTTATCCCACAACATAATGAATTATCTGGTAACAACTGATCCTTATTACTGTGAAGAATCTGAAAACATATTGACCAAACTTATAGATAATTCCAGTTTAATCTCAAAGATCAATGCAAAGGAACGCAACCATTTTTTTGGAAATATGGAACGCACCATCCTCAATTTTCGAAGAAAAGTAGAGGCTGAACTGGAGGTTTAGTTCGCTTACCAATCACCACATTAGAATAGAGCTTGTCAAAAGTCGACAAGAAAACTACACAAATAAATGACCACCCATCAAAAACATTTTAAAAACTCGGGCAAGAAATAGTTCTGAACTTTTTAACTTGAATTTTTTTGTCTTTCGGATATTTGATCGTGAATTGAATTTTGTATTTTTTAGCTTCAGAGGGCTGCAGGGACACTTTCCAAAACAACTTTCCCGAAGTTGCATTGATCTCAGCACCGGATATTTCATCCACCGAGACAGAAATATCGCTGTCTTGTGAAATGGGAACCTGGTCAAATAAATCAATAGTCACCGGAATTTCACGATTATTTTTCACGATAATTTCGTAGACATAGGTGTCTTTTCTATTGTTACCAATTACTTTTTTATTGCTGAATTCTTCCAGTTTTTTACGGGTGATCAGAATTCGATTATCCCTACCAAAAGAAAGTCGCAAGGTGTCGCCTACATTTCTTGTCGTAATATAAGATTGACCTACGTAGGTGTCACCAAAATACACATTGGTGGGTCCCGGAATCAAATCCAAATCTTGCCAACCTACAATGTTTGCCAGCAAAAAAGCATCTTTATCCAGTTTGGGCACTGCCTTATGAGAAAAACTGGCTTGTAGTTCATTATCGGTAACCTCTACCAGGTAAGGTTTGGCATCAGAGGGAATCGTATATTTATCTTCAATTTCAAACTCTGTGCTCAGTTCAGAAACCTCAATAGTGGTGAAATTCAGCCTGGGATTGCGGTTGTTCATAGGGTCGATTGTGGTTTGTTCAAAACCGTCAAAGGTTAGCCCGTCTAAATTATTATTCATTTGCGGGGCACTGGCGTTTTGGTAGTATTGTTTGAATTGGCTTTTTTTCGGAACGACATATCCGCCTCCCTGATCGTAATCATTTTCTGTTTGCAGGGATTGATAATTTAAGTACCAGGGCGTCAAAGCAGGCGCCGTAGCCGATAAGTTAGGATCAGAAGTAGAAAGTGTGATGGCTATATCATTCCAGTCATTTCCGGTATTATTATAGACCTTTGCTTTGTATTTGAGATTTACCTTTCCCTGCACATCAGCGGCAGACAGATCGTAGTTGGCCTGCCATCCACAATTAGAGACCACATATTTAAGGTCGGCATTTACACTTTGATCCGTTTTAGAATCGACAATCACTATAATTTGGTTACTCTTGATTGTTTCTTGGTAATTGAGTTCGGAAAGCTGATGTTGATAGCGATACTTCATTTTAGTCAATCGGTTGATCTTTTTATCATATTCCGTTAAGGTTTTATTGATCGCCATGATACGTTCCCGAAAAAAGGTGGCCATTGCTTTTAGTTCTTCTACCGATAAATTTGCATTTTGTCCTTTGATCTGATTATTGGCAAGCAACAGTTGTTTCTCTTCTCGGTAAGCTGATTTTTCATTAGAAAATTCTGTCACTTGTTCATCTATGAGTTCTACAGAATCTTGTAATACTTCAATGCGCGGATTATTATCTACAAAACCCAAATAATCAATTTCAGAGCTGACCGATACCAGGGTAAATGCTTTATCGGCGTTGAACTGTGCACTTTTTTGATCTGCCACCGTACTGATGCGTTTAAAAACAAGTTTATTCCGTCCCTTTTTAAGGTTGATTTTAGCGGTTCTATGAACTTCCCCACCGGTGATAAACACAGTCACTTTTTTGATGTCACTGTACACCTCAGACTCATGAATATCCTGAGCAAAAATGGGAGAAACAAAGAGAAGGCAGCAACAAAAGACAGATGTTTTCATAAGGTGAAAGTTTAATTGAAAGCTTGAATATAAATGTTTTATTGACACGAAATAAATTTTACCAACAAATTTAAATTTAACTATTTGATATATAAATATACTTTGCAGTACACGCCATTTTACAAAAGGTTCATTAAATAAAATAAAGTTACACCCATACTTTAGAACCTTCAGAGCAATTCTTACAAATTTCAATTTGTTGGCGATCTTTCCAAACCTTTTTACGGAACTCTTTATAAATTGCAGATTTCCATATCTCTTTAAAATCGTGCTTACCAATATCTCCCATTTTGTGTGTGGCATCTTTATCAAAACAGCAGGGAACAACCGAACCATCCCAGGTAAAAACGCAAGAGCTCCACATTCTCCAGCAAGCGTTTCGGTATTTGTTTTTCAGGGCATAAGAACCATCTTTCAATCGTTTATAGCGGGAATATTTTTCGTTTTCGGGGATCAGGTCATTACCACTTTTGTAATCGTATACCTGCACAGTTTTAAAGATAATTTGGTCTACTCCAATATCCGCTGCTACTTTTTTAGCCGTCTCAATTTCATGTTCATTTTGTTTACTGACCAAAAATTGAAAAGTAAGTAGGGGGAATTTGCTATTTAGCTTTTGCTTTGCTCGGATCATATTTCGGCTGCCGTCCAGTACTTTTTGCAATGAACCCTTTATACGATAATTTTCATAAGTTTCCTGCGTCATGCCATCAATAGAGATGATCAATTCTGACAAACCGGATTGCACTACTTTTTCTGCCGTATCTTCATCAATAAAATGCGCATTGGTAGAAGTTAAGACATAAATGTTACGATCACTAGCCTCTTTGACCAGATTTAGAAAATCAGGATGGATGAAAGGCTCACCCTGAAAATAGTAATTAATGAATTGAAGATTTTTACCTAAACCGTCAAGAATAGCCGTATTGGTAGCTCTTTTCAGATTTCCGGTGGGGCGGGTGAACTGCCTTAGTCCCGAAGGACATTGCGGGCAGCGTAAATTACAAGCCGTGGTGGGTTCTATAGAAACAGCTACTGGTGTTCCCCAATGTAGAGGCTTTTTAAGTAAATTAGAAAATAAATAGGACGACCGTAGCTTTAAGAAATTCCAGGCTCTGCTAAAAGTAAGTTGTTTGAATATGGTCTGATTCCTTTTTCTCAAAATGCACTTTTAAACAAAGGTAAGAGAAAGTAAACAGTCTTTTTCAAATCAATTGAGGATTAAATAAATTCATTATAGGAAAAACATATTCTGTTAATTAAGTGGTGTATGTAACCTAATTTTATTACTTTAGTAAAGATTTAGTTTAATATTATTAATGATAAAAAAAAAGACATGAAAAAATTTTTACTATTTGTTAGCTTATCACTGTTTGCTGTTGTAGGTAGTGCACAGGTGATATTTCACGTGGAGAACCCTTCTCCGAATGAAGGAAACTACGACTTTACATACGCTGAAGGCCCTGGTTGGGGAGTTGCTGATTTAACAGACCCATTAAATGCAGTACAAGGCAATATGGTTTTGGTAGATGATGGATCTGCTGGTGACTCTCTTGCTTGTGGTGCACTGGTTAATGGTGCATCAATTAGTGGTAATATTGCCGTTTGTTATAGAGGATCTTGCGAGTTCGGAACCAAAGCCCTTAACTGTCAAACTGCAGGGGCGATTGGTGTAATTATCATTAATAACCTGGGTGGCTCACCTGTGGCTATGGGTGCAGGTGCTGACGGTGGTGGCGTGACCATTCCGGTAGTAATGATCTCTAACGTTGACGGAGCATTATTGCGACCTGAAATTGATGGTGGAGCTACCCCAGTTTTCATTGGGTCTAAATCTGGTCTCTATGCTGACGACTTAGGAGCAAGACAAGGAGACGCCTTGAGAGCAGAGTCTTTTGGTGTGCTTTCAATGCTTGCTCAGGACAATACTGAATTTGAAGTAGAGTTAGGATCATGGGTAAGAAATTATGGTTCAGCAGATCAAACGAATATGATATTAAACTGTCAAATTGAGTTGAACTCTACCATAATTTATGATGAGACTTCAGCAGGTCAAACTTTGATATCAGGAGACAGTGTTTTCGTGCCACTTCCTACATTTAGTGAACCTAGCTATGGTGAAGGTTACTATTCAGTAACCTATACTATTTCTGCAGACAATGCAGATGAAGATTTGTTTGACAATGTTTCGGAAGCCGACTTTTATATTTCAGATAGCCTTTACAGCTTAGGTCATTTGAATGCAGGAGATGGTTCGCCAATTAATAATACCAATCAGTATAACGGTGGATCTTATCTTGAGACTTGCCTATACTTTAATGATCCAAATGCAAGTAGAATGGCAATTACCGGTATGACTTTGTCAGCAGGAACTTCGCAGAATCCAACACCAACTTCAATTGATGGTGAATTTGTTGAGATCTATGCTTATGAATGGACAGATGTTTTTACAGACATAAATAACTATGACTTTACTAATGTAACGCTCAACCCTATAACAAACGGCGAGTACATTTACATTGGAGACCTTCAAAGTCAGAATGTATACATACCTTTTGATGATAATGTTGTTTTACAAGACGGACAGAAATATCTTTTCTGTGCCAACTTTATAGGTGGTGTTTATCCTGGGTATGATACTGAAGTAGGGTATGAAGAAAATCTGAATATATACCTACAACCTTTAAATATGCTACGTATTGACAATACAGCACCATGGTATCCTGCAGGTTATGGAACAGATAATGCACCTGCAATGAGTGTTCACATGGTTGATGCAGCTACTGTCGGTTTTGTAGAAGAAGAAAAAGAAGAGCTATACCCATACCCTAATCCGGCAAGCGAATTCATTACTATACCACTAGGGGCAAATTATGACAATATTGTACTTACAGTTACAGATATGCAGGGCAGGGATGTTATCAATAAAGAGATAGGCATGCAAGGCTCAAAACTTAAAGTTGATGTCACTTCTTTATCCGGAGGAGTGTATGTATTTAATCTGGCACATGATGGTGGAGTAGAAATTTTTACTGTTAATGTGACGAAATAATTGATTTCGTTTTTCATTGAGGGGTCGGGTTATAATTTAGCTCGACCCTTTTTTGTGCTCAAAAAATGAATTAAATACAGCCACAAAAATTAACAGTTGAAGTTTTTGGTCTTGCGACCGAATCATATATTTTCAACATGTCAACCCCCAAAATTCCATATATTTAATCTCGAATGAAGGTAAACTCTACCCTTCTGTTTTTTTGCTTGCCCTCTTCAGTTTCGTTGGAAGCTATAGGTTGTGATTCACCAAACCCTTTTGCCCTAATTCGGTCATTTGAAATACCATTTTTATTGAGGTAAGCTTTCACCGATTCAGCTCTTTTCAAGGATAATTCCATATTGAACTCATCATCACCTCTATCATCTGTGTGTGCTTCTACCCTTAACATTATTTCAGGAAAAAGTGTCAGGATTTCAATGATGTTTTGTAAATCAGGTAAAGCAGCTTCTTTAATAGTCCAATCTCCCGGGTCAAATGTGACATTGTCTAACACAAAAGAGTTGTCGATTGAAAAATTGCTGATTTCATTAATATTAATCGACCTTACTACGGCCTCATCATACCCATCTTCCAGTAATTCTCTCCAACTGGGATAGGCAGATTCAACATTTTTCCATTCTCCAACCAGATAGGAGTACTGACTATCTTTTTCAACATATTCAATTTTTACTTTACCATATTTTTCCATTAAGGTAAAGATGGCGTTGTCATTGGTAAGGTCTTCACTTGATTTAAGTACTTCTATGCTATACACGACAAAACCAGAATCACTGTTCTCTTCATAAAACAAATTCCTTTCCTTGATTTTATTACGATCACTTAAAAGGTCTTCCGATAGGGTATCGACGGTGAGGGATATTCCTTTTTCAGTTGCTGTAATCATTCTATATACACAATCTGTAAATAGCGCCCCGTCTTTTGAGCCTTCTACCAGTAATTCTAATTTGTACGTGCCGGCTTTTTTAAATCGGTAAGATATTTCTTGTCCCTCTAGAATCGTTCCGCGGTTAATACGCCAACTGTATTTTTCTATAGTTGTGCCGGGTAAGTGGGTTTCATGGGCAGATAGAGAAAATTCAGTACCAATACTTACCGTATCCGGCGCAGTGATGTATGGTTGTTCTTCTAAGCGCAGTTCAAGATAATAATAGCTTTGATTATAGTAAGTTTTATTGAGAATGGTATCGATAATGTTGAGTGTGATTTCATAATCACCCGGTCCGGGGAAGCAATAATCAATGGATTCACCTTCTTTTTTCAAACCATTGATGTCCCATTCATAGATCAGTGATTCTTCTGTTTTCAGTTCAATTGCATTTTCTTCATATAAAGTATAGCAAAATGAGTTGGAGATAAGTGTATCGCATTCGTCTGGAAAGAGGATTTCTTTTTGAAACACCCAAATTTCATCTTTTCCACTTCGGTTAGAGCTGAAATACCCGCCTTTATTGGAAGTAAATGAGAGATGAAAATCATCTACCGGCGAATTCATGGGTGTTTGCAGGCGTTCTTTTCGATTGATTTGTTGATCAAATTGATAGATATCAAGTCCTTTTTCTTTATCCTCATCTGAAGAAAAATAAAGGTTATGTTGGTAGATAGTAGGAAAAAGTTCGTTCGCTGCTGTGTTAATATCAGCACCCATATTTACGGGCTCCGACCAGTTGTCTTTTTCACGGACACTTTTCCATAGGTCAAAACCGCCATAGCCTCCCGGTCGGTTGCTTGAAAAAATGAGTGTTTTTCCATCTGCCGTGAGTGCAGGGTGGGTATACTGATACTCTTGATCGCAAAACCAAATGCGCTGAGGTGTTTTCCAATGGCCTGAATTTTTTTTGGAGACATACAAAGCCAGAGGGTTCAATGTGTCATTTAGTTTTGCCAGCGGCCTATCTTTTATAAAATTCTGTGATAGGATACAATAATGACCACTTTTATCAAATGTGATGGGACCGTCGTTGAGAACTGTTCTAAATGTCTCAAAACGGCTAAATTTACCGCTGCTCGTATCTACCAAATACAGATGTGTTGTTTCAAAATTGTTTTGATCAATTACGTTTTTAGCGATACGGTCTTTTTGATTACTGCAGACGATCAAACTATCTCCCAAAGGGGTAGGGGCATAAACAGAAGATTTGAAAGAGGTGGTTAAGAGACGCACTTTAAACTCCTGCGCCAGGGCAATTCCTCCTGAGAAAAGTATGAAAAAGAAGAGTAGCCTTACCATGTTAAATATCTGGGATTTGTAGATTTAGAAGGATATAAGAAATTATACTCCAAACCAATTTCATGTGAACCAAACTGTTTATAACTGATAGGAGTAATTGGCATACCAAAAGAGTACATCACCGAGAATTGTTTGCCTGGAGTAATTTTAAACAAAGCAATTACGGCTTCTTCAGTTCGATAAGAAAAACCAACATCAAAAACCTTATGTATATCAAAAATCACATTAATATCTGCTTGTGGTCGCCCACCTACTTTATATTTCAACAGTAGGGAAGGGGTTATTGTTTTTTCATTTTTTAAGATGAGTTTGTATCCACCCCCCAGCATAAAATTATAATTTTTTACGTCGTGGTCAAGCCGATATTTTCCGTTGTTTTCTTTATGACCTAAAAACATGGGCAGTGAAAAAGAGACAAAATATTTTTTACTGTTTAGTGCCATTCCAAAACTGACATCCGGAATGATAAATAGGGGGGAGTCAGTTAACAATCCGTCTCCCTGATCGTTTACCTGAAGTTGCGTATTTGAAGATTTGATGAGATTAACACCTGCTGACAAACCAAAAGAAAGCCGCATAGAAGGCATGTTAATACGATAAGCATAAGAACCAAAAATAGCTGTGGTTTTATCTACCCCAATCTGATCTGAAAAACATTGAATTCCAACCGCTGAACTCTTGTTCCGAAGTGGAGAGTGGGCAACAAATGATTGTGTCATAGGAGCACCCGGTATCCCTACCCATTGTGCACGATAACTGCCAAATAAACTCAATGCCTCTTTATTTCCTGTATTTGCAGGGTTGAGGATAACATCATTGAACATGTATTGAGAGATAATAGGTACATACTGTGCCGTAGCAAGTGTACTAAAAAAGAGCGCTATGAGGGTTAGAGATTTCATCTTTTAATCACTACATATCCTTTAAAAGTTTGATCTTTTGCTGTAATAATGTAAAAATAAGTGTCTGCGGATAATTCATTACCACTGTCATCTGTTCCGTCCCAGTTGTTTTCGTACTGCTCACTTTCAAATACTTTTTGTCCCCAACGATTAAAGATTTCTATTTTATGCGCTAACAATTCAATCCCTTCAATGACAAATAAATCATTATCTCCATCATTATTAGGGGTAAGGGCTTGTGGGATAAAAAGGGCATTGACGGTAATTTGTACTTCATCTATAGCGGTTGGACAACTTCCATTAGCAACGCTCCATTCCAATAAGTTTATCCCGCTCTCTAACTGGGTGATGAGTGAGGTAGAGTCTGTAGGATCGGCAATGTTTCCTCCCCCCTGAATGATTGACCAGATTCCGGTTCCGGAATTAGCGGGAACCGCCTGTAATTGTGTTTCATAAAGAAAAAATAATTCTTGATCTTCTCCTGCATTGGCGATAGGTTGCAGATAAACAGATAACTGCGTAGAGTTGGTGTCCGGACAGATACCACTAGTGATATAGGTAATGGTATAATTACCTTCAGTAGTGCTCAGTAAATTAATTTCTCCGCTGAGTGTGTCTAGCAATAAAAGAGGATTGATGGAATTGAAATAACCGGAAGGTGTGCCGGTAATTGTGGGTGCAACAGAAATTTCAGACGTACAAAAGGTAGTGTCTCCATACGAAAAAAGGGCTTGATCCTGAGCAATGATGGTAATGTTGAAGGTGTCTGAATTCGGACATTCCGGTCCGGGAGTTGTGTATACGATCTCAAAAGGGCCACCGGGAGTAGAGGCGCTCAAATCAATTTCACCGGTAGCTGTGCTGACAAAGACCACTTCTGATGGCGCTGAAAAGCTACCCCCACTCATAATCAGGGTTGGAACCGGGTTATTGTCTTCTGAACAATAAGTCAAATCACCATAATTCATGGATGGATCATCTTCTGGATAAATATAAAGAGTAAAGTTTTCTGTATTAGGACAATTGGGTCCCGGAGTAGTATAGGTGATAGTATAGGGTCCTCCGGCTGTTGATCCTGCGGGGTCAAATGCTCCTGTTGTAGGGTTTAGCAGATCAATTTCAGCAGATGCTGTAAAGCTTCCGCCGTTTGTTCCATTTATGACTGCTGTTTGAATGGTATCGCCCTGGCAAAAGTCATTGGATGCATACGAAAAAGAGGGGTCATCTTCAGGGTGTATGGTTATATTGAAGGTGTCAACGTTAGGACATGACGGACCCGGAGTAGTATAGATGATGTTGTAGGGACCACCTGCGGTAGAAGCCGATAAATCAATTTCACCGGTAGTGGCACTTAAAAAAGTGATTTCAGTCGGACCGCTAAAAGTACCACCTGTGGTTCCTGTAATTGTTGGGGTTGGGTCAGTATCTTCTTGACAGTAATTGGCAGCAGGATATGAAAAAGAAGGATCGTCTTCAGGATTGATGATAAACACAACCGAATCTGGATTGGGGCAAATGCCGTTAGTTGTATACGTGATGTAGTAGTTCCCGGTAGGACTTGCCGCCAGATCAATTTCACCGGTAGAGCTGTTAATCGTGACAGAAGTTGTGGACTCAGAGAAGGTCCCACCCGCCGTAACGACAAAAGCCGGGGAAGGGTTAGGATCATTTTTGCAATAATTGATGGATGGATAATTAAAGGTGGGAACATCTTCGGCATCAATGGTGATTTGTACTGAATCGGTATTTTGACAGTAAGGACCGGGCGTTGTATACTTGACATAATAAGGACCTCCGGCTGTAGAAGCAGAGAGATCAATTTCTCCGCTTGCTGAACTGATAAAGACAATTTCAGAGGCTGCAGTAAATATACCTCCACTTGTTCCGCTTACAGTAGGGGTTGGATCAGTATCTCCCTGGCAATACTGGGTTGAGGAATAGGAGAAAGCAGGATTTTGCTGTGCGTTAATATCCACTATAAAATCATACGTAAACGGGCAAAGTCCCACTTCATAAGTGATGGTGTAAGGACCACCGATCGTAGAAGCCATTAAGTCAATTTCTCCGGTAGCAGATGGACTTCCATCCGTGAAAACAACACCGGGATCAGCAGTGAAAGTTCCACCACTTGTAGTAATGCTGTCAGGTGCCGTATTGGGATCACCATTGCACAAAACCGGCACCGGATATGAAAAATAAGGGTTATCATCTTGTAAAGTAAAATCATTTGAATTACCGATATCAAAAACGTTTGTAGCACTTCCTTCTCCTTTACCTCCGTCATCCCCAATAACTATTCCAATGGTCAATTCTTCATCACCCGGACAGCCGGCAGAGATGTCAGCTTCAAAGCAAAAAGAGTAGAGGTTGCAATTATATTGACCGGAATTCCCATCTCCCCAGGGATTATCTGAACTGTGTTCGAATTCCCATAAAATGATGTTAGACCCAGCGTTATAAGAGGCATACCATTCTCCATTTGCGTCATATACTCCATTATCATCCGGCGGAGCGTTAGGAGACAAGGTAGTGGTATTGATATTTTCATAGCAGTCTCCCAATTTAAGTTCAACCGAATCAACCCATTCCCAATCGTAGAGGTTGGCCAAATACAAATCATGGCAAATTGTGACAGTTTCACAAGGCTGTACACTTAATGTTACAGCAGATCCATTTTTGAAAGAAACAATACCATCAGAATCTGCATCCTGCACGGTACATCCGGAATTATCCAACTGAACGCCTGAGTTATTGCAGCTGAAATGAATATCATAAGAGTCAATGTGATCTGTTTTGGCATCTACCACAAAATAGTAGGTACCGGGTCCATCTGCTATGTATGAGAGGTATTCAGATTGGTTTGAAAACTTTCCTGCACTAATATTAAAACTATCTACCTCTGCGCAAGTTTCAAAATTGGGACAATTATCGTCCATCCAGTAAGCATAGGCATAATCATCATTTGAATCGATTACATTTTGCATTTGTACCTGTAAAAAATGGTTGCCTGCCGGAACGGTAATCTGGTATATTACATCTTCTCCAGGGGTTTGTGTAGCGGTGCAAGAGTAATCACTTATTGTATTGCTTTGTCCTGCAGTGGATTCATTGACAAAACTATCTCCACACTCTACTAAAACGGGAGAGACGTCAGATGCCACCACCACTTTAAAAAGACAAACATCATTTTTACCATTTCCATCAGTTGCAATAAGAGTGATATCATGTGTGCCAGCGTTTAAAATACTCAAAGGAGGGGGAGACTGTGTTATGGTAATTCCAGTAGAACAACCATCATTTACGGTAATACTTCCCGTATAGTCACCCAACACATGGGTACAGGTTGCATCACTGATCACGGTATCATTTTCGACACAATTGGTAATGGTAGGGCCACAAGGAGGAGCGTTTCCACATTGGAAACTAGAAACAAAATGATCATTAAAACCATTCCAGTCAGCTTCAGTCAGTGGAACAGTGCTAAAAAACAAGTCTCCGTAAAACATTCCTCCCAAACTCGTTCTACTTGTATTTGAACTAATAGAGGTGGCAAATTCATTGGCAGCAGAGTATTCTTTGAAAGCCCATTTAAAAACACCGGTACTATCGTAAGCGGCTACAAAAATGTCTTGTTGGTTTGCGATCAAAGGGGTAGATCCGCCGAAGTTAATGGAATCTCTGAATCCCCCACACAGTTGAATTTCAGTACAATTAGAGTCATTGGTTATACCAAAAGCTTCATCTTCTAGCGGACCTCCTTCACTCCAAACATCCTGTATAATACCGCCTGCATTATAACGAGCGACAAAGATGTCTGTTGCGCCATTTGAATAGACCGTATCTGTATATGTAAAAGGGCCGTTTGTGGAAGGGGTTTCTACAAAAGTGCATATATCAGAACAGGCACCTGTGATCAAAACAGAAGAGCCATTCATCACCAAATCATTGGCCCGGTTATTTCCATTGGCCGATCCCGCTGAAGTTGCCCATTTTACTGCACCGGTTGTTTTGTCGAGGTTGGCGAGAAAGACAGCTTCATGTCCGTAAGCCGGTAGTGTGTAGTCGGTTCCAGATGTTGTGAAAATGCAACTACTGTTTCCATATTTACCGGTAATAAATAAGTCATTTCCATTCATAGTAATAGCATGGGCGATATCCGTTTCCGTGCTACCGTGTGAATAAGCATACCCAAAAGCAGTTAGGGCAGAGTCTATACTAGCGATAAAAACATCCCCCTGACCTGCTGTTGCTCCTAATGTGGAACCTCCGGGGAGGTCAACAGCAGCCCTATGCATTCCTGTTACATATACGCTATCACCATCTGTGACAATTCCCCACGCCTGACTTTTCCCTGTTGTGGAGGAAGTAGGTCCGTTGAGGTATAAAGGAAGTCCAGTAGGTGAAATTTTTAAAATGTAGAAACCTTCTTTAGCTGCTGAAATGAGCGAAAGTCCTGCAAAACCTAGTGTATTATGGCTATGGTATCCGGCAACATACACGTTTCCAAGATCGTCTGTAATAATAGATTTAGCCAGTGCCTGACTGTTTCCGGTTGATTGAATGGCCCAAAGCGGTGTGCCGGAAGCATTGAACTTAGCAACAAATACTTGTCCGGCTCCGGAGGCAAACAAGTTGTCTGAGCCAATTGTAAGTGCTCCTCTGAAAGTTCCGCAGGCGTAAGTGTTTCCGGATCCATCTACGTAAACATCCTCCACAAAATCCTGAAAACCTCCACCCACTGTTGAAAATTCTGCCCAATCTAAAGGAGGTTGAGTATTAGCCGAATTTACGGATAGCACCAACAAGAGCATGAAGAGGTAGTCTTTACACATTTGTTTACAGTTTAAAACTGTTTAGTTATAATACTCAATTCAACACCAAAAGTTTCCAATAAATAAAGGTTCAGATAATCCATTACTAATAATCAGAAGGTTATATTCCTGAAAAATCGAGGTTTATTTCGTTTTATTGTTGTCAGCATCTCCGTTTTGGGGTTAAAAAATCAACTAAATCTTTATTCTTACCAACTAAACGAAAAATAAGGGCAAAAGGTGTGCTGAAAGATAAAAAAATAAAGCTTGAACCTCTTAAGATGGATTGGCTTTAAGTGTGATGAGGTCACCTAATAAGAGTTTAAAATCACCACCCACTTCTTCCATTTCCAGATCATCTTCATCATAGACCCAAAGCACTTCCACTTCTTTTTGATCTCTGATTTTTTCAAAGTTGATCATCATATCTACCAATAGTTTAGAGGTTGCTGTGTTGAAATACTCTAATTCTATAGTAATTGTTAGTTTAGGGGAAGGAGATTGGAAAAACTCTAGCAACCATTCTTTAAAAGGGAGGTAGAAATCTTTAGCGTCTTCTGGTAAACTTTTGCCTATAATACTAAGCGTTCCTTTTTTAACTGCCCCTTCAATTTTAGGAGTTCTATGTGTTTCCTTTACAAAAAAATCCTTCATATAGTATTTTGATTAGCAGAAAGATACTTTAATTTGGTGAAAAGGCAAGGGCAATGATTAAAAAATCAAAGTTTGTCCACCTCAAAAAGGTTAATTTGACATTTCAGAATTTCTTTATAGTATTGTCCGATCTCTTCCATTTCGAGATCATCTTTTTCATAGTACCAATCTATTTCAACGATAGTTTTTAGTCCGATTAAGTCATTCAAAAGCACAAGTGTTCTGGTGAGTACTACTGTAGAGCTACTATTCATATAAACGAGCGCAATTTTAACCTTTGTTTTTTCTGCAGGGTTTGCGGCATATTCCGTCATCCAGCGGTTAAAACCCCAGTAAAAATCTTTTGTATTTTCCGGAATGGAAATACCAGATACTTCAATATACCCGTTTTTTCTATCTAAATGGATATAAGGAGTTTTTGAAGTCGCTTTAATATTAATGACGTCCTCACCAAATTCAAATTCATCACTCATTAAGGCTAATATAAGAAATCAGGTGATACGTGATTACATTTGGGTAAAATATTTATTGGATCCCTACTTACAAAGCAGCGACAATTTTTTTGTTTACCGGGTAGTCGGACGGAAAAAAACCGGAAATTATACCTGCAATTTGATCCATTAAAAGGACATCTTTTCTGAAATATTTAGCGGCGCCTTTTTTGTAGGCCTCATCTATTACAGCGACATCTGTTTGCTTTGACAACATAATCAATTTAGATAATGGAGAGCGCCGAAGCAGTTCAGAGATGATGTTTACACCGGCACAATCACTTAATTCATGCTCTGTAAGAATGAGTTCAGGATAAATATCGGCAACATTCACATATGCTTCTTTAAAGGTTAGAAAGTGGTGGACTTGAAAATCTCCCAGTTGGTTTACCTTTTCAATGAAAGCACGGGCAAAGAAAATATCAGAATCGATCAATACAATATTCTTTAATCTCATACCTGTGTTTTATTAGAGTATATGGGCTTAAAATTAGGAAGATACGGGGTAGACTAGAAATTAAATCGATCAATGGAGAAATATGCGGGATCAATTTCACGGTTTAAACGAAGACCGTTTTTTTTGTATTTCTTCAATTTGTTGGGTTAATCGTTTTAGAAAAAAAAGTCGGTCTTCATTTGTTGCTTTATCCTCTTCAATTTTTTGAGCGATAATATGAAGTTGTGCCATGTCAAGTAATAAGAAAGTGGGCAATAGCTTGTGTGCAATTCTTACTTGTTCGTCAAGATTTTTAGCATTTAGTGCTGTTTTAAAAAGTTTAGCTTCTTTTTTTGCCGTTTCAATAAATAGATCAAGAATGGAAAGTGCAAATACCCGGTCTCCTTTAGCCAAGTTGGCTAAGCCGGGAAGGTTTAATTCAGTCCAGCCGGCATCTTTTTCAGGCTTACTCTTTTGTCCTGAAATTTTAAAATACTTGCTGATTTGATCAATAATTTCACCTTCTTTAAACGGTTTTGGGATAAAGCCATTCATACCATGTTCTTCACATTTTTTTTGTTCTTCTTCCAATACATGGGCAGACATGGCAATGATTGGAATTTCAGAAAATTTTCGAATTTCTAAAGTGGTTTCATACCCATCCATTACCGGCATTTGTAAATCCATTAGCACAATATCGGGATCAAATGATTTTACCGCTTCAAGGCCGGTTTTTCCATTATTGGCTACCCGGTAGTGAACCCCTAAATCCAACAATATTTTAGTGGCCAGTTTTACATTTACCGGATTATCCTCACAAATTAACACCTTTAATTCAGCACTGGCAATTTCTTTTCTTCGGTTGACTTCTGAAACATGTTCTGCTTCAATTACTTCTGCCTCAGGTAAAAGTATTTCAAAACGCGAACCTTTTCCCACTTCTGAAGAAACGCTAATGCGGCCATCCATCAATTCAATTAATTGACTAACAATAGAAAGCCCTAAACCGGTACCGGCATATTTTCTTTGTAAGCTTGAATCTACCTGATTGAAGTTTTCAAAAATTGATTCTAATTCTTCTTGAGGAATACCAATACCTGAATCTTCTATGATGATTTGCAGCAGCTCATTTCCGTCTGTTTCTTTTGTATTGATTTTCACGATTACCTGACCTTCTTGTGTAAACTTAATGGCATTACTTACCAGATTGTTCAAAATTTGAGAAAGTCGTGTATCGTCCAGGCATACTTCTGTGGGAGCTTCGCTGTCAAACTGTAAGAGAAGTTCAATAGATTTTTGTTTGGCGTTATTTTTATGTAATTGAATGACCCGACCGACGGCTTCTGCTAAACTAAATTTTCGGGGTCTTAGTTTGAGTTTTCCTGCCTCAATCTTGGAAAGATCCAGAATGTCGTTAATAATGACAAGTAGGTCTTGGCCTGAATTACTAATAATGTCAATATACTCATCTTGCTCTTCTGAGAGGTTTGTTTTTTTCAGCAGATCTGTAAAGCCGATCATAGCGTTCATGGGCGTACGAATCTCGTGACTCATATTTGCCAGAAAAAGGGATTTAAATTCGGCTGATTTTTCAGCCAGTTCACGTGCTTCTTTTAACTTTTTCTCGGTTTCTTTTCGCTGCGAGATGTCGTAGAGAAAAATCAGATTACAGGGGGTGTCATTATACACGATTTGGGCCACAGAAATTTCAACCGGAATAATTTCCTTATTTTTTGTGTACACAAAGCTATCTAGCGGGTCGATTTCTCCCTTCAAATAAAGCTGTAGATTTTTTTGTGACTGTTCAATATAATCCGGGGGGATAGTATCAAAAATATTCATACCGATCATTTCAATTCGCTCGTATCCGTGCAGTTGAGCACAAGCTTTATTGAGATCTACTATGGAGTTGTCAGATTGTGCCTCCAACATGATGGGAACATCAGATCCGGTAAAAACAGAGCGAAAATTTTTCTCACTTTCACGTATTTTAGATTCGGCTAATTCCCGTTCAGTGACATTTCTGGCGATAAAAGTAATTCCGAAAACATCTTTTCCGGAGTAAATTGGGCTACAGGCTACCTCAAGAAAAAATGAATAATCTCCATCTGTATACTTATCTACAGAAACGAGATGCTCACCCACCAAAGATTTGTGAAATAAAGGTTCCCACACGTTTGAAAATATAGGATTAATGGCATCAAAGAATGATTCACCCACATTGGGGCAAGTATCTCCGTGCTCCTTGATGTTGTCTTTAGCCACTGAGTTGATAATTAATACTTTTCCATCTTTATCCAATGACCAAATTCCGTCTGTTGTATTATCGAGTATAGCACGGGTATTGGCGTAAATACTATCCAGGCGTTTCTCAAGATTTTTCCGCAATTGCATTTCAGTTTTCGCATGCCGGGCGCTTTTGAGTACTTCTTTGATAAGCGGAACCGATAATTCGTGGATATTTAGATAGTCAAATGCCCCGGCTTTAAAGGTTTTTCGGGCAAGTGACACCGTTGTGTCCTCTGCCAAAACAACTACCGGTATTTCATCCCCCAGTTCATTTCTGTTTAAAAAATCCAGCGCATTTTGATCGTTAAAATGTTGGTCGCAAAAAATGAGATCTACTTCCTTGATAACATCCTTATTGCTCAATTCTTTATCATTTTTAAAATGGTTAAAATTACACTCAAACCCTGCTTGTTTAAGCAGAGTGTCCAGTTGTATAAAACTGTCTTTTGAAGATGTGATATATAAAAATGTAAACATGTTTAATTCTGTCCTATAAAACTACGGAATATTTTAAAAGCAAATCCTCCTATACAGTTGCTTGTATTTTCAAGATCAAATAAAGAAGAATAGATTGATCTGATACCGATAAGTTGAAAAGAAAAGAGATGAGAAGGTAAGGGCTGTCATACTCATGAGCGATTTTTCCTTTTTGTGACGAGTAAAAAGAAAATAATTCCCACCAAAACAGCAGAGATTATGGAGAAAATAATCAATTGGAGATATTGTTTATTTTGGGTTGGTGAGGATTGTTTTTCTGTTGGTGAAGGAATGTGCTGGAGCTTCTCTTTTTCAAGCAGGTGTATTTTTTTATCGGTTTCAATGCGATACCATTCAAATTCTGCCTTTGTCGCTTTTTGTTGGAATTTATAATAACCCAATGAATCTCCCCTTTCCTGATAAACCATTGCCATGCTTCCATACAATCTTGGGTAGATTTCTAACCATTTTTGCTTTTCAGAAATTTCTTTGGCTTCCAAAAGCAGTTTTTCTGTCTTTTTTAACTCTTTATTTCGGAAAAGCACCCTGGCTTTATTGAGTTGCGCATTTACAAGGTAACGGTAAGCTTTCAATTCTTGCCAAATTGCTATTGCCTGATTGTAATGCACAAAAGAAGAGTCAATATTGTTACGGTTTTCATAGAAATACCCCAGTTCATTGTGAGATACTGCCTGAGCGTGTTTGTTTTCTTGTTCCTGCGCAAGTTTTAGCGCTGCATAAGCGTATTTTTCTGTTGAATCAGGTATGATCATCTCTGCATAAACAGCAGCTTTACGGTCTAATATATCAATGTTGGATTCAGAAAAAAGTTGATGTTCATCCACTAAAGCCTGAGCACTGTCCAAATAACTCAGTGCAGTTTCAAATTGTGCCGATTTTCGGTAAAATTCACCCAAACTCGCATAGGTATCACAAAGCAATTGTTTTTCATTAAGATGCTTTGTCAATTTCAACGATTGTTCAAATGATACACGGGCTTCATGAAGCTGCCCAAGGATGGTGTAAGTTTTTGCTTTTTCAATTGTCGCTTGCACAAATAAATAAGGCTCTCTCGAATAAGTTTGGGCACTATCTAAATAACGTAAGGCCTGATCAAAATCAGATTGACCAATTTTTATTGCGCTGTTGATATAAAAAGTCCAGGCTAAAAGATGATTGGTTTTTGCTTCCTGATAAAGTAAGTGCAGTAATGAGTCGGTTTGTTTGGGCGAGCTGTATTTATATTCAAAGATGAATTCATCTGCTAATACAGCTCGTTCATAAGCAGAAAGATCCTGACTCCATTTACTGATTTTGTTTTGATTCAATGAAAAGGAAGCGGAAGGACGTAATCCGATTGAAAGAAAAAATAGAATAGGAAATATAGCTTTCAGTAATGTATACATATAGGATTAAAAAACAATTCCAATCATTAAAACATCATCAATTTGTTCCAGGTCTCCCTTCCAATCATCAAATTCTTTTTGAATAATGTGACCATACTCAACAGGGTTTTTATCGCAGAGTTGTTCCATAATTTTTTGAACTCCCATTAGTTTTAATTTTCTTCCGTCGTGACCGCCAAACTGATCAGAATAACCATCAGAAAACAAAAATAAAGTATCTCCTGTATTCATTTTGTAAGTTTGCGTAGAAAAATCCACTTTACCAAACTCTCCACCTCCAATTGGGCGTTTGTCTCCTGAAAGCAATTTTACTTCTTTATTTTGGATCAGAAAGGAATGTCTTTTAGCCGCGGCGAGTTGAACTTCTTTTGTTTTTAAATTGATTTCGGCCAAAGTCATGTCCATTCCATCACGAGACTTGAAAAAATCATTCTTTTCAAATGAATCGCGTTGGTGTAATATTTTTTGAACTTCTTCGTCCAGCTTATCCAGCACCTGAGCCGGATCTAACCAGTTTCCGGTGGACTCCATCAGCGTATAGATATTTCGCAATGTGGTTGATCCGATCATGCTCATAAAACCGCCGGGAACACCATGTCCGGTACAATCCACACAAGCCACAATGAGTTTGTCCTGGTATTTATGAAGGAAATAAAAATCACCACTCACGACATCCCGGGGTCTGAAAAAGATGAAAGAAGCGGGGAGTTCACCGGTCAGACCATCTATTTGTGGCAACATGGCAGATTGAATTCGTTCTGCATAATTAATACTGGCTGTTAAATCTTTATTGATTTGCTGAATAACCTCTGCTTTTTCTACCACTTCTTTGGTTTTGATCGCCAATTGCTCTTCCAGGTAAACTTGATTATCTCGTAAACGCTTTAATCGTAGTCGAATAAAAATTGTAACTCCGGCAAACAGCCCCAAAATAACTCCTGCAAAAAACCACCATTTTTTCCAAAAAGGTTTTGCAATCACAATTTGAATACTGGCTTTTTCTGTTGCACAAGCTCCATTTTCAGTACAGGCGGTAACAGTGAAAGTGTATTCGCCATCTGTCAATTTACCATAAGTGGCGGTATTTTCTTTTGTATAATTTGAAAAAACCTTATCATGACCTTCTAATTTGTACTTGTACTTTACATTCTCCGGATCTTTAAAACTAATTCCGATAAACTCAAATTGAACCCGATAATGGTCATAAGGTAGTTCAATCTTTTGATTAATCGGGTACATTTTTTCGCCCACCTGAACCTTTAAAAGATTGATAACGGGAGCAATTTCTTCATTTTTATCTTTTGAGGGGTCGTATCGAATTGCTCCCCGATCTGTACCGATCCACAGGTAATTTTTTTCATCCAAAAACAGGGCATTGGGATTTACTTGGCCATTTACTCCTGAATTATGATCAAAAACTTGAATTTTTTCTTCATTTTTTGAAATTCTGCTAAGTGCGCCTCTGTGTCCCACCCAGATATTACCTTTACTGTCTACTTGTATGGCGTAGGTATAATTCGACTTCAACCCATCTTTAGCAGTGTAGTGCGAAACAGAATTATCCGTTTTTTTGAAAACCCCTGATTCAGCAGTAGCTACCCAAAGGTTATTGTTTTTATCTTCTGAAATAGAGACCACCTCCAGTTCGCCTGAATTAGTGAGTTGATGTTCTTCAATAGTTGCGTCTTTAATGGCGTATATGTAGCGGCTATGTGTTCCCATCCAAATGATGCCTTTATGATCTTTAAAAACAGTTTTAATAGAATTATGTGCCAAACCGTCTTCTGTGCCAAATAAATTAGAGTTCCCCGAATTTGTATCATAAACGATTAATCCGCCTTCAGTAGCAATCCATATCCGCTGATTTTCAGCTGTAATTTGGTTGATGCGTTTTTCAAGACTCCCATAACCGAGACGGATTTTTTTAAGCTGATCTATATCCCGGTTGAATGTATACAAACCATTGCTTGCAGTTCCGATCCACAAAACAGAGCCATGCAGAAGCAGGGAGGTTACTTTGTCATTCGTGAAGCCGTTTTGGTCATGGTAAAACTCCCATTTTTTATCAAGTTGTGGAGAGATGCGGATCAATCCGTTCTCAACCCCAAACCATTTATCCTGATCATCAATAGCAATGGACAGCACATTGTTTCCTATCTCTCCCGGTTGGTGACTGTAGAAGGTAAAAAAATCGTCAATTAAGGTACAGAGACCTGCCCCGAAAGTTCCTATCCAGATGTTATTTTCCCGATCTTGGAATACAGATTGAACAAAATCATTGGGTAAACCACTTTGTTCATTGTAAAGGGTAACTTCCTTGCTTGCTCTCCCTGTAGAATCGGTATGTAGTTTTATAAGCCCTTTTCCGTAAGTGCCTAACCAAATATTCATTTCTTTATCTTGTAGAATTGTCTGAATCTGTAAATTACTAAGGTCATAATCGCCTTCCCAAGGCTTGAGTTGGAGTGTCCCGTTTTTAAGAGAAGCTCTAAACAGCATCCCCGATTGTGTACCAATAAGGAACCTCCCTTTATTCTGACTTTTGGCAATCGAAGAAATCCATTCATCCTCAAGGTAAAGAGCTGCTTTGATCCATTTTTCTCCTTTCTTTTTCAAATGGATCAAACCCTCTGATGTGCCGGCTAAAAGATTCTTCTGATCTACCATTTGCAGAGAATGAAAACTTTCCATTTCAAAATCACCCAAAGCCACTAAATGGTTTTCTCTTACCTCAAAGAGGCCTTCGTTTTGGCTCAACACATAAATTTCATTGGCTTTCCCACAAATACTGTTGATCTTGCTCTTTAAAATGGCCTCATCTTTTATCAGTTGAAATTTCCCATTCTTGAATAAAGTAATGGAGCCGGAATTGTGACCAAACCATTGTGCATCTTCTACATCCATAAAAGAAGAAGTAATGACATTCTCTGCTAATCCATCTTTTGTGGTGTAGGTCGTAAAAGTTTTTCCGTCAAACCTGCATAAGCCTTCACCCGTACCTACCCAGAGGTATCCGTTTTTATCCTGATTGATTGAATAAATAAAGTCTTGTGAAATACCATCTTCAGTGGTGTATTGATTGAACCTGAACTTTTGGCTAAGACTTTGGGTACTAAAACAAAGGAATAAAAATAGGAGGGTGGTTTGTTTCATTTATTGGGGGTCAGTTTTATGGAAGGTTTGGGTTTTGGGATGCCTCCGATAGGAATTGTGAAGAACGGAAGTGTTTCCCCATACTGGTTAGTGATATAAAAACTTACATTGTTGTCTTTGACCGGTTTGTCTTTCGATTTATGAAATTGCACATCAAAAGTAGATTCTTTTTCTTTAGATAGAACTTTGTGTTCACTTCTGTTCCAGTTGTTATCTCCGGAAGTTTCTAAATGCACAGCATATCTTGTATTGGTAATAATTTTTAGATCTCCGTCATTGTCCCAGTCAAAATTTCCTTGTTTTAATGAAACCACCTTGTTGTCTATATAGGGATAAACATGAGAAACTTCATCCGGAGAATCATGCATACGAAAAGTATATTCAAAAGTAAAGGCATTACCCCCTTCAATTTCTTTATTTTCAGTGGCAGATGTGCTTAAAAAATATTTGTAAAGATTACCGTCATCACCTTGTTTTCCTTCACAAATAATCTTAAAAATATAGCCGCCAAATCGATTAGAAAATTCACCGGAAGTTGGGTTAAATGGGCCAAAGGTGTACCACTTCATATCATACTCATCAGCAAAAGTTTTCGAAGCCAGTAAATTTCCACTTTTGTAGTTTCCAACCGGATTGGAATTTCGGGCATCTTTTTCACTTACACATCCTTTTCCTCCGTAAACAGAAAATTTAGTTTTTGTATTGAACACTCCTTTTTTCTCATCTATCTGACCACCAGTTCCGGGATCAAATACCCGAATATACACCGCTTTACTGTGCGTTTCAGGAATGGAAAAGAAAAATACCTGTGAAAAATCATCATCTCCCCAACTTTTAGAACCCTCTGAACCAAAGGTGACTAAATAAGGAATATTTTCTTCAACTGCCGGAACAGATTGACTAAAGATGCTTGATGCAAATAGTAGAGTAAATAGAGGGATTAAATTTTTCATGACGTTAATTTAAGTATTTAGTTTCAAATATCACGCCAAGTGAAAAGTTATAACTAAAAAATTAACTTAAAAGTTTGTTTTAGAGAGAGGGATATATAAAACAGATAAGCGTTTAGGACACTATTGATTGTTAATTGTCAATAGATCCTTTAATGCTTGTTCAACCACTTTGTAATCATACTCAAAGCCAAGATCTGTTATTTTTTCACCGGATGCGCGACTGCCTTTTAAGACAATTTCAGCCATTTTTCCATAAATCAGTTTCAACATGAAAGCCGGGACGTTGGGGAGCCATAACTTTTTATTCAATACTCTTGCAATGGCTTGGGTCAGTTGTTTATTGGTGAGGTGTTCGGGAGCTACTACATTATAGATTCCATTCATTTGTTCGTCTTCAACGGCTTTGATATACGCTTTGCAAAGATCATCAATGTGTACCCAAGGGGTATATTGTTTTCCTGATCCCAAAGGAGCACCCAATCCCATTTTGATGGGTTTTGCCATTTTTTCCAATGCACCCTCTGTTCTACTTAGGACGATTGGAGTTCTGATCTTGACTACCCTTTCTGCACGGGATGTGAATTGGTCAGCAGCCTTTTCCCAATCTACAGAAACCTGTGCTAAAAAATCATTATCATAATAATCCGGGCTGTCTGACTCTGTAAAGATGTGCTCTGAGGTACGCGTACCATAAATACTGATGCCGGAAGCTGAAATGAATGATTTTAATTTACGATCACCCAATTTTTCAAAAAGCAAATCTGCTGATTTTATTCTGGAATCACGGATTTTTTTCCGTTGAACGGCAGTCCACCTTTGACTTACGTTTGCTCCCGCCAGATGAATGATATGATCCACATTGTCCAAAGCACCTTCTTCCAGTTGTCCTTCATTGACATCCCATGTAAATACGGTAGCGGCAGGAATTTCTTCCTTGCTTCGGGATAGTATCCTCAGTGCGACATCTTTTTTTCGTAATTGTTGAATTAGTGAAGTTCCAACGGTTCCTGATCCACCGGTAATGAGAATTGTAGTCATGGAATAAAGTTAAGTTGAAATATCTAGAAATTGAAGTATTTAAATTTTAACTCACAATTTTGTACAGATATAAATAAGGCACTTTTTTTGGATAAAGAACCGTTTTATTCGTCAAGATTAGGGTTGAGCCACTTTTTCATTTCTGCTACCGGCATTCCTTTTCGTTTCGCCAGGCTCTCTACCTGATCCATTTTTATTTTACCTACACCAAAGTACTTAGATTCAGGATGTGCAAAATACCATCCACTCACAGATGCTGCAGGAAGCATAGCCAAAGATTCGGTTAACTTGACGTCTGTTAGTTCTGTGGCGTTTAAAATTTCAAACAAGCCAATTTTCTCAGTATGATCCGGATTGGCAGGATATCCCGGTGCCGGTCGGATGCCTCGGTACTTCTCTTGAATGAGTTCTTGATTACTGAGTTTTTCAGATTCATATCCCCAAAATTCTTGCCTTACTCTTTCGTGTAATCGCTCGGCAAAAGCTTCTGCTAAACGGTCGGCTAGTGATTTCAACAAAATGGAGTGATAATCGTCATGATCTTTTTCAAATTCAGCCAATTTTTTTTCAATTCCAATTCCTGCAGTAACGACAAAACCACCTATATAATCTTTTATGCCGGATGATTTGGGTGCAATAAAATCGGCGACACAGACATTGTTAGCTTTTTTTGATTTTTGCGATTGTTGACGCATCCCATATTGAGTGTGCAGCACTGTAGAGCGACTTTCATCTGTATAGATCTCGATATCGTCATCATTGACTGTATTGGCCGGCCATATTCCAAATGCAGCACGCGCTTCTATCCAATTTTCTGCGATTATCTGATCTAACATTTTATTGGCATCATCATACAATTTTGTAGCTTCTTTACCGAAATTTTCATCTGTTAAAATATCGGGATATTTTTTGCGCATTTCCCATGTATAAAAGAAAGGCGTCCAATCAATGTATTTCCGTAGTTCTTGAATGGAATAACTGGTAAAAGACTTAGTCCCTTTGAATTGAGGTGTTGCGATATCTTCTTCTTTCCAATCAATTTTTAATTTATTTTCCCTTGCCTCTTCTAATGCGTAGTATTTTTTGAAATCCTTTTTATTTGCGTAGTTGATCCGAACTTTTTCGTATTCTGCTTTAATGGCTGCGTTGAAGTTATTTTTTTCTTTACTCAATAAACTACCTACCACAGTTACTGATCGGGATGCGTCTAAAACATGCACCGTTTGTCCGGTTCTGTAATTTTGATCGATTTTAACTGCTGTATGTACTTTAGAAGTTGTTGCGCCACCGATCAATAAAGGTGTAGTCATTTTTAATCGTTCCATTTCTTTTGCGACATGAACCATTTCGTCAAGAGAAGGGGTGATCAATCCGCTTAAGCCAATAATATCAACCTCTTGTTTTTGCGCTTCCTCTAATATTCTTTCAGATGGAACCATCACGCCTAAATCAATAATGTCATAGTTGTTACAGCCCAAAACTACGCCAACAATATTTTTTCCGATATCGTGCACATCACCTTTAACAGTTGCTAATAAAACCTTACCTTTTGTTTGACCTTTTTCTTTAGTGGCTTCAATAAAAGGCAACAAATGGGCAACGGCTTTTTTCATGACACGGGCAGATTTCACTACTTGCGGTAAAAACATCTTTCCGGATCCAAAAAGATCTCCCACCACATTCATTCCATTCATCAAGTATCCTTCGATCACTTGTATAGGTTTATCAACCAGTTGGCGGGCTTCTTCAACGTCTTCTACAATGTAATCGGCCATCCCTTTTACCAATGCATGGGTAATTCTGTCTTGTAATGGATCTTTCCGCCACTCCAGGTCTACCTTTCTTTGTTTGCCTTCACCTGTAACGGTTTCTGCAAGGGTTAACAACCGTTCGGTAGCATCATCTCGTCGATCTAACAATACGTCTTCAACATGCTCCAGTAAATCTTTTGGAATATTGTCGTAGATCTCCAACATATTTGGGTTGACGATTCCCATGTCCAGTCCTTCATTGATACCGTGATACAAAAAAGCAGAATGCATGGCTTCACGCACTTTATCATTTCCTCTAAAAGAGAAAGAAACGTTAGAGATTCCCCCGCTTACATGAGCGGCTGGGAGATTCTCCCGAATCCATCTGGTAGCCTGGAAAAAATCCAGGGCATTTTTTCGGTGCTCATCCATGCCGGTAGCTACCGGAAAAACATTGGGGTCAAAAATAATATCCTGCGGTGGAAATTTTACTTTATCCACTAAAATTCGGTAAGATCGTTCACACATTCCAATGCGCTTTTCGTACGAATCAGCCTGGCCATCTTCATCAAAAGCCATCACAACGACTGCGGCACCGTATTGTTTGATTTTTGTAGCTTGTCGGATAAACTCTTCTTCCCCTTCCTTTAAACTGATAGAGTTGACCACACATTTTCCCTGAACACATTGCAAGCCGGCTTCAATGATCTCCCATTTTGATGAGTCAATCATTACAGGGACGCGGGCAATGTCGGGCTCAGCAGCGATTAACTGAAGGAACTTTACCATGGCTTCTTTTCCGTCGATCAAACCATCATCCATGTTGATGTCAATAATTTGTGCGCCCCCCTCAACCTGATCACGTGCTATGGAAAGGGCTTCATCAAAATTACCTTCATTGATTAAACGCAAAAATTTTCTTGATCCCGCTACGTTCGTTCGTTCTCCGATATTGATGAAATTAGATTCAGGGGTTACCACCAATGGCTCCAGCCCACTCAGTTTCATAGGAGGATAATCCGTCCACTTGTAGTTGTATTTACCTTTGTATTTGGGGTGTATGCTCATTTTCAATTATCAATTATCAATTATCAATTATCAATTATCAATTTTCAATTTACAACGAGATCATTTTTTTAGCTGGATGACCGGATTATTGTAAATAATATTTTAAGGATTTCATCACACTCACCGATCAATTCTTTTGCTGTTTCTTTATCAATAAGATGTGTGTCTTTCATTAAGCGCAACCAATACTTAGATTCTCTGGCTTCTTTATACGAAATACTCAATTTAGCCTTAAAATCTTTCCTAGAAATACCCCCGATTGCTTCTTCCGCATTAGCTCCAATTGATGTTGCAGATCGATACAACTGGTTTGATAACACAAATTCTCTTTGCTCCTTTTGAATTTTCCAGATCATAGGAATAATCTTCAAACTAAAGTTGTAGCTCTTGGTTAAGATTATATTTTCTTTCATACATTAAAAGTTGCCAATTTTTCAATTATCAATTATCAATTATCAATTATCAATTATCAATTATCAATGCTCAATGCTCAATTGTCCTATTGCTAATTGTCCTATTGCTAATTGTTAATTGCCCTATTGCTAATTGTTAATTGCCCTATTGCTAATTGTTAATTGTCCTATTGCTAATTGTTAATTG
>JBBDID010000070.1:0-1741 GCA_040880585.1 Crocinitomicaceae bacterium | reverse complement strand
CGTCATGCGTTCTAGTTCGTCAGGATTATATCCTGACTCCTATAACACAGACGTCGGTTCATTTTTGATCGCGTCATCCATCCCGACGTGTATTTTCTACGGTCGCTGCGCTTCCTTGAAAATAGCAATCGGGATGTATTCCGTCATGCGTTCTAGTTCGTCAGGATTACATCCTGACTCCTATAACACAGACGTCATCCACTTGCTCAAACTCTCCCTTCCACTCTTCAAAAGATTGATCCAGTATAGACAATTGCTTTTCCATTGGCTCAGATGTAAGCCCGAGAAGAATGTCTTTGAATTGTTTGTATTTGAATTTTTTTCCTTTTGCACCACCAAACTGATCAGCAAAGCCATCTGTATGGAGATAAAATATGTCATTTTCCTGAAAGGGGATATCGTAAGAAGTAAATGGTTTTGAATGGTCAAACTGTCCTACGGGTTGTTTATCGGCTTTGTAAATTTCCAACTCTTTATTCCTTATAAAGTAAAGCGAATTATTAGCCCCTGAGAATTGTAATTCTCTTTTCCGGAGATTAATTTTACACAAAGAGACGTCCATTCCATCTTTGATTCCGTCAGGGGATGACTTAAATTTTTCAACCACCAAGTCTCTAACGGCATCTAGTATTTCACCGGTATTACTCAATCCTTTCACGCCAATGGCAAAGGAAAGTGCATTTGAACAAATCACGCTTACCAGAGCTCCAGGCACTCCATGTCCGGTACAATCTGCACAGGCTATGAATACGTCTTCTCCTTTTTTCTCCATAAAGTAAAAATCCCCGGCTACAATATCTTTTGGTTTATACAATACGAAACAATCTTTAAAGGTTTCTGTAAAATCAGATATAGAAGGCAAAATGGTATTCTGAATTTTAAGTGCATAATTGATAGAGTCTGTAATATCCTGATTTTTTTCCTGAATAATCTCACTTTGAATTTTCAATTGCTGTTTTTGTCTTTCTTCAGTTCTCAAGACTTTTGCTGTATAAGGTATTAATATAAAAGCCAGTAGCAATATGACTCCCAAAGCGATAGCACTTTGTTTGAGGTACTGTTTCCTCACCATAGAGATAAAACTCGAAAATTCCACATCTGCCTCAATCAAAGCCACTGTTTTTCCTTCTGAATTTTTAATCGGATGAAAAGCAGATAACCACATCCCGTTTTCAGATTCATACAGCGGAATCACTCCTCCTTCATCCATTTTGAGGATCAAATCTTCGGGATAGTTGGTATAATTATGCCTGAAATAAGGTGTTGGGTCTGAGGTTACGCCAAATTTAAACACATCCTCCTCTTTTTCATAAATCAAAGTGTATATAGGCGATTCTAACTCATTTGCCGCTACTGCTTTGACTAATATTTCATTGATGTTGTGGTAAGTTAAATTAGATTCGTTGTCTGAAATAGCATCCTTTTCAAAATGATCCTTCATCATTTTCTCATGGTCATCCGCATCAATAGTAATTGCTAAAGAAGATACAATTCCTTTCAACTTTTCATGTTGCTTTTCTTCTTGTAAACTCAATTGATTATAGTACCCAAAAATCAAAAAGAAGACCGTGACAAGAATCAAGCTCAGATAAAATATGAACATTATCCGGGTAGATAAGTTCGAAAATATTTTTACAATTAAATTACTCACACCATTCTCTTAATGAATGTCAAGATACTACTTTATCGCTAAATAGTCGTTCCTTAAAAAACAAGTTTTTTATTTCTCTCCAAGATTAAA
>JBBDID010000069.1:7876-59096 GCA_040880585.1 Crocinitomicaceae bacterium | reverse complement strand
ATTGATTTTCAATCAGTTATTGATTTAGACAAATTAATGTGCGGAAGTCAGGAAAGAGGAAAGAAGAAAGAGGAAAGAGGAAAGAGGAAAGAGGAAAGAGGAAAGAGGAAAGAGGAAAGAAAGCTTCTGATAAACAGATTTATCTTTTCTCTTTCAGTCCGCCTCTGGCGGACGATCTTTCTTCTTTTATCTCCATGACTCGCTTATTTCAGTATTGGTAAAATTTCCGCTTCAAGTTTCCTCTTAATTCCATTCGCAAAACTACCATCATAAATTTTTAGAGCGAAATCTACCTTCGGAATACGATACTCTTGCCAATATGTATAAACAGGCCAATTGGGAGATTTTTTTATTAACTCAGAAGGATGCTTCTCCTCGAATCGTTTAATTAAATCACTGTTATCAGAATTAGCGGCCTTGGATTTTTCTTTTCTGGCAAAACCATAAGTTACTTCCATGAAGCCTGTACCTTGCACTTCAAAAGTGATCTGCAAATTTTGATCACCCAACATCTTATCATTTTGAAAATGAACTTGAAGCGTGTGAAAATCACTGTCTTTACCAGCATACCGAGTTACCCGGGACGTAAAACCAAGTTCTAGTTCTCCAGCCAACTGAGTAATTTGATTTTTAAAACGCTCTATTAGTTTCGAGTGAAGTTCATTTTCAATCATTTGCAGATTGTAAAAAGCCTGAACTGATGATTTATCTTTTAAAATTTCGTCTGTGAGTTCCTTATTCATAATTTCATTTGTTGATTGATCAGTTAATTTCTTAATTAAAAAGATATATTGATTTAATGATTCTCTTACAATTGGCTTATCGGCAGCAGCATTTCTACATTTTTTGATCCATTCTAAAATATCTGTTTCATAAGAAATATTCAGTAGTTTTTTCTTTAAATCCCCATCATTGTTTATGCTTTGTGAGCTAGGTTCGTTGCCGTATAAAGTTAAATAGCATATTGTTGCTCGTTTGTCAAAATTATGATATCTAAACAGTTGATTTTCCTGATCCTCAGCATATATTTTATTTTCAATCACCAACCGATTTGAAAACTTATCTTCAATAAGAATATCAATTCTACCCCCTGAATTTTCTGTTTTTTGACTTATGAAATATTCAACATAAACTTTGCAAGATTCAACATCAATATCTTTTACTGTATTTGTTATAGTTGGACTTACACTATCACTTTTTTTAATGAGACCTTCAATAAATAGTTTCATTGGTAACGAACCTAAGGTATGTGAGCCATTTGGATCCAACATAGTTGCGACCATATTAGAATGTGTCTTAACTTCATCAGACTCCATGTTTAATATTCGGTAAATATTAAATTCTTCGCCCGTAATTTCCTTTACTTTCTCGTACTTACCAAAAATTGATTTAGCATTTTCAAGTAATTGTTTTTCAGCCATCATATTTGAAATATACTATTAATTCTCAATTCTTTTTAAATTAAATCCAATCTTACATGTTTGATTTAAAGTCGTTTTTTCGCTTTGTTCAAAGATGGAGGCAATTGTCATTTCCTGATTCTTTTTACCATTAGTTAAGTGTTTAACCTTATCTGCGGTTAATTCCCTGAACTCATAATGAGCTTTTAAACGTCCAGGTCGGAGTAATGCCTCATCAATTTTACTCAAAGATGTGTTGAATGTACAAATTACAAGGATATTAAAACAGTCTGATAAAATTCCATCAGTTAAATTCAGTAAATTGCTGGTAGCTTCTTTTCTATTGTTGTTTTGTTCTCCCAATACGGTTTCGGCATCTTCAATTATTAAAACTGCGTTCGGGTTTTCTTGCAGTTGGCAATTAAAGTCTGAAGATCCAATCCATTGCCCCATTCCAGATGTTATAAACAGAAATTTTCTATCAATCTGTGTAGACAAGTATTTAATATAGTTTGTCTTTCCTGTTCCCGGCTTCCCATGCAAAAGAATAATTCCTTTTTCGTCTTTTTGAGATAAGCTTAAAACTTTCTTGTGAAATTCTACAAAATCATCATTATAATGAATATTAAAATCGATTACTTCTGGTTTAATTTCAAACGGTACAAATTCATGACCGTGGCCATCAGCAACTAAAAGATGAACGTATTTTTTTGTGTCTTGAAGAATCAGCCTGTCCAGATCGATCAACTGACGTAATTGTTTTTCGTAACCCTGCGAAAAATAGAATATGACGTATTTGTTCTTTTCATTATCAGGGTCACCATCAATTTTACAGTAAACAACTTCATTGATTTTGTAAAATCCTGAAAAAGCTGAATTTTTCTTATAAAATAACACACTATAAATCAGTTCCCATTTATTTTTTCTTGCATTCTCCAGGAAATAATTGAGATCGACCGGCTTTATCTTCAGTTTTGAAGGAATCGATTTGATTTTATCTGCCACATAAGACAGTTCCTTAAATTCATCATATTGGTCAAAGTATTTTATCAAATCATTCATAGTTGTTCATTTAGAACACTCAAGAAAATAAGTTGCAACGTAATCTATTTACGTTTTGGTAAAAAAGCACTTCAGTTTCTCAATAAAACAATGATAATCGAAGTTCTACTTACTTCATAGTGAGGAATACGCAGAATAAACCGAGGTGAATTTGTACACCTGTTTTTTTGTTTGACTAAAAAGAATTCATTTAAAAGTTGGCAAGAGTGATCTGCGGTTATCCGCGAGATCTGCGGGCTTTATTACCTGGTTTTTTCCTGCAGAATACGCAGGATCATTTGATGTGAATCGTAACTGTATTGCCTGCTATAAGGCAAAAAGAAGAAAGAAGAAAGAAGAAAGAGGAAAGAGGAAAGAAAGCTTCTGATAAACAGATTTATCTTTGCTCTTTCAGTCCGCCAGAGGCGGACGATCTTTCTTCTTTTATCTTCTTCTTTAATCTCCATGCCCCTAAAATAGAGGAAGAACTTCTTAAGTTGTTTTTATTACTTAATGCTCCTCACAATGGATTGTGTAGGTGGTGTCCCCAACAGCATAGCCGTTAGCTTCAGCATCTTCTAATTCTTCATCACAGATTTCACCAATTTCAGCTTCATTTCCGTCGGCGTCATCATAATGACATTCTTCACATTTTTTGCAAGAGGCGAAAGTAAATCCTACCGCTGCAATAATAAAAATTGTTGCTTTTTTCATACTATTTGTTTTTACGATTAAATTCATAACGGATCGATCCGAATATATTAAATCCCGGATTGGGAATCCCTAAATTTTTTAAGCCCGACAAATGCGGGATGTATTGCTCATTCAATAAGTTTCTCACCCCAAAAGACAAGAACAAAGGATTGTCAAAATCAACCTTCATGTTTAGCGCCAGATGGATAATATGATAGTCGGGAGTGGAGGTTTCTAAGCTGCCGGTTCTGTTTTGCGCAAAGTAGTACAGGTGCTGAAGAACCACATTTGTCAATTTAAATTTACGGTGCATGTGGATTTCAAAACTCAATTGAGAATTGATTCTGGCAGGAGGGGTTAGTGGTATGGGTGCTTTTGTTTGATCCTCTGCAAATAGCAGAGAAAAACTACTCTCAATGTGTAACCAATGTGCCCGGTGTGGATGGTAATGAAATCCCATATCTGCTCCGTATAATTGGGCAAAATCAGCCTGTGTATATTCAAAAACCTGAAATTGATTGATCATGGAATCTTTTTGCTGAATATAGATGTAGTCTGTCATCCGATTATAAAAAGGATTGATAATTATCTCCAGATCTTCCAGATGGATCCCATAAGAAGCATCTATTTGAATGGCTTTTTCAGTAGTAAGCCCCGGCTGTCCGATTTCATAGCGAAAAGAGCCGTGGTGCACGCCGTCTGACAATAATTCGGAGCTGGTAGGTGCACGAAAACCGGAGGATAAGTTAAATCGAACAGTAGATTTTTTACCGATTCTTGCAAAACCGGCTGCATAATTAACCCCCTGGTAGCTTTCGTTAAACCCACTAACCATTGTTTTGACAGATCGATTATCGTAACGGCCTCCAAATTGCACCCGCCATTTATCAAACTCACCCAAAACCAAAGCGTATCCTCCCACGTCCAACACCTCTGCATCCGGAATCAATATCTCGTTGGCTTTTTCTCCATTTTTATTAATTTGTAGCATCCCCTGACTTCCGGTGATAACGTCTATGTGATCGGTTAATTTGACGCGCCATTTCGCATTGTAGAGGGTGTTGTTGAGGTTTACCACAAATTCGGGAATGGTAAATTTTTCTTCAAATTCTTTGAGTAAATTGTTTGTATTTCCCAATGTCAAATAAATTTCGTGTTTTCCTAAAAAAAACTTATTTTCAACAGAAGTGAAATGATTCTGAATTTTCATAGCCGGAACATTATTTTTTCTGCTTTGATTATCTGTAAGAAAAGAGGTGACATCCGGAACGGAATCATGGGTATGCCCGGGCAAGCCAATTCGTCCGTCATAAAAATTATAGCGCAGGTTAAAAACCCATTTCTTCTTAGTAAACCCCAAAGCCAGTTTAGCAGAAGACTGCTTAAATCGGCTGTTCAATACCTGTTTTCCGTTGGGGGTTTCATAATCAGCAAAATTTTCATAGCCTCCATAGACATTAATGCGAAAGGAATTTTTACTGTATCGTATACCGGCTTGATTCGCTGTTCCCAGAGAATTGTGATGGAAGTTGCTTTGTACAAATCCGCTAATCGAATTCTGTTCTGCATAAGGCTCATCTACAAAATAAAGCACGCCACCCAAAGCGTCTGCTCCATATAATAAAGATGCCGGCCCCTTAATTACCTCAACGCTTCCTATTCCCAATGAAGTCATGGACATCCCGTGATCACTTCCCCATTGCTGGTTTTGAATGCGTAAGGTGTTTAAATACGTCACAACACGGCTGCCTGACAATCCCCTGATCAATGGTTTACTTACTCCAACTCCAATTCCGGTTTGATACACGCCAGGGATATTAACAAGGGCATCTCCCAGCGTGGGAGCAGGGATTTTATTCAGTTCAGATAATTGATGGGATTCTACATTGGTAATACTCTCTCGGTGCAATAAACCATTATTACTAATTATCACCTTATCTAAATGGTGATGTGCCACCGGAAGTTCAACTTCAAGAAGAACATTGGGGATAAAATCAAGATCAAGGTGTGCGGTTTTGTAACCGGATGCACTTACAATAAGATGATTAACCCCTTTCGGAACTTCATCTACTTGCCAGTACCCTGCTGAATCTGCCAAAATAGTCGTTTCTAAATCGACCAAATAAATTTTTGCAAAGGGTATTTTGTTTTTCGGATTATCGACCTCTTGCACCACTCCTTTGTAGGTTTGAGCGTTAACGAATCCCAGAGAAAGGATAGCTATGATGAATAGAAATGATCTCACTTTATTGCAATAATGTTGCAAATATAGTAAAACTTTTAAATCTTTTGCAACCTTGTTGCGTTTGATATGATTGCCAGGTTTTAAATTGGCTCACGGTTAAAATTATGGGGAGAAAATAACATTAATTTGATGTCTTAGCTTATTAGGTCGCAACTTATTTGCTGTTAGGCTTCTAGGAGTTGGCATGGTATATCCAGATGTTATGATATTTTGCTTTTTATTATCCAAGAGGTTTATCCTGAATCAATGTTATCAGATTCACTCTGCTTCCTGACTCCAGCTCCCATAGAGTTATTCTGTTGATACCTGCTTTTTCGGCAAGTGGAGGAAAGCCTAAAGTCTCAAGATTCAGAGCTAATAGCTGTTTATATATGGGGCTATATCATTGGAGGCAACATTTTTTGTATTTCTTCCCGCTGCCACAAGGACAAGGTTCATTACGGCCTATTTTTTTTTCCTCTCTCACATAAGGAGCGGTGATAATTTTAGGCTCCCAGCTGTTAATATTACTGTCGTACGTTGAGGAGTCGGTATATCCTGCCCAGGTTGTCGTGATGTTTTGGTAGCGTTCGGCTATCGGGAGAATCTCAATTTTTCTGTCCCATGGTGAAGGTTTGTTCATGCCTTGAACCACAGATTTATAATCCCCACAAATTCCTATCGAGACATATCCCTTTTTAAAAAGTTGTTCTATGGAGGGTAATAACTCGTCTGCTTCAATTTCAATTGCAGAGCACATCAACAGTCCGATTACATCACTGTCGATAATATTAGACTCCACATCACAGGCTGTATAAAACTCAAAAACTTCCCTGAACCATTCAATTACCTCAAGCCTTCTTTCAGGCTGGTGTAGCGCCACCTGTTCAACTGTTTGTCCAATCTCTGTCTTTACATACGTATAAATACCCGGTTCACGCATAAAGCTCAACAAAACATCAAATTGATCATGTGCTACTTTATATAGGGGCTCCCATAATGCTTCTGTTAAAAAATCCCCAAAATACAGTTGCAGATAGTCTTCACTTTGTCTAAGTATTTCAAGTATGGCAGGCAGACTTTCCTTTGCTTTTAGTTCCCCTAAGAGAAATACAGCGTGGATCACAAAATTCATACGCTCTTCGTCCCATCCCTCTTCTTCTGCCATATTACTGAAATAAGCGAATCGGTTTACGCTATCTTTCAGTACTGTCTCCAGATCATGGATCAACGATTCTCTGGGAAGCGAAAGGAGTGATTCAAGTTGGCTTTTCTCAATATAAAGACCTATTTCATACAGGCTGACGACTTCTTCATGTGTAAATTCAGGTATTTTAGAGGAGGTGGATGACTCTTTTTGAGGAGCTACCAGGATTTCAATCCGATCTTTGTTGAGTTCATCAAACCATTTAGCTCCATGCCTCAAACGAGCGTACATCATAAATTCTTCTATATCTTCCGGAATGATACTTTCAGATGCAACATCATTCAATAGTTCAAACCTTTTTTCTGCCTGTTCCATTTGACCGGTTAACGCAAAATATTTAATCGCAAGACTCAGAAATCCGGTCACTTCGTCTAAATGGAAAACATCTCTATCGGGGTAAAGGCATTTCAGTTCCATGTCATTACCCAGCAATTCGGGGATCTTGTCAAACTCTTCATTTTGCAAGTGCTCTTGTGCCAGGTTGAGTTTCCCGAAAAGGTAATCAGGGTGCTCGGCAATGATCCACCGATTTACCTCCCTGGTTTTTTCGCTATCTCCTGTATTTTGAAATACAACCGACAGGTAGTTTTTAAATTGAGGTATCTGCGGGTACTGTTCGACCATTTTCTCTATGGTTTTAATACCTGACTTTTTTCCATCTAATGCAATTTCATAGCATTTTTCCAGATGCTTGCGTGCTCCTTCGGTAATTTCATACTTATCGTCTAATAAATGGGGGTCATTCGATATTTTGTAATTCAAAATTTGTACTTTATTTTCCATTCTTTTTTTAAGTTTTATTGCATTTTATGAGCTGCCCGGTGATGGGATTCCGTTATTTTCTGCTGCTCCTTTTCCCAATTAGCGGGATTGTTTTTAATGTACTCTGATATCCTTTGATGGGATTGCTCGTTCTGGATGATGTGTTCGTAATAATTTCTTTGCCAAATCTTTATTAGTTGGGGTTGGGGCGAATCGCTTTGGGGTTGGGGCGAATCGCTTTGAGGTTGGGGCGAATCGCTTTGAGGTTGGGGCGAATCGCTTTGAGGTTGGGGCGAATCGCTATTCGCCCGTACGGGCGAAATATCTTTTCCCAATTCTGATCTTAGGATATTGATCCTTTTAGATACGGCTCCTTTGTATCCGCGAATTATCGCCCCTAAATTTTTAGAAGGGGATTTGAATTCAGCCTTAAAATCTTTCGAATTTGATTGCGATTCGCCCTTTTCCGAATAATTGATAATAATGATTCCATGCATATGATCGGGCATTACGATAAATTCTCCCAATCCTATATTTGGTCTGATATCGGGTGTTTTGTGCCATTCTTCAAGCGCTATGTTCCCGTATTCGTTGAGCATCATCTCTCCTCCCGCTATTTCCCCAAATAGAGGTGCCCTATCTTGTGTGCAAAGGGTAATGAAATAAGCTCCTGCCGTGCTGTAATCATAGCCTTTTAGACGGATGCTTCTGCGGTGGTGTATGTTTGGGTTGTAGGTCATGAATTTTTAATTTGAGGGGGTTTATTTAATTTGAATCGATTCTGTTTTTCTTCCAAAACTTCTGCATCATTCTTTTTTTTTGCAAGTTAAAAATAAATTTTTTTATTAAAATTCTTAAGGTATTTTCATACCTAGTGTGGTGATTTATTATCAAGTTGGCAACAAGCAATAGGCAAACTTCTTCTCAAGTTTTTGCCTATTACTATTCAATCTAAAACAATGAGGTAGAGGAGGAGATTTTGAAAAGTAGCAAAAACAACCGTGACTTATTGCTAACCAGAACTAAAATCAGAGTGAGTGTGAGAGCGAGAGCGGAGAAAAATCAGAGTTCGAAACTCCGCTCTCGCTCTGTTTCTCACTCTGATTTTGTAATGCAAATGCCGGAAAGAACTATACCTGCTGTATCACCATATAAAACTCTTTTCATTAATCTAATTTTTAATGCGGCAATGTTGCAATAGCATAAAAATTAATTCAAATACATTGCATGGTTTGATTGAATTTTGCAATTTTGTTGCAATAATGAAACAGTTTTTAAAATCAAAGCAGTTGCGCGTTACCCAATTTCGGTTAACTGTATTAGGTGTTTTTGAAAAATATCAAAATGCTATTTCAACTGAGCAAATAGAAAAAGAGTTAGGCGATTTTGATCGCATCACCCTCTATCGCACTTTAAAAACATTCAAAGAAAAAGGAATTATTCATGAAATTGTAATGCCGGGTGGAACAAAAACCATGGCATTATGTGCTGAAGAATGCCATGAAAGTGATCACCAACACCATCACGAACATGTACATTTCAGGTGTAAAGAATGTAAAAACATCTTTTGTTTGGATATAAATGGATATCCTCACCTTGATTTGCCCGGCTTCAAAATCGATCAGATGGAGATACAGGCATTTGGAACCTGTGAAACTTGTAGCTGTGTACAATAATTTTTTGCATGCAAAAGCAAAACTCCTGATCGCTAAAATAAATACACAAACGGATAACAACATAATCCCATGATATGGACACTATTGTTTGCCGGGTTAGTAATCGGCTCAAATAATTTTGCAGCTGCTGTAGCAATCGGTGCTTTGGGAGGTAAAAAATATTGGCTGAAAATCATAAGTGTTTTTGGGATATTTGAATTCATTGTGCCCTTAATTGGCGTTTGGCTGGGCGAGCAATTATCCGGGTATATTGGGTCGCTTGCAAACATTCTTTCTGCATTGATTTTGGCAGGATTAGCGGCTGTTTCCTTTTATTCGGCTGCTCAACCACCAAAAATTGACCAAAAAATTCTGGCACGCATTACCAGTATAAGAGGGTTGATTTTACTTGAATTAGGATTGAGTTTAGATAATCTGATTGCCGGATTCGGCCTGGGGATTGGTGAAAGTGAACTCCCGCCTTTACTATTAGCAGCTATCATTGCATTTTTTTCGGTCACCTATACTTTTATTGGTTTAACTATCGGACATAAACTGGCCAAGAACAAAAAGTGGCAAAATTATGCGCAATTTGGTGCAGGAATACTCTTGTTAATCTTAGCCGTACTCGTATGGTTTGAATTGTTGTAAAAGCACATACTTTTTCATTCAACTCTTCAATAAAGTATGGGCTTAGCTAGTGTGGTGATTGCTAAAAAAGTAAATCATTGCGGTTCCAACCTGATATATACTACTAATCCGGTATAGCCCTTTGCTTCACTGCTTTCAAATTCAAAAAGGTCTTTCTTCTCAGTCAGCACAGTATAAGTACCCGCCAGATTATTACATTGTACATACGCCCTGTCTGAGTTGTCCGTTGAAACGGCCGGATCCGGCATAAAGGTAAATGTACCGGTGGAATTATCGAATTGCCAGTTAAAGTCAACCTGCGATCCGTTTGAATGAGCCCATATTCCGGTAGCAAATTCATTGTCAAGAGGTGCTGTAGGGAGGTTCCATCTGGGCAAAGAGGTAATGTTGTTCGTTCCAATTTTTAACTCCGCAACCACCCATTGTCCTTGTTTCACCAGCTTGTTTGTTCTGATTTCAGATTTTGTACAAGCAGTAATAAAGCCAAAGAACAGCAACGCAAGTAAAAACGAATATGTTTTCTGCGTTTTCATGTCTGTAAATTTTTACGATTGATTAACCTCAATCGTTTAGTCTGTACCTATAAGTTACGAAAAAAATAAATACCCACCAAATAACGTTGGTTTAGATCGGTAGTTAAAGATGTGGAAAGAGGGTCTTTTTTCAGAGGATTTGAGTGCTTCCAAAGCAACCTTTGTCTTGAAAGCAACACTGAATTTTTTCTTGATTTTTTCAAATCCCATTCAACAACCCAAGCAATTCCCTTTTTATATCCTCATAATCCGGAAGCTGTTTTTTAGGGATTTGATGTCCTAAACTGTTTTTCCATGCGGTTTTTAGGGGTTTGTCGTTTTCTTCGTTGATCATCTGTTCAACTCCGGTAAACGCAAGTCCTTTGAATTTCATTTTATCATGAAAAGCTGCTGTAACTTTTTTCCAGTCAATGTCTTTTACATGGTTGGCTAAATACCAGATGTCGTAAAAATCTCTTGGGGCGGTGTAGGAGCGTTGAATGAGTGCTCTTAGTTTTTCCGAAAGCACTTCATGAATGGCATAACAAGGAACCTCCAAAGGTGACTGTGAGAGTTTATCGGAATAGGGGTGATGCACTTCTCGGGTTTTAACAGGAAAAATCATCAATTCGTAGAGAATGATTTCAATTTTAATACTTGTGGTCCATCTTTCGGGTGGTGGTGGTGCTTGGTTTCTTGGATGGTCTGCTCCCCAAAATTTAATAATTGCTTTGTAGCCCGTTAATTTGTCCTTGTGCTGAAGTGGTTTTAATTCTTCTATGTGTAATGGTATTTCTGTTCTCTCGGTAATGATTTGCATCAGTTGATGAAGCATTTTCTTTGTCAGTTCAAATTTTGGATTGGTGCAGGTAAAATCCAAATCTTCTGAAAAACGATAGTTTGGGAAGTAGCATTTTCGAAGGCAGGTTCCTCCTTTGAAGATTAAATTTTCTTTACATTCAGGAATAGAAAAAATAGCATCTATGAAATGACCTAACACCCAATCTTTATCAATGGTTGATTTGGGAATGTTTTGCTCCTCTGCCTTTGTTTCTATTTCTTTTTTTAGTATCATTCTTCCATTAATATTGCTTATTACAGATGTCCAGTAGATCTTCTTCTGTAATGTTTAGCCGCAATTTCCATTTGTTGTTGAACGCTCCTTCTTCCTCACCAAAAGGGTCTATTAATACATATCTTGGATTCACTTCTCCTTCGGCATATTTTAGGAAGCGAGTCATTTTAGGTTTTTGAAGTAATTCAGTCAGAAATGCCAATCTTTTTGTAACAGAGATATTGCCAATGGCTTTGCAGTATTGAATCATTTTGTCCTGGTCAATGTCTGTTTGGCCAAAGGCACGAATCAATTCTGAATATCCTCCGGAATATTGCGAAAGGTCGAAACAATCGACAATGGTTTTTTCTTTGTCGGTTAATCTGTATTTGTGATTGCCAAAGCCCTGTGTTTCTATTCCTGTTCTTTTCGTGTCTTTTATTTTGACGAATTGATAGGTAACACCAAATACGGCTTTTTCTTTTTTTATGCGTGTAGTTTGAATGAAAACCGTATTAGGGAATTGTTCTGTCAAACCATGTAGATTGAGGGCAGACCAATAGGCAATCACTCCATCCGGAACAAGAAAGCAGCCAATTACTTTTTCATCTCGAAAATTTGCCCTACAATATTTACCTCTCTCAATTCGGGAAAGGATTTTTTTGTGTACCAAGTTTTCAATTATCTCATTGATGTCTTCTGATGAATCGCCCACTAATTTTTTTACATCCTCTAAGGAGAAGATGTCCATTTCGTTCTCATCCAACATCAGCATCACATCCATTTGGGACTGTGTCAGGTTTTCGGATATATACGTGCTTCTTGCCATTACATTTTATTATTCTTTAAACCCTAAAAAATGGGGTTTATCTTAAAACAAAATGTAAAGATATGGATTAACATTAAATTACAGACAAAAAACTTGTTTTTATCTTCTCTTATCCTCCACCTCTTTGTCAAAAAAACATGCATAATAACAATGACTGCAAACACAAAGCGTTCTCTGACGCTTCACATTTGTGTTTTGCGCCCTTGTAAAATTATGCAAGCCCGGGCGCTAATCTGCCTAAATGCCTGGCAGGGGAATCCCGTAAAAAGAAGAAAAAGTAAAAACTAAACAATTATATTTATAATTATAGTTGTATATTTATAAAAATAGTTATATGTTTGCCCTATGAAAAAGGAATTAACAAAAGCTGAAGAACAGATAATGCAGGCAATATGGTCGGTTGAAAAAGGTTTTGCAAAAGACATTTTGGAGGCCATGAACGAACCGAAACCAGCTTATAATACTGTGCTTACTGTTATTCGCGTTTTAGTGAAAAAGGGGTTTGTGAAATATAAGACGTACGGAAAATCCAACGAATATTATCCAACCATTTCAAAAGAAGATTACTCTAATCAGCAGTTGAAATCGCTTCAAAAGAAGTATTTCAATAATTCTCCAAAAGAACTGTTGTCATTTTTTGTGAAGGAAAATGAGTTGGATATCGGTCAACTGGATGAACTCCTACGACAAATAAAAGAAGATAAAAAATCATGATAGACGTATATACATTAATAGAGTTGAGTATTTGGATAATCCTGCTTTACGCCTTGTACAGTGTAATCAGAAACTTTCTCAGGCATTCGTTGAGAAGGTGGATACTCTTAATTATTCCGCTAATTGCCGTGGGAGGATTTCTGCTGAAGCAGGAAGTAATCGCTGCTGAACAATCATTTCAGATTCCGATCATACAACTGGAAGCCGCCACGGTGGGAAATAATGAAGCAGTTGCCGATACCGGATTCAACTTATCCTGGATGCAGCTCTACTTTATCGGATTTTACATAATGGCTGCTTTTGTGGTGTATAAGTTGATCCGTCTGTCATTCTTATTTAAAGGTGCTGAGAGACAAAATGATCTCGGCATCTATCTAAAAACTTCGCCACATAAAAATTCTTTTTCATTTTTCAATCGCGTTCATTTAACTGCAGGTTTGGATGAGGTTGAAAGAGAAGTGGTGCTTGAGCACGAAATGCATCACGTTCGCAAATGGCACTCATTAGACCTTATTGTGGTGGAGATTTACCATGCGCTTTTTTGGTTCAATCCCATCTTTTTTTGGGTCAAGCGAGAGCTTTTGCAAGTGCACGAGTTTGAAGTGGACGAAAGTATGTACAAAAAACACAAAGCTTCCTACCTCGAGGTGTTGTTGGCACGTACGCTGGATACTGCTTCATCTCAATTTTTACTAACCAGCCAATTTTACAATAAACTGACATTGGCAAAACGATTTAAAATTATGAGAACAAATAGAAAACACAAAAATGTCCTGATTATGGTAATTCCGGCAGTAGCTGCTGTGATGACGCTTGTTTCCTGGACGACAAATAATCAAAACCCGGGCATTACTGATGTTTCGGTATCCGAAATCCAAAACGATACCCTCTATCAGGAGGTTGATGAGATGCCTGAATTTAAAGGAGGTGCGGAAGCCATGTATGAGTACATTGGATCAACTGTCACTTATCCTGAACAAGCGCAGAAAAATGGAATAGAGGGAACTGTCTACGTTCAATTTGTTGTGGAGAAAAATGGAAACATAACACAAACCAAAATTTTACGTGGAGTAGATCAATCAATAGATGCAGAAGCATTGCGCATTGTTCAATCTATGCCTGCCTGGAAAGCCGGAAAAAAAGATGGTAAAGCGGTTAAAGTTAAAATGACTTTGCCTATAGCATTTAAGTTGTAGATAAATCTCTATGATCCCTTTCACACACAGTGAAGGGGATCTATTTTAAATAGTTTTTGATCTTACCTGCCAACTTTTTCATCTCTATTTGCGGTAATGGATGTCGGCTATTTAGAAGTTTATAATAAATACTATTTGGAAGTGCTTTTGAGATATCAATAGTCTCACTACATGACACCATTTCATCCATATCCCCTATACCGATAAAGCACTTGTTCTTAATCTTCCCAAAGTCCTCAAAACTTAAAGCATCACCATTTCCTAAGTTATTCATCAACTCAACCGTTTTTCGCATATTTTCATGCCAACTCAGATGAATACTGTCGAGATATTGACCAAACTTTGGCACTTTCTCCGTGATTTTATTTGGATTTAACTTTGCGGTTTCTGCCTTTGCAGTTAGTGGATCCCATTTTAATTTGGTTCCCAAACTCATGATATCCCCTATCAAGTCAGGCGATTTAATCGCTAATGTATAGGCAACATACCCGCCCATGCTGTAACCAAAAATTTGAGGTTTTTCCAATTGCCTATCTTCAATGAACTGTTTCAACTGTCTGGCAAAGTTTTCCATACTAAAAAGTGTGGTATCAGTATTTTGACCATGTCCTATAAAGTCAAATCGATATACTTTAAAATCGTTTTCTAAAAATGGGATTAAAGCATCAAATTCTTTACTCGCCCCCAATGCCCCATGAAGTAATATTAGGTCTTTCATGTTTTACGCTTTGACGGCTTTACAAATGAACTGTCATTGGCATAAAAGTAGATCATGAGAATAGAAACAATCCAGGCGAAATAACCATAAGAAAAATAGAACATAATCATACTGAAAATATAGGGTATCCAGCTAACAGCAGATAAAAGCCCGATTGTTCCCAACACCCACATCAGTTTTTTGTGTTTACCTCCTGCATAAGAAAGGATAATGACTAACAGTATACACGGATTGGCCAGGTTGAACCAGACATACTGCACCAATAAAAGTGCTTCATTGTCAAACCAATTACCAGAACGAAAGTCACCGGATAATTCAAGAATAGCTAATGAAGCTTCCCAGCCGTAAATTAAAACATTCGCTCCTGCCTCTTCAATTTCAATTACAGGAAGCATAAAAGATACGACGTAAAGTGCAATAGCGGCATGTAGTTTCCAATTCATTCTATTTGTTTATTGAAAGATAAGCATTAATCCAATACCGAATGACCTTACTGTCGATCACATAGCGCCGGCTGAAATTTGATGGTGTCATGCGTTATAATTTTCTGAATAGGAAATTCTAGACGCACTGCGTTCGTTAGAATTTGGGTTGTTGTGACGAGGTTTGAGCGTGTCATCCATCCCGACGTGTATTTTCTACGCTCACTGCGTTCTCTTGAAAATATCAATCGGGATGTATTCCGTCATGCGTTATAGTTTCCCGAATAAGTTTCACAACGCTTCGCTGTTCAACTAAATCGGGACAGGCTGTCAGGATTATATCCTGACTCCTATAACGCAGACGTCATCTATCTGTTCCAAATCTCCTTTCCACGCGTCAAATTTTTGAGATAGAATGAGCCCTTGCATTTTAACCGGCTTGTCCTGGAGCTCCAAAAGAATCGTTTTAAAAGGTTTGTACTTCATTTTTTTTCCTTTCTCCCCACCAAACTGATCCGCATAACCATCCGTGAAACTTATAATTAAATCGTCCTTTTTTAGGTCAATTAGCTGGGAAGAAAATTCGGTTTCATTCACGTCATTATAAATACCCACAGGCATTTTATTCGCAGGTAACTCAATCAAAGAAAAACCATTGCCATGAACTGTGGTTTTAAATAGTGCTTCTTCTTCTGAAGCTGTTTTTCGGATAATCCATAAGGGATTATTAGCACCCGTAAACTCAAGTTGATTCGACCTTTTATCCCAAATACATAATGCTAAATCCATTCCGTCTCTTTGCTGTTGTGAACCCCCTTTTTGTGACAGCACCTGAATGATTTTACTTCGTAACAATTGTAAAACCTCACCTCCCTTTCTATGATTGTTTTCAACGACTATTTCATTGAGAAAACTTATTCCCAACATAGACATAAACGCCCCCGGAACCCCATGTCCGGTACAATCTGCGGTGACCCAAATAGAAATTTCTTCATTTTCATCATGATAAGCCCAGTAAAAATCACCGCTTACTACATCTTTTGGTTTGAAAAAAATAAAATGATCCATACTGATTTTATCCCATTCTTCATTACCTGAAATAAGAGCGCTTTGAATTCGTTTAGCATAATTAATACTGTCCGTAATTTCTTTGTGTTGTTCTTCGATTTCTTCTTTCTGAAGAACAATCTGAATATTTCGATCCGAAATTATTTTGTTTTTTTTCTGAAGTTCACGTCTACTTCTAAAAACAAAATAAAGAACAACAATAATGAGAATAATAATAATTCCTGAAGTCCAAAGCAAGATGTCTCGAGATTTTAATTTTTCTTCATTCAATTTTTTTTGATGCTGCCGTTCAAGTTGGTGCTGAACTTTCTGCAATGAGTCTTGCACTGCCCTTTTTTCTAGTTCTATTTGATTTTCTATTTCACGAGCTGTATGATTCGCCTCTATTAAATTCATAGAATCTTTACGGACATAAGCCAAATTCTGATAATAATATGCGTCCCGGTACTTTTTTAAATTGGCAGATATGTTGGCAAGAGAATTAGCGGCCTCAATCACCAACTCCAGATAATCCGATTTTTCTCCATATTCAAGCGCTAGTTGCATTTTGGGCTCTGCTTCCCTATATTTTTTTTGCTCCATATAGAAATAACCAAGATTATAATAGTCCAAAGCTTTTCCGCGGCCACCACCAATTAATGCAGTGACTTCAGTTGACTTCTCCATGAATTCAAGCGTCTTATCAATATTTCCTGTTTTTTGATACAAAACAGATAAGTTGTAATATATTTCTCCCAGGCGCCTGATGTTATTTGATTCTTTTGCTAATATCAATCCCTTATCGTAATAATCAAATGCAGCATCAAAATCTTCTTCATTTTTAGCAATAATTCCTAAATTGTTGTAGGCTTGAGTTTGATCTGCTGTGTCTTTGTATAATTTCCCCAGACGAAGCGCTTCTTCAAAATACTCTTTGGATTTTTCGTTATTCGAAATAACACGATAAATTAACCCTATCCCGTTAGCTGCAGCCCCTGATTCTTTGGGGTACTTTTCTCTGGCGATCTTTTCTACTTTAAAATAGTTTTTTAAGGCCTCTTCAAAATTTGATTTGTAGAATGCAGCATTCCCGGCAGAATAATACGCTTTCATTTCCTCAAAAGCCAAATTATTTATCCGACTGTACTCAAGTGATTTATTAACATAATATTGTGCAGAGTCTATATCTTCACCTACTAGCATTTTCGCATCACCAATGTACCTTAAGCCCTTTGCAATTCCTTTTTTATCATTCATCAATTGAGCAAGCCTGTAATAATAAAAAGCGTAATACTCTGACTTTTTAGGATCGGTATATGTCAGGTCTTTAATAGGTTGTTCCAGGTAGGAAAGGAGAATCGTATCCGCTTTTATAACTGTTTTGGTATTTAGCTTTTCATAAACGCCAAGTGATTGTAATAACGAATCTTCTTGTCCATAACCCTGGGGGCTAAAACAAAAGCAGATCAATACTGATAAGATGCGTACCAACTGTGTCATAGAAGAGTAACTGCTAAAGATACGAGAAAGTTGTAAATACGTGCTTAAATCATCTAAAACACTTTGTTAGTGATTTTCCAACACGTCATTCAGCCTTGTTTATTGGTAATAAAAAAGCCCTGCCAGAGTTCTCAACTCTGGCAGGGCTTTTGGGCTTTTTTATTCTGTTTAGATTACAGTTAAGGCTCATTTAAACCGTTGCTTCCTATCCAGAACACATTTTTCGCTGCGCTCAGATGTTTGTGGTCGCGCCATTCTTCATAAGCTATCGCTTATGAGACTGGACTTACCCACTGCACATCTCACAGTTATCCGGATCATCCAAAGAGCAGGCAATTTCTTCCATGCGCTCTTCTTCTGTTTTAGCAACCGGAACAGCTGTAGCAGCTTTATCCAGTGTAAACTTAATGGCATCCGTCGCTGCTTTAGTTCTCAGGTAATACATTCCTGTTTTCAAACCGGCTTTCCAACCATAGAAATGCATAGAAGTCAATTTCGCAAAGTTCGCATTCTCCATAAACAGATTCAACGATTGTGATTGACAAATATACGCACCACGGTCAGCGGCTTGATTAATAATTTCTTTCTGAGAAATCTCCCAGGCTGTTTTGTAAAGATCCTTAATGTCTTGTGGAATTTCATCAATATTTTGAATCGATCCGTTTGAAGCCATTAGTTTATTCTTCATGTTGCCATCCCACAACTTCAATTTAACAAGGTCTTTCAGCAAATGTTTGTTCACAATGATAAATTCTCCTGAAAGCACTCTTCTTGTATAAATGTTAGAGGTGTAGGGTTCAAAACATTCATTATTTCCTAAGATTTGTGCGGTTGAAGCCGTTGGCATTGGAGCAAGTAGCAATGAGTTTCTAACTCCGTGTTCTTTCACTTCTTCACGCAACACATCCCATTCCCATCTGTCTGTTGGTTTTACGTTCCACATATCAAACTGGAAGATGCCCTTAGAAATCGGTGATCCTTCATAAGTTTCATAAGGGCCATCTATTTTTGCCTGATCTTTGGAAGCAGTTACCGCCGCATAATAAATGGTTTCAAAAATCTCTTTATTCAACTGCCGCGCTTCAGCAGAATCAAACGGGTATCGCATTAAAATATACGCATCTGCCAATCCCTGTACCCCTATTCCAATCGGACGGTGTCTCATATTTGAGTTTCGCGCCTCTTTAATCGGATAATAATTTTGATCAATCACCCGGTTCAGATTAACTGCCAAATGGTAAGCCACCTCAAAAAGCTTGTTGTGATCAAACTCTTTTGATTCTGCATCTACAAATTTTGGTAGTGCAATGGATCCTAAGTTACAAACTGCCACTTCATCCGGCGCTGTATATTCAATAATTTCAGTACACAAGTTAGATGACTTGATGGTTCCCAAATTCTTTTGGTTTGATTTTTCGTTGGCCGCATCTTTGTAAAGCATATACGGTGTTCCGGTCTCAATTTGAGATTCCATAATTTTAAACCACAAGTCCTGCGCTTTAATGGTTTTTCTTCCTCTTCCCTCTTTCTCGTATTTGGTGTACAATTTTTTAAACTTGTCTCCATACGCCTCAGAAAGTCCGGGACATTCGTTTGGACACATCAAGGTCCATTCTCCATTTGCTTCTACCCGTTCCATAAACAAATCTGAAATCCACATAGCGTAGAACAAATCTCTTGCACGTTGCTCTTCTTTCCCATGGTTCTTTTTCAAGTCAAGGAAATCAAAGATGTCTGCATGCCAGGGCTCCATGTAAATGGCAAATGAGCCTTTTCTTTTTCCACCCCCTTGATCAACATAACGAGCTGTGTCATTAAACACCCGTAACATGGGCACAATTCCGTTAGAGGTTCCGTTTGTACCTTTGATGTAAGAACCTTTTGCCCGGATATCGTGAATAGATAAACCGATTCCTCCGGCAGATTGTGAAATTTCAGCACATTGTTTCAGGGTGTCATAAATTCCGGAAATGCTGTCTTCCTGAACTTGTAATAAAAAGCAAGAAGACATTTGAGGTTTAGGTGTACCTGCATTAAACAAAGTAGGTGTTGCATGAGTAAACCAACCCTGAGACATGGCATTGTATGTTTTTACCGCAGAAGCTAAATCATCTTTGTGGATACCTATTGAAACCCTCATCAGCATTTGTTGCGGACGTTCAACAATTTTACCGTCGATTTTCAAGAGGTAAGCACGTTCTAATGTTTTGAAACCAAAATAATCGTATTTAAAATCGCGGTCGTAAATAATGTGCGAATCAAAATACTCTCCATTATCTTTAACAATTTGATACACATCTTCTGCGATCAAAGAAGCATTTTCTCCGGTGATGGGATCTATATAATTATACAAATCCTCAACCGTATCCGAAAAAGATTTTTTTGTGTTTTTATGCAGGTTTGACACAGATATTCTGGATGCCAACAATGCATAATCCGGATGCTCGATTGTTTTAGAAGCCGCTACTTCCGCAGCTAAACCATCTAAGGTTGTTGTTGTGACTCCATCATACAGACCTTCAATAACTTTCATGGCTACCATTTCAGGTTGAACCATATTGTCCAATCCGTAGCACAATTTTTTAACACGAGCCGTTATCTTATCAAATTTAACCGGCTCTCTTCTACCATCTCTTTTTACTACATACATAATTCGTCCTTGACTTATATAACCTGCATTTATCGGGTCAAAATAACAGCAGATTGGGTTTACTATTCATTTATTTCACATTCTAAAAATCCTCATCCAATGAGAATGTTTGGCTTTCGCCATTATTCATGACACCTGCTTTTTGGTATTCAGCTACTCGCTTTTCAAAAAAGTTGGTTTTCCCCTGAATACTGATCATGTCCATAAAGTCAAATGGATTACTTGACTTGTATACTTTATCACAACCTAATTCATCCAACAAACGATCTGCTACAAACTCAATATATTGCGTCATTAATTCGGCATTCATTCCAATGAGTTTTACCGGAATCGCATCTGTTACAAATTCTTTTTCAATTTCCACGGCATCTGTAATGATCTTGGTCACCGTTTCTTTGGTTAATTTGTTTTTCAGGTGATTGCTGTACAGGAGACAGGCAAAATCACAATGTAATCCTTCATCTCTTGAGATCAACTCATTTGAGAAACTCAATCCCGGCATCAACCCTCTTTTCTTCAACCAAAAGATCGAACAAAAAGAGCCGGAAAAAAAGATTCCTTCCACAGCGGCAAATGCGATTAGACGCTCAGCATAAGAACCTTCATCAATCCATCTCAAGGCCCAATCTGCTTTTCTCTTAACACAAGGGATTGTATCTACCGCATTGAAAAGGTATTCTCTATCTTTCTTATCCTTGATATAAGTGTCAATCAATAAAGAATAAGTTTCAGAGTGAATATTTTCAATGGCGATTTGAAAGCCATAAAAGAATTTTGCCTCTGTGTATTGCACCTCAGCCAGAAAGTTTTCTGCCAAATTTTCATTTACAATCCCATCAGAAGCAGCGAAAAAAGCTAAAACATGTTTGATAAAATACCTTTCGTCATCCGTCAACTTCTCATTCCAGTCTACAAGATCTTGTGCCAAATCGATTTCTTCTGCTGTCCAGAAACTCGCCTCTGCCTTCTTGTAAAACTGCCAGATGTCATCATGTTGAATCGGGAAAAGAACAAATCGGTCATTGTTTTTCTCTAAAATCGGTTCTACTACTTCTGCCATAACAATTACTTTTTAAAAATTTCTACTTCAATTTTTTACCCATTGAACATCTTTCAAATGTCAGTCAACTTAAACTATTTATCGTCCGTCTCAGGAGAGAGAAAAGAAGTTGATTTATTTTTAGGTAAATCGGTCTGACAAAACTTGTGATTTTTTGAAAAACTCACAATCTATTTTAATTCACAATCCCCCTATACTTATCAACAATCCCCTTTTTTATCTTCTCAAAACCCTTTATATCACTGGGATTCAAGAGTATTAACCTTTCGGTAACAATAAATAAACTTAAACACTGGGCTTGTTCAAATATTCAATTTCCCACATCTCTTTCATAGTGTCCGTTGACGACTAATTTACACCTTATGGGACTCACAATTTACGTTGATTAAGGAATGCAAACCAAGTAAAATACGGTTTTAATTTATCCACTTAAAGATGTTAAAAATTAATACTACATTTATCGGTAACTTTCTCGATAATAATTACTATACTGTGATGAAATCTCAACTTCAGTTAATCGCGGATGCCAGTCTGGGGGTTTTCTACCCCAATCACTGTGGAATCTGTTCTTCCGATTTGGGGATGAATGAACATCACGTTTGTCTTTCTTGTTTATACGACCTGCCCTATCTTTACAAGCGAAAAGATCAAGTTGAAAGTTTACAGCAATTATTTTGGGGTCGTGCCAATGTAGAAAAAACATACGCCCTTTTTAATTATCAAAAAGGTAATCAGGTTCAGGATATTCTCCACCTCATTAAATACAAACAAAAAAAAAACTGGCGCAGTATTTCGGTGAAAAACTTGCTGAAACGATTTCTTCTGAAAAACAAATTGACTATATCATTCCCGTGCCTCTGCATCCTAAAAAATTAAGAAAAAGAGGATTCAATCAAAGTACAGTTATTGCTAAAGGAATGGAAAAAGTAATGGGGGTGCCAATCAATGAAAAAATCATGAGGAGAGTGCAGCACAACCCTTCACAAACTACTGTTTCTAAGTACGATCGTTGGGAAAATGTGCGTTCTATTTTTGACGTGCCACAACCTAAAAAATGGGTTGGCAAACATTTGTTGATTGTGGATGATGTATTGACAACCGGAGCCACCATTGAAGCCGGAATCAAACAGTTGATGGGAATTGAAGGTTGCAAAGTTAGTGTTGCCACGCTAGCCGCCAGGGTTTGATATTTCAGTAGCTTTGTATTTCATGGATCAAAAACAGGATTTTATTGTAATTGGATGGGGGCTTGCAGGTGCAAATTTAATCTGGCATCTTCATCAAAGGGGTTGTAAAATTACAGTTTATGATATGGGTAAAAATCACTCATCCCGACTGGCAGCCGGCATTGTAAACCCAATTGTTTTCAAGCGATTAACCAAAAGCTGGCAGGCCGACACCTTGTTGCCGTATGCCTTTAACTTTTATAAAGAAATCGAAAAAAAAACCGGAGAAATCTTTTATCATGCTGAAAAAATTGCCCGCATTTTTGCCTCCATTGAAGAACAAAATAATTGGGCGGCCTTAGAAGGTGACGAGCGTTTTGATTCGTATATCGAAAAAATTGAAATGCTGAAATCTGAACATATAAATGCTCCCTACGGAGTTGGTAAAGTGCAAGCTGCGCGCCTGGAAGTCAATCGCTTTTTAGATGCCTCCAAAAAATTTTTAGGAAATCAGGGAGTTACTTTTGTGAACCATCCCTTTGGTTTTAAGCAGGTAGAGCACCGCTCACAATATGTTTTTTGTGAAGGATATCACCTCAGAGACAACATTTTCTTTCCCCATATCCCCATGAAAGAAACACATGGGGAAACCCTGACCATACGATCAACTACACTGAATATTTCTGATATTCTTAATAAAAATATGTTCGTTTTACCGCTGGGGGACAATCTGTATAAAATAGGTGCCACCTACAATTGGGAGATGAAAACAGCTGAAACTACTGAAGCCGGAAAAAAAGAATTACTGGAAAAGTTCAACTCCATTACAAACGTTCCATTTGAAATCGTACAACATCAGGCAGGCATCCGTCCTACCGTATCTGACAGACGACCATTGCTGGGCACACATCCGGTTAAGAAAAATTTGCATCTGTTTAACGGATTAGGCACAAAGGGAGTTATGATTGCCCCCTACTATGCGCAACTTATGGTTGATTATCTTTTAAAAAACACCCCTTTACCTGCCGAAGTAGATATTAAACGTTACGAAAAACATTATAATCCGTAACTTTGTCACTCAATCCATTATTATAAAAACAAAATAAGATATGTATCCAGCGGAACTTACAATACCCATGAAAGAGCAGTTGGTCGGAGCCGGTTTTAAAAGCTTAGAAAGCGCCGAAGAAGTCGACCAGGCAATTAATCAAAAAGGAACCACTTTGGTGGTGATCAACTCAGTGTGTGGTTGTGCAGCCGGAACCATGCGTCCGGGAGTTATTCAATCTGTTTCTCACAGTAAATTACCGGATCATTTGACAACCGTTTTTGCCGGAGTAGACAATGATGCTGTAGCACAAGCCAGAAAACACACTTTACCTTATCCTCCATCTTCTCCTTCTATTGGGTTATTTAAAGATGGTACCCTGGTTCATTTTATAGAACGTCATCACATTGAAGGAAGATCTGCAGAAATGATTGCAGACAATTTGAAAATGGCTTACGACGAGTATTGTTAAAATGTTGGCACACTTCGACTTCAGTCTCGGCTACAATCTCGGCTACAATCTCGGCTACAATCTCGGCTACAATCTCGACTACGCTCGATTTCCGGCTCGATTTCCGGCTCGATTTACGACTCGATTTACGACTCGATTTACGACTCGATTTACGACTCGGTGTGCGCGCTCAGTGTGCAGAGCAGCAATATAAGAAGTAGCAGCGTGTGAAATGTTAGCCAACTCACTCATCAATTAAATGAATAATACAGTAAAATTTATTTTGGTATTTCTGGGATCAGCAATTTTTATGTTTCTGGTCTTTTATTTTTATCCGGCCGAGATCTTTGATGCAAAGGTGGTAGGAAAAGACGGTGGTGAAGTAGCAACAAATGTTTCTTTACGGGCCTTTTTTGGAATCGGGGAATTGCCGCAGCACATCCATGCTGAAAACGTAGTACAGCTCAAGAAGCCATTATCCGGATGGATGGTGGTTTTTATTTGTCTACTTGGCTTACCACTCATGATAGCCTATCGATCGACTATCACAAAAAAATCTTCGCCAACCAAAGAGTAATTATTTTCATAGAAAAAAACAGATTATGCCCTTCAACACAAAATTACTTGCTGAAATATGCAAAACGCCCGGTGCCCCCGGTTTTGAACAAAGAGTTCGCGAACTGGTAATGAAAGAAATAAAACCCCTTGTAGATGAAATAGAGGTAGATAATATGGGGAATGTATATGCCATCAAAAAAGGCGTCTCCAAAGAAAATAAGAATGCCAAATCTGCTGACGGCCGAACCAAAATAATGATCGGTGCTCACATGGATGAGATTGGTTTTATGGTCTCTCATATAGATGAAAAAGGATTTTTACGCTTTCACCCCCTGGGAGGATTTGACCCGAAAACATTAACTGCTCAACGGGTCATCATCCACGGGAAAAAAGATGTAATTGGCGTCATGGCATCCAAGCCCATTCATGTAATGACACAGGAAGAGCGTCAAAAAGTATCTAAACTCACCGATTATTTTATCGATACCGGACTTCCAAAAAAAGAAGTTGAAAAATTGATCTCAATAGGAGACCCGATCACACGTGAGCGGGAATTTATTGAAATGGGGAATTGTGTCAACTCTAAATCTTTGGATAATCGACTGGCTGTTTTCATTTTGATAGAAACCTTACGAAAGCTAAAAAATAAAAAAATTCCATACGATTTGTACGGCGTATTTACTGTTCAGGAAGAAGTTGGGATCAGAGGGGCAAATGTAGCGTCCATGCGAATCAATCCGGATTTTGGTTTTGGATTAGATACAACAATTGCCTTTGACTTACCGGGAGCTTCAGAACATGAAAAAATCACCAAACTAGGAGAAGGTACAGCTATAAAAATAATGGATGCCGGCACGATTTGCGATTACCGCATGGTTGATTACATGAAAAAAACAGCGGATAAGAAAAAGATTAAATGGCAAGCTGAAATTCTTCCTGCCGGTGGCACAGACACTTCAGGCATCCAACGTATGACACATGGCGGCTCAATTGCCGGTGCCGTTTCTATCCCTACCAGACACTTGCATCAGGTAATTGAAATGGCAGATAAAGATGATATTCAATCCTCTATTGAATTACTCACCGCTTGTATTTCAGAAATAGACAGCTATAACTGGAAATTCAAATAGTTTGCAAATTTAACTGGAAACCAGTATATTGGTTTCATGTTCTACAAAGATGTCGGCGCAGGAATTGTTTCAAAAATAGATGAGCAAATCATCAAAATTGTCTATACGGATGCGTACGAAATTGAAAAGCACCACGCCAAAGAAATAGCTGACGCTTTTTATGACGCTTGTGAAGGAAAACCGGCCTACTGTCTGACTGATATGCAAGGACAATACAATGCCTTTACCGCTGAAGCTCAAAAGTATTTATCAAACGAGGCGCCGGTGATTCGTAAAAAATTGGTGCTGGCCTCGGCAATTGTTGTGGATAATTTAGCCAACCGATTGATCGCTAAATTTTTTATTACTTTTTATAAGCCCGCTTACCCCGCAAAGGTTTTTAAATCTAACGAAGAAGGGCTCGCCTGGTTAAACGAACTAAAGGAAAAAAAAGCGAAGAAATAAGGTTACTTTTTTGAATGTGTTGGATTTCAATAAAAAATCTCTGCTATGAATCAGTACTTGTATCTTTTTTTTACGCTTATTATTTTGGGATGCAGCCCGGCTCAATCTCAGCATGAACCGTCTACTGAACAATCTGAAGAGGTAATAGAGCCGCTTGTGGAAAAATTTGATCCGGCAGCCCATTTTATAGCCGATCGTTCTGAAATAGTTAAAGCACTTCAGGAAAAAGTTGATAGACAGGAGCCTCTTGTCGCCCATTGTTTTGTTCCCTTGTGTGACAATAAACATCAGGGAATTGTTCCTACATCACCATCATTAGGAGATGGTTTCTCTCTGCGCACAAATCTCTATTGGGCCACTTCTTACGGGATGAAAAAATATTTTCAAAAAAGCAAAGACTGGAAAATGTTGGAAATTTCTTTTACAGCTACGGATACTGTTATGGAACGGGTAGCATTCCAACGTGAATTTGAAAACGGAGCAACTGTCATTCTGGTGTGTGATGCATATCGCGGAGATCAAATGGCCGCTTGCCTGGATGATTACCTCAATGCTTTAGGCGGAAACCGCTGCGATTCTATATTTTACCGGGATCATTTTGTTCCCATTTCAGGGGGAGCTGACCTGCTTGCATTTAACGGACACAATGGATTAATGGATGTTTCAGCAGATACCGTTTACGCAAAAAAACCCCGTCAAAAAGATGCCGTCGTTATTGCTTGTTCCAGTCACAATTATTTCAACCCTTATTTTGTTCAAACCCAATCTTATCCATTATTAAACACTACCTCATTATTATGGCCGGGGGCTATGATCCTGAATGCTGTTATTGAAAAATGGGCGGTATTTTCAGAAGATGAAGCAATTAGAAATGCAGCGGGTGATGCTTATCATGAAGTGAAAGATTGCGGACGGCAAGCTGCCAGAAATATGTTTATTACAGGCTGGTAAAATTCTTCTATTTAATCTTTCAATCCCTTCAGTACTTTTTGAATAATTTTTGTTTGTTGATCAGATACACCTGATTGCCGGGCAAAATCCGGCCATTGGGAAATGGCTTCTTGTACTTCTTTTATGATGTGCTTTGCTTTTTTGATGAGGAAATCTTCAGCCAGTTCCATGAGTTGTGTGCGACCCGGTTTTGCGCTTTCTCCGGCAACTGCAGTTGAATGCATGCCATGTGATGAAGCCGAGTAAGTCAAATCATAAGCAGGAGCAAATTTCCAATTTCCTGTTTTATCCATCAAAAAGGAGAAGTTATTGCTGTGATCATCTCGATTATGGCTGTAAATGTTAAAAGCTGCTAATCTGAAGATTTTTTCATAGGTGTCTGCTTTTTTGGTGAGTTCATAACCATTGTGTAGCAAGTGTCCATAGTCTAACTGGCTTTTTCTGAAATCATCATGTAATAAACCCGCTGCAGAATGTAAGTGTAGACGATTATTGCCTATTCTGTCAAAACGTTGGGTACCAAAATATTTTTTACCGGATTTCCCGGTGAATAATTTGCACGGCATCATTTCAATTTTGGCTGCCCGAGCCATTTGAGCATAAGCCATTTCAATTTGCGCAATATCAGGATAATCTATTGAAGAAGGGAATTTGATTATCCAGTGCTCAAAGTCATCAGATAAATTTTCTTTTCCGTGTATGATCTGATTTTCTGCAGCATTGTAACCGACAAAAATCTTTGGTCTGGCTCCACCCGACGAACCGCCCAATGCAACTAATTCTTCAATAACATTACCACTTTCACCGTCTAAAACAGCTTTTACCTGAGTTGATATATCATCTACATCCATTTCGTTTAAATGGCATGATTCATCTACTATTTTAGGCTCGTACATTAAAGCACCTCTTCCGTTATCACCAACAATTCTCAAGCGATCAAGCGGTGTTATGCTTCCTAAAGGAATTCCTTTATTACCCAACTGCCGATCGGTTAAAAGCCGTCCCCAACCATCCGGAAGTGAATCGTTAAATACACCGTGTATTCCTTCAAAGGGGTCAGGGTCAGCTGAAAATGTGCCGGTTGTTAATGGTAATTTGAAAGGAGAAATTTCTAATCCTTTTTTAATAAATTCAGGATAATACCTAAAATAGATAGCTCGCCCGTCCTGTACCATTTCTCCAACTTCAATTGGGGAATGACCAAATTTTAATGATACAACGATTCGCTCTGCTTCACCTATCATGATGGTTTGGTTTTAGATGAGAATAAATCATCCAAATTGGACGGTTTATCATATTTAAAAATTGCGTCAAATTGCTCAAGGCAATTCAGTGCGTAAGCTAATTTAAGGAGGGATTCAAAGGAAATTTTTCCACTTTTTTCAAACCTTCTAAGTGTTATATAAGCTACCCCTGACTGTTCCGCCAATTCTGCCTGGGTGTATTCCATTGCTTCTCTCAAACTACGGAATCTGGTAGCTACTTCTTTCATTACCGTGGAGGGTAATTTATTTACACCATATTTATTCATATATGAGCAAATATATGAATTATAAGGCATATTTTGATCATATATGATCATTTTTTGTTTGCCCCGAACTGAAACGCTTTGCTCTGCTGTCTGCGTGCCGCTGAAGCTTTTGACTTCAGCTTTCTGTTTTTCAATATGAGCGGTATCACACCACTCAAGCATGACAATATCAGCAATCACAACACCAGTGATTACAAATCTGCACTAACCGGCAACAAATTGTCTGATCAAACGTTCTTCATTCAGCAGAACTTTCTGTAATTTTGTAGCAGATGCCAGAATATAAAGCCGGACCACTCTTATCGCAGATTCAAATACCTGCTGATTTAAGAGCAAAGATGAAAAAAGAGCAACTGCCTCAAGTCTCAGATGAGTTGAGGCAATACATCATTGATGTCATCTCTGAAATCGGTAATTCACATTTTAGTGCAAGTTTAGGCGTGGTAGAACTGTCTGTTGCTGTTCATTATGTATTCAACACACCCCATGATCAATTGATTTGGGACGTTGGACATCAGGCGTATGGACATAAAATACTAAGTGGTAGAAGAGAACGTTTTCACACCAACCGACAAAAAGGAGGAATTTCCGGTTTTCCAAAAAGAAGCGAAAGCGAGTATGATACATTTGGTGTGGGACATTCCTCTACTTCTGTTTCAGCTGCGCTGGGAATGGCAGTAGCCAACCATTATCAAGATGATAATCGGCAGCACATTGCAGTAATTGGTGACGGCGCCATGACCGCAGGCTTAGCTTTTGAAGGATTAAACCACGCAGGTAGCTTACAAGATCCCAATATTTTGGTGATTCTGAATGATAATTGCATGTCAATCGACCCGAATGTAGGGGCTTTAAGAGATTATCTTACCGATATTACAACTTCACATACCTACAATAAAGTAAAAGATGATGTCTGGAAGTTACTGGGTAAAGTCTCTAAGTTTGGCCCCAATGCTCAAACGATTGCCTCTAAAATATCCAGTGCACTAAAGGGAACCCTGCTCAAGCATTCCAACTTTTTTGAATCCATGAACTTCCGGTATTTTGGACCGGTTGACGGGCATGACACCATAGCCCTTGTCAATATCATGGAAGATTTAAAAAATATTCCCGGACCCAAAATTTTACATGTTCTCACCAAAAAAGGGAAAGGGTATGCCCCGGCAGAACAAGGAAACGCCACACAATGGCATTCGCCCGGTATTTTCAATAAAGAAACCGGAGAAATCGTAAAAATTATTCCTACCTCTCCTGAGCCTCCAAAGTACCAGGATGTATTTGGACATTCTATCGTGGAACTGGCAGAGAAGAATGACAAAATTATGGGAATCACACCGGCTATGCCCACGGGTTCTTCATTAAACATTATGATGAAAGCCATGCCTGACAGGGCTTTTGATGTAGGTATCGCCGAACAACATGCTGTCACCTTTTCAGCAGGCCTGGCTACGCAGGGAATGGTCCCTTTCTGTACGATTTATTCCACCTTTATGCAAAGGGCTTACGATCAGGTTATTCATGATGTTGCATTGCAAAATTTGAATGTGGTATTTTGTTTAGACAGAGCCGGACTGGTTGGTGCGGACGGGGCTACCCATCACGGTGCTTTTGATTTGGCGTATATGCGAAGTATTCCAAATATGACGGTTGCGGCTCCTATGAATGAAGAAGAACTGAGGGATATGATGTATACGGCTCAACTGGATAACCAAGGTCCTTTTTCTATCCGATATCCCCGTGGAAGAGGAGAATCTGCCAATTGGAAAACTGCATTCAAAGCCATCAAAATCGGGCAAGGGAGAAAATTGAAAACCGGTGAAGATATTGCCTTTGTGACAATAGGAACAATCGGAAATGAAACCACACGGGCCATTGAACAACTGCGCGAAAAGGGAATCTCTGCCGCACATTATGACATGCGTTTTGTAAAGCCGATTGATGAATTGTTATTACATGAAGTTTTTACCAAGTTTGATAAGGTGATCACCGTTGAAGATGGTTGCTTAATGGGTGGGATGGGTTCTGCGATTTTAGAGTTCATGGCAGACCATAACTATCAGGCTAAAATTGTACGATTAGGTATTCCGGATAAATTTATCGACCACGGTACACAAAAAGAATTGTATCACGATTGCTTTTATGACAGCCGTGCTCAAATCGTCTCAGCAGAAAAACTAATGGAGGGGATTATTCTCAGTGCTTCTTCCATGGTTAGTTAAAAACAGTCACTTCATTACCTTTACTAAAATTTAAAAATGAAATATATTCTCCCTTTAATCACTGTAATTCTTGTTGCCTGCTCAGGAGGTGAGACAGAAGATGTGTCTGATCAAGATGTAATCGAACACAATGTGAGGGAGTATTTGTTTTTAAACGACAGCCTGGAAGTAAGCAGCAGCATTACGGATACCATATTCGTTTCAGATTTAGAAGAAATGTTGAACACATTGGAGAAAAATCTTATGTTAATTCAGCAAGATATTGATACCATGCAGCTCATAATTGATCATCTGGCTTATGCTAACATGCAAGATGAATCGCCTTCTATAGAGATGGATCCCAAACAAGAAGTGAAATTGCTAAAACATCAACTCAAATTACAACAATTAGAGACGAAAAAGACAAGTTTTAAGCAATCCAACCGTGTATTATTACACTTACGACGAAGTCAGTTGAATAGCATTTCGGGGTATAAGATATCCGCCCAATACCTGCACAAAAACAAACCGGTAACTATTTCTTTATTGATGGATGCTGATTTTTGCGTCATTGATTAATGATTTCCCTTTTTATCACCCTTCCTTTTCTTGATGCCCCCTTGAAAAAACGTCCCGTGTAAGAAAATAATTCCTGTTTTTTTTATATATTAATAGGTATGGGAGTATTAGGCACAATCGTCAAGACAGCTTTTGAGATCAATCAAAAATTACACTTTGCTTCAGATGATCCGAAAGAACAACAAGAAGAGCAACTCATTGATTTGCTTAAAACTGCCAAAGACACTGCTTTTGGAAAATATTACGGCTTTGAAAGCATTTTAAACTCATCTGATATCCTTGAAACATACAGAAAAAATGTCCCTATACATACCTATAAGCGCATGCGCTTTTGGTGGGATCAACAACAACTACTACCGGATATCAGCTGGCCGGGAAAACCTGATTATTTTGCCCTGACCAGTGGTACAACAGGTAAAAGCAGTAAACGCATTCCGGTAACCGAAGATTTTGCTGAAAGTATGAAAAAAGTAGGTCTTTCACTCGCCCGCAACTTGCCAAATTTTAATCTCCCTGAAGAAGTTTTTGAAAGCAGGGTGCTGGTTTTAGGAAGTTCTGCAGATTTAAAACAACATGAAAACGGCCATTTAGAAGGGGAGATTAGCGGCATTAATTTTAATAATTTTTCGGATTGGTATAAATTCATTTATGCGCCGGGAAAGGAGATCAATGCCATTGATGATTGGGAAAAACGGCTTGAACGCATAGTAGAAGAAGCACCAAATTGGAATATCGGCTCTATCGCCGGAATTCCTTCCTGGGTATTGTTGATGTTAAAAGCCATTATGGAACGATATGAACTGGAAAACATTCAGGAAATCTGGCCAAATTTTCAGGTATATGTCAGTGGAGGTGTTGCTTTTGAAACCTATCGCAAAGATTTTGAAGAAATATCCAATAAGGAGCTTATAATTATTGACACCTATCTGGCCTCAGAGGGGTTCTTTGCGTATTCAGACCATCCCGATTCTTTAGACATGACTTTAGCAATCGCTCATGGCTATTTTTATGAGTTTATTCCTTTTGATGAACGGGGCATTAATGAACAGGGAGAAATACTGGACGATCCGGAAATAGTTGAATTAAATGAAGTGGAGGAAAATCAAGAATACGTATTGGTGATCTCTACCTGTGCAGGTGCCTGGCGCTATGTAGTGGGAGACACCATAAAATTCACCCAACTTTCTCCTTATAAAATCACACTCACCGGTCGGTTAAAGTTTTTTCTGAATGTGGTTGGCTCACAGTTATCAGAAGAAAAACTGGACAAAGGCATTCTAGAACTTTCTGAATATTTTGAGATAAGCATTAATGAATATATGGTGGCTGCTCTAAAGGATAAAAATGGGAACTACTATCACCAGTGGTGTGTGGTTTGTGATGAGGAGTTGAATGAAGAAAAGGCGGCTGACTATTTGGATGAAACACTTCAAAATTTAAATAAAAACTATCGCATTGAGCGATCCAAAGCACTGAAAGATGTCCGTTTGAAACAAGTTTTCAAAAAATCCTACAGTGATTTTTTGGAAGAAAAAAAGAAAATGGGTGGGCAGGTAAAAATTCCTAAAGTGATAAAAGCTGAAAAAATGCGTGAATTTATAGACTTCGTAGATTAGTGTCATGTCAAGCTTAAACCTACGGGTAATCCGTCATTCAAGACTTGACTTGACACTAAAGGTGCATAAAGCGTTCCAGCAAGCTTTTGTCTTTTGAACACATCACTACCTTTTTGCGAGAAAGGTAATATTTCTTGATTTTAGCTTTATACTCATCTTCAATCAGGTCATGATCCAAAATATAATCTTTTGTAGCTAAAATTTCTTCAAAGAAACCGTATTTGATGGCAATGTAATCTGCATCATGCTCTGCTTTCATTCTAAAAGAAGATGAAAACACATATTTGAAACCGAATGCCAACATTTTTAAATTAGAGTGTTGTCTGTAATCTACCAAATGTCCAAGTTCATGCGCAAACCATCCTTTCAATACCTCATCAGGAACGTTGGCGATAATCAACTCTTCTTTGTCTTTGATGTGATAGCCCAAGTTGACTTTGTATCGATTGGTAGTTGAGAATATGTCCCACAACCGAATATCAGGTTGTGCCTGCATGGTGGATGACCTTAATCGTTTTCTACCAAGCACTATCTCACAGTTATGCAAACTCTCAAACTCTTCCAGAACCTCTTTAAAAATAGCGATTATCTTTTCGTTTTTTATGTTTTTTAAGGTTACCTGCATTTTTTTTCTAGTAATATAGAAGACATCATATTCTTCTAGTTAAGAAAAGATAATAAAAAAAGTTGGAAAAATATTCTGTTTTTATTCTCCTTACGCTACTTAATTATTTAAGGTATGAATTGAGCATCCAAACCACCTTTTCAGATTCGGTAATGTAGTCACTCATTTGTGAATTGGTTCCTTCATCATCTGCTTTGTCCGACAATTTCAAAATCTCTCTTTCTTTAGCAATGAGTGTTTGAAAGTTAGAGACCACATGCTCTAAACCGGTTGGGCCATCCGTCACATTTTTTACTTCTTTAATTTTTGATTTTGCTGTATAATCTGACATGGTGTGGAGTGGTTTGCCTTCAAGCGTCAAAATCCGTTCTGCTATTTCGTCAATTTTTACTACTGCATCCGTATATAGTTCTTCAAATTTCAAGTGTAATTCAAAAAATTCTTTCCCCTTAATGTTCCAGTGAAACCCTCTAAGATTTTGATAAAAAACATGGTAATTTGCTAATAGTTCATTCAGCTGTTTAGATAATTTATCTGCTTCTTGTTTATCAATTCCGATTGTAATTTTCATGTTTTTGCTCTTTTTTTAGTTATCACAAAGATAAAGGAATATAGTTGTTTTATCAAATTGATAATTCCTATCTAACTATAGGTAATCCCTATTCTAATTGCTCATCAAACCTCTTCTGTGATTACACTTTTTCCAATGTGAATGAAAATGTAGAACCTTTTCCTTCTGTACTTCTTACATTAATGACCTGTTTGTGTGCCTCAATGATGTGTTTAACAATAGCCAGCCCCAATCCTGAACCACCAATGTTTCGCGCTCTGGATTTATCAACTCTGTAAAAGCGTTCAAACAGTCTGGGCAGGTGTGACTCTGCAATTCCGGGTCCGTTATCTGCCACCTCAACCAATATTTTATCTTTATCCAATTCGTGAAGCCTTATGGTTGTTTTTCCGCCTTCTGAACCATAAGAAATCGAGTTAGATATGAGGTTTGTCAACACCTGAGCAATTTTTCCCCGATCTGCATTCACTTTGACGGGATCATACGATTTGGCAAAATTCAACTGGATATTTTTCTCCGCAGCATGACTCTCTAGCTGTGCAAATACTTCGTCGGCCAGTTTCACGATATCAAATGTTTTTATTTTTAGCGAATATCGATCAAATTCATAGCGTGAAATCTCATCCAGATCTTCCAGGATATCTGAAATTCTATCTACTCCGTTCAGTGCCCGCTCTAAAAAATCGCGATTGACTTTCTCATCTTCCAGTCCTCCTTCTAACAAGGTGAGGATATATCCCTGAATACTAAAAACGGGTGTTTTCAACTCATGTGCCAAATTTCCCAAAAACTCTCTTCTAAAAGCTGCTTGTTCTTGTAGTTTTTCAATTTGATCGGTCTGAGATTTTGCCCAGTTTTGGGTATCTTTTTCTAATCTTGTAAAAACATCTTTTGTAATGGATACCTCATGCTTAGCGGCGCCAAATTTCATTTTACTGATTATCCGGTAGATCAGTTTGATTCGCTCATTTAAAAACCGTTGAAAAATAATGCTGAAAACACCAAAAGACGCAAGCGCCGTTAAGACGGGAAGTAAAACCCAAGTGGTGCTGGAGAATTTTAACTCCAAAAAAGCCTGTAAACACAAAAGAATAACCAGTACCAGGACAGCCAATCCTAAACTTCCCAAAGCAATAGCTTGTATGGGTCGCGTGATCTTCATGGCTTCAAAGTATAGCTATCCGTTTGTTTCCATTCTACTGTTTCAATCAAATTGTCAATATCCTTTACAATATATTCCAAACTCGGTTTCAGGCTATCGTAATTGGGACGTACATTAAAATACAGTGCTCCCCGCAAAAAATGATGGATACTGTCGGTGACGTAAAACTGATAGGGGGATGCCGCATTCCCTACAATATTGTACTTCATCCCGTACGCTTTATTTTCAGGATTTCTAATCTGTGCTTCTTTAATCTCGTCTGCTTTTATACTGTGATCATATACCAATTTTCTGGAGTATTCTATGTTCATGTTCAAGTTGGTGTCTACCGGTAAATAGGTGAGAAAAAGGGAGGCATTAAACCGATCAATCACAATGTCTTTATTGCAAGCCTCTTTATCCTGTACTTTAAAATATTGGGGGATTTCAAACGAATAACCACAATCCGCTTCATAGCGAAGATACTCCCGCTCAGGGAAATCAAGTCGCATATATCCATGGGGTTTGGGATAAAACTCCACTTCTTCTCCTCCACAGGCGACAATGAGCAGTAACAAAAAACTAATTAGCGTTGCTTTCATTTTCATTTTTTGGGGGATGTATCGTCATTTTTATGCGCTTCAATTTTCGCATATCCGCAGCTTCTATGGTAAAGGTGTAGTTATTGAATTTTACACGTTCACCTTTCTTCAGAATTTTCCCGGCTTGCTCTATGATGAAACCCGCAAGTGTATCAGACTCAGATTTCGCTTCTTCAAATTCATCTCCATCAATCTCTAAGATTTTATAGAGATCTATCAGTGAGATTTTACCTTCAAATACGTAGTTGTTGTCATCCAGTTTAGAATAGGTCAGGTCATCATCATCAAATTCATCTGTAATTTCTCCCACAATTTCTTCCAACACATCTTCCAGTGTCACAATTCCGGATGTTCCTCCATATTCATCTACAACTATGGCCATGTGCATCTTCATCTCCTGAAAATTCACCATCAGGTCATCAATTTTTTTGTTTTCAGGAATAAAAAAGGGATCCCGCATCAATTTTTGCCACTCAAAATCATCCTCTTCATCCAGATAAGGCAATAGATCTTTTATGTATAATACGCCTTCGATATTGTCAAAAGAATCCCTAAAAATCGGGATACGTGAAAAGTTTGTTTTTCTAAGAATTTCATACACTTCTTTATACGAAAGAGAAATCTCCAATGCTTCTACATCCACTCTGGGCTTCATAATTTGTTTGACATCTTTCTCTCCAAATCGCACAATATCCTGCCAAATTTTCTTTTCTGATTGATCTTCTGTTTCTCCAATAGCTAGTTCAACAGCTTGTGTCAGTTCATCTGTAGATATCCGTACCGATTTCTTTTTTCCGGTATTACTGATTAAAGCTGTTCCTTTTACCAGCGCTGTTTTTAACCAACTTAGGGGTGGAAAATTACCGACAAAATATAAGGGCTTTGCCATGGTTAGCGAAAGTTGCATTCCGTTTTTGGTGGCATATATTTTTGGGATCACTTCTCCAAAAAGCAAGAGCAAAAAAGTAATGGCGATTACGTCAATCAAAAATTTCGTCAACACGCTAAACATTGACTCAGGAAAAATCAAAGTAGATAAATAGGTGGAAAGAACAATGATTCCAACATTTATAAAATTATTGGCGATCAAAATAACTGCCAGCAGCTCTTTGGGTTTATCCAATAGCTTAATCGCAACAGCAGATGATTTATCTTTTTCTTTTTCATTCTCCAATTCGCTAAGATCATTGGGATTCAGGGAAAAAAAAGCAACTTCTGAACCGGAAACTAAGGCTGACATAAACAATAAGCCTACCAACACAATAAACCCTATTGTCAGGGAAGTAATTTCCGAGCTTAGATCTAAAGCCAAAAGTGTGTGTGAATATAGCGGTTGGTTCAATGGTTTGTTTTTGGTTCTACTTTAGAACGGTAAGTCGTCATCTTTAGCTGCTGAAAGGTCTGAATCTGCCGGTTTAACCGGGTTATTTTCTACGCTATCAGGATAATTATTCTGAGGTTTTTCAGATCGATCCTGACTGGAAAGCATGGTCATTTGATCGGCAATAATTTCTGTGGTGTAACGGGTTTGATTTTGATCATCCTGCCAGGAGCGGGTTTTAATCTTCCCTTCAATGTACACTTTCATCCCTTTCTTCAGGTATTTCTCAGTAATTTGAGCCAGTCCTCTCCACAGCACAATGTTATGCCAATCGGTTACTTCACGTTTTTCTCCCGTGTTTTTATCTTTGAATGTTTCAGAGGTTGCCATAGGAAAATTTGCCACCGGCACTCCATTTTCCAAATACCTCACTTCCGGATCCTTTCCTAAATTTCCGATCAATATTACTTTGTTTACACTTCCTGCCATAGCCAAATTTATTCTTCTGCTGAATGACTTTTTATACGCCTGTATCAGCAATATACATCTTTTAACCAAAGGTAATTATTCTACTTCGAAATGCGGGGCAGATTTAAGATATCTTATCAACAGCTGTGGCATAGGATAGGCATCCAGCTCAGCCATATCTACCCATACATACCTATCTTTATCTGGAAACTGTTTTACCTCAACCAACCAAAAATGAGCATAAATGCGTTGGTGTGTTAAGATGTGTTTAAGCATGGTGTCTTTTTCAATCTGTTGGATATTCCAGTTTTTTAACTGCTCTTTATCCGGTTGATTTTTTGTGTTTTCAATCAACGGAAAATCGTACAGACCTTGCCAAACATCTTGTGATCCACGCTTTTTTAACATCACAGCTCCTTTATGGCGAATAATCAAATAGTGAAAATAACGATCACGTACTTTTGTTTTTTTAGACTTTACGGGCAGTGATAATTGTGTTTTTTCGGCAAATGCGAGACAGTGATTTTGCACCGGGCAGTTAATACAATCCGGATTTTTTGGTGCACAAACCAACGCTCCCAGCTCCATCATAGCCTGATTATGAGTTGCCGGATCTTTTCGGTTTAGCAGTTCTTCTGCTGCCATTTTAAATAATTTTTTCCCTTTTGTGGTATCAATAGGAGTGGCCTCATTTAAAAGCCGGCTAATTACACGGTATACGTTTCCATCCACTACGGCATGTGGTAAATTATAAGCAAAAGAGGCAATGGCCGAAGCGGTATAATCCCCTACCCCCTTTAATTGTCTGATCTCTTCATAACTTCCGGGAAAAATCCCCGCATGCACTTCATGAATATACTTGGCAGCCGCATGCAAATTACGCGCACGACTATAATACCCCAAGCCTTGCCAATCATTAAGCACCTCGTTTTCTGAAGCTGTAGCAAGATCTTTTACCGTTGGATAATGCGCCGTAAACTTGTAATAATAATCCATTCCCTGACTTACCCGGGTTTGCTGTAAAATTATTTCACTTAACCATATTTTATATGGGTCATTTTCAGCTCTCCAAGGTAAATTTCTGGCATTTTTTTGATACCATTCTCTAATTAATATAGCAAAATCAGTCATTGATGCTTAAAAAGCAAAGTTCCGTCTAATTTTTGATTCTATTCCTAGATTAAACATTATTTTTGTCCTCGAATTAAAAGTTTTAAAATTAATAAGTTATGACAAAAGCGGATATCGTTACAAAAATCTCTGAGAAAACAGGAATTGAAAAAGTTGCTGTACAAGCAACAGTTGAGGCATTTATGGAATCAGTGAAAAGCTCACTGACGGATGGAAAAAATGTTTATTTAAGAGGTTTTGGTTCTTTCATTGTTAAAGAAAGAGCTGAGAAAACAGGAAGAAACATTTCAAAAAATGAGTCAATCATTATACCTGCTCACAACATACCTGCATTCAAACCAGCCAAAACTTTTGTTGAGGACGTAAAAGAAAACGTAAGCATTAAATAAGACGGTTGTAAAACAGTTTGTTTTTACGTATCTTTGCCTCCCGATTCAAAGGAGACAGTATTAAACTTCCTGTTAATCAGGAAGTTTTTTAATATATACAGGGTTTATTTTATTTATTTAAAAAATATTGAGTTATGCCAAGCGGTAAAAAAAGGAAAAGACACAAGATGTCTACTCATAAAAGAAAGAAAAGACTTAGAAAGAACAGACATAAGAAAAAGAAATAATTTTTTTCTTCTCCCGGCTTTATTTACTGCAACTATTTAAGATTTCAGTTTTTAGTCGGTTAAGACTTGCGGAAATTCCGCCGTCTTTATTTTGTTTTATCTAAAATCATTCTTGTGAGTTACGAACTAGTAATTAATTCAAAACCAAGTGGAATTTGGATTGCTTTGCTCCGTGACGGAAAGTTATTAGAACTTCACGAAGAAAAAGGTAACACAGATTACACCGTTGGTGATATATATTTAGGGAAAGTACGAAAAGTCATCCCCAGTCTAAACGCCGCATTTGTGGATGTTGGGTATGAGAAGGATGCTTTTTTGCACTACCATGACCTGGGCCCCCAGTTCAAGTCATTGGATAAATTTACCCTGGAAACCCTGAAAGGGAAACAAAATGTAGCGGATTTACTTTATTTTAAATCCGAAAAAGATATTGATAAACACGGCAAGATCAATGATGTTTTATCTGCCAATCGCAATGTTTTAGTTCAGGTAGTCAAAGAACCCATTTCTCAAAAAGGACCAAGACTGAGCTCTGAAGTTACCCTTGCCGGTCGTTTTATTGTATTGGTTCCTTTTTCTAATAAAATCTCGATTTCCCAAAAAATTAAAGATCGCAAAGAGAGGGATCGACTAAAAGATCTCCTTAAAAGTATTTTACCTAAAAACTTTGGGGTCATTATTCGCACGGTAGCTGAGAATAAAAAAATTGTTGAAATTGACAGTGATCTTAAAAATTTAGTGCAGCGGTGGCGGGATATGCATAAAGGCCTTAAAAATTCAAAACCTCCCAAAAGAGTACTTAGTGAACTGGGTAGGGCATCTTCCCTTTTGCGGGATACATTGAATGAGAATTTCTCAAAAATACATGTAGGGGATGAAGAATTGCTAAATGAAATGAGTCTGTACATTGAGACCATTGCACCCGGACGTGAAAAAATTCTAAAAAAATACGACGGCAAGCATGATATTTTTGAAGCCTTTGGTGTCAATAAACAAATCAAAACCCTGTTTGGTAAAAAAGTTCCTTTGCCCGGTGGTGGTTACCTGATTGTTGAACACACAGAGGCCATGCACGTGGTGGATGTAAACTCCGGAAACCGCTCTGTTAAAACCGATACGCAGGAGAAAAATGCCGTAGCCGTCAATATGGAAGCGGCTGAAGAGTTGGCTAGAGTAATGAGACTACGCGATATGGGTGGAATCATCTGTGTGGATTTTATTGACATGCACGCACGGGAGAACAATAAATTGTTGTTTAACAAACTGAAAGACCTCCTAAAAGAGGATAAAGCCAAGCATTCTATCATTCCTCCTTCAAAGTTTGGAGTTGTTGAAATTACGCGTCAACGGGTAAGGCCGGTAACCAATATTGAAACTTCTGAGGTTTGCCCAACCTGTAATGGTTCGGGTAAAATTCAAGCTTCGCTCATGTATGCAGACGAAGTTGAAAATGAGTTGAGTTACCTGTTGTTGGATAAAAAACTCAAAAAAGTTTCTCTCCATGTTCACCCTTATTTAGAAGGCTATTTTAAGAAGGGACTTTTTTCAAAACGATTTCAATGGTTTAAAAAGTACAAAAAATGGGTGACGGTTGTTGGTGATAGTAATTTGCATATTATGGCACACAAATTTTTTGACCATAACGAAGAACAAATCGAAGTTTAAATCTGGATCGGTCTCCTAAATATTCACTTTTAGAGGCAAAAACCAAAATTGAAGCGTTTTGTGCGTATCAGGAGCGTTGTGATTTTGACGTCAGAACAAAACTCATTTCCTGGAAAATGCATCCTGAGGATATTGATGTGTTAATCTCTGATTTGATCTCCAATAATTTTTTAAATGAAGAGCGATTTGCAGCGGCCTTTGTTTCCGGTAAATTCAGGATTAAAAAATGGGGAAGAATCAAGATTCGCCAACATCTCAAACAGAAACGCATCTCTGACTATTCTGTTAATAAAGCGCTTCAACAAATCGCGGATGAAGAATATCTCGATACCTTAAATACGCTAGCACAATCCAAATCAAAACAAATCAACGCTAAAAATGATTGGGATCGCAAAGCTAAACTGGTTCGATACCTTAGCAGTAAAGGGTATGAATCGCAATTGATTTATGAAGTTTTAGGAGATTAACTTTTTTTGGCCACAAAAGCGATCTGCGTGTTTTTGCGAGTCAATTCGGCTTCAGTCTCGGCTACAATCTCGACTTCGCTCGATTTCCAACTCGACTTCCAGCTCACTGCGGCGTCTGCGGGAGAAAAACTTCTGCAATATGTTCCGATTATTTTGTTACACAGGAAAAATAAATTTTTTTTTGTAATTTCCCCCTTGATATTCTGAATGTTATGAAAAATATAATTGTACTTCTTGCTTTATTACTCCTGTTCAGTTGCAACAAACAGGATTTCTCTGACAAACCGACTGAGCTCAGTTATTATGAGCCTTTTAAAACCACTTCTCCGTTTTATGATTCGATTCCGGCGTCTGCTAATGTGGATCCCAACTCATCTACCATGGTGGGAAGTTTGGTTGACCAGGCAGATCAGGCGTTTATTGTAGTGGCAAAAGAATGGACAACAACGGTTTTTTATGCAGATGAAAACACACCAACTCATGATGTAAAAATGACGGCAACATGGGCACCGCACAAAAAACTGCAAAATGTTCCTATTCCTGAATTTGCGGAAGCTGACCCCTCAGGTGACGGACACATGGTAATTATTGATGAAGCGGCCGGCTGCGCTTATGATTTTTGGCAGGCCAAATACAGTAACGGCTGGAAAGCGAGTTGGGGCAATGCAATTCCTTTGGACAGTGATGGCATCTTTGAAAAGGGACTGTCTGCGAGGGGATCGGGTTTTGAATTGTTGCAGGGAATGATCTGGCCACAAGAACTGGAAGCAGGAGAAATTAACCACGCTTTGATTTTTAGTTATGACCACACTGCTGCGGGCGGACCTGTAGCGCCGGCGACCGAAAGTGACGGAACCACAAATGCCGCCTGGGCAATTCCTGAAGGTGCGTTGGTAAGGTTGGATCCTACACTGGATTTGAACAGCCTCAACCTGAACAGTTATGAGATGACCATTGCCAAATGCCTTCAAAAATACGGAATGTACTGCGCGGATGACGGTGGAGGCTTGTCGCTATATGCCATCAATCCGCTTTCTTGTCAAAACAACCCTTATGAAAATATTTGGGGTGATCAGACTTATGTGGATATGTCCAAAATTCCGGTAGACCAGTTCCAGGTAATGGAAATGGGAGCGCAATCTGAGACCGAGGCTGTTGTGGTTGGTAATTCTTGTGCTGAATTTAAATAGTGTGAGATTACGGAATTAAACTCATTTTTTCAGCGGAACAAACTCAATCGTTTTACCTCTGGCTAATTCAACCCCTCCATCATATACCGGAACCGTTTTTGCTTTTATAGTGGTCTTATTCGACTCTAAAGTGTAGGTTGTTTCCGTACCTACTTGAGAAAAACCAAAAGCTACTATCGATAATTTAACCTGGCCATTATAATCACACATGGAGTTGTATGAAACATTATTAAAATCTTCTCCTCGAAAAAGTCCATACTCCATTCCTAATAATGTTCTCAAACCTTTGTTGTTTTTGTTCAAGAGGTTGAGTTTAATTTCTTTTTCTATTTGAGCTGGTCTGAAAAAAACTGAGCTGATAGCTTGGTCACCTCTATATGCGACAAACCGAATATAAGAGTATTCGGTGTACTTCTCTGGAAGTTTCATGGTGTAATCCAGGTGTGTGACCGGCTCATTGCAGTCACATGAGCTTATTTCTTCACCGGCTTTATTCGTGAATTGGGCAAACTGAATTTTAACTATTAAAATGAATGCTATTGAAAGAATAAGATACTTCATCATGTTTTTTTAATTATATATATGAATACTAAAATTAACGGTGTGCGTACTGCCGTCATCATCCATCAGGTTGAATACTAAAGCCACATCTTGATCTGGAGTGATGTGTGAATAGGCTCTAACTTTAACTTTTAAATAATCAACACTTCCCGGGTCAATGTAATGCACGTCATAGCCTTCTTCTTCTGATGGTTTTTCAAATTTAAATCCTCCATCATTGATGCCAATTACACTATTGGAAATATAAAATCCGTTCACATCAACAACTTCTTTAAAGGTACCCTCTGTCAACATACAGGGATCCGGCCCGTTATTTTTGAGATACACTTTTAAATAAGCCAAATCATCCGGCTGCAACAGGCCATTTATGTCGCCTGACTCTTCTTCTACTTCGATATGATCGAAAGTCAGGTTATAGTCTCGTGTTCCACTATAACACAAATCGTATTTATTCTCGCATGCAGGCTCTGCTTTGTAACAAGCACTCAAAATTGCAATACAAGCTGTTGTAAGTATAAAGTTTAATACTCTCATAGTTTAAAGGTTAATTGTCATACTCAGATTAGTTGTATTCGTTATGGGGTCATATCCTCCATACAAACTTGAAACTGTATTATTCCACTTTGAATTTCGCTTACGATAGGAGTCATTGTAAGAACCATATATAAAAGTCCAAACAGTCTGAGCTGCCCATATCGCAGCGCCTCCAGCTAAGATCATCATTCCGGTTTTATTACGTTCAGCTCCGGCGTCCGCCTGATCCATATATTCATCTTGTAGTTCAGGGTTTTTCTCCACCAAATAAGAAGAATAAGCGGCCTCAGCATCCTTTTTCCCTTTTATCATTAAGAAAGCGCCGCCGCCGACCATTCCGTAACAGACCGGCAACAAAATTAAGCTACGAATACTTCTGTTCGCCATATACAGACCAACTCCAGGTGCAGCCAGCGAAATCAATGCAGCAGATTTTCCTTTTCCATAGGGTGAATTATCAAGCCTTAATAATGTATTTTGGGATTGAAACGGATTTGAATTGAACTGATTAAATTGAAAATGATTTGTGGTATTCATGAATGGATTTTGAGAAAGGAGTTTGTTGTTGTTTGACCAATCCCTTCCGTAGGTCACACAAATCATTGAAATAAATAAAACAGAAAATATTGTCCTCATAGTCAGTTGTGTTTTTCAGCAAATTTATGGTAAGTCGCCTTGATTTCACTCAAGCTGAGTACACAATTGATAAGGTAGTATGCTTTGATTAATAATTCGTATGAATATCGCAACGGATGGTAAGCAAAAGAATTTAGTTAGTGGCTGATAAGACACATTTCCAACTGTAAAGTCATCACCACCAATTACACAAAATTGGCTACCAATTAGTAAACTTGTTTGATAGTCTACTCTGAAATCAGTATCATTGTGAATTGTCTAAAATCTGACTCCATGCTCTTTTTACTTTAATCTGTTTCAATGCGTGAATTTATAAAGGAAAAATTCTTTCTGACCCTAACAGTAATTACATTTTTTCATTCTAATTCATCCGCCCAAAGCAAACATGACATAGACAGTTTAAAGACGGTTCTCGAAAGTCATAATAGTGATAGTACAGCAGCTGATGCCTTGGCCGAGTTGTGCTGGAACTATATGTATATCAATAAAGATACAGCTATCCTATATGGCAATAAAGCGATTTCATTGAGCAATAAGCTGAATGACTCTGACAATTTAGCAAAAGCTTACAGCTATTTATCACAAGTCTATAATCTGGCCGGGCAGTATGAAGCTGCGATATACTACGTTGAGAAAACAATTTCATTTGACCGGTTAAACCATAACTATGAAGAACTCGCCAAAGATTATGTCAACCTGGCCAATATTCATCAAGAAAAAGGCGACTACGACAAATCAATAGAGATATATTTTAAAACCCTTGCTTATTTTGAAACTAAAGAAGACTATTATGGTGTATCCGTAATCAATTTAAATATTGCAAACACTTTTGGCTACCAACAAGAGTATGAACGGGCTATGAAGTTTTATAAAAAGGCATATAATCATGCGCAAGCCATTCAGGATAAAAATCTTCAAGCATATGCGCTGAACGGAATAGGAATTTGCGCTACAGGTGTTGGAGATTTTAAAACTGCCAAAAAATATCACATTGAAGCCAAAAATATTTTTGAGGACTCAGAAAACTACTATGGCCAAGCAGATGTGTTGGCTAACCTCGGATTTACTTTTCAGGAAGAAGGCAAAATAGATACAGCAACTTCTTTCTTCAAAGAAGCATTAGCATTGCAAGTGCAAACACAAGACGTTTTAGGTCAGTTGGTCAGTCACTTGAATCTTGGAGCTTGCTATAATTCCGTTGATAAGTATACAAAGGCTATTGAACATTATGAGCGTGTAATCAATATTGCAAAGGAAAATAAATTGAAAGTAGAACTCTCTCAAGCGTACCAAGGCATAGCGCTAGTATATAAAGATCTTAATCAATATAAAAAAGCCTATGAATACCAAAAGCTTTATACAGTTTGGCGCGATTCTATTATTACAGAAGAGCGGGTTAACACAATTGAATCTCTATCGATACAATATGAACTTAAAAATAAAGAGAAAACAATCAGCCAGTTAAATGCTCAAAAAAAACTTACTGTGATCAAAGCCGAACACGCAAGGATGTTTTTGTGGTTGTTGATTGGTTTTTTTCTCATCATTTTTTCATTTATCATAATCGTTGCCATACAGCTCAGAAACAAAGCAAAAAGAAAACAAATTGAATTAGAACATGCCGCATTGCGCGCTCAGATGAATCCCCATTTCATCTTTAACAGTTTAAATAGTGTTCAAAGATTATATGTAGAAGGTAATACTTCATTGGCCAATGATTACATAGCAGACTTTTCTACCTTATTGCGAAAAATTCTGGAGAACAGTTCTAATGAGAAAATAATACTTAAAGAAGAACTGGATATGCTTCAAAAGTATTTTGAACTCGAAGTTTTGAGAAGCAATAAAGGATTTGAATATGAGATAATTGTAGATCCAAAAATTGATTTACACAACTTTCATTTACCTCCATTAATCATTCAGCCTTTCGTAGAAAACGCTATTTGGCATGGGATCTTGCCAAAAGGTAATGATGGTAAAGTGGTTGTTCAATTAAGTCTTATTAATCCAAAATTAATCAAATGTACGGTTGAAGATAATGGTGTCGGTTGGAACACAGAGCAAAACAAACCTCATAAATCAAAAGGAATCGGCTTAACAGAACAACGATTAAGAACCAAGGTAAAGATTATTCATAAAGATCCGGGAACCAAAATAGAATTTACAATAAAGAAAGCATGATAAAATCACTGATCATTGATGATGAAAAAGATGCTCGATATTTACTAAAAGTATCACTAGAGCAGATGTTTTCAGATCAAATTGAAATTACGGATGAAGCAAGTAGTGTCCTCTCGGGAGTGAAATCTATTCAAAAGCACAGGCCTGATCTGGTGTTTTTAGATGTCAAAATGCGGGATGGAACAGGATTTGACTTACTGGATCAACTGGATACTATCGACTTTGAAATCATTTTTGTAACAGCTTATGATAAATATGCTATTAGGGCTTTTCAATTTTCAGCTTTTGGTTATATCCTGAAACCTTTTAAGAAATCTGAATTAGAAAGTATTATCAATAAACTAAGTGTACAAATAAAAAATAAAGGATCAGACGTTTCTAAACGAGTTAAAATTCTTATTGAAAACTATGTAGACAAAAACAAAATTCACAAATTAGTCCTCAGCAATGTGGATGGTTTTAAAGTTGTCAATCTGACTGATCTCATCCGGCTTGAGGGAGACGGTAATTATACAAATTTCATCATTTTAAATAGTCGAAAAGTCACTTCCAGTAAAAACTTACGCGAATATGAAGACCTGTTGGTAGATCACGGTTTTTTTCGGATTCATCAAAGTACAATTGTTAACCTAAGACACGTCACTGGTTTCAAAAAAGAAGATGGAGGTCGCGTTGAAATGTCAGATGGTGAGTCTGCCAAGTTATCTCGCTATCGTAAAGCTGACTTTATGGAGCGGTTTTTATAAAATATTTTGTGCTGAATCATCCTTATCGATTAAAAATTGATGAATAATGGCAATTAAATTAACGGATTAGCCATTTACTTCCCAAATAAAAGAATCCAACCAGTTTTACGGATATGTGATATTGTTATACAACACTTTTTTTTAAAATAGAAGTGCTCCATTTTTAGGGTGAAAAAACGAGTGTGAATAGCAATGGGTATTCTGCGTCCTTCTGCGAGATACAAAAAGAAATAACTCCCGCAGAATTCGCAGATTTTCGCAGATCACTCACAGTGAAATATTGAATCCTTTATTTTGCAATCAGCCATTAAACAATAATGTATGATATTTTCTGTAAAACAGAATACTGTTGTTTCAGGTACATTTTCAGTTTCAAAGCGATTATGGGAACTAAATGGCTAATCCGTTTAAATTATTTAATTGAAGATTTACCCATCTTCTTCAACTCTTTTAAATAAAAGGAAGGTGTGACACCAGTAAATTTTTTGAAGGCGTTATTAAAAGTTGGTTGAGAATGAAATCCCACCTCATTGGCAATATATTGAATTGTATATGATTCGAACTCTGGATCTGCCAACAACTCACAGAATTTCATAATTCTCAACTCATTGATAAGATCTACAAATCCTGATGAGTTTAATTGATTTACAGCCATAGACATGTAGGTTCTGTTGGTGCCTATTTTTTTTGCCAGATGCTCCATAGATAATCCACTTTGCATATAAATTTCGTCTTCTTCTAACAATACTTTTAGTCTTTCAACCAACTCAGCAATCAATTTATCTTGTGACTCCTTTTCTTCAGATTTAATGCTTTCTTGTTTATTTTTTTGACTGGATTTTTTCAATTTAACATTGACCAATTCCTGATTAGTGGCTACCAATTTTTTGTTTTTGGCTTTCATAGCCGTATAACTGTATCCTATAATAATAAGCACCACTACAAGCAAACAAGCCACCATAATAATCACATAGTTGGTGAACTTCTGACGTTTTAATTCCAGATCGGATATTTCGTTTTCCTGATTTAAAATTTCATTTTTCTGCTTAAGTACTTTCTTTTCTGCTTTGATGGTATGCTTCATCACTTCTTCATTCGTCTTGAGCTGAAACAAAGAATCGCGCAATGAATTTTCATGTTGATGCGCATTTAATGCTTCACGATAAACCCCGAGTTCTTCATAAGCAGTGGCGTACATTCTATACATGTCAGCCCGCTCTGTTAAGGACAACAGGTCTTCATTGGTCTTAATTGAATCTAATATCACCAATGCATTATTATATTGCTCAAGTGCGATTAGATTCTCACACATATTCACTAAAATTTGCCCTTTTCTTTTATTGTGTTTTTCGGGATCTGCGCTGTGATAAATGATCGATAATCCCTTATCCACAGCATCCAGTGATTTTTCATATTCATCAACCAGAAAATAATGATAACTAAGATTACTGTAGATCAATAATAACTGAGTAGTATCAACTGTTTTGGAGTTTGGTTCTATAGCGGCTAAGGTCAATTCTACTTTCTCATAAGGATCTTCAACCACAAGTGCAAGATTGATCAAGGCGTTTGCTTCACCACTCGCATATCCTGCTTCCCTAAAATGAGACAGAGCTAAATTCAAATATTTTTCAGCCAAGTTCATTTTTTCGGTTTGCTCATAAACCAAACCGATTAAATTATATGATTCACCAATCAGTACTTGCGCATTGATCTGTTTTGATAAATCTAAACATACGTGAGCGTACTGAAGTGATTCTGAATACTCCCCTCCTCTTCTCAATTGACTGGCAATTCGTTGACCGGTTCTGATTTTTTCAACGCCTGATTGCTCATTGAATGCAATTTTCATGCTATCCAAATCTCTGGAGATTCCAAAAATGCCGAATACTGATATAAACAATATGGATAGGAGCAATTTCACTACACGAAGATAGCCGGCCAATAAACACCTGACTTTTAATTCAATCCAAAAATACACATTTATTTCAAGACTGAAACATGTCCCCTCACCTCGTATCTTTTATCTGTCTTCGACTCTTTAAAGTTTATACTCCATATATATACCCCATCCTGAACTAACCCTTGTTCTCCATAATGACCATTCCAACCGACCAGTGCATTGTATGATTCAAAAATCAATTCTCCCCAACGATTGAATATCATCAGGTGATAATCGTAAGGATCATAACCCGAAGTAAACACCGGATAAAAAGTATTGTTCACATCATCACCGTCTGGTGTAAAGACATTGGGTACATAGAAAATTAGCACATCCTCAAACGGAATAAATAATTGTGTTGAGTCCACACATCCCACGGCATTTTCGGCAAATAAGGTGATGGTATAACCACTGTTCTGGGTTGGTCCAAATCCATGAACCGGGTGTTCATCAACCGTGTTTATTGTTCCATCTCCGAAATCCCAGGTGTAAAAATCTGCATTGTAGGAATTGTTTGTGAATTCTACCTGATTATCATCTTCATTAATAATGTCATGATCCATTTCAAAAGCTGCTAAGGGCGGACTGTAAACTTCAATATAATCCGTATAAGTTTCTGTGCCTGTACAGCCATTAGCAGTTACTGTTAAACTGACCGAATAAATGCCCGGTGTTTCATAAATATGAGAAACGGATCCACAACCAACAGCCGTGTTTCCATCACCAAAATCCCAGAAACAATTATCACCTATTGGTGAATTGAGGTTATCAAAATTTACCTGAAAAGGGGTACAGCCAGATAGTCGATCTCCCTCAAAAGCTACAGCCGGAAGCGGGTTGACCGTAATTTCAAGGCTATCAGCTGAAGGACATCCATTCAAATCAGTTGCCGTTACTACATAATGGTCTGTAGTTCCCGGAACGAATGAAACACCGTCATTTACACCATTGTCCCAGGTATAATTATCAGAACCGGAAGCAGCTAAAGTCACAGACTCTCCTTCACATATACTCTGATCATTTCCCGCATTGACAAAGTTAGTTGGGGTAATATTGATGTTTGTGGTAATGGTAGAGTCGCATCCATTTACTGAAGTAAATACAGACACATGCGATTCATTCACCGTAATATTGGTTGATACTGTTCCGTCAGGATAAGTGTGATCTGAACCTGTGCATACATCAACATTTTCAGAAAGGGTATAAACAGGATTCATGTTCACATTGGTGACAATTACAGAATCACAACCTGCTGTGGTGGTCAGGTTTGATGTGTGCGAAGTATTGGCTGTGATCGTTTCTGAAAAGCCATCCGGATATGTTACGGAACTGTTTTCACAAGCAGTGATGTTTTCGCTCAGGTTGTAAACCGGTGCCATGAGAACGTTGGTAACAATGACCGAATCACATCCTGCTAATGTCATGAGGTTTGAAGTATGTGAGGTATTGGCTGTAATGGTTTCTGAAAAGCCATCCGGATAAGTAACACTTGAATTTTCGCAGGCTGTGATGTTTTCGGTCAGGTTGTAAACCGGAAGGACATTGATATTGGTGGTTACAATACTGTCGCAGCCCATTGAGGTGACAAAGTTGGAGGTATGAGATTCGTTTGCTGTGATATTGGTCGATACTGTTCCGTCAGGATAAGTGTGATCTAAACCTGAACACAGGTCTATATTTTCTGTGATGTTGAAAGCATTGATCACATTGACATTGGTCGTAACTACAGAATCACAACCGTTTATTGAAGTCAGGTTTGAAACATGCGATTCATTCACCGTAATATTGGTTGATACTGTTCCGTCAGGATAAGTGT
>JBBDID010000069.1:0-7776 GCA_040880585.1 Crocinitomicaceae bacterium | reverse complement strand
TAAGTAACACTTGAATTTTCGCAGGCTGTGATGTTTTCGGTCAGGTTGTAAACCGAATTTACAGAAACCGTTGAAGTTGCTGTAGCCGTGTTTCCATCTTGATCGGTAATTGTCAAGACATAATCTGTTGTAGTTGTTGGGCAGACGTTGTATGGGCCGGGGCCGTTTCCAATATTGGGTGTCCAGCTATACGTAATTGTTCCCGTTGTTCCGGAAGTTGTTGCCTCTATCGTTGCACAATCGTTTTCACAAATTGTTGTATCAGGCACAGTAAGTGTCACATTGTTACAAGGATCCACCGCCACTACCAGGTCATAAGTTGAAGTACAGCCTGCATCATTGGTAACATCAACAGTATAAGTTGTAGTCCCCGCAGGAGAAACACTGATCGCATCCCCTGTATCACCTGTTGACCAAAGATACGTATAGGGGCCATTATTCCCTGTAGGCGTAACAGAAAGATTGGCTATATCTCCGTCGCAAATAGTTGTTGTATCAGCTGATAAAACAACAGGCACTTCTTGCAGTATAATTTCTTTGGTTACCGGGCATCCTGAAATAGACACCATGTTAACGATATAAGAATCTCCAGCCACCGGATTATCCACTGTAATACACTGACCATCTAAAGGCCCTGTGACGCCAGGTTGACCCGCAGGCCAGCTATAAGAAGCGAATCCAGCAGGAGCACAAATCGTAATTTGACTTTGCCCTGCACAGAATTCAGGCGTTACAATATTAAGGGGTGTGCAATACGTATCGATATAAGCATAAGCCCAGTGACTACCTGACGTTGGTTCAGCCGGGGAACCGCCACCTTCACAGTCCCTGACCCTAAATGTAACCCTCACATCCTGCCCGATATAATTGGTCAAATCAGTGGCAACATCCGTCCAATTGGTAAAGATCAAACCATCATTTTGACCGGCAACATCTGTGGCATCACCTACAAAGTGAAAATCAGAATTGCCATCATTCGGATAGTGTTCATACTGTCCGCATCCAACTAAATTTCCACCATTACAATCCTCTTCGATAAACACTTCAATTTTTGGTTGAAGCTCCGAGGCATGAGCCGAATAATCCATTACTACTGCATATTTATAACCAAATCCGGCATTATTAGCATCCACAGTAAAACAAAATGACATGATCTCATTGGCAGCATGATTTTGGTTTTGATTGGTGGTGTAACCCGGAACGTTGATCGGACCAAACCCTTCTGCTGTGCCCATAGAACCCAAACGAAACGAAAAATTTCCTCCACCCGGAGCCACAACGGGCAACATTCCTCCTACATTGGGATCAAAACCATTACCTGTGGTAATTTCACCTTTAATAGGTTGTGGAATTCCGGCATTGATTCCGTTCCACACATAATTGGCCAAAGAAGCATCAACAGGATGATACGCACCGTGTGCTGCATCCCAACCTGCACCGGCACCATCCTCAAATGACAGTCCGCCATCACAAACAGGAAGATCAGAGACTGCAGGAGGGTCTGTATAAATACAAAGATTAGCCGCAGACATTGAGCCACTTGAGGTAATCAAAACATAATATTGTTGACCCGAAATTGTATTGGCCTGAAGAAATGTTGGTAGATCTTCGTTATTAGATGTTTCGCAGGCTATTTCAGTTAATCCGGAACATGAACCTTCTAAAATTGAAATGCTCACATTATCTTCTTCTTTTCCCCATAAGTAGGCATTTGTCAATGCTTCTGTTGCCGTAAATTCAGCCAGGTACCAGTTAGCGCCACTTGTACAGCCGGGAACATTAGGCATGGCTATATTATCATCCGTGACAACGCTATTAAAGTTTGAAAAACAATCTGTGTTGACAGATTGTACTGAAAGTGTAGGAACAGGCCCATATACACTACATGGATCACACAATAAGTTATAAGGATCACCGGCAGGATTATCAATGATAGACAGCTCAGCATTTATTGATGCAGAACCCGTACTTCTCATCACACAAACCGTATAATCAGTGCCATTTATTGTGTTAATTGTGATTCCGTCACCTACCATATCAAGGAAATTGAAACAACTCAACTCATTCATGGTTCCGCCGCATGGTGTATTTTCAAATATTACTACCACACCATCATTGTTCGGATTGGTAATAACGATATCAACAGAATTTCCATTCCCTGTAAACGTTCCCCAATAAGCATTCCAACTCGCTGCCGGGTTTGCGCAAGCAGTATTAATGGTTATGTCCAGTTGTCCTGCGTTGTCATCCTGATTATCAAGATCCGCACCGGGGGTGATCGGTTGGAAGTTACAACTTCCGTTTGGGTTAATCGGCAGCACCTCTGCAAATGCACAATAGTCCTGACTCAATAAATTTGAATTGAACCCAAGCAGGCATATTATAGCAACAATGAACTGTGTAGATATTAGAAATTTCATGGCGTCAATGTTTTAATTGATACTCAATTTACGCCAAGTACTATCCTTAAGCAGCTATTATTAGTGCAAAGAATCATAAGATTGATCAATTGTATGATAAGATTTATGGATTTTACATATTACACTAACCAAAACAACTCTTGTTCTAAAAGCTTTAGGTGTTTAACTATGTATTTCCTTCAAAAGAAATACAAGTTTCACGAATAATAGCGGTTAAATTGAAAAATCATTTAAGATTTGATGGGTTGCTTCTTTTAGTTTATCTCTAATGTCCCTCGCTTTTTTTTCATTTCCTTTCCGGGCAAAACCTTCCAGTTCTTTCGCCTGACTAACCAACTGTTTGTTATTTAGGTAGGTTATTTTATTGACCAGTTTGTGCGCCGATTCTGCATCTAAAGGGTTTGTCTCCAGATGGTTTAGTACTTCTTTTATTTCAGAAATCAAACCATTGACCATTTTCAGATAATCCGCTTCATCTTCTGCAATTTCTTTCAGGCGTTTGAACGGAACGTCTATTTCCTGCTGTCTTTTATTCTCCTCTTTATTGTGAATACTGTATTTCAAATTGCACGTTTTGGCAAGCTTTATCAATAAATCATTTAATTCATAGGGTTTGATGAGATAGGCATCCATATCTTTACTCATTTGCAGGTCTTCAATACTTTGCATGCCTGTTGCGGTGACCCCGATAATTTTAATCTCACTATTCATTTCACGAATTCGTGCAGCTGCCTCAATGCCATCCATTCCGGGCATCCAGACGTCTGTAATAATCAAATCTACATCTTCCTTTTCCACTACTTTTAACAACTCCAGGCCATTTCTAACGGTCTTTAATTGGATGTTTGGGCTTACGGATTTGAGTTGTTTTGTCAAGAGGGTGCGGTTCAGCTCTATATCATCCGCGTAAACAATTTTTATTTGGTCAAGCCCTTCGATTTTTACTGTCCCATTATGTTCAACAACAATTTCACTATGATCAGAAATGGGCATCATTACTGAAAAATTAAATTGGCTACCCTTTCTTAATTCACTTTTAGCTGTTATTTCACCTCCTAACAATCCAACAAACTCCTGTGACAATGCAAGCCCTAAACCTGTACCGCCAAATCTTTTGGAAATCGTTTCGTCTTCTTGCGTAAATGAATCAAATATCTGGCTCATTTTATTTTCACTAATTCCTATTCCTGTGTCGGTTACAACAAACTCTATTTCCGAAACTTTATCGGTGCCTGACAGTTGTTTAACCGATATTTTAACGGTTCCTTCATCTGTAAATTTTATGGCGTTATTAAGAAGATTTAAAAGCGTTTGACTCAATTTTTGCGCATCAACAAAGACGAATCTGGGGAGTGCATCATCATATTCTACAACATAATTCAATTGCTTTTCATTTGCCAATACTTCCAGCGACTTAAATGCATCCATAACAATGGGCTTTAACTCACAGTGTATCGCATTTGCCACAGATTTTCCGGATTCAATCTTCTTCAGGTCGAGAATATCGTTGATAATACCCATGAGATTTTTACTGGAAAGGGTAATATAGCTGAGAAACTTTTTACTCTCTTCATCTTTTAACTGTTTTGACAGCAAAGCAGAGTAACCAATAATCGCATTTAAAGGGGTACGAATTTCATGGCTGAGTCCGGAGATAAATTTGTCCTTGTATTGGGATGATTTTTTAATCTCCTCATTTTGTTTTTCAATAATGTCCAGAGATCTCTTTTTTGCTTTGTTTTCACGATAAAACAAGTACAATAAGATCAACATTATTCCGAGGCATATTATAGCAATCCACAAATTTTTAGTTTTCCATATCAACTCTTCTTTAGAGGATACTATTGTTTCTTTTTGTTCTTCTATCTGCTGTTTTTGATCCTGAAGAATGACATTATTGGCGTCTATATGCTCACTTTGATCACTCAAAGTGGTAGATAAAGATTGCAAAGAATCCCGAATGCTTGTCAGGTTTTCTTGTGTTGTCAGATACTTTTGTTCAATGCTATTATATCTCTTCTCCTGTTTGGCATACCTTTCATTCAGCCGCTCGTATGCAACTGCTTTTTCTTTAGTTTGTGCAGATTTTTCCTCAATATCCCTTTCGAATGACCTTATTTTCTTCTCTTTTTGCTGTAGGGATTCATTCAGTTTCTTGAGTTCTTGATCCGTCTTTTCCAGCTGAGCCCGTTTTTGCTCATAAGCTTCTTTCATTATTTTAAATTCCGTTTCCATGTTCTGGATAAATTCAATGGCAACATCTTTATTGTTCGCATATACTAACAAAACAGAAGAAGGCGTCATTCCGTTTCTTTTGAAATTATCCCGATTTACCGTGAACCTCACCTGATCCTGCTCATTGAGATAAAAATTGATATTGGCTTCTTCCATTTCTTCACACTCATTACAGACAATCAAGGTTTGAGCGGAATTTTTGCGCACTTCACTTTGACGATCACAAAACGCCTGAGGTAAATAAATTAAATGTGACTCATTGTCTGGTGTCAGTTTTGCGGTAAAGACCGTCTTAACCTTTTTGTTATTGACATTGATTTTCTTCGTTAAGCCATCAAGTTCTTTGTACACTTCTTCATCCTGCACAATGACAACCGTATAAGCAGCTGTATTTGTGTTATTATCCCATTCGGTTTGCTCTATAAAATTGAGCAGCAACGAAGCTTTAACATAAGCCTCATTGGCGTTTTCTTGCCCCATAGCTTGCATACTGATACAAAACCACAGCAAAAAGCTAAGTGCCTTCTTGATTCGTAGTTTCGTTATATGCTTGTTTAATCTATACATCTGGGGGAAATCGGAGTAAATTTCGAAAAGTATTTTCACATTATTGCAATGATATGCAACAATTTATGAATTTTTTAATACTTTCGAATCAATAATTCATACTTTATCTTTGACATTTGATTCGATCTACTCTCATATTATTTATTTGTGCTTTCAGTTTTCTCAAGCTGTTTTCTCAAGATACCCTGACGGGTTTTGATGAATTACTGAATATGCAGGTTGTTTCCGGAACTAAATACAAGCAATTTTCCGGCGAAAGTCCGGCTATTATGAAAGTAATAAGCAAAGAGCAAATTGAACAACGGGGATACATCACACTTCAGGATGTTATGATGGATTTGCCCGGTTTTGATTTCAGTACTATGCAGCCTTCGGGAGAGTATCCGACTCATTTTCTTTTCAGGGGGATGAGCGGTGTTGGACAAGGCAAGTATGTCGTTATGGTAGATGGTGTGCCACAAAACGATATTTCCAATGGGTGGGCGCGCAATATTGGATATAATTTTACCCTTGTTGATGTAGAACGCATTGAGTTTGTCAACGGACCGGGCTCCAGTTTGTATGGCCTTAACGCTTATGCAGGTTTTGTTAATATCATCACCAAATCTGCTGAAAGGAACAAATCAAAAAAACAACTCCATCTGAAGGCAAACAGCAATTATGGTAGTTATAATACTTATTTCCCTGAACTTTTTGCAAGTTACACGGGTAAATCAGGTGTTCATCTTCAACTGAGCGGCCGTTATTACTACTCAGAAGGTGACAATGGTTTAAACAGGGCTGATCCCGGAAATTATTTCCACAATAATTACGAGCCCGATTCTGTTTTAACTACTGAGCATGGTGTTGTTGCCAACGAACCCAACAAAAAGCTCAATGATGGTTTTAACACCCTTATTGATGATTATTACGTGCGTGGAAAATTGCAAAGCAAGGGGTTTAAATTAGCTTTTAATTTTTGGCGGAAAAGAGAAGGACTTGGAAGCGAGGTGGTGGGTTATGAATATTTCACCAATACCAAAGGAATAGATTACATGGCGCATCATCAGGGAAAAACTGTAAACATGGAGTATGAGTATGAGTTGGGGGAACGGATTGTTGCTTCCTCTAAACTTTATTACGTCAATACCTCTACCCGCCCTGAAACGGGCTTTACGTACACCTACCAGTTTCAATCCGTTGATAATGGTATCAATCCTGAGGTTGAGGACAAAAAAAAATCGTACGAGAGTGAAGGTTTTTTAATTGGAGTAGAACAACAATTCAGGGTGGCTATTTCTCCAAATAACACCTTGGTTGTTGGTGCCTTAGTTGAGCAAAAAATTCGGCAGTATTTCAATATTTTTTACACTTCGCCAACAACTGTTATCTCTTCTGAAGAGATCAATACATTTATTCTACAGCCGGTATATTTCTCAAAAAATGGTGGTTTTTTAATACAGGACGAACACAAATTTACTGATAAATTACGGCTGGTATTGGGGGGAAGATTGGATTACGATCAATTTTTTGGCAGCGTCTTTAATCCACGGCTTGCCCTGGTTCGTAATATCAACAAAGGTTTTGGATTTAAATACATTTATGCGCACGGCTTTAGGGCTCCGACCATTTTTGAACTCTATGATGAATGGAGAGGTAATGCTCAACTTTTTTCAGAGAAAATCATCACAAATGAAGTACAGGTAAGTTATCTTGTGCCGGGAACTGCCCTTATGAAAATGAATGTTTTCCACAATTATTTAATCGATCCGATTTCTTTAGAGCCAAACCCTAACCCAATCGAACAGCCGATTGGTTCTAATGGGCAGCACGCCATCTACTATCAAAACCTCCAGAATAAACAGCAAATTATGGGGGTAGGTTTCTCTGCAAAGTTTCAGTTTGGGAAGCGTATAAGTTCATACCTTAATTATCAGTTTTTAAGCGACGGAAAACTAGAGCCTCTTGACAATGTGGCAGCACATAAACTCAATGCGGGCATTAATTACACCTTGCTTGACAAAGTCAATTTTAATTTACGGATGAATTTAATCGGCAAAACAAAAGCTCCGGAAACAAACCGATATTTTTATCCCAAAACAACCGAAACAATTGCTGAAGTGGGGTATGATTATGTCACTGAAGAAAATCCTGATGGTTATTTGGATCCTGTCGTTTTGTTTAATCTTAATGTTACCACACAAAACCTTCTGAAAAGTGATAAAATCAGTTTAAAACCCCATTTGTTAGTCAAAAATTTATTCAACAACAAGTATCTGTTAATGGGAAGACAATCCGGACATGGAGTAAGGCCTGTTGATGCGATTCAACCTTCCGTTATGAACCCCAATGGATTTATCCCGGCTTATCATCCACAAAATGGAATTCAATTATTGGGAGGGCTGACTGTTGAGTTTAACAAGTAATTAAGAAAGAGAAAAGATGAAAGAGAAAAGATGAAAGAGAAAAGATGAAAGAACCAAGACCGTCATCCTGCGGATGACTGAAAGAGAAAAGATGAAAGACAAAAGATCAAAGAACCAAGACAAAAGATGAAAGAACCAAGACCGTCATC
>JBBDID010000068.1:0-10212 GCA_040880585.1 Crocinitomicaceae bacterium | reverse complement strand
TTTAATCTTGGAGAGAAATAAAAAACTTGTTTTTTAAGGAACGACTATTTAGCGAAATCATGCAGTCCATTAGTCTTTTTGATCTGAATGGACGTAAAATCACCTCTTCCGAACATGGTCAGTTTAAAACATTCCAGCTACCAAAAATTGCTAAAGGCACCTATATTGTTGTAGGAAAATCCTTATCTGGAAAACCAGTCCAAAGAAAAATTGTTTTGACGAATTGAACGTTTAATCGTCCTGAATAATTAGTTTTTTCTGTACACCTTGAACTTCTAAAAAGTATATGCCCGAAGGAAACTCTTCTAAGTTGACGGTAATGTTCCCCATCTTGATAAGGATTGATTTCAATAATTGACCGGATTGGTTATAGATTTTCAGATCAACTGGTAATACTCTTTTATCAATTTGTAAAGTGGTTTTGTTAGATGCTGGATTAGGATACAAATCAAATTCTATAGTCGCTTTATCTTTCGCTAACCCAGAAGTACCTGAAAACGGGATGTTTCTGTTCCATTTCAACAACAACCCATTTGCACCGCCAATAAAGTAAATGCTGTCATTCATACGTTGAAAACTGTAAAACTCTTCAGAAAAACCAGTTAAATGAGGTGTCCAGGTTTGACCATAATCAGATGTTTCGAAGATTACACCTTGTTCTATATCATATCCACCTGACTGAGGTAAACTATCGTACATATAACCTATCATATATCCATGAGCTGCATCATCAAAAGAGAAATCATAAACTTGTGAGGTGTATTCATACTGACTGGTTTGAGAATTGTGACCTAGATATACAGTATTGAAGTTATTTCCGTTATCAAAAGAATAACAAAAATGACTTTTCGAAGGCCCTTCAATATGCGCTGAGTATATTGTATCCTCATTTATAAATTCCAGTTCTTTTGAAACACTACTGTTAGAGTACCCCCAATTCCAACTCTGACCTCTATCTTCGGTTCTTAGACAAAAACCTAGGGTCGACATAAATATAAGTGTACTATCACCATATGAAGTCGATTGAGTAAGGGTTCCAGCTAAAGTGTCAAGAGCCCATGAAGTGTCATTTTCCACTGTCATGGCATACCCTCCAAATGTACCACCCATTGCACCAAAGGTTGAATCCACTATGTGAAATGATTTAAAGAAACCAGTTGTGTCGTAGAGCATATCCCAAGTATCTCCATAATCTTCACTTTTAAAGATATAATTGTGTTCATACGGGTTGCCTTGAGTTGCCATATAATAATAGATCCCATCCCTTATTTGAAATTCAAAATTAGCATATCCTGAAATGCCATAACTGGTAACTTCAGTGAATGTTTGCCCATTATCAATTGTTTTTGCTAAGTAACCATCCTGACTAACAATAAACAAAGTATCTCCCGATTTTTCAAGACCAGTTATTGGTATATTAATACCAGTAGGTATGACAGTAAATTGACTGAAAACTAACTGAACAGTTAATAAAATGGTTAGTATGAGAGACGTTCTTTTCACTTTCTGTTTACTACCAATTTACGAATAAATTGATCATTAGAAGAACGAACAACGACAAAATACAAACCATCTGAAAGATCGTTGATCGAGAAAGTAACAGGTATTGATGAGTTAATTTCCTTATTTTCAGCTATGGTTTTAACTAATTCTCCTGTCAAACTGTACAAATGAATTGAAGAGTTAGAATTGTAATCGCTATTGAATTGAATTGTAACTGAACTGTTAGCTGGGTTTGGATAAATGTCAAAATCACTTTTACCATTTTCAGCAATTCCAACGTCTGACTGATCTAAATATAATGTATAAGCAAATTTTGCTGTAGAGGAAGTGTCATAGGGATACCACCCTACTGTGCTCATACTACTATCAACAAATTCGTATATGTATCCTGTCATTGTAGCATTTGTTGGAGACAATGATGCAGAATCTAATAATGGAGCAGGAACATCTGGAAAATAGTTACAGTTACCACAAGTGTATGGAAAACATGCATTAGAAGTGGCTGTTGAACCGGTCATTTCACCATATATATCAGATGCTGATCCACGTGCCCAACCTGTTATTAAATTATAACCGTAAGGAAGTGTATGCGTATTACTACTTTCAACTTTCCACCTTACCACATCAGCTACGCCTGTTAATCCAAATAAATTCTGTTCCATACAAGCCGTTATAGTATCTTCTGCAATTGCATTTGAGGTATTAATTGTAAAATTTAAATGTTCTATTCTAAAATCCGGATATTGGATGCTATCAAAAATTGCCCCTGCATTAATTCTTCCCCAACCAGTTTCATCATCATAACCAGCTACGTTATTAGAATCAATAATATCCGTAGCATACATTTGCATTAATTCTTCACAATCTTCATGAGATAATTCGAAATTTTTCTCATTTGCGTATGACAACATTAAGGCAGCAACACCAGTCACATGAGGCGCTGCAAAAGAAGTCCCATTTAAAGCACCACCATTACAAGCTGGATTTGGGTGGTCTAATGTATCAGTATTTAGATTTCCTGAGTTGTCTAATGTTTCATAAAGCTCTATTGTACCAGGAGCAATAAAATCTAGGTTCCTTCCACATTTAGAAAATTCAGCTCGAGCTCCTGTAGTATCATTAGCTCCAACACGCATGATAAAATTATCTTTCCACATACTTGGATAACTGCCATAATCAGTACAAGGGGCTAATGAAAAGCTTCCGTTGCCCGAAGCAAAAACCGTCACAACATCTAAATCATAGACAAGAATTAAAGCTTCTCTAATAAAAGGATCACTATAGTTTCCTTCCCAACTATGATTCATAATTCTTTGTGGAACCTCAATGTCTCCATTAGCTAATCCACCTTCTTCAATAGCTTGTTGCATTTGCGCTGCTGAGGCAAAAATTGTACCTGTTAAATTACAAGTAGAAGATGTGTCAGCCATAAATAATTTCATATCATGAACAGTTACACCTCCTAGGCTATCACCTCCAGCGACACCAGCCATTCCAGAGTTATTGTTACGCCAAGCAGCTATAATACCAGCAACAGCTGAGCCATGACCATAGTCGTCAGGATTGGCTACTGTAGTAATCGAATAATTATTCACGTAATCATAGCCTGAACTGACGGATGAAGACGAAAATGAGCCATTGCTTATGTCGCCATGTGAATTATGAATACCTGAGTCAAAAACACCCACTACAACTTTATCAGTACCAGTTGCATAATCCCAAGCAAGTTCAATATTTATATTTGCATCAGGATAGGCAGTGGCACTTGTTAAACCAGCACTATTCCCATTAATATATTCGGTGTCATTAGCGGTAGCTGCTAATTTAAAATATCCATTAAATGAGGCTGCATTAACATAAGGAACTGCATCTTTGATTTTCTCTAAAAATGAAGTGTCATTAAGTGATTCATCAATTAATACAATGAAAGTAGAAAACATTGGTGGTAATTGCACGGTATCTCCTAAATGTCCTATTGCAATTGTATCATTTGTAGTTAAATTGGGGTGAACTTTAATCACTTTATATCTCGACATATCTTCTCCAGTTAAGGCGTCCAATGAATCTAATGCTGATGTTTTTAAGAAATCACTTAATTCCCCATGAATCATTCCAATGTTATCAACATTTGAAGAGTCTAGATAATTAGGATTAAACCTAATTACCAATTCGCCATCAATTCTTGACTGGTATCCAGCAGTATCTTCAACTACTGTTACATCATTTTCAAATACAGATAGTTTTGCAACTGATAAATTTTCCGCTCCTATTGTTTTCGCCAACCCTGTAATATATATTGTTTGTCCATCTATATTCATGTCAAAGGCATTATAATCAGTTGAATCACTATATATACTTTTGTGCAATTTAATCTCTCCTGAAGAATTGTATTTCAATAAATCTATAGATTCTCTATTTCCTTGAATAACGGTTCCTGTCACAAATAAATCCTCATCATTATCTAATTCAATCGCTTCGCCTCTGGCTTGTTCTGAATCTTCTACATTTCCATATTCCTCATCCCAAATTAACGTCCCAGAGCTGTTGTATTTGAGCGTTAAAAAGTTATATTCTGAACTACTTATTTGTGTGTGTCCTACAACATAAACATTACCATCAGTATCAACCGCAATATCTCTCCCTTCATCTTCATTTCCACCGTCATAATCAACCACCCATTCTTCAGAAAGTGTTGAATCAAATTTTACAGTATGTACATCTCTACCTGTGTTATCAGTATACCCAGTGACATAAATATTATTGGATGAATCTGAAGTCATAGCTGTTACCTCAACAAAAGCCACATTTGAAGATGTTGACTGAGATTCGGCAACAGAACTACCGTCATTAGGGTCTAACTCTAAAACAACAATGTTCCAAACGCCAGATGAATAATTCGATCCACCAGTTACACACAAATCACCATTTTCTAAAAATTCTAGCTCAGATGCTGCATCATATAATTCATTATCGTCATAGTATCTATCCCAATCAAGGTTGCCTCCCGGATCTAATCGTATAATGCCAAAGTCTGAGTATCCAAATGAATCTTCAGTTCCGCCACATATATATGTGTTTTCATTATCATCTACAATAATATCCGCCGGAATATCTATACCACTTTCCTGACCATCCCATTTATAACTCCACTCTAAATTACCATTTGATTTATGATATACGAGTACTATGAAATCATAATCTGACGCAGTATCTTCTGCGGTGCCGGTTACATAAATATAATCCCCAAATTCTGTTAAGTCAATACCATAGTCATCTCCATCAGCATTTCCATTATACGTCTTAGACCATAAAGTGTCTCCATTTTCATCATACTTGATAGTGAATATATCAGTATGGGAGCCAGTAGAATTCAGTGAATTAGTAGTTACATAAAGATAACCGTTGTCAACTATACTTGAACTTCGGTAATAACTACTTCCCATTTCAGGGGTTTTATCTACCCATTCAACATTTGTGTAATGCGTTTGACTGAAACAATTGTTTATAAAAAATAATAATAAAACTGTGTATACGCCATTAGAATAATACATAATTAGGTTTTGATTAACTCTAACAATGTAGTAATTAATAATTTAAATGGTTTACGTATAAATACTTAAGTATAATTATTAAAAGCAAATTCAATCCCTTTATTTGTCTGCCTATTGAGCTATATTCAACTTGTTTTATTTTTAACAACCTTATTTTCAATCAGTTTATTCTTAACACAAACGTTTTTTATATGCGCAGTGGAAACGATAAATCTAATATAATTAGGTCTTTAAAGAACTTGTCAAAAATTGGAGCGTAGTTTGCGAGATGTGGCTATTTTTTCTGTAATTCAATTAATTGCCCTCAGGCGCCAACCTCAAAACAATACCATCAATCTCATCTGAAACATGTATTTGACATCCTAATCTGGAGTTGTCCTCAACAAAAAAAGCTTCATCCAGCATGTCTAACTCAGAATCCGACTGTCCAGGGAGTTCATGGTCAGACTCAAGATAACACATACAGGTAGCACACATGGCCATTCCACCACAACGCCCTTCAACAGGTAATTCATACGAACGGCAAACTTCCATGATATTCATACTCATATCCGTAGGAGCTTCAAGGTCGTGTTGTTTGCCCTCTCTGTCTATGATGTGTATGGTTATCGTATTGTCAGCCATGTCGCAAAAATAAGAGAAAAAAGATGAAAGAGTCAAGCTGAAAAGAATCAAGAGCCAAGATGAAAAGAACCAAGAGCCAAGATAGATAAATGCTATTAATCTTGGCTCTTGATTCTTTCAGTCCGCCTCTGGCGGACGATCTTGGCTCTTGGTTCTTTGTCTTGACTCTTTCATCTTTTTTCTACACTTTACTCAAATCCATTAACTCCGTTTACAGTGGTGTATTTCAACACATTTTTCTTGTCAGGATAAATGCGTGCAAATGCAGATTGAACAGCAATGGTTCCCTCATGAAATCCACAGAGGATTAATTTCAATTTTCCTTCGTATGTATTGACATCACCAATGGCATAAACCCCCGGGCGATTGGTTGAGTAATCTCTGGTATCTACTTTAATAGCGTTTTTTTCAATCTCTAAACCCCAGCTTGCTATAGGTCCCAGGCTAGGTTTTAATCCAAACAGAGGGATAAAGTGGTTGGCTTCTTTGGTGATCTCGCTTCCGTCTTTGTGTTTTATCTGAACAGAATGCAATACTCCATTGCCATTTAACCCTACTACCTCTGCTTCTGTAATCAAGTTAATCTTTCCCTGATCTGCCAAGTCCATTACTTTTTGGACGGAATCCAGATGTCCGCGAAAAGAAGATCTTCTATGCACCAAAGACAGTTCTGAAGCAATTTTGTGCTCCACCAAATAGATTGACCAATCCAGTGCAGAATCTCCACCTCCGGCGACCACTACTTTTTTATCCTTATAAAATTGTGGGTCTTTAATGATATACTCCACTCCATTTTCCTCAAAATCTTCCAGTTTTTCCACCGGAGGTTTACGCGGTTCAAACACACCTAAACCTCCTGCGATCATTACAACCGGAGCTTTGTGTTGTGTTCCTTTGTTTGTGGTGACAATAAAGTGGTCATCATCCGTTTCATCAATCACTACCGCAGATTCACCCAAGGTAAAACCGGGTTTGAATGGAGAAGCCTGTTCCAGTAATCTATCTACCAACACTCCAGCATCAACAATTGGATAACCCGGAATATCAAAAATCGGTTTTTTAGGATAAATTTCTGTTAACTGTCCCCCTGCCTGTGGTAAAGAGTCAATTAAATGACACCTCAACTTTAGCAATCCTGCTTCAAATACGGTAAATATCCCTACAGGACCCGCACCAATAATTATAATGTCTGTTTCAATCATTTTTTCCATTTCGTTTTGCAAATTTAAAGACTTCTGTCATTATTCGTGTCAGATAAATGTCAGTACTTTGGTAGAGATTTATCAATCCGATCTGCCCAGGCGAGAATTCCTCCTTCTAAATTGTACAAGTTTTTAAATCCGTATTTACTCTGTAAAAGTTCAATTACATCAGCACTTCTCTTGCCAGACCTACAATGGATTACAACTTTATACTCAGAAGAAATATCCTCCACATGTTCAAGTATGTCATTTTGCGGAATGAGTTTACCATTAATGTTTGCAATTTCGTATTCAAAAGGTTCACGAACATCAATTAATTGTATGTTTTCTTCACTGTCTAACCATTTTTTAAGCGTTTCAACATCTACCTCTTTGATGTTTTTACCTTCTTTCTTTTTGTCGATTCCTAATCCACAAAACTTTTCATAGTCAATTAGTTCTGTTAAAGTTGGTTTTTCTCCTGTCAGGGGATTATTTGGATCTTTTTGGATTTTCAATGTTCGTGATTCCACATTCAGCGCATTAAACAAGAACAATTTCCCAGAGAGGTTTTCACCGATTCCGGTAATTACTTTAATCACTTCATTGGCTTGAAGGCTTCCTAAAATTGCGGGTAAAACGCCAATCACGCCTCCTTCAGCACATGATGGCACTAATCCCGGTGGTGGCGGTGTAGGGAATAAATCGCGATAATTGGGTCCTCTATTCCCTTCTTCATCTTTGTAATTAAAAACGGTCAGCTGACCTTCAAATCTAAAAATAGAGGCATATACATTAGGGATTCCCAACATCACCGCAACGTCATTGACTAAATAGCGGGTAGGAAAATTATCGGTTCCGTCTGCAATGAGATCATAGCCACTCGCTATTTCTACCGCATTTTTTGAAGTAAAGGCAGTAGCATAGGTTTTGACTTCAATATGTGGATTCTGTGCTTGTATTCTTTCTTTAGCCACCTCTACTTTCAGACGCCCAATATCTGCCTGAGTAAACAAAACTTGCCGTTGTAGGTTAGAGTCTTCCACTATATCAAAGTCTACAATTCCAATTGTGCCCACGCCTGCGGCCGAGAGGTATTGTAACAATGGTGCACCTAAGCCACCGGATCCGACAACCAATACACGGGCTTCTTTTAACTTACGCTGCCCCTCTATATTGAATTCAGGAATGATCAGGTGTCTGCTGTATCGCTCCAATTCTTCTTTTGAAAACGTTGTATCGCTCATTATTTTTCTACTACTCACAGAATGGTATCCTCCACAAATTTAAGAAAGTGCTGAGGAATTTTGGAAAACAAAAAGAGCTGTATCTTGATTGTTTGATTTGGTTTATATGGAGTGGACAGCCGTGATTTCGGGAATAGCATTTCGAATAGCTTCTTCAATCCCGGCTTTTAAGGTTGAAGCTTTCATAGAACAAGTTTCACAGGCACCGGTCAATCTGACCTTAACAATATTCCCACTCATTTCCACAAACTCTACATCTCCTCCATCTTTTTGTAAAAAGGGACGAATGGAATTTAAAGCAATCTCTATTTTCTCTTCTGTGATCATTGTTTCATTTTCAAAGCTGTGACGAATTTACGAACAAATTCATCAAAAACCTGAGAAGATAATGTATCCTCCTGTAAAACAGCGGGTCTTCCCACATCTCCGGACTCACGAACGCTTTGAATAAGGGGGATTTGCGCCAGTAAAGGTACATTCATGGACGCTGCCAGGTTTTTTGCTCCATCTTTACCGAAAATGTAATATTTATTTTCAGGGAGTTCTTCAGGAGTGAACCAGGCCATGTTCTCAACAATCCCCAAAACCGGAACTTTCAAAGAATCCATTCTGAACATATTTACACCTTTACGTGCATCTGCCAGCGCAACTTCTTGCGGTGTACTGACAATAATTGCTCCTGTTAACGGCACATTTTGAACTAACGTTAAATGAATATCTCCGGTACCGGGAGGGAGATCAACGATCATAAAATCCAGTTCTCCCCAATCAGCATCTTTGAACATTTGGTTTAATGCTTTGGTTGCCATAGGGCCTCTCCAAACAACAGCTTGATCAGGATCGGCAAAAAAACCGATAGATAAGATTTTTACTCCGTAAGATTCAATCGGCTTGATCAGAGTTTTGCCATCTTTTTCAATTCCTTCCGGTCTTTGGCCAACCACATCAAACATAGTAGGAGCAGAAGGGCCGTAAATATCAGCATCCACTAAGCCGACTTTATACCCTATTTTAGCTAATCCTGCTGCCAGATTTGCCGCAACAGTTGATTTTCCGACACCTCCTTTACCGGATGCAACTGCAATTACATGCTTTATACCTGACAATGTGCTTCTGACTTCCGGTTCTTTGTCCTTTGGAAGCGGTTGCATCTTGACTTCAGCTTCTACTTCTTTACCGAAAGCACGCTCTAATTGAAATTCTAACGCTTCCTGCATACGTTTTTTGGCATGCATGGCCGGGTTGTATATCTTTAGATCAAAGGATATTTTATTGTCATCAACTTTGATGTTTTCAACCAGATCGAGGGTAATGATATCCTTTTTAAGATCAGGTTCAATGACATTTTTTAGTGCTTCTTTTACGGCTTCTACAGTAATCTTCAATGTGATTTCTTTTTAAATGCTATACAAAGATAGCAAGGCTAATTACATTATGTTAATCTTTACAAACCGAATAAGCAGATAGATTGAAAGAAGGCAAAACGAAATGGCCGAAATATAAAACAACACCTTTATGTCCTTAGCATAAAAAGTAATATTCAGTTGCCCTTTTGAATCAGGAATTTTAGTATAAATAAAGTTGTCCCGGACTACTTTTTTCTCAAGGAGGTTGCCATTCCAATAAAATCTCCAACGGGGATAAGTGTTATGATTGAACAGCACCCATTTATCCTTCAAGCCATTTAGCTCAAATATAAAATTGTTAGGGTTGAGTGATTTTATCTTCACTTTTTTACTCAACTTTTTATTAATCTCAGAAGAATCCAGCCGGGTAGGTTCATGATCAAAAACACACAAAAAGGGTTGTTCATTCATCCAATCAATCATCCCTGCATGAAGCGCCTTTTCAAAATCTTGTGTAGAATAGGGTGATGCGCCATCTAACAATGGATATTTAGCGTACGATTTTGAGTTATGCCAACTTTTATCTACCCCCTTAACTTCATTTGACCAATCTGCAGGGCTTTTATTTGGAATATTTTCCGGAAATCCTTCCTGTAGATTCTCAAATTGCTCATCTGTTTTAGATGAAGGTACAGCTTCCGCTATATAGTCGTTCCTTAAAAAACAAGTTTTTTATTTCTCTCCAAGATTAAAGATATTA
>JBBDID010000067.1:27732-59459 GCA_040880585.1 Crocinitomicaceae bacterium | reverse complement strand
CAACACTGCAATTACATAGAACATCCGGATATACACTATAGCGTATATTCCTTTTTTATAGTTTATGTTACTAATTTACAGAATCAAAAGGACTTATGATATTTTTTACATGTTCATTTGTTACATGGGTGTATATCTCTGTGGTTTTTAAACTGTTGTGCCCTAATATGCGCTGGATAATCCGTATATCTGTTCCTGATTCTAAAAGATGGGTGGCAAAACTGTGCCGCAGCATGTGAGGGGTTACGCTTTGTCTAATACCCGCAACCTGAGCTGATTTTCTGAGAATTTGAGCTATGCTTGTAGCACTGTATTTATCACCGGTTGGGCTTTCAAATAAATAGTTTTCAGGCCGATATGATAAAAAATATTTGCGCAGGTCTTTGAGTACTTCTTTGCGTACGGTAGTGCTTCGGCAAGCAGAACCGTTTACTTGATTGGATACTGTTTTTATTTTATTATTTCTTCAAGTTTTTTTATCACAATATCTCTGCGTTCGTCAGTAGTAAAAGGGTTGATATGACATTCTACGATTTCATTCCGTGAAGAATGGTTTAGTATTTCATTACTCATCTCTTTCAGAAATTGTTGTACATCTTGTTCTGCATTTTTAATGTCTTGTACTACTTCCAAATTATTATCTATAATGTAAATAATATCCTCGAAATCGTGACTTGTTCTTGGGTCGTTTCCTCTGTCCTTAAAGGTTTCCCATTTCGTAGCTAAAAACAGACTTACAGGTAAAATTTTGATTTTTGCCTTACCAATTTGTACCGGGTATGCTTTTTTAAACCCTGGTTTCAACCAACTATTAGTTGGTCCTAGTGGTGTTTCTTCGAATGGTATGAAATCAATTAGAATATCCTCATAAAAATATCGATACATTACTTTTTCCGAAGGAGCTGGATAGATTTTTTTACTGGCTAATTTTTCTCGTAGCTCATCCATTTGTGAGTACGTGCTTATTTGTACTGAAATATCAACGTCTTTGGTTGGGCGTGGCTGTTCGGCACCTTCGTCAGTTACATATAAACTGACAATAGCACCACCTACATAAATTACATGCTTATTTAACTCTTCAAGTGACAAGGCAACCTTTTCAACAACTTTTAAATTGATAGCTTGGTTTTTAAGCATAATCCATTCTTTCTTTTAACATTTCAAAAGCAATGTTTTGCTCTCTTACTTTACCAATTCTGATTGCATCTGTTAAGGCCATAAGTTCGTAGTATTTTGCATCATTTAAGCAAGCTTCTGGAGTATTTGGGTGCAATGGCTCAATTGCTTGTCCTCTAGTCTTGCCTTTTCCGTATGGCCAAACGAAACTTTCTTCAGTCATAAACTCATTCATTAATGGTGGAGCTGAAATAGCTGTGTTTATACCTCTTGTCATAGCTCCGGCTTGTTGAGGGTATACATGGCGAATACCCGATTTCAAGAAATCTAGTAGCGCTAGTTTTTTTAAAGTTCTTTTATCACTACTTATCAAACCTCCAATGACTGACCTATTTATACTTTCGCTTATTTCACTAGCACTAATCTTAAGTTCTTGGGCTAAGTCTTTCATCAACCACTTTTCTCTTCGCTTACTCGCAATTTTTAGCAGTATAGCAATATCATGAGGGCGCATTCCACTATGTTTTTTCATACTATTATTTATTTCAAGATATAAATGTACGAAAAATATTTGCAATTCGCGAATCGCGAATCAAGAATTAAATTTCACTTAGGGAATGGCATACAGCGGTTGGGTATATTGCGTGTGTGTGCCTTGAATGGTAAATATATATAAAGTTTTCAGAACATTTAGTGTGAGAAAGTTCAGATGAAAGTCTCTTATGCTCTGGCGATCCCTTTCTCCTTTTCCTGACTTACATTCAGCATTCGTTAATCGATATTCGATATTCGATATTCAAAAAAAGGAATAATGAACAAGGAATAACGAACACCGAATCACGAAGAAAAAAACACTTCAACATTCAGCATTCGTTAATCGATATTCGATATTCAAAAAAGAAATAAATAAAGGAATAACGAATAAGGAATCACGAAGAAAAAAATGAACTTCCCTGAAGGGAGGGATCGCTTGACAATACCAAAGCCAAGCCATTTCACTTCCGACAGCTGGCGGAAGGGGAAATGAAATGGCGGAAATGGGAGTCATTATTTCCAAAATTTGTCAATGCTGAAAACGCCCCTCATTGAAAAACAAACTAATTTTATCCAACTCTTCCCCCAACCCCGCATGAGGCGGGGAGGCCAGCACTCATTCTATTAGAACGCAGATGAAATATAAATGAGCACAATACTGATTCGAAAGAAAACCAAAACTGTGAAATGGGCGTGGGGAGCTCTGCCCCACGGGAGGCGGATTAGCCGGCTGATGGCAACTGGAAAAATGAGCTGGGTTTGAAAGAGCGACCAAAGGAAGCTACTTGAAAGCTTAGCGAATTACCAGGTGCTGAAGCTGCTAGCAGCCGCAGGTGGTAAGGCAGCCCTGAAGATCATCCTATTACCAACCAAGTTGGATGTCAGGGCAACTGCCCAATCAAAATTATTTTGAATAATACCGGTAATACCGCGCCAAAGCCCAAAGTGGAAAAATATTTCTGTAAGAAGTGTAAGTTTCCATACAGTTGCCATTAAAAACCCCGGAAATGCCTTCTTGTGGAAAGTCACCATTGGATTCTTGACGGGAGATGATGAACCGAATGCCTTTTTCAATCACGGATTTATCCGGATAGTTGGCTTTCATCATCCCCAATAAGGCCCAGGCAGTATTGATAATTTGACCCTCATCATGTTGTATGTACTCATGCTGCACGCAGGATTCAAAAGATTCTCCCCAGCTGCCGTCTTCCCTTTGTTTACTGACCAAAAATTCACAGGCTTTTTTGATACGTTCTGAAGGATTTTCGTTTTCGTATCCTGCTTCACCCCCGCACAACAATCCCTCCATGCCAAACCAGCTGCCATAGGTGAAGCACACGCCCCAGCAACCGTACCAACTGCCGTCTTTTCTTTGTTTTCCTTTGATGAATTGAGTTCCTTTGGCGAGGGCTCGCGCAATGTCTTCTTTGCGGTAGTCATGATTCATGGTGAATTCTTTCAAGCCTTGCATGGTGGCAGAAGAACATTCAGTATAAGTCACTTCAACCATAATGTTTTCAAATAACATGGCGGGATTCAGCACTTCAATCCATTGTGGTGCGCGTTTTCGCTCATACGAAGCCCAGCCTCCGTCTTTGTTTTGCATAAATAATAACCAATCTACCGCCGGTTTTAATCGTTCCAGGTCTATTTCTTTAATTTTAGGAACTTCCGGCTTATTGTTATAGAGTAGGGCGGTTTTCATTCCTTCAGAGGTGCAGTCGGTTACTGCCCAGGCATGGTCGATTGTAGAAAAAGGCCAACACCCTTTGGTAACGTCCCGCCAGTATTTCTTGTGGTTTAAAGGATCGCGATCAATCTGTGTCAGTTCAATAAAGCGGTAGATTTTTTTTGCCATATCCGGAAAATCGCTTTCCATATCGGCTTCTAATAAGGCCTGGCCGGCAAAAGCGGTATCCCAGAGTTGAGACCCATTGTATCCGCCCATTTTGGCGCCGTCTTCAGCAATCCACAAATAATCCTGCCAGCGATACACGTGCTGTTTAAATGGCTCCGAATCTTTTCCGTGCTGATGCCACACACAAATAGAATTGATGGCTTGATTGACGGGGCCTATGTTGATGTATCGTGTATGAATGTCTTCATGATCGATATAGTCACTGACGTATTTCAACGCCTTTTTTCGGAATCGTTTAGAAAAGATCTTTTCATACGCATTCGTAATTCTACTCAAACGATAATACCATTTGTTCACCGGATGAAAGATGTCAATTTCGCAGGCTTCCCGTCTGGCTTTTTTCCAGTTGATCTGCTCATAATCTTCTGTGTACAGCTCTTTTCGCAATTCAAGGATCAACTCAGTTTCCTCTGCCTTTATCTTGTTTCCAAAACAATAAGACATAGGCAAAAAGATCATGCGATTGTGGCACCAGTATTTTCCGGGATGAAAGGGTACCCATCTGGGAAATTTCCACATTTCGGGCAATAGGGCATCATTTCCTTCCCATTCGTACACATTGAGCACAGAAAGGTAGAACTTTCCCCATTGCGGAATTTTAATGGCTCCACCCTGATCAAGGATCCACTTTTGCGCAGCTTGCATATCCGGATTTGAAAGGTCTTCCCCCAAAATTCGTAAAGTGACGTACTGCATGACGGTACCAAACATGGTAGAGTGTCCTTCAATGTGTAAGCCCCATCCGCCATCTTCATTTTGGTGATTCCACAGGTTGCGTTTCATCAATACCTGCATGGGTTTTTCAAAGGGAGAATCGGTGATGTAGGATGCAATGACTAATCCGGGGATTAAAAACAAAGGGCCTCCGTAATCGCCTGCCCAGTTGCCGTCGGGCTCTTGTAAGGTTTCATAAAAAGAAAATCCGTTGAGCAGGGTAGTGCGCACTTGTTCTTTTAAAGGGGCTTCTTTATCGGGGGATATTAATCCGGGGAGTCCCGTTTGCTGCTGACGGATGTGTCTGAATACCCGATCTGCACTGTTGGGGTTGACAGATTTATCAAATACAAAGGCCTGATCAAAATGCCGGAGAAATTCCTGTGATTCGGGTTTATTCCAATCTTCTTCTGATTGAACGACATCTTTTAATTCATTGGGCAGTTCAAAATGCCAGCGTTGTTGCCCCTTATGCGAAGTGAATTTCCAACAGTTCCAGAAATATTGCTGATCCCTCTCTGCGAAATTCATATACCGTTTATTTGGTTCTTCTCATCATCACTTCTCCCAGATGCTTGATGCGTTCCTTGTCTTCTTGCGCCAGTGATGTGGATAAGATGGCATCTACTGATTTATCATGCATTTCTTCTATGGTGTTCAGTGCCAACTGCGGAATCTCCATTTCCTGATACAAAGCCTGAAAATTAGCGATTTTCTCTGCCTCATTGGTTTCTTCAAGCAATTCGTTAATGCGTTTTCGTTGAGTTTCATTGGCATGTTGAAGCGCGCTGACCAATAAAAATGTTTTTTTATTCAGCAGGATGTCCCCACCGATCTTTTTTCCGAAATTGTCATCCCCAAAGGTATCCAGGTAATCATCCATGATTTGGAAAGCCAGACCGGAGTACAATCCGAAATCGTATAATTTTTGTCGATCTTCTTTCCCGGCATTTCCGATAATTGCTCCAATTTCACAAGCGGTTCCAAACAGTACAGAAGTTTTTAAGCGGATCATGTTCATGTATTCATCCACCGTAATGTCTTTGCGATTTTCAAATTCCATGTCGTACTGCTGGCCTTCCATGACTTCTTTACCCATTTTATTAAAACTGTGTAAGAGGTCACCGGCTTTATCGGTATGGTCCTGAATCAACAAACTTACGGCATGGGGTAACATGGCATCACCGGTAACAATGGCTTTGTCCACCCCAAATTTTTCGTGTACGGTAATTTTGCCCCTTCTCAACTTCGCTTTATCCATGATGTCATCATGTACCAGGGTAAAATTGTGAAACACTTCAATCGATACTGCGGCAGACATGGCTTTTTCTTGCGGTACGCCAAAGCCCTGCGCACTCATCAACACCATCATAGGGCGCAAACGTTTCCCGTCTAAAGTCATGATGTGATGCACCGCATCAAACAAATTAGAAGGAAAGCTATCAAGTGCTTTGGTTTCTAAAAAATGCTCAATCGCCGCCTTTTGCGCCTGAATATCGGTGAGTATAGCTGTCATAATGAATCTTAAAAGCGATATAGAATTTCAAGGTCTTTTCCTGCCAATTTTTCACGGCTGTTTTCCCAATCATCTGTGAATCCTAACATGTATCCACCTCCTCCTGATCCGCAAATTTTCAAGAAGTATTCTCCGTTTTCTAAACCACCTTTTACGGTAGATTTATAAGACTCAGGAATCAGGTAAGACATTTCATTCAGTTGAAATTGAACCAAATGATCAAGGTTGGTATACAGTTTTTCGGTGTCGGCTTTGAGAAAGCTTTCTATGCCGGAATTGGTATAGTGGATAAGCTCTTTTTGAAGTTTGTTTCTAAACGCCTCTTCTTTACAAGCTGCCCGGAACTGAGTGACTAATTTTTCAGTACTTCTGGCCAGGCCGGTATTCAGTAAAAAAACTACATTTTTTCCCTCCGGATTAAAAACCGGAACTTCTACGGGAATAATTTCGTTGTCTGATTTTAATAAAAGGGGAGCATTGATCAAAATACTCAAGGGATCAATTCCGGAACTGGTGCCGTGAAAATAGCCTTCTAATCCTCCCAAACATTTTTTTAAGAGCGTGATTTTTTCTTTGGTAAGAAACTTAATTTCATCTTTAAAGTCTCCCGCTTTATCTAAATACCGAAGAAAGATGGCTGCCACCAAAGCGCCTGAACTTCCCAAACCAAATCCCTGTGGAATATTGCTTTCAAAAAACAATCCTTTGTCCAGTTCGGTTTTGAATTTCGCAACATTCAGCTTAAAAGATTCATCTGCATGATTCTCCAACATGTGTTGACAAAACTTGCGAAGCCCTTGATTGGAGAGGATAGCCAGGTGATTGTTATCTGCTTCATTGGTATAGCTGAATCGACCTGAAAATTTATCAAAGGGCATGGTCAACGCCATACTATTGTAGAGTAAACTGTACTCTCCAAACATCAATACTTTAGAGGTAAACTTTTCCATTTGCTTAGGCGTTCAATTTCTGGGGACCTTGGCCTTCGTGGTCAAAGATAACGTTCTTATACGTATCCTTCAATTCTGTTTGGATAAATTCTTCAACATCTTCTTTGTATTTCTCCGGATAGAGCACGTGAATATTGGGGCCGGCGTCAAGTGTAAAACTTACCGGAACAACATTTTCCATCCGAAACTGCATGAGTTTTTCGATAATGGTTAAGGTAGCCGGTTTCATCAATATATAGTAGTCTACAGAGGTCATCATCATGGCATGTAGGGTCAGGGCTTCTGATTCGCAAAGTTGGATAAAAGATTCAATATCTCCTTCTTTCAACACCTCTACCAAGTGTGCGGTTCTTCCATTGGCCTGTTCAAATCTTTTTTCAGCAAAGGGATGATTATTCATTAAAGAATGTCCGATTGTACTGGATATCTTTTTGGGTTTGTCTTCTACGATTAAAATGGCGTCATGCATATTTTGAAAAACCGGATGCACATCACTGATGGGAATGGCAAATTCATTAGAAGATCCTTCAATTTCAGTATTTTCACCCCATAATGCAAAAGAAGGGAAAAGGCTTCTACAGGCACTTCCGCTTCCCAAACGAGCTAAGTAACTGGCTTGATGATAAAACTTCTGATCGATTTCGTTGCCTTCTAAAGTGTATCTCAAGTCCAGCATAGCCAATGCAATCGCTCCAAATGATGAGGCAGATGATGCAATTCCGGCTGAGTGAGGAAAACTGTTGATAGAACGCATACTCACCGCATATTCCTCCAAAAACGGAAACTGATCGAGATTGTCTTCTAAAAATAAAGCCACTCGCTTTCCAAATTTATCGTTCAGCTTTCCTTCAAAATAATAATCTAATTCAACAAGGTCATCTGAGGATTTAGGAGATAATTCCGCTTCAACTTCGGTATAAGAATTGGCTAAGGTTAAACTTAACGAACTGTTTCTGGGTAATTGATTGCCCATTTTTCCCCAATACTTTACAATTGCGATATTGGAAGGGCAGCGCCATTTCACTTTCACGTTTACTTGTTTTTTGGTATCAGTGGTTCTTTCCATTATTTAACGAGTTCATTATACGTAAACATTGTGCTCAGTCCTTTGCTGGAAAAGTATGCTTTTGCAGCAGTTGTATCACGGTGTGTAGCTAGAAAAAAATCTCCTCCCCAGGCACCTAATGACTTTACACTGTATGTATAATCCGCAAAGATACGGTCTTTTAGGTTTTGACGACCCAAAATTTGGGATAATAAATCCTCAGATTGATTGATGGCCTGCTCAAATTCTTCAATCGATCTGCTTTTCAGGGAATCAGAGATGATCTCATTCATTGCTGTAATGTTCATTGCTGTCACTTCAGATCGCCGGAACTTTTTGATTTCTTCACGGGAATTTTGCTTTTTCCCCAGATAAACGAATAAAAAATGTTGTGTAATTTCCGGATCAATCGTCACATTTTTGATTTTTCGATCGGCGATAGAGTAGAGGATGGGGGTGTTTTCGGTGGCGCAAGCAATGTCGTAACCCGATCCGCCAAAGGTGCGATTCATCAATTGATAAGGATCGATTTCTGCCCATTGACTCAAAAGACTGATCAGTGTAGAACTGGAACCCAATCCCCATTGTAAATTAAAATCCGCTTCAGCCCTGAACCGGCACATCAGATCTTTCTCAGGCTGTAATTCACGAATAACACGAAACATCTCTTGCAGGACTTTTGCTACCTCCATTTCATTGCAATCGGTGATGTTCAGTTCCTGATCCAGCCGGGCGTAAAACCAACGGCCGTCCCGGTCATAACTTTCCCAGTAAATCAATTCGTCAGGTGAGACGGATAATTGTTGCCCAAATTTCAAAGGAAAAGCGAGGCATTTCGCTCCCTCCAACACCAAATACTCTCCAAACAACATGAGTTTACAGGAAGCCTGATAAGTTTTAGTTATTTGATCAGAATGTGCGATAGGGATAAGCTTAAGCTAATTCATGTTCTTCCACAAATTTCCTTACTGCCGATACACTTACATTTTTATTCTTAAAGTGTTCGATTACTTTATTCCGGTTTTCTTCATTCACACAAAGTTGATTCATGATATTGAAGAGGTGCATTTTCATGTGTCCTTGCTGAATACCGGTGGTGGTAAGTGATTTTATCGCGCCAAAATTGTTCGCCAGACCTGCAGCTGCGGCAATGCTCATCAGTTCTTTGGCAGAAGGGAAATCGAGCAGTTCATGTGATAATTTTACCAAGGGATGCAGGTTGGTCAATCCACCTACTACACCCAACGCAATGGGTAAGTGGAGGATGAATTTAAATTTTCCGTTTTCCACGCTGGCTGAAGTGAGTGAAGTGTATTCCCCTTTTAGACTGGCATAAGCATGTCCGCAAGCTTCAACGGCTCTGAAATCATTTCCGGTGGCCAGTACCACGGCATCTACTCCGTTGTAAATTCCTTTATTGTGTGTAGTGGCACGGTAAGGATCAATCTGCGCAATGCGTACCGCCGTTTGAAATTTTTGGGCAAATTCTTCGCCGGATATACCCGGAACAATGTTTTCAAGGTTTTTAACATCTGTTTCAACCCAGCATTTGATCAGGCAATTGGGCGTCAGATTAGAAAGAATAGACATCACAATTTCAAGGCCGTCTTTTTTAAACTCATCCTGTTCTTTGTGCCATTTTCTAAAAGTCTCAGCAAATCGCTCCAGACAAGAGTTGACAAAATTGGCCCCCATAGAATCAACGGTGTCAAAGGTGGCAAACAATTGCATCACTCCTTTTTCGCGATCTGAAAGATCCCGCAAAACAATGTCTTTAATTCCACCGCCCCGCTTGATCATGTTTTCTGTGATGTCAGCCGTGCTATCGATTAATATTTTTTTCAACTCATCAAATCGGGCTTCCAGTTTTGCTTTGTCATCTCTCCAGATAAAGTGAACCTGACCCACTTTTTCCATGTTGACCACTTCGGTGTGAAAACCTCCAAAATTGTACCAGAACTTGGCACTTTTAGAAGCCGCAGCAACCACTGAACTTTCTTCAATTACCATAGGAATAGCGTAAGTTTTTCCGTTGATCAGAAAATTAGGAGCTATACTATACGGCAGGTGAAAGTTAGAAATGGTATTTTCACTGAACTCATTGATCATTCTTTGAATGACCGGATCAGGATGATTAAAACTCTTAAAGGTGCGAGTAGTTTTTTCTGTATCCTTAAAGAACTTGGCTATCGCTTCGATCTTCTCCTCTTTGCTTTTTTTTGAAAAGCCTTCTATCAGTTTACTCATTACTTTACTCTTAATAATCGTTGGGCCATTAAAAGACCATTGATTTGAAATTTAGCATATTCGTCAAGCGCCTCTTGCGATTCATTGGCGTACTTCAAAAATGGTGCCGCTTGCCCGTATATTGAATCCATAGACGATTTGTTAATGTAATAATAACCGTCCAAAAAGTTCTTTATTCCTCCAGAAACAATCAAATTTTTACATTTTCTATCGTTGCCCAGCTTTTCAACGGCAGCATTTAAAAAGGTTACCATTTCATGAGCTGAATGACCCAAAGCTACAACATCAGCATAAAAATCCTGTAATTTTTTGTTACGAATTAATTCCAGTTTGGAAAAATTGGTACCTCCATTGGCTGCGAAATCGATTGCCAGTAAAGGGAGTTTGAGCAATTCACCCATACTTTTCGGGCCGAATCCCTGTCCCACTTCTTTGACGATAATCGGCTTATCAAATTCATTGAGCAGCTGTTTGATCGTCACCAAAGGAGATTGCATGATCAAATCCCCTTCGGGTTGTAGCCATTCCTGCAAAGGATTGACATGAACAATTAAGCCGTCTGCAGAAAGTTTTTCTACCAGACTTTTTAATTTTTTCCCTTGATTTTCGTTGAGAATTCGCTCAATTTGAGCAATGCCTACATTGGCGTAAAAAGGTACTTCATCTCCCAGGATCGGGCGCAAATTAAAATCTTCAAAATAGGTATCGTCTTCTAAAATGATACGGCAAGAGCCCAATCCCATACCCAACCCGTATTTTTTGGCTGTTTTGGCCAACATTTTATTGATGGGTCCGGCTTTGGACGTGCCTCCGGTCATGCTGGAGATCCAAATGGGAAACTTCATGGTTTTATCGCCCCACTTGACTTTCATATCATCATCTACAGAAGGGTGTCCGGATAACATGGGTTCATAATAAAACCGTTTATCCAGTGATTCACTTTGTGACTGGAAGGCCAGATCTAAGTGACTCTGCTTTCGAGAGTCGGCGGCTTTTAATGATTCGTGTTCAATTTTCTCCATTATACTATTGCAGGTCTTTCTTCTTCTTTTAAAATAGGTCGAATGATGCCGACAGCGTTTCTGTAAAGTCTTAGTTGTTTTGCGGGTTTAGTAATAAAGTGGATGGGATGTTGCAGTGCCACTTTAAAAAAATGTTTGAGTAAAAATTTCTTGTCTTTATTTATTCCGGCCAGTATAGATAAAGGACCACTGGCTTGTTTCCCCCCTTTTTTCAGGTATTCAAAACAGGCTTCTTTCAGTTCTTCATTGCGGAATACTTTATACAGGGCATTTGCCAGGATATTAATGGTCTCTACGCCCTTGCTTCTACTGTTATAGTACTGTGCAATGGCAGTTTCAAGCCGGTCTGCTTCGTGGAAATTAATACCTTTCAATGCTTTGTTTAAGCTGATAATGTCTGCAAAACTGGCTGTCATTCCACCGCCTGTAAGCGGGTGTCTCATATTCAGAGAATCCCCCAGTAATACGGCTCCTCTTTTTCTGAAGGCCTGTGCTTTCATTTGGTGATTGGGCATGACTTTGAGTTGATCATTTTCAACCGCATATCGAAAAGCATCTACCATTTCGGCGGGTAAAACGGCAGCAATTTCTTCTTTAAATGTCTCAATGGAAGCTGCACCCATTCGGGGTGGTTTTGTTCCCGGATAATCCACCAAAATACGGTAAGCATTGGTGTGAATAGGGTAGACCAATATCGGCGATTCCCCGCTAACGATCATGTGTCCGTAATTAGGGAATTCAAGATCAAGGTCTTTCAATACCAGCCCCATGAAAAAAGAGGAGACTTCTTTATGGGGATTACTGAGTTTTTTCCTGAAAAATGACATAGGTCCGTCAGAGACAACCGTTAACGGAGCTTTTTGCTCAACGGTATTTTGGTGTTCATCCTGATAACGTACACCGGTAATCACGCCGTTTTCTTCTATTAAATCAGTGACGTTTCCTTTAGATAGAGTGACATTAGGCTGCTTTTTGAGTGCTTCCCGAATATTGGTCAAAAACTTGCCGTTTCGTAAGCCCATTCCCTGTATGTTTTCACTGACAGATCGATAAGCAATCGTAAAACTTTCCTTGCCGTTGATCAACTTATAGCCCTCAACAACTTGCGCATCAATACCGTCAAGCAAATGAACCAAATTCAATGTTTTCAAAGCTTCAATACCCCCGGGCTGCATCAATTCACCTATAATACGATCGGGCTCTGTCAAATCCCGTTCAATCACCAGTATTTTTTTATCTGCACCCTGAGAGGCAGCAAACACCCCTCCGGCTACACCGGCTCCAATAACGATCATGTCAAATTCAGACGCTTTCATAGGTCGTTAATTGTTTCAATATCCGGCTGATTTTACCAGATGTGTCTTTTGCTGATAAGGTGTCAAGTATCCTGACAAATTCTTCTTTGGTTTCTTCAAAGGTATTAACAGCCATGAAATATTTTGCTGTTTTTCCTTTTCTAATTTTCACATTTTTATGCAAAACAGCTTTATTATTGTACAGCTCCTTCAGTGTTGCAATGGCCATTAACTGAGGAATAGCGCAGAATTGAAAGATTTTTTGATTTTCTAAAATCTGTAGGTACTCCATACAAGCCGGTGTGTGTTGCAGGGCGTTGATGATTAAATCATTGAGCACCTTAAGCCCTTTTTCTTCATCCTCTTGTAGTTCTTTGAGTGATTTTACTTCATTTTTCCAGGCTTCTTCCGGCCAAAACACCCGATCTTGTTCTAAATCTTCTGCAAAATCACGAATGATATTGGTTTTTTGCAAAAACAACCCCATTTCATTTGAGAGTTGTTCGGCCTGTAATTTTTCATTTTTCTCTAAACCTGAAGCCAAAAACAATTGACTCAATCCAATTCCTACTAAACCGGCGACATAATGGCAGTAATCGTCCCAATCCCGATAAGTTATCACCGTATTGTGGGCGTATTTGTTCATGCCCAGGGCCATTTTGTTGGTGATATCGGTAATCACTTCCCGGTAATGGGGTTTCAGTTGGTAGTATTCGTTGATGACTTTATCAAAGTGCAACATTAAATCCCGGTAGTTTTGTGTATCACCTACATTTTCAAGCGTAAACGCTTCTTTATTCATTCGCTGGGCAAATGAGGTCAGCATTTTTTCTTTTTCATCCTGCGGGATATTCATGTCGTCTTCTACGGTATCCAATCCCCTTAAAATAAGATAAAACAAACAGACCGGATCTTGCAGTTCTGCGGGAAGTTGCTGGATCACTACGGCAAAAGAACGGGAAACTTTTTTGAGGGCTTCATAGCAAAATTCACGATCGCTACTTTCTCCTGCGATTTCAGTCAGTCGTTTATCAGAAGGCTTGAACTGGCTGAATTCTTTTTTCATCTTAAGAAGATATTGCACTTCCTGAGGATGACTGGAGTAATATAAAATTCGTGAAATCAACTTATCCTACTTTTGCAATTAAATCTACTAATCGATTGGAGTAACCGGCTTCATTGTCATACCAGGAAACCACTTTTACCATTTTTCCAATAATGGAAGTCAACTCTGCGTCAAATGCTGATGAAAAAGGGCTCCCGATAATATCAGAAGAAACAATGGGATCCTCGATATAGTCTAAAATTCCTTTCAATTCACCCTGAGCGGCTTGTTTAAATGCTTGGTTTACCGCTTCAACAGTCAAGACCCGATCCATTATGAAGGTCATATCAGTCAAAGATCCGTCCGGCACCGGAACACGGATACCGCATCCGCCGATCTTTCCCTCTAAATCAGGAAATATTTTTGTAATGGCTTTAGCTGCGCCGGTGGTCGTGGGAACAATTGATTCTGCTGCGGCACGTGCTCTTCTTAGGTCAGAATGAGGGGCGTCATGTAATTTTTGATCAGAAGTATAGGAGTGGATGGTCGTGATATAAGCCCCTTCAACAACACCTAAGTTTTTCATGATTTTAACTAGGGGAGCGGCTGAATTGGTGGTACAGGAAGCGTTGGAAATGATTTTTTCAGACCCATCCAGTATGTGTTCATTTACACCCAATACGACAGATTTGATGTCGCCGCCTCTGGGAGGTGCACTCAAAACCACCTTTTTTGCTCCTGCTGTCAAATGTTTTGAAGCACCTTCTTCTGATCTGAAAATCCCTGTTGATTCAAGTACAACATCAATATTAAGTGCTTTCCAGGGAAGCTTTTCCGGATCTTTTTCTGCAAGCATTTTAATAGGGTGGCCATTTACCAGCATGTCATCTCCGGAGATTTCAATAGTTCCGTTGAATTTTCGGTGAACAGAATCGTATTTAAATAAGTGTGCTAAAGTTGCCTTTTCGGCCAGGTCGTTGATGGCGACAATTTCAATATCGCTGTTCAATAGTGCCATTCGGGTAAAATATCTTCCAATTCTTCCAAATCCGTTTACTCCAACTCGTATTGCCATTCCGTAAAAATTTTAGACAAAATTAACTAATAAAAGCCGATATTCAGGTAAGATGGGGCAGCTAAAAACGGTCTTTTCAGCTTTTCTTTTCTGAAAGTCTTAGAAATTGACCCGGTGAGGACCAGAGTAACAGGTGATTTTGTCGTGACGAGCAAAGGCCAGGAGGGTCATATTGTATTCTTTGGCGAAATCTATGGCTAAGCTGGAAGGGGCAGATACGCCGGCAATAATTGGAATTTTTGCCCGAAAGGATTTGGAAACCATTTCATAGGAAGTTCTGCCACTCACAGTAATGATTTTCGCCTCCCTCAACTTTTCTGAAAGTAACAAACTGCCCACCACTTTATCCAACGCGTTGTGTCGTCCGATATCTTCATGTAAACTCAAAAGATTCAAAGCAGCATCAAATGCAGCAATTCCATGGCATCCGCCGGTGAGTTGAAAGAGGGTTTGCTCTTTTTCCATCTGACGAAATAACTGTAGAATATCTTCACAATGAAACTGTTCTTCAGATTTGATTTTATCTGCTTTTGGCAGTAGGTCTTCAATCTCTCTTTTTCCACAAATCCCACAAGAAGATACAGAGAGTAAGCTACGGCTGTTTTTGTAGCCATCAGCCACATTATCGGGATCAGTAGAAATCAAAATTTCTTCTGTGATTCCTTTCTCATTCTGACGAAATTGCCATTTTACTTTAGAAAAATCACGGATAACATCTTCTGCATACAGCAATCCGGTAGCCAATTCTTTTTCATGACCGGGAGTTTGCATTACTACGGTAAAGGGATCTTCGTTAATCGTGATTTGCAAAGGCGCTTCAAGGGTGATGTGATCACTCACGTTTTGGGTGACACCCTTTACCCATTTAAATCCTTCATATTCAAAAGAATTACTCATCAGGAAAGGCCGGAAATGACCCCGTCATTGTCAATCTTCATTCCTTCAGAAGCAGGTGTGGCGGGTAATCCCGGCATGCGCATCATTACACCAAGAATGGGGATGACAAAGCCCGCTCCTGTAGCAAATTCAAATTCCCTGACATTTACGGTAAAGCCGGTTGGCCGTCCCAGTAAGCTGTCGTTGTCTGAAAAAGATTTTTGAGTTTTTGCCATACAAACAGGGAGGTGATCCAGCCCCAGATCCTGAATTTTTTTCAAATCGGTAAGTGCTTTTTTGGAGTATTCTACTCCGTCGGCACCATAAATTTCACGGGCAATGATCTCAATTTTTTGTTTCACCGGCAATTTCCAGTTATATAAGGGTTTGAAGTTGTTTTTTCCGGCTTCAATTTCTGCGACAACGGCTTCTGCCAGATCGATCATACCATCTCCTCCTTTTTCCCAACCTCTGGCGACAACAGCTGTTACCCCCCGGTTTTGACACCTTTCTTTGATCAATTGAATTTCTTCATCTGTATCAGAAGGAAAAGCGTTAATAGCCACCACAGGGTTCAAGCCAAATTTCTGCATGTTTTCAATGTGCTTACCAAGATTAGACAGCCCATTAGCTACGCGTTCGGTGCTAGGTATGTTGTATTCTTCAGGAGGAGCGCCTCCGTGATGTCTTAGTGCGCGAATGGTTGCCACCAATACGGTCGCCTTAGGCTTCAATCCGCCGGAAACACATTTGATATTCAGGAATTTTTCAGCCCCTAAATCCGCTCCGAAACCAGCTTCAGTAACCACATAGTCAGAGAGGGACATGCCCATTTTAGTTGCGATAATGGTGTTGGTCCCTTGCGCAATATTGGCAAAAGGACCTCCATGAATAATGGCAGAATTGCCTTCAAGAGTTTGTACCAGATTGGGTTGAATGGCAGCTTTTAAAAGAATAGCCATGGCATTTTCAGCACTAAGATCACGCGCATAGACCGGCTTTTTATCAAAAGTCAAGCCCACATAAATATTTCCCAGTCTATTTTTTAAATCTTCAAAATTTTCAGCCATACACAAGATCGCCATCACTTCAGATGCGGGAGTAATGTTAAAACCATCCTGACGGGGAATGCCATTCCCTGTTCCTCCCAAACCGATCACGATCTCTCGTAAAGCGCGATCATTCATATCCATTACACGTTTCCAGGCTATGGTTCGGGGATCAATTCCCAAATTGTTGCTTTTGCTTTGTATGTTGTTATCAATTAAAGCACTCAGTAAATTATTGGCTTTTTCAATGGCCGCAAAATCACCGGTAAAGTGGAGGTTGATGTCTTCCATGGGAACTACCTGTGCGTATCCACCTCCTGCCGCACCTCCCTTAATTCCGAATACAGGACCTAAAGAAGGTTCTCTTAAAACGACGGTAGTTTTTCGCCCGATTTTATTCATCCCTTCGGTAAGTCCAATTGAGGTGGTTGTTTTTCCTTCACCTGCCGGTGTGGGAGTGAGGGCGGTAACCAGGATCAAATTACTTTTTTTGATCTTTTCGGGATCGATTAGCTTTAGCGGAAGTTTTGCTTTGTACTTGCCGTACATTTCAATATCTTCTTCGTCTATGTTTAAGCGGGAAGCGATTTTAGTAATGTGTTCTAATTTAGCTGCTTGGGCTATTTCAATATCTGAAAGTAGTTTAGTTGGCATGTTTTTAGTAAATTTGAAAAAGCAAGATAGCAATTATTTTGCGGCTCTTAATGGTATTTAACCCGGATTGTTCCAATCTTAACTAAGATGAAGAAAAGTATTTTTATAATTTTTGGACTGCTTCTGTTAATCAGTTGTAAGAAAGAAGTAACTACACCCAATAATGGTATATACAGAGGAGTGTATAAGGAAATCACAGTAGATCAGGACACCCTTGTTGATGCACTGGTTTTTTTGGTGCTTCATGAAGAAAATCAGTCTTTTACTGTGAAAGGGGACAGCCTTACAAATTTCCCTCCCGATCATAACGGAACGTATGAAATTATAGATGAAAAACAGATGAATTTTGAATATAAGGGAGTATATGAGTATAACCCAAACCATTATTTAGACACAACATTCAATTATACATTTGATGATGTCAATTTCACCCTTTCACGAAAAGAAAGCGACAGAACTTTTGAATATAAAATGAAGCGTTACTAACGCCCACTCATTTTGTGCACGTCATTGTGGTCTTCTTCAATTTCGTCTTTCACGAGTTTGATTTTTTGGGAAATCATAGCAAACTCCTGGTGCTTATTATCGACCAGCCATTTGAGTGATTCTTCATTTCCGTCAGCAGCCAAGGCCAGATGTTTCAAGATGTGAAATTGATTTGCTTCCAACCAATGGAGTGCCTCTTTATTCCCTTCCACACCGTTGATCATTGCCATCAGATGTGCAAAACCGTTTTTCATCAACCAATCTCTGGCATCATCTTTTAAGTGAATAGCGTAAACAGCCATTCCCAGTTCTTTGTATTCATCACTGGCTAAGAACCAATCTCTCAGGTCTGTATTTCCACTGATCGCTTCTCCCCAGCCCAGTAATATTTTGGGGGGATATTTAAGTGGTTTCAGTTTGACTCCACCGGAAAATGCCTGTTTCTTTTTCTTTTTAAAAAACATATTAAAAATTACCGAGGTATTTCATTTTCTTAATTTCGTCATTTTCAACGAGAATTTCAAATGATTCTATTACTGAAGACGTATCTTTTTGTGCAGTTATTTTAAGATAGACCCGTTTTTTTCCAGCTTCATCTGTAATGAGGTTGACTGATTGTGTTTTAACAGAGGAGTGAGTGGAGAGAAATTGCCCACTTATTTTATCTCGATCTGTATAAAGTGTGTCATACGTTTGATCTATTAAAATGCAGTTTTCACTCAAATAATCTGCTGCCTTTTCATTGTTTCCCTCTTCCCATGCTGCTGAGAATTGTACAACGGTTTCTTTGGCGCCCCTTACCACTTGTTGGTCACCACCAAACCAGACGGTAGCGATAATAATACCGGCGACAATTCCTCCCAGATCTGCAAGTAGACCTGCCTTGACGGCATATCGGGTTTTTCTTATACCGACGGCTCCAAAATAAACAGCGATAATATAAAAAGTAGTATCCGTGGCTCCCTGAAGGGTAGAGGTAAGTTTACCGACAAAGCTATCTACACCGTGTGTTTCAAAGGAATCCAGCATCATTCCCCTTGCTCCGGAACCGCTTAAGGGCTTCATAAAAGCAGTAGGAAGTCCATTTACAAATTGGGTTTGCTCTGTAAACAATCCAAAAAACCAATCAAATCCCAAAATCAGAAAGTCCATTGCGCCTGAGGCTCTGAAAACACCAATTGAAACAAGAATAGCTACCAGATAGGGAATGATTTTAATCGCGATTCCGAACCCATCTTTGGCGCCTTCAATAAACGCTTCATATACATTGACTTTTTTGCGCAAAGCCATGATAATAAAAAGTGAAATAATACCGTAAAGAATCAAATTACTGAAAAAGGCAGATTGAATTTCTAATTGATCGGGACTTAGTGAAGTGAAATACCAAATTAATCCGATAATAATAGCAGTAAAAGACCCCAGATAAAGCAAAATGACCCGGTTGAAAAGATTTATCTTTTGATAAATAGCTACTGTAATTAAGCCCACCAGTGAGGCAAAAAATGTAGCGATTAAAATAGGGATGAAAATATCGGCAGGATTTTCGGCTCCGTATTGACTTCTATAAGTCATTACCGTAACTGGGATTAAAGTTAATCCAGAAGTGTTGAGCACCAAAAACATGATCATAGCATTGGTTGCCTGATCTTTTTTATCGTTGAGTTCTTGCAGCTCATTCATGGCTTTTAGCCCCATTGGAGTAGCGGCGTTGTCCAATCCGAGCATATTGGCTGAAAAGTTCATGAGCATAGATCCCCGCGCAGGGTGATCTTGCGGTACATCCGGAAATAATTTATTGAAAAAGGGGCCAACTATTTTTGAAAGTACCTGAACAGATCCGCCGTTTTCACCAATTTTCATGATACCGAGCCACAAACATAATATGCCGGTAAGTCCAATAGAAATTTCAAATCCTACTTCAGCCATTTCAAAGGTCATATTGACCATTTCGCCAAAAACGGACAAATCACCTCCGAATGTGCGTATTGTCGCAACAACCAAAGCCACCAAAAAAAATCCTATCCAGATATAATTGAGAATCACACCAATGAATTTATGCGAATGTACGAATCAGACAGTCAGTTTATCGATCCATTGAAAAGAAGTTATTCAACCCAAATGTTAATAAATGAGTTCTCCAATACCATGACGGATGATAGTCACTTCATCTTCTGATAAATCTACAACTGTTGAGGCTTCATTCTTTCCATAGCCACCATCTACAATCGCATCCACATCTTCTTCCCATCTTTCCTGAATGAGGTAGGGGTCAGTGGTGTATTCCAAAATTTCGTCTTCATCATGAATAGAAGTGGAAACGAGCGGATGCCCAAGGACTTTAACAATTTCAGAGACAATCGTACTGTCAGGAATCCGGATACCTACCGTTTTTTTGTTGGTATCAAACAGTTTTGGAATTTGATTTGAAGCCGTTAAAATAAAGGTAAAAGGACCGGGTAGGTTTCTTTTTAAAATCTTATATGCCGAGCGATCCAGGTATTTGGTGTACTCAGAAATGGTAGACAAATCAGAACAGATCAACGAAAAGTTGGCATTCTTGAGTTTTAATTCTTTCAGTTTTGCCAATTTTTCAATGGCTTTTTTCTGGTGAAGGCTGCAACCAAAACTATATACTGTATCTGTAGGATAAACAATGACGCCTCCTTTATTGAGAATATCTACAATGGCATTGATGTCACGTTGGTCGGGATTTTCACTTTGAAGAACAAATAGCACAAATTCTTTTTTTCTTCAAAGTTAAGGAAGGGGATTTACTTTTGAGGATTTATTCTTCCGGTTTTTTTATCATAGCCATAAGGACAATGCTTACAGGCACTTTTGCAACAATACCCCCTTTTTAAATGGTACTTTTCAGTAAAAACGATATAACCTTCTGCCGTTTTATAGTAATCTTCAGGCTCCAGATTCGGTTGACTTGAAAATTCCCCCATTATTGTTTGATGAACTTTTGAATGGATGAGCCACCATCTGTCAATACTTCTATTAAATACACCCCATTTGAAAGCGAAGAGATGTCAATTGAATGAACAGCTCCTTCACGGCTGACATTTTTTCCGTCAAGGGTATAAATAATCACCGATTCAATGTTGTGAGTTGATTTAATATAGAGTTGTTCAGAAGCAGGGTTGGGGTAAATATGAAAAGTGTTATTCTCACTTAGTATACCGGCATCTTCTCCAATATAGACACAATAATCTTCATATTCACCAAAAAAGGAAGTGCCGGGAGGGCAGGCCACAGGATTTTCTAAAGCATTCATTCCAATTCTGATTTTTGTAATACCGTCCGGAGTAGAAAGAGGGATGCTGATGGTACTGATCAGTGAATCATTAGTAGACTGGTCATTGAGTAATTTATCTGAAGGATCAAACTGTCCATTGTGATCAACATCTACCCAAATGGAAATACGTTCGCTAAAATTGAATCCCGAATATCCCGGAACAATCTTTATATCATAGGTTTCTCCTGCTTTAAATCCAAGAAGTATAGTATCAGATTGATACCAGCCGCCATTATTTCCTGTTTGGCTGCTTGCACCATTGATGGTTACTTTTTCAATCCATTCAGAATTTGTATTGGCCCCAGCTACACTACAATAAAGCTCATCATAACAGGCGCCACACCCTCTGGTGGCATAGAAATAGGAGTTACTAAACCCGTGGGTACTGTCTGTACAGATGGTTTTGATCTGAAATTCGTAGGTGGCGCAAGTGTCCAGTCCATTTAAAAGTAGCGGTGATACAGTATCAGTAAAAGTTTGTATCCAGCTTACATCCCCTTCTTTTCTATACCTGAAGTCATAAGCAGTTGCATATAAAACGGGGTTCCAATACAAATTCAAACTGTCAGGCGTTACATAATCATTGTAAATGACGGGATTATTGCAGCAGCCATCTGTAATAAAGTGCAGGGGATATGAAACATCACTGGTATCTGCTCCACAAATGGCTTTCACCCAAACGCTATAAGAGGCGCAGGGTGTTAAGGTGTCAAAGAAAATCGAATCTTGATTGATCAGAGCAATTTCTACAACCGGTTCTCCACTTTTTTGAATATAAAAAAGATAGTCCGTTGAGAAGCCGCCCCAACTGAACTGAGCGGTTGTATCGGTGATGAAATTTTCTCGTAGGCTGTAGGGAGAAATGCAGCTGTTGGTGGAGCAGTCGCTTAAAATATTTCCAATGGTAGTATTGATGTTGAGCCGACCTCCGGATCCTACTTCACCACTGAGAGTAGTGAGAGGGTCTACAGAAGACAGAATATAATTTCTCATATCCAGTGCTGCACCTGAAGGGTTGAATTTTGCGTAATTGATAAAATCAGCGCAGGGAGATGAATAAGCAAGCGCTACCGCTCCCGCAACACAAGGGGATGCAAATGAAGTTCCGCTACTGGTGGTGTATGAGTTTGAAGGAGCTGTTAACAATACGCCGGATCCGGGAGCGCCGAGGTCAACGTGAGTGGGGCCGTATCCTGAACCGGCTCTGTCATCCTGGCTATTGGTCATGGTGACCCCAATTAAAAATTCAGAGGGGCAAGCGGTGGGCAGGTCTCCGACATCATCTACATTTACATTGTTATTGGTGGTTGCTGCAATGTTGAGGATACCGTACTGTCCTAAAGAATCATACATGGCACACCACAAAGGTGAATTTGCCGGGTCGCCGTTATCAATTCCCCAGGAAGCATTTGTGGCGACAACAAAGGCGCCTTCTTCTCCATACGAGTCATTGTATTTTTTTCGCATAATCAGGGGATAATTGTAGGCGGCAATAACCGTAGCTTCATTGGATGCATTTTGCCCCTTGATGATCATCATTTTTACATCCCAGTTTACGCCGGATACCCCTGTAGTGTTATTTCCTTTTGCTCCAATCATGCCTGCTACGCGTGTGCCGTGTGAGCCGGAGCCTACTGCATCATCCAGAGTAGAAACATTCCATCCGTTTACATCATCAACATAACCATTGTTGTCATTGTCAATGCCGTCATTTGGAATCTCTGCGTAATTTTTCCAGATATTATCTTTCAGGTCTACATGAGAAATGTCTACCCCGCCACTTTCTATAATGCAAACGACAATAGTGTCATTGTGTGTGCTAGTTCCACCTGTAGTAATGTCCCAGGCATCTGAAACGTCTGTGTCTGCGTCCGGGGTGCCACCGGTTTGCCCGGTGTTTTTATGAAACCATTGTTGGTTAAAAAGGGTGTCTGTGGGGATTGTTTCTCTACTGGTAATAAAGTGATTTTTTTGGGCATTGATCACATCCTGATACCTGTAGATACGCGAAATCACGTAATCAAGATCTTCAGAGACATTGTCCAATTCTATTTTATAGATATTGACAATAGCAGAAAGGCATTCAAATGATCTGATTCCTAATTCCGTCTCGGCTTCAAATTTTCTTATAAATGCTATGGGGTCGCTAGATTTTTTAAATTGAACAAGCACCTCTCCCTTTTCAAAGTTTTCTTCTTGAGCAACAGAAGTAATTATAAAGCAAAAGCTAAGCACAAAAAACAGTAAGATTTTTATTTTTTTCATTTCGAGGTAAAAATAAGTATTCTCTCTTGGAATAACGCAATGAATGTCTAAAAGGAAAGTATGGTTGATTGTTTGGTCAAAAAGTGGATTTGAAGCCAATGTGTATTTTTGTATTGGAAAGTTCTAAAGGATTTGAGTTTAAAACGCCATTGGCAACAATGATTTGAAGGGAACTACCTTCATTGTTCAAAGAAAACCCCAAGCCGAAACTATTGGTGTGGTTCATGCCATTGTTTTTGAATGCAGAATAATCATACAGAATAAATAGTGAGAGCAGATCAATAGGCTGAAATTCTAATTCATTCAGAGATGACCAGATATCGTTTCCAAACAATTCCAATTCATAAAATCCCCGCACTGACTGCAATCCTCCAAAATAGATCAATTCATTCCGAGACAAGGTAATGCCCGAAGTGAGTCCTTGAAATTTCACCGTGTTATTCAGGTGAAAATATTTTAAAAAATCTATGGTGTGTTGATAGGCAATTTCATATTTACTGTTGGTCAGTTTTTGGAGTTCATCATCTAAGGTGTCCTTACGATAATTATAAAATCCCCCCAATAGAAATAAACGCGGATGATAAAAAGGTAAGGCTTGAAGTTCAGGAGCGATCAATTCTACCGAAGACCCAATAGTGTTTTTTTGATAATTACGAAATTCAGAGGGAGCATTTTCCCTGAGTGTGGAAGAGCTTTCCAGTTGATCAAAAACTGAAAACCGAACGTAGGGATGATAATAACTGAGGTTAAGAGTAATATCGGTACGCAAAAAGGTAGAATCTTGTTTTCTTAGATCTAGTTTGCCACCAATTCCAAAGGGCGTATTGAACAAAAAAGGATAAGAGAGTTGTGAACGCAGGTTTTGTGTTTTATCCGGATTACTTTTCCAGTGCATATCAATAATTTCTGCCCGGTTCAAGGCATTGTACAGCTGCAAATTAACAAAGCCGTTAAGAACAAGTTTGTTGGTGATTTGATCTTGTTGAAAACCAATATAGCCATCTGCTGCACTGGATTTTGTCTTTTCAAAATAAATGTATAGCTCTGCTTTTCCCTTTCGAAATAACACCTCTACGGGTCGGATCAATTTATAGAGTTTAGAAGCCGATAAAAGTGAACCGATACCAATTATTTCGGATTCATTGTACGCCTCATCAACGCTCAGGTCAATGATATTGAGTAAGGTTTTATCGTGAAAAGGATCTTCACTTTTTAAATGAATGACACTGATTTCAAAATAATCACCTGAATCGATTTCATAATCAAGTAGCAATTTATCTTCTCTTTCTTCTTGTTGAATGATCTCAATTTTGGCAAAGGGGAAACCGCTGTTTTCTAACTGCCTGAGTTCATCCTCTAATTCTTTCAAGGTAGATTGGAAATCGCGATTTTCATCTGAAATAAATTTTTCCTTGGAAGGGTGCTTACGTCGGAGAATGATTTTTTTAAAGTGATGTGCTGCCTGATAGTAATAATGGGTGCCGTTGTTTTTTGCCACAGAATCTTTCAGGGTGATTCCGGTATATCCATTGAGGCGAAACGTTTTCAAGGCATTTTTCTGATAGCGCTCAAAACGGGTAGAGTCTTTTACGGTTTTCTCTTTGATGGTGATTTTATCCAAATGATAATACAACACTGTTTTCTGAGAGACAGAGAAGTAGGGGGATAGGGTAAGCAGTATGAAAAATAGTCTTCTCATCTGTCTAAACAAACGGCTGAGCCGTGAAAAAAGTATTCAATCTGACAAATCGTGTTTTACTTCAGATTTTTTTGACTTTCAGTGCTGCCAGAAAGCTCTAATCTTCCCGGATACTTTTCTAAACCTTTGGCAATGCATTCAACGGCTTGCAAAAGTGCTTCTTTTTCAAGAACGTAAGCCAACCTGACTTCATTTGTTCCTTCTCCTTCAGAGGCATAAAAACCACTTAAAGGAGCCAGCATAACCGTCTTGCCTTCATGTTCAAAATTTTGCAGCATCCACTGACAAAATTTTTCAGTATTGTCAACCGGTAGTCTTGCCACACAATAAAAAGCACCTTTAGGTAAAGGACAAAAGACCCCCTCAATTTTATTCAGGGCTTCAACCAGTACATTTCTGCGCTCTACATAGGTGCTGATGACTTCATCAAAATAAGATTGTGGTGTTTTCAATGCCGCTTCACTGACCACTTGTCCCAGTGTAGGTGGCGCTAATCTTGCTTGTGCAAATTTCATAGCTGTATCAATCACTTCTTTGTTTCTTGTGATCAATGCTCCAATTCTTGCACCACACATAGAGTAGCGTTTTGAAACAGAATCAATCAAAATCACATTTTGCTCTATTCCTGTCAGGTTCATTACAGAAAAAGGAGTTGCACCGTCATAGCAAAATTCACGGTAAACTTCGTCCGCATATAAAAACAAATCATATTTCTTAACGATTTCTTTCAACCGCAGTAATTCCTCTTCAGTATATAAATAACCTGTAGGATTTGCCGGGTTACAAATGACAATTCCTTTGGTTTTATCAGTGATCAATGCTTCAAAATGATCTATTGGGGGGAGGGCAAATCCGTTTTCTATTTTTGCCGTAACAGCTTTGATTGTTACGCCTGCATAAGTGGCAAAGGCATTATAGTTGGCGTAAAATGGTTCCGGAATAATGATTTCATCTCCGGGGTTAAGTGTGCTCAAAAAGCTAAAAATCAAAGCTTCTGACCCCCCTGTGGTGACCAGCATTTCTTTATCGGTTACATCAATGCCTACAGATTTGTAATACTTGGACAATCCTTTACGGTAGTTCGCACCCCCGGCAGAATGACTGTAAGAGATGTTTCTCCTATCCATAATCATCAGGGCGTCAAAAGCCACTGTAGGTGTTTTGATGTCCGGTTGACCTATGTTGAGGTAAAAAACGGTTTTCCCTTTAGATTCGGCTTCTTCCGCAAAGGGAACCAATTTTCGAATCGGGGACTGTGGCATTAGATTGCCTTTTTCAGAAATAGTTGGCATACGTAGATATTTTAACAAAAGTAGACAGAACTTTTATTTTAGTAATGGAAATTTGAACGAAAAACAGTTGAATTTGTTCAGAGGGGGATGGGAAGTGTAATGAATACGGTCTTGGATGGCGTGAAAAATAAAAGATTAGATAGAAAAACGTACTGTTGAACTGAGTCTCAATTGTTGAATATAGATAATACGGGCATTGATTGCTTCTATTGAGAAAAATCATAGATAGATTCAGTACTTTTGCAGAAGATGGCAGAGAAAAAGAAATTTGATTTTGGACTACTGAAGCGCCTGACTCATTACCTCAGGGAGTATTATTGGATCAGTATCTCTGCGATTTTCGTTATCATCATCATTGCTATTTTCAGCATTTCCCAACCTTTGCTGATCGGTGAGATCATTGATCGTTTTGTAGTGGGAACCTCCACCAATGAGGATTCTTTTATTCAACAATTTATTTATTGGTTTCAGGCAGATCGGGATGTGGAAAAACAATTGCTCGCCTGGATTATTCTGGTATTGGTGCTGTTGTTTCTGGAAGCTTTGTTCACTTTTTTATCAACTTACCTGGGAGAGCTTCTTGGGCAGTCTATCATTAAGGATATGCGGGTGCGCTTGTATAAACATTTGAACTCTTTTAACTTAAAGTATTTTGATCGTACCCCAAACGGAGTGGTGGTCACGAGAATGGTTTCAGATATAGAGGCCGTATCAGAAGTTTTTTCTACCGGATTTATTACCATTATAGGAGATATCATCAAACTGAGCGCTATTTTGGTTGTTATGTTTTCAATCAGTTGGGAACTGAGTTTGCTGACATTGATTCCTATTCCGCTACTGATTATTTCTACCCGCATATTTGCCCGTGCCATGAAGAAAACGTATCAGAATGAAAGGTTGCAGGTGACCAAATTAAACACTTTTGTACAGGAACATATTTCAGGGATGGCCATTGTTCAGTTGTTCAATCGCTCAAAAAGAGAGTACCATACTTTTAGAAAGATCAATGCTGATCACAGACAAGCACACATAGATGCAATTTGGGCCTATTCGATATTTTTTCCGGTGGTGGAACTCTTGAGTTCTTTATCAATTGCTGCGGTTATTTTTTGGAGCTTATTGCAAATGAATGCAGTATCTGATTCGTTAGATCAGACCTTTGGGATCATTTTCACTTTTATTTTATTGATCTATAAATTGTATCGCCCCATTCGGCAAATGGCGGATCGGTTTAACATTTTACAAAGAGGAATGGTAAGAGCAGAGCGGGTTTTTGAAATGTTAGACAGGAAAGAGCACATTGATGCACAGGGCACAATAACAGATGTAGACTTTACACAGGCTATTGAATTTAAAGACGTTTGGTTTGCCTATAAAGATCAAGACTGGGTGTTAAAGGGAGTAGACTTCAAAGTAGATGCCGGAAAATCAGTAGCTTTAGTGGGAGCAACCGGAGCCGGGAAATCGACCATTATAAACCTGCTTACCCGATTCTATGAATTTCAAAAAGGAGAGATTACCATTGGAGAACACAACATCCGTGATATAGAATTGAGAACCCTTCGAAAAAGTGTAGCTGTTGTATTGCAGGATGTTTTTCTTTTTTCGGATACGATTATGAACAACATTACATTGGGGGATGAGAAAATTAAGAGAGAAGAAGTGATAGAAGCGGCAAAAAAAGTAGGAGCGCATGAGTTTATCATGAATCTACCGGGGAATTATGATTATAATGTCAGGGAAAGAGGAGGAGTGCTTTCAGTGGGTCAAAAGCAATTGGTTTCTTTTATCCGCGCTTATGTGTATAACCCTAAAATATTGATTTTGGATGAGGCAACAGCCAATGTAGATACCGAATCGGAAGAACTGATACAGCGAGCTACGGAAGAACTTCAAAAAGGCAGAACGTCTATTGTTATTGCGCACCGCTTATCCACCATTGTAAATTCAGATGAAATTTTACTCATTGATGACGGGAAAATACTTGAAAGAGGCACCCATCAAGAATTACTGAAACATAATGGGCAATACAAGAAGTTGTATGAACTCAACTTTTCATAACCTTTTTTTCTTTTAAAACCGTATTGAGCAACACCCCCAATAAAATCAGTGAAATTCCGATTGCTGAATAAAGCCCTAATTCTTCGTCAAAAATAAAGTAACCTGCAGAAACGGCATAGATGGCTCCTACATATTTTATAGGCGTGACTTTGGCCGCTGTATCAGAATGAAAAGCTCTCGTCATAGTCAACTGCGCAATTTGGGTCAGGGTTCCGATTAAAAGTAACAATACCCATTCGATTCCCTGCGGAACTACAAATCCCCAGATAAAACAAGCCACTAACATAATGGGCGTAGCCAATAAAGGGAAATACATGACTACTGTTACCGGTTCGTCTGTATCCCGACATTTGATAATCGCATTATAGGCAATGCCGGCAACGATAGCAGAAAATAATCCCAGAAAAAACCAATGGTATTCAAAATCAAAATTTTCATCCTTAAAATATCCGAGAATGGCAACACCACTCAAAGAGATGAGGATATAAACCCATTGCATCCCCCTAACTTTCTGCTTTTGCAGGTAAATAGCAAAAATAACCGTAAAAATGGGCGACAAGTATTGAATGGTAGTGCCAATGGCAATGGGTAAGTGTTTGAGGGTAAAAAAGAAACAGGTGAGTGCTGTTACTCCCGCCGCTCCTCTTATCAATAGCCATTTTTTGTTATTACCGAAGAACGGAATTTGCTTTCTTTGAATAATCGCCGCACAAATAGTAAGGGAAATAATCGAGCGAAAGAAAACCAACTCATGAACGGGGTATTCCTGAATACCAGGAAAAAGATTTCCTGAGTTCGCCAAAATTTTCACACAGATGTTGATCAGTGCAAAACAAAGTGACGACAATAACATATATAGAATACCCTTATACACGAGGCGGCAAAGGTAAGGCTTTTACATCAGGAGAAATAGATCATTTCATAGTTGTAGAAAGGGAAAAATAGCGAAAAAAATATTTTTTTTTATTGGATATCAATAAATATGTGTATCTTTGCGCCAAGATAAGTTAATTCTCATTTTTGAATTGAGCGTTATTTCGTAAGCACCGTGCACTTCTTTGCACAATGTTCTCAAAATTTCACCCCTAATCATTTCTGAATTAAGATCCAGCAAAATTAAAAAATTGCCTTTTGAGGTGAATTTTAGTTTTTGCGAAGGTAAGCAGGAAAATTCCTGTGGAAATTATTGAGTAACAAGAACATTATTAAACAGTCTAATTTTTCATCATCAGAGTCGAGCGATTTCAAAATCGTTCTCAACAGTTATTTAGGTCAAAAAACAGTACCAACTGATCCTGCGGGAGAAAGTTTACATGCGCACACGACCTCTCTTAGAAAACACATTCTGGAATATAAGAATGATGAAAGGCCATCCTTTTTTAATTATTAGTGTTTGCGAAAACTTGATCAACATTTATAAATAATACAATGAATACCAATCAATATAAGAAACAAAATAAAACTGCCAGCCATAAACGGTCGGGCGGTAATGCCAATAGACAACAAAGAAATAAGCGTTCCTCCAGCATTGACCCACAACGTTTGGTCAAAAAAGCAAGCCCCATTGGAGAGACAGAATATGTGTCTGATCGTACTTTTGATCAGATGAATTTACACCAGGGAATCATTAAGAATTTGAAACATAAGGGATATGAACGTCCTACTCAAATTCAGGATGAAGCCATTGAAAAACTGGTAGATGGAAGTGACCTTATCGGGATCGCTAAAACGGGAACCGGAAAAACAGGTGCATTTTTAATCCCAATTGTAGAGAATCTGCTTCGTGCAGAAAAACCTTTCCAATCGATTGTAATTGTGCCTACCAGGGAACTGGCAATACAAGTAGAAGAAGAATTTAAAAGTATTGCTCACCAACTCAATTTAAGTTCAGTTTGTTTGATAGGTGGAACATCTGTCAATAGAGACGTAGAACGATTAAAAAAATTCAACCATTTGATTATCGGAACACCGGGAAGACTGATGGACATGCAAAATCGAAGGGTGTTACACCTGGATCGCATTTCAGTATTGGTGTTAGATGAGTTTGACAGAATGTTGGACATGGGATTTGTAAAAGACATTCGAAAAATGGTGTCTCAAATGAGAAATCGTAAGCAAAGTATGCTGTTTTCAGCAACACGAGATACTTCTCAAGCAAGCATCATCAAAGAGATCGTTAAAAATCCATTTGAAGTGCAGGTAAGTTCCGGTCAAACTACATCTGATCATGTAGATCAGGATATTATCCGGGTAAAAGGAGGAGACAAATTTGGAATGTTATTGGATTTAGTAAAGAAAACAGATTTTGAAAAAGTCATTTTGTTTGCTGAAACCAAACGTTTGGTAGATCGATTGAATAAGAAGTTGAATCAAAGCGGAATTAAATCGGATTTGATTCATGGAAACAAATCACAGAATTACCGAAGTAAAGCCCTTGATAAATTAAAAGCAGGAAAAATTAAAATCCTTGTGGCTACAGATGTAGCAGCCAGAGGAATTGACGTATCAAATATATCACACGTAATTAACTACCAATTACCTATGGATATTGATACTTATATACACAGAATTGGTCGTACCGGAAGAGCCGGTAAGGCCGGAAAAGCGTTCACTTTTGTAGATTAACAAAAGTGTTCTTATTAACAATTTAAATTTTTTTATTATGAAAGAAGGAAAAGTAAAATTCTTCAACAGTGCCAAAGGATTTGGTTTTATTACGCCTTCAGATTCGTCTGAAGACATTTTTGTACACTCTTCAGGTTTGATTGATCAGATCTATGAGGATGACAAAGTAACTTACGAAGAAGGCGAAGGCCGAAAAGGCGTTAACGCTATCAACGTGAAGGTGGTTTAATGACCGCCGAGAGAGTCAATGATCTGGTAAAAAAGATAAAAGACAAAGGTGGTGCTAAGATAAAGCTGAAAAGCAGCAAATCTCATTCCATCAAATCTTTTTCGTACCGCGATTCCAGGCGTTCTTATACGCCGGATATCGTAGTTGAATATACCAACAAACAAGATTATTACGCTTTAGAAAAAAAGATAACTGCAAAATTGCTCCCCGACCTAATTGCCAAATGGATTCTGTTTGCATTAGAAGCCAGGGCAAAGTCAGGAAAATTTTTTCTAGTGGTGACCGAAACGCATGCTGAACTTTGCAGAAAGTTGATTGCTAACAAGCAACTATCAGTAGAGCTCATTGTTATGAAATAAGTCATCTTGATATGTACTTTAAAAGCTGTCCATCCTTGATGGACAGCTTTTTTAATTGGTGTTTAGTAGTTTACTTACAGAGGATGAATTATTTTATATATTTCTATTGACCCCTGTCAAAAAATAGTTAGATTTGCGCCCTCTTTTAGGTGAGAAAAGTCTCATCCATTGATTTTTGAAAAAGAGCAAATATATTGGTCGCGTAGCTCAGCTGGATAGAGCATCCCGACGATAAGTGTCGGGACGGTCCCAGGCTTGAACAAGTGGTTTTGAGAATTTACCACAGACCAGAAAAAATAAAATATATTGGTCGCGTAGCTCAGCTGGATAGAGCATCCCGACGATAAGTGTCGG
>JBBDID010000067.1:0-27632 GCA_040880585.1 Crocinitomicaceae bacterium | reverse complement strand
ACAGACCAGAAAAAATAAAATATATTGGTCGCGTAGCTCAGCTGGATAGAGCATCTGCCTTCTAAGCAGACGGTCCCAGGTTCGAATCCTGGCGCGATCACTCTGATCAAAGCGTTTGCTGCAAGCAAGCGCTTTTTTTATGGATCCAAATCAAGCTTGGCTGAATTTGGAGGAATGAAAAAAGTGCGTAATGAGCGAAGCGAATAAACGCTTTGATCCACTGCACGTCGGTGGTAAAGGATCATGAGTGCAGGGATGCATTTTGTAGCTGAACCATAAATAAATATTATACTGTTTATTTTCCCGATTTCTTGCGTATAAACGATCATTTCATACGATTTTATACATTATAATGTTTATTTAGTATAGAGTATATGCTAAAATGCTGTATATTTACATCAAAACAACAGTATAATGTTGATTAAAGAACTTGGAAATACCATAAAAGAAAGGCGAAAACTACTTGGAATCACACAGCAAGACCTTGCAGACTTAGCTGGTGTTAACATTAATACAGTCATTCGCATTGAAGGAAATAAGATAAACCCAAGCATTGAAGTCGTGAGCTCAATAGCTGAAATATTGGGAATGGAGCTCAAATTAGAAGTCAGGAAAAGTACTGAATGAGAAAAGCAGCAGTATATAGAAACGAAAGGCTTGCTGGTTATTTAATCGAAGATGATCAGCGAAATTACACCTTTGAATACGAAGATGAATACTTCATAGATAAGGATGCGCCTGCAATTAGTTTAACTCTCCCTAAAACACATAAAGTGTACAAGTCAGATATTCTGTTTCCTTTTTTTTACAACATGTTAAGTGAAGGGGTCAATAAAAAACTGCAGAGCAGGACCTTAAGAATAGATGAAAAAGATCATTTTGGCTTGTTACTGGCAACAGCTCATAGTGATACCATTGGTGCAATTACCATTAAAAAGATTGAATCATGAGTTTACCTGAAATTAAATACGATCCAGGCACCTTAAAAGAAGGGTTTGATACATATAGTCCTGCTACGATTCGCAATGTTTTTGACGGCAAAAAAGTGAGTCATATTTTACCATATGATGCACCTAAAAAGAACGAAGAAGCGAATGAGGCATTCTTAAAAAACAGAAAACGTTTTTCGATATCAGGTGTTCAAGAGAAATTATCAATAATTCAAGACAAAAATAAGTTAAGGTTAACGGAGGAAGGAGAACAGGGTACCCACATTTTAAAGCCCATACCGATTGATTTAAAAAAGGTTGCTGATGTTCCCGCAAACGAGCACCTTACAATGCAAATTGCAGAGCAAGTTTATAAGATTAATACAGCCCGGAATGCGCTCATTTTCTTTCAGAGCGGAGAACCTGCATACATCACCAAACGTTTTGACGTAAAGCCTGATAAAAGCAAATGGGGCAAAGAAGATTTTGCTGCGCTTGCTGGAAAGTCTGCAGAGAATGCCGGTGACAATTATAAATATGACTATGATTACTTGCAATTAGGGAAACTCATTCAGCAATATATACCGGCATGGCGCATTGAAATTGAAAAATACTTCTCTGTAATGCTATTCAATTACTTGTTCTCAAACGGTGATGCACACCTAAAAAACTTTGCAATTTTAGAAACCAGAAACGAAGATCATCTGCTGAGTCCAATGTATGATTTATTGAATACAAAAATTCATGTTGATGATCAGGTATTTGGATTAACGGCTGGCTTATTTCCGACTGATCAAAGATCTGTTATGTATAAAAGGACGGGAATACCAACGAGTGCGGATTTTGTAAAATTTGGGATCTCAATAGGCGTATCAGAAAAGCGAATTGATAAGATCATTGAACCATTTGCAAGTTTTCAAGATGCGGTACACGAAATGATTGCGAATTCATATTTAAGTGAATCTTCAAAAAAGGCCTACACCATACATTATAATACCAGAAGAAAACACTTTCAATAAGGTATTCTATAATATTATTTACCTCTGGTTACCCTTATTTATCTAATGATTCCGCAACTAGCAGAGACGACACAATCGATAGTGTCGTCCTGAAACTGCTTTTGCATCTCCTATGCAATAAAAATAGAGCCCGGCAGTGCCCTCTAAAGTGCTGCATCTATAAAGCTATCCAAACAAAACTCCCTCTGGCGTGGGGCGTAAGCGTCCTACTTATGCCTTATACTCACCTGGTGATCGCTAAAAAAGTCAACTAGCTTGACAATTATTAGAATCGAATCAAACGATAATAAACTGAATTTGTACTGTTTCCTTTATGTAGTTACTCTTTTTACCGTCTAATCCGACACAAACAGTATATATTATGTGTTTTACCGTTTACTTTATGAATTTAATAGGTTTTACCGTCCAATTTTAACTATACGGTATATTTTTGTATTTTTACCGTATACTGTTGTTAAAGTTATATCTTTGTATAAAACCAAACTATGCCTGAAATCCTTTATCAAATAAATCCTAACAGAAATAAACCGTGGAATGATCTGCCTGAACTACCAATCAGAGAAGAACTATATGAAACAATAGAAATCTTAAAAAAGCTCGGTGATGCCAAAGCGGCATTAGCCAGGCTTCAGGGAAGAAGCGCAGTAATATCCAATCAAGGGCTTCTCATTAATTCGATTAGTCTTCAAGAAGCCAAGATGTCAAGTGCAATCGAAAATATATTTACTACAGATGATGAACTGTACAAAGAGTATAGTGATCAAAACCCGGAAGCAACGGGTGCCTCAAAAGAGGTTCTAAGATATCGGGAGGCATTATGGTCAGGATACTCATTTCTTGCTGAAGCAGGCTCGTTTAGTCAGGATTATTTTACAAAAGTATTTCAGGAGATAAAAGAAACTACTGATAAGATTAGACCTCCATTTACTGAGACTAGAATAAAACAAGGTGGAACTGGCCCAAATGCCGGACAAGTTATATACACTCTTCCCAAAGGAAAGAACATCATAGAGAAAAAGCTTGACAACCTGATAGCGTTTTTAAATGATGATGATCAATATCAGATTGATCATTTGATCAAGATGGCAATAGCACATTTTCAATTTGAGGCGATTCATCCATTCAGAGATGGAAATGGCCGTGTAGGAAGAGTTTTTAATATTCACTATTTAACGTTCAAAGGTCTATTAGACTTTCCAATTTTATTTCTTAGTAGATATATATTAGATAATAAAGACGATTATTACTCTGGATTGCAGGAGGTGTCTCAAAGAGGTAGTTGGAAAAATTGGATTTTATTTATGCTTAGAGCAGTGGAATATACATCCAACATAACATACACAAAAATTAATGAAATTGTATCAGCAAAAGAGGCTATCTCAGATCATGTTAAAAATGAAGGTAAGTTCTTGAGATCTGATGACCTGGTAGAATTTATATTCACACAACCATTTACAAAAGTTAACCACCTGGTTGATTCAGAAGTTTACGCAGAGAAAACAGCAAGAAAGTATCTGAACGACTTATGCGAAATGCAGGTACTGGAAAAGAAAACAATTGAGGGAAAACATTACTACCTGAATCTTGAACTTTATAGAATTCTATCCGAGTAATGTTAACATTCGACCTCTTTAAGTTCTAATATTATTTACTTCTGGTTACCCTTTTTATTTAATAAAATAGAGCCCGGCAGTGCCCTCTAAAGTGCTGCATCTGCAAAGCTGTCCAAACAAAAGAGCTACTAATTGATCGTAGGTTTTGGTGATGCAAAACCAAAAAGTATGGGTACTGTTCTATTTTTCAAAGTTTCGGATAGTTGTTACCGTTCATATAGAAATTCTGGTAATTCAAAATTTTCACAAATAAAAAAAGTATCTTCACATCTTTCAGCATTAAAGCCGAAATCAACTATTAATAGCATAATTATCAGTATGTCAAGATTAATATTAGTTGCCTTATTATTACCCTTTGCTGGTCTTGGACAAGGGTATCAAGTTAATCTGCAAGGGCAAATCCAACAAGGAATGGGCGGAGCCGGTACTGCTTTGATGCAGGATGCCTCTGCGCTTTTTTTTAATCCTGCCGGCGCTTCATTTATTGACAGAAGTGAAGTAACATTGGGGATGACACCGACATTTGCAAAAGGAAATTTCGTAGAAAACAGCACCAATGTTTCGGATGGTACTACTTCTCCAGTGGGAACACCTTTTTCTGCGTATGGTTTATTTCAAATCAAAGACAGTAGTCGATTAAAACTTGGAATAGCTGTTTATACACCTTTCGGAAGTACAGTTGAATGGGAAGAAGGATGGGTTGGAAGATTTGCACTTACACGACTGGCACTAAAAGCTATATTTTTTCAACCCACCGTGAGTTTTAGACTTACTGACAAAATTGGAATTGGAGCAGGCTTTGTATACAGTTATGGAAAGGTCAACCTGCAAAAAGATTTACCGTTACAAGATCAAGATGGCGAATATGCGCATGTGGAGCTTGCCGGATCAGGCCACGGATTTGGTTATAACGTTGGACTCTACTTTGAGCCTACAAAGCGTCTCAGTTTTGGAATTACATACCGCTCACAGGTCGATATGAACATTACAAGTGGTACGGCAACTTTCACGGTACCTGCTTCGGTTGACGAAAAATTTCCATCTGGCTCTTTCACATCCTCTTTACCTTTGCCTCAAGTGCTTACTTTCGGATTGGGAGTTCAAGCCAATGAAAAACTAGCCCTGGCTTTAGATGCAAATTATGTCGGTTGGAATGCGTATGACACCCTGGCTTTTGATTATGAAAACAATACAGAATCTTTAGAAGACACTAAATCGGCTAGAAATTATGAAAACACGATTGCTGTGCGAATGGGTGGGCAATATAAATTTACGCCAAAAATTAGTGCCAGACTTGGGCTTGCATTCGCCATAACTCCAGTACAGGACGGATACGTTACTCCAGAAACGCCTGATGCTAACCGAATAAATTATACAGCCGGGTTTGGATACAAATTGAATGACAAATTTCAATTCGATCTGTCCCTTCTCTTCACTCAAGTAAAACGAACCGACACAAATTTAGAAACGGGATTAAGCGGAACTTTTAAAACGCGTGTCCTGGCACCGGGATTTTCCTTATCTTACGGTCTCTATTAGAATGAAAACGACTTTTACATATCTACTCCTGATAGGAATTGTGCTAGTTAGCTGCAAAAAGGAAACGCCATTAGATGTAGGAGATGTAGATGCAAGACGTTATGTTGCCATTGGGACAAATGCTACGGCAGGATTTGCTGATGATGCCTTGCATTATGATGCCCAGGTAAATTCTTACGCTAATATCCTGGCAAAACAACTCAGTTCAGATGAATCGGTAGATTTTAACCAGCCTTTACTGGATGAATCTTTGCCGGGTATTAATTTAGATAACAATTCGGAGTTTATTTTGGGATACAAGACAGATTGTAAAGACACGACTTCACTTTCACCGGTTCGTAAAGCTTCTCAAGGTAACTTAAGTGCTTTTAATCAAAACACATACGCTTCTGCACCATTTGACAACCTTGGGGTTCCTGGCGTAAGTATCCTTGACATTAATACTGTTGGATACGGAAACTCATCAGCGGGAGCCGGGAATTACAATCCCTATTACAGTAGAATGACTTCAAGCGAAGTAAACGGATCAATTTTGGGGGATGCAATTGCTCGAAATCCAACTTTCTATTCTGTCATGCTGGGGGATGCTGATATCATGACCTATGCTACTAGTGGTGGAACTTCTGGCTCTATGCCTTCAGCTTCGGGTGCTGCAAATGTTGGGTTTGATGGAACGTTGGATGAAATTCTGGCTGCAATGAGCGGAACAGGAGCAAATGGTGTAATCGCTACAATTCCGGATGTCTTACTCTATCCTTATTTCAATACCATTCCTTATGATGGATTGACTTTGGATGCCGATAAGGCAGAAACCATGAACAATGTTTTTAATCCAATTGGGATGACCTTTGAAGAAGGGGATAATCCATTTACAATTGAATGTGATTGTAATTTACCTTATAAAGTAAGAAAGATGGTTGAAGGTGAGCTTATTTTATTGAGTATCCCGCTTGATTCTGTGAAATGTAATGGCATGGGCTCAATCAATCCAATTCCTGACAGATATGTGCTTACACTTAGTGAAATAGATGAGATTCAAACAAAAATAGATGAATACAATGCTGTTATACTTCAATTGGCTCAAACCTATAATTTAGCCATTGCTCAAGCAGATGATCTTATTAATGAGTTGAAATCCGGGATTCTCTACAACGGTATAACAATGAGTACAAACTTTATAACTGGTGGAGCCTTTTCACTGGATGGCAGAAATCTCAACCCAATAGGACAAGCACTACTGGCCAATAAATTTATTGAGGCGATTAATGAACACTTTAATGCTCAAATTCCCTATGCGGATGTAACTAAATATCACGGAATTTTATTTCCATAAATACTAATTAATAAAAATAAATTATGAAAAAATTGTACTTTTTAACATTGTCACTGTTAACCACTATGGTAACAGTAAATGCTCAAACACCATGTGACGGCGGTCGTTATGCTACTGACTTGTTTACTGTCACGGTAACAAGCGATATTAATTACGGCCAAAATGATGATTTTACAGGGAGCAATACCATGCTTGATATGGATATCTACGAGCCAACCGGAGATACCGAAACTGCTCGTCCATTGATTATTTGGGCGCACGGTGGAAGTTTTATTGGCGGTACAAAAACTGAAGCTGATGTTGTTGAGCTTTCTAACAGATTTGCACAAAAAGGTTTTGTTTGTGCATCTATTGATTACAGAACAGGAATGTGGCCTATCGACTCTGTCAATGCAATTAAAGCACTTTTGAGAGCTGTTCAGGACATGAAAGCTTCAACACGCTTTTTTTACCAAGATGCAGTTGGAGCGAATACCTACAAAATTGATACTACACGTATTTATATTGGTGGAAGCTCTGCAGGAGCACTTACTGCGCTTCATTATGCTTACTTAGATAAAGAATGTGAAATAGAGGAGTTTATGTCCCTCTCTGATCTGAATGCATTAGGAGGATTAGAAGGGGCAAGTGGTAATCCGGGTTATTCTACAGAGGTAGCCGGTGTTATCAATTTATGCGGAGCATTGGCAAGATACGGTTGGATTGAAAACGGTGATGTGCCATTTGTTTCATTGCATGGTGATGAAGATGGAACAGTTCCTTACAGCAGAGGTGAGGCAAGTGTATCCGGATTTCCAATAATGTATTTAGATGGTAGCCGAATGCTGGATGAACATGCCGGAACAATTGGTGTTCAAAGTAACTTTTACACACATTATGGTGGTGGTCACGTTGTTTATCTTGGTGATGCAGATTACATGGATACAACAGTAAATTTTGTAAGAGATTTTCTAATTGATCAAATGGCATGTACAGATGCACCATTACAAGCAGCAAATGCACCTAGTGGTGCGGCTAACCTCTATGATTTATACTATTGCGGGTTGGGAATTGCAGAAGAGTCAAACATGATGATTAAAGAAATTTACCCAAATCCATCTAGTGAGCAGGTGACGGTTGTTTTTGGAGATGGAGTTGTTCTAAGTGAAATTGTCCTACTCGATATTTCAGGTAGGATTATAAATTCATATAGCGTGAATTCTTCCAGTTTAATCATTAGAAAAAATAGTTTAAAGGCTGGAGTTTATATATTAAAATCAACCAACGAAAATGGTGTGGTAAGCACTAACAAAATCGTCTTTAAATAAAAGGCGATTCAATAATAATTAAAAAAAGGCTCTTCAATATCTGAGAGTCTTTTTTTAATTTTTTACCAAATTATATTTCCCCCCTCCTGATCATTTATAGTATCTACAGATGAAAAATTGGTCTTTTTTGCTTCACTTGCTAGCTTATGTGTAGCGATTGACTATTTTTACCGTCAGAATTAAACGACAGGTGGACAAAAGAAAATTATTGATTCCGATAGATTTTACCAGGGTGACTGAAAACGCTTTGGTATTTGCCAGGCAGGTGGCGGATAAGGACGAGAATGAATTGGTATTGCTTCATATCGCTGAAGAAGGCAAGGAAGCTGAGGCTGAAGAAAAAATAAAAACCTTAATTAAAACGCAGTCTGTTGATTATGCAGGTGAGATTTCATACCAAATCAGCAAAGGAAAAGTATTGCGGGATATTGGTAAAATCGCCAGAGATATTCATGCGGCTTTTATCATTATGGGTGCACATAATGCCAGCAAACTGCAAAAGGTATTTGGAAGTAATGCTATTCAAGTGATTGGTAGAAGCAAATGCCCTTTTATTGTTGTGCAGGAGAAAACAAAATACAAGCCCATTAAGAAAATTGCCATGACAATTGACCTGGAGAAAGAAAGTATTCAGGTTGTAAAAACGGCAGTAAAGATTTGTAAGTATTTTGACAGTGAATTGATTTTAATCGGGGGCAAGCATACAGACCCTAATTTTAAGCAAAAAGTAATGACTAATATGCGCATTGCTATCAGTCACTTGAAAGAAAACAACATAAAATCATCTGTAGAGTTACTCGATAGAAAAAACTTCATGGAAGGCTTGATGACGTTTTGTAAGAAAGAAAATGTAGCTATGTTGGCTGCTACCTATTATCCGGATACTTTTCAGATTTTTTCTCAAAAATTTGTGCAGAGTTTGATCAGTAACGAACTGGGCCTTCCTTTACTTACAGTTGATGCTGAGGCGGTGAGCGGTGGCTCAAATATCAGCTTTATCTCCGGCTGATTGATCATATCATTTACCACGCCATTTCTTCTCTATTGCTGAAAAATTTCCCGCTGGGATTATCTGAGGCTATGGACAACCAAACCGCGGTGTAGTAGTATGATCACTACAGTACCGCTCTTGTCCATGTTTTTGTAGCGTACAGCCAACCCATGTAACCTCTTACCTTTAAAGTTGAACCAGAACGCCATACTTTGCAAGTGTACATTTTACCACCTTTCGGATCATAAATTTGGCCTACCCATTCTCCATGCTGGTTTGAAACCAAACTGATTAAAATATTGATGCCAATAATGGGTCTGTTTTTCAAGCTGGCATCTGGATTTTTTTCATCCACCATTGGCTTTCCTTCTTTATCATTGGGCTCAGCCAACCACACCACCCGGCCATAATACTGTTTTGATTCTTGATAAATTTCAATTTTTGCATCCTTAATTTCGGTTAACCAAACACCGGTAATGCCCGCAGATTTATCTTGGCTGCTGCCAAAGAAAGGCATTAAAAAGAAGGCTAAAAACAAAAGTTGTTTCATCATTGTACCGCTGAGTGCTTTAATTGTTATAATCATCTTCCTATTTCTTGAGTAGGACATTTAATACTTTTTGAAACGGGAAAACAACCCAAGGAATAACAAAAACAGTTTAACAATCCTTCATGAAAGTGAAGCGATCAATTCTGAAATTTCTTTTTTGGGAGGATTGGGGATAGATAACAAAAAATGTTTGAGTTCCCGCTCATCTTCACAGAATACAGCTCCGCCTCTTACAATAGATTCTTCAACAAATTTTACACAGCGGTAACCTTCATCAACTCTTTCTACTGCAATTGTAATGGATGGATAATTTAACCAGGCGTCGAACTTCATAATGAGTTTTTTCTGAGTAGTAAAGCTATAAAAAAAATCCCACTTTTTGCGGCAATAAATAATCAAGTCAAAAAAGTAGCCCTGAAATAGAAAAAAAATGACCTTTATTTGATCTTCTTTATCTGCTCAAAATGGATGCCTAAATTCCGCTCATAATACTTGAGTTGTTTTGCCTCAGCATAGGTGCCGATCACCAGCGATACTCCTTTCTTTCCTGCTCTTGCGGTTCTGCCTGAGCGGTGTGTGTAATACTCTTCTGATTGCGGTAATTCGTAGTGAACCACAAATGAAAGATCAGGGACATCTATCCCCCTGGCTGCCACATCTGTCGCTACCAAAATATTCAGGTTCTCATTTTTAAAAGCCCGCATCACTTTATCCCGTTCTTTTTGTAATAAATCTCCATGAAGGGCATCTGCGGCTACATTTTTAGCCTGTAATTGTTTGCTCAATTTTTTGGTGGCCGCTTTGGTTTTACAAAATACCAAACCACGATTATTTTTCTCACTGGCTAAAAATTGCATCAAAACATACAGCTTTTCATCTTCTTCGCATACCAGATACTGATGCCGGATTTTATCATTCACCAGGTTTTCACCACTTAACTTTAGTCGTTTTGCAGAAGGAGAGAGGTATTTGCTGATGATTTCTTCAATTTCTGCAGGAATCGTTGCAGAAAATAACCATTTGTTCTGGACGCCTGAAGTCAAACTTAAAATCGCTTCCAGTTCTTTTTGAAAACCCATGCTGAGCATTTCATCCGCTTCATCTAAGACTACCGTTTTTACCTGACTCAGGTCAACGGCTTTTCTTTCTACCAAATCAATTAAACGTCCCGGAGTAGCTACGATAATATGGGTGGTTCTGGATAATCGCCCAATTTGGCGGTCAATATGCTCTCCACCGTACACGGCTTCAGTATAGATCTGATCAGAATATTTAGTGAATTTAAATAATTGCTTGGCGATTTGTTTCCCCAATTCTCTTGTCGGACACAAGATCAACCCCTGCACCGCATCCTGTTTTGGATCAATTTGTTGTAGTAAGGGGAGTCCAAAAGCGGCTGTTTTTCCGGTTCCGGTTTGAGCCTGCCCGACAAGATCAGTCGTTCCCCCTAGTAAAACAGGGATTACTTCGGCCTGTATAGCTGTAGGTTCAACAATCTGTAGTTCAGCCAGGGCCTTTACAAAATTCTTTTTTATCCCTAATTCAACGAATGTTTTCAAACTGTCATCATTTTTGTGAGAACAAAGCTAGTATTAAATGCCCACTTTTTGGTTTTAACTGTAACTTTGAAGCGGATGAGCGATTCGATAAAACAGACCGACAAATTTCACCCCTCAAGTAAACATCAAGGGGGATATGATTTTAATCAATTGACAGCTACTTTTCCCGACTTAAAAAAATTCATCACAGCTAACAAATATGGGAAGGTTACGATTGATTTTTCGAATCCGAATGCAGTTAAGGCATTAAATAAAGCACTATTGAAGCATTTTTATGGAATCGATCATTGGGATATTCCGGACGATTACCTTTGCCCACCCATTCCCGGAAGGGCTGAGTATATCCATCATCTTGCAGATGTCATCTGTACATCTGATTCTGAGAAAAGAAAAGTAAAGTGTTTGGATATTGGGGTGGGAGCAAACTGTATTTATCCCATAGTAGCGGTCAGTCAATACAACTGGCAGTGTGTTGGTTCGGAGATAGATGAAATAGCGGTGGAATGCGCCCGGAGAATCGTAAATACCAATCCCATCCTGAAAGGGAAGGTAGAGATCAGGCATCAACAAAACAGCCAACACATTTTTGCAGGAATCATTAAAGCGGATGAACGGTTTGACGTGAGTATTTGCAATCCTCCATTTTACGCCGGTAGAGAAGAGGTGGAAGCCGCTACAGCTCGAAAAAACAAGAACCTGCATAAGGGAAAAATCAATCCGCTGGCCAGAAACTTTGGTGGAAAAAGTGGGGAACTGTATACTGAGGGAGGTGAATTAAAATTTGTCACGAATATGATCCGGCAAAGTGTGAAATATCAAAGGCACTGTGAGTGGTTTACAAGTCTCGTATCCCGTGAATCACATTTGAAAAAATTTAGTCATGAACTAAAGGCTGTCGAAGCAAAGGAGGTAAAGATCATCTCCATGAATTTTGGGAACAAAAAAAGTAGGATATTGATCTGGCGATTTTAATTAAACCAATGCGAATGGATGCAACGAATTTACCCGGAAATCAAGAAAATAATCCGCTACATGGCGTGAAACTTCAACACATACTAGAACATTTGGTGGCAGAGATGGGATGGGAAGAAATGGCGAAACAGGTAAATATAAACTGTTTCAAAAGTAATCCCTCTATCAAATCCAGCCTTAAATTTTTACGAAAAACCCCATGGGCCAGAGAAAAAGTTGAGCGTTTGTATCTCGATTCTATCCCATAAACGAATCCTTTCATTTTGTACTCATACACTGAGATACGAAAAGAAATCTTCATCAAAATATTTTTTTATTTCACCCTGGCACATTTCTTTCTAAGGTAAGAGTTATAGTTTTTTAATTATCTTCGGTTTTACGTTAACTTTAAAATGACATGAAAAAAATTGCTACTGTACTGACTTTGTTATTGCTAACAACTGTATTTGCACAAAAATTAGAGACTTTTCAGGAGGGAAATAAAGTAGGTTTAAAGACAGATTTTGGTAAAGAATTACTTCCTCCGGAATACAATGCTATTACAGCTTGTTCAACTGATAGTGTAGATTATTTCATAGCTGAATCAAATGTAGAGGTTGAGCTGTATTCTTATAATTCTGAAAGTAGAACATTATTTGAGGAAACCAAAAATCAGCAATTTACGATTCTTCAGTGGGTTGCGCCTGCAAATGATGAAGCAAAAGAGTTTTTCGGATATGATGTCTCCGGTAATAAGTTTCAATTGGTTGGAATGAATTGGGTAGAACAAAAGGTGAAAGAACCGGTACCTTGTAAGGATAGCAAAGGGAAATTTGCCGTTTGCATGAAGGGGAAAGCTTTGTCCGATTATATTTATCAGGAAATTAGAAAAACGAATGGAATTATTGAAGTGAGAACAGATAGTGGATGGATAGCTATGGATGAAAAGATGAACCCCATGTACAAGTGGTCTTATGATGATATTTACCCATCAACCAAACAGGCAAAAACTTTTTTGGTAAGCAAAGGAGAGAAGTGGGGAATTTTGTCTGCTTCAGGTGATTATAAATTGCCCTTATCCCACTTTAAGCATCCAGCCAGAACATTGGGTATAGATGCCAAAATGGGACAGGCTAAAACTGATTTAAAGAAAGATTTTTCTGTTAAAAGAAATGGAAAATGGGGAATAGTTACTTCTGATAATACCATTAAAGTCCCTTTCAAGTATGAAAATGCTTATGTAATAGATCCTTTTTCAGTAACGGAGTATAGTCTGAGTGTAAAAGCAGTGGTAAAAGATGGAGATGCATGGAGTTTTTTGAATGAAAAATACAATGAACACAAACGCGTTCAATTTGACGAGTGGGTGGGAGTGCACGGTGAATTTGCTTTTGTAATTAAGAATGGAAAGGTAGAACAGTTAAGCTTGAAAACCTTCGAAACGCAAAGTAATCTTTATTTTGGGGAATATGATGAATATAAAAAAGTAGTATCAGAAGACGGTTTAGTAGGGGTGGTTGAAAAAGATGGTAATATTATTCTTCCTTTTGAATTTGATTGGTTGATAATTGAAGATGCGGAAGAGCTCGGTTTTATTTTGGCGATAAAAGACGGAAAAGATGGCTTGTATAGTTTACAAGGAAACCCATTAGTGCCTCATAACTATGAGCATTTGATCATTCTTTGGCAGTTGTATGAAAAACAGTTTTTTTCTATGGGAGTTGAAGGTGAAGCAGCTTTGGTGAGTTGGGAGTTTGGTACGGATAAGCTGGAGGTACTGACCGATAGAAAATACAAGAAGATAGACTATTCTACCTCTGATAAATTATTTTTTGGGGAGTTAGAAAATGGAGAAAAAGTTTGGTTTGATGAGACGGGTAGAATTGTAGAGAAATAATTTCAAATTACTTTTTTAGCAATCACCACACTAGTTAGGAATTTCCCCCTTTATGAATAACAGTAAGGGGTTTTCAGAAAATAAATATCCTGAACAGACTTGACTGTTAAACAAATCTGTAAAATTTAAAAATTAGAAGATCGACCCTATTGTTACTTTGGTATGTTATCATCAATAAATCTGAAAAGATAAAATTTGTCGTACAGAACATAATTGTTAAATTTGTAGTGTTTTAAAAAAAATGCCTTTTTAGTCAGTAAGGGGAGGTAATAAAAAAATACGTGAAATGAGCATAACTGAACCAATGACAGAGACAAAATACAAATTACTTAATAAAAATTCAGGTAGGGACACTTTTATCACAAGTATGGAAGTGGCTAACTTCCTCTATGATCATCTGGATAACTATGGAGATGAAGTGGAAGACATTCAAAAAGCAATTGATTACGTTTTTGACAACAACGGCGGCTTTGTCCTGATTCAATTTGTGGAGGACAAGATCTCCGGAGTAGTTGTTGTGAATGAAACGGGGATGTCCGGCTATATTCCTGAGAATATTCTCGTGTATATTGCGGTAAATCGTAAATTTAGAGGACAAGGATTGGGAAAATCACTCATGGAAGCAGCTCTCAAGGCTTGTGTGGGAGATATTGCTTTACATGTTGAAAAAGATAATCCGGCGCGATTTTTATATGAGAAGATCGGATTTACAAACCCTTACCTGGAGATGAGACTCAAACGATAATATGACAATAGATGCACTCATTGAGCTGAGAAAAACATTACACGCCCATCCTGAATTGTCAGGCGAGGAAGAGAAAACCTCTCACTTTATAGAACAAGAGATACACAAATTTGGAAATTTCACCATTTTCAAAGTCGGCAAAACTTCTTTACTTGCCCGGCGAGTTTTTGACGAAGACGGCCCGCATTTAATGTTTCGTTGTGAACTGGATGCTTTACCCATCAAAGAAATCAATGATTTTCATTACCGATCAAAAATTGATGGGGTTTCTCACAAATGTGGACATGACGGGCACATGGCTATCATGATGTCTTTAGCCAATAAATTAACCGAAAAAGATTATGCTAACGGAACGGTGAGTTTGCTATTTCAGTCGGCGGAAGAAAATGGGAAAGGAGCTGAAGAAATTTTGGCCAATGAAAACTTTCAGAGTATTAACCCTCCTGATTTTATCTTTGCTTTACACAATGTTCCCGGATATCCACTTCATCAGATTATTCTGAAGAAAGGAGTACTCACGCCATCTGTGATCAGTGTTGAAATAACTTTCAAAGGAAAAACCTCACATGCTGCAGAACCCGAGAAAGGAATTAACCCTGCACTTCCGATAACAGTAATTATTCGTGCTTCGCAAGAGAAACAAAACCCTGATCAGGACTCCGAAAATTTTTGTGTTTTTGCACCGGTGTACCTTGAAATGGGAGAGAAGTCTTATGGTGTATCTGCCGGAGAAGGAATGGTGGGCTTAACCATCCGTTGTTGGACTGCAGATTATATGGATGAATTGATACAATGGGTTACAGCAAAAGTGAATGAAATCGGAGCAACTTATGGTATTGAAACAGAAATGAGGTGGTTTGAGTCCTTTTCATCAGTAGAAAACAATGAAAAATCCGTGGATATGATCCGGGAGGCAGCTGAATCGTTAGGCATGAGCATTCATGACAAAGAGAAGCCGTTTAGATGGGGAGAAGATTTTGGGTTGTATACCCAGAAAATGAAAGGAGCTATGTTCGCTCTTGGTGCCGGGGAAAACGTACCCGCCTTACACAATCCCGATTATGATTTTCCGGATGAGATCATTACTTCCGGTTCAGAAATTTTTATGCAAATTATCGAAAGGAAACTCAATGAATGAAAGTTCCAGTATACAACTGAGTAAAAAAGCGCTAAAAAATAATATTGATTTCATTAAAAGCCGCCTGGGCGATAACAGTGAGTTTGTATCAATTATAAAAGGAAATGCATACGGTCATGGTATTGAGAAATTTGTTCCAATGTCTTATGAACTGGGTGTGAAGAGTTTTGGCGTCTTTACCGGCTTTGAAGCAGCTATTGCACTTAAATCTCTGGAAAACTTTGACCGTCTGCTGATTATGGGGTATATTGACAATGCAGAGTTGGAATGGGCCATTGAAAATGACATTGAGTTTTATGTCTTTGATACAGACCGATTGAATGCGGCGATCATTGCTGCGCTGAAACTGAAAAAAAAGGCTAAAATTCATTTGGAAGTAGAGACGGGGATGAACAGAACCGGTTTTGGTGATAAAGATCTCAAAAGAGCATTGGGTATGATTACTGATAATTTGGACAGCTTAGAAATAGAAGGCTTTTGTAGTCATCTGGCCGGCGCAGAGAATATCGCCAATCATTACCGCATTACACGACAGATTGCTAAGTTTAGTCGATTGAGAAAAAAATTAAATGAAAAGGGTATTGGATATAAAAAAGCACATTTAGCCTGTTCAGCGGCTGTGATGAATTATCCCAAAACAATACACGATCTCGCCAGAGTTGGGATTTTACAGTACGGTTTTTGGCCTAGTAAAGAAACCAAAATGGGCTATTGTGTAAAGAATAAGTTCCCGGATGATCCTTTAGATCAGGTGTTGTCATGGAAATCTAAAGTCATGTCACTGAAATCAGTAAAAGCAGGGGAATATGTGGGCTACGGAACTTCCTTATTGGCAGAACAGGACATGAAAATTGCTACGGTACCGGTAGGTTATGCAGATGGTTTTAGCAGGTCATTGAGTAACCAGGGAAAAGTATTGATTGGCGGTCAACGTATGGACGTAGTGGGAATTGTAAATATGAATATGGTGGTGGTAGAAGTGACAAATTTAGAAGGTGTAAAGAGAGGTGATGAGGTGGTGTTGATCGGGAAACAACAAGATAAACAGATTACTGTTTCTTCATTCAGTGACCTGAGCAGTCAATTAAATTATGAATTGTTGACGCGTTTGCCCATTAATATTCCTCGTAAAATTGTAGACTGATGGCATATTTAGAATTGTATAAAGATAAATTGCATCACAATTATAAGGTAATCAAACAAATGCTGGATAAGCATGGGAAAGAATTGGCTGTAGTTTCTAAATTATTGTGTGGTAACCGACTGTATATTCAGGAACTGATCAATATGGGAGTCAAAGAAATTTGTGATTCGCGCATCAGCAACCTAAAAGTGATCAAAGAACTAGACCCTGATGTGGATACAGTGTATATTAAGCCTCCGGCTAAAAGAAGCATAAAAAGTGTTGTTAAATATGCAGACGCCAGCTTTAATAGTTCTTATGAAACCATTAAGTTGCTTTCTGAGGAAGCCATGCGACAGGGAAAACTACACAAAGTGATCATCATGGTTGAGATGGGCGATTTACGTGAAGGGGTAATGGGAGAGGATCTACTGGATTTTTATGGAGGTGTTTTTGAACTGAAAGCCATTAAAGTAACCGGTATTGGAACCAACTTGAACTGTATGAGTGGTGTACTGCCTTCTCAGGATAAATTAATTCAGTTATCCTTGTATAAAGAACTTATAGAAACCCGGTTTAATCGCAAAATTCCGTGGGTGACGGGAGGATCTTCTATCACACTTCCCATGTTGAGAAAGAATCAAATTCCTAAAGGGGTCAATCACTTTAGGGTAGGAGAAACGCTTTTTTTTGGCAATAATTTACTGAGTGGAAAGCCTTTTCAGAACATGAAGCAGGATGTGATTAAACTTTTTGCAGAAATAATAGAGATTGCTGAAAAACCTAACGTGCCCATTGGGGTTTTGGCTGAAAATCCTTCGGGTGAAATGTTTAAGGTAGATGAAGAGGATTATGGAACAAGTTCTTACCGTGCGATCGTAGATATTGGATTGCTGGATATTGGTACAGAATTTTTAATCCCCGTAAATAAAGATATAAAGGTGATCGGCGCCAGTTCGGATATGTTGATTTTGGATTTGGGTAAAAGCCGGAAAAAATTTAAGGTCGGAGATACCATTTCTTTTCGCCTGAAATATATGGGGGCTCTGGGGATCTTTAATTCAAACTACATTGAAAAACGCTTGATATAGTTATTTCTCCTTGATGAGTTTTATCTGATACTGCTTTTCAGTGGTGATGATCTCCAGAATATATTCTCCCGCCTGTATTTTTTCTGTGTGCAGCTCAACAACTCCTGCCTTTTCTTCATTTATCGTCTCTGTAAATACTATTTTTCCATCCATACTGAGTAGGCGGACTTCTATCTTGTTTTTTGTTTGAAGGGGAGTAAGGTCGATTTGCAGTACATCTTTAAAAGGATTGGGATAAGCAAGTAAAGCACTTCCATCTTTCCATTCAGAAATAGAGGCATCATCCAGATCAGTAATCGTTGCCTGAATGGAGTCCTGACAGCCATTTAGATCGGTTACTATACACCAATAATCTCCAAAACACAATCCGCTTGCTGTAGCTGTAGTTTGATTGCCGGCAGCAGCTTCCCATTGATAAGTGTAAGCCGGTGTTCCACCTGACACATTTACAGTAGCTTCACCATTACAACTTCCGTCATCACCACTTGTTGAAGCAGTTAAAGAGAGGAGAGCGGGTTCAGTAATCGTCACACATGCTGTTTCAGTGTATCCATTCAGGTCGGTAACGGTTAGGCAATAATTTCCCGCACTTAAGTTGGTAGCAGTCTGGGTGGTTTGATTTCCGGCAGCTGCGTCCCACTGATAGGTATAGGGAGATGTTCCTCCTGAAGGGGTGGCGGTTGCTGAACCATTATTTTCTCCATAGCAGTCAGGTGTGGCGGTAGAAAGTGCAACATCTACATCATCCCAGGCTTTTGAAATTACAACATCCATTACCACGGGAAGGTGATCCGACATCCAGTAGACCGCATACATAATACTATCAGGATAAAGAGCGTTGGCGGGTGGAGTGATCAAATCGGTATCAAAATGCTGGCCATCATTTCCCACTGCCTGATAGCTGCCCGCAAGGTAACTTACACTATCAGCTCCACTCATCACGTTTTGTGTAAGGAGTATCTGGTCAAAACGATCGTCCAGTCCGGCTGTAGCGCCACAATCCCAATTTGTTGTTCTGGGAGATTGGGTGTGAATCCCGGCAAAAGCTGCATTATCATGCCAGTTTCCTGCCTGCCCGATAGGATCTACAAAAGGATTGCCACCACCACTGGTTAGGGTTTGATAAGCAGGCTCCTGATCATCATAAGCGTTCAGATCCCCGCAAAGAATATGATTTCTGTCTGCCGGGCGATTGTCTACATAATTGCGCAATAAGGTAACCATGTCATTTCGCACCGCCTCATTGGTTGATCCCGTTCCGGCTTTCAGGTGACATACATAGACTTCAAAATAGATGGTATCCTGATGCACACTTAAAAACGGATCATTTACATACAACACATAATGATTGATATCCCGTAGGGAAGTAATGATTTCATCTTGAGATTCTAAAATAAGCTTGTCACTATTATAAAACAGCATGTTTTGTAAATTGTTTGAACTGCTTGCGTTGGGAATGTAATTGGCTCTGCTATAATGGTTGGTTCCATACACATTGAGTGATTTGTTTAAAATGCTATCGGCACCAAATTCTTCCTGAAGTTCGCAAACGGCAAAAATATCGGGATTTACGTATTGTGTTATTTTTCTTAAAGTGTCTTCACGGTTAACTATTGAGGTTCCGCAACCATTTGGATAGTTCAATAGGTTTAACGACATGAAAGTGATCGTATCTTGCTGTGCTGAAGCACTTAAAAAGCATACTATTCCTATTGCGCTGAGTAGTTTTTTCATCCGAGTAGTTTTGTTTACTAAAGGCAAAGTTAAGGCGAAATAGAGTGCAAAGGTGGCAGAAATGTTAAAATAATCGATAGATAACTTATAAGTCTCGACGCTTGTGATACTTGGCTACCTTAAGAAGGTTTACCTTTGCGGTGGGAAATTAAAGGTTTGTTAAACTGCCTAATTGTTTCATCTTGGTATTAAATTAATACGAGTTCTCTTTTCATGACATACTTTAGCATAGACATACATGCATTACCAATTGCATTAATTTACTTTATACCGGCTCTGATCGGATTAGCAACAATTATATACATACGGATTAAGTTTCCGAAAGCTGCTTCATCAATTGTGTTTCAGTTATTTATTGTTATGGGGGTTGTCTGGCAATTGTCAGAAGGTTTTTTGAGAATGAGTGCGAATTATGAAACCGCTATGTTTTGGCATAAATTGCTCTCACTAACTGTGATATTAAGTGCCGTCTTCGGTTTTCATTTCATTTTACTTTTCATAAACAATGTAAAGGCAGTTAAGTCCTGGTGGTTTATATGGTTGGTATATGTCCCGGCCCTGGTGTTCTTTTTCTGTCATTTGATGGATATTGATGTTTGGGGGGTAGATCGGCATTCTATTTTTAATTGGATCAGTGATTCGCGCTTTACTACTTTTGAAATGATAGAAGTAATTTGGTTTTCGGGGCTTTCTTTTGGTTCTATAGGGCAATTAGTTAAATTTTCTCTGAGCAGTCAAAACACAAATGAAATAATCACCAAAAGAGCCCGTCTCATGTTAATTGGCTTTGCCTTTCCCATCTTTTTTGGTGTTTTCTTTCAGTTGTTATTCCCCCTTTTCTTCGATATTCAAAACCTTCCATTGGCTGCTGTTTTAATAATGACTGTGATACTAGCTGCTTTGGTGATCATAAAAAAGTATCAGTTTTTATCTTATAATCCCAAACTTGCTTCAGATAAAATATTGGAAACCATGGATAATAGTGTGATCATATTTGATCATGAATTAATCGTTCGATACGTAAACAGAGCGTTTACTAAACTGACCGATTATTCAAAAGATGAGCTTTTAAATAAAAACTTACAGCAGATCAGTGTTGGTTTGGCAGATAAATACCAACTTCAATTGAATCAAGACAGTAGTGGTGAGGAAATGGAAACCAGTATCATCAATAAACAAGGGGATACTAGAACAGTAGTGATTGGTTTTTCAGCATATAAAGACAAAGAAAATCGAACTATTGGAACGATTGCCTTATTGACCGATATTACAGAGCAAGAATTGATGAGAAAGCGTCTGGAGCATGGAAAAAAACAGGCACTTCAATACCAGTCTATGCTATTGGGGTCTCAGTTGAACCCACATTTTATTTTCAATGCGCTCAATTCTATACAGTTTTATATTCTGGAACAAAATGTTGTACAGGCGCTGGATTATGTTTCAGATTTTTCAAAATTGATGCGTACTGTATTGCAAAATTCGCTGGATAAATGGATTAATTTAAATGATGAGATTGCTTTTTTAACACAATATATGGAGTTAGAATTAAAGCGATTTCAGGGGAAATTTGATTTTGAGATCAAAATTGATGAATCAATTGATCCGGAAGAGACTTACTTACCTCCTATGCTCATTCAACCGTATGTTGAAAATGCAGTTATACATGGTTTTAATGGTGTTGAATCGGGAGGAAAACTTTTCGTTTCTTTTGAGATGTTTGATTCTGAAACGATCAAATGCACAATAGAGGATAATGGCGTAGGGATAAGTAAAGAGGCTATGGATATGACAAACATGAAAAAAAGTTTATCTAAACATTCTTCACAAGGTATAGGGTTGTTAAAAAGGAGACTGGAAGTATTAAAAGAGATTGAAAAATCTAATTACAGTGTAAAGCTTGTTGAGATAAAAGAAAAAAACAGAAGTGGTACTATCGTAGAAGTATTTTTTCCGTTGAGAATTATTTGATGGCTGTTAAAATTCAAGACGTATTAATTTTCTTTTTAACTTAAAGCCAAAAAGAAATACGTATGAGAATTTACTCCCTGTTTTTAACTTTGTTCTTTCTGCTGTCAAATCATGCATTTTCCAATTACAGTATTGTCATTCACGGAGGGGCAGGTACTATCACAAAGGCAAGAATTACTGCTGAAAAAGATAAAGAAATCAGAACCGCTTTGGCTGAGGCGATAGCTATTGGAGAGAAAATGTTGCAAGCGGGAAAACCGGCGATTGAAGTGGTGGAACAAGTCATTATCTATATGGAGAATTCTCCTTTGTTCAATGCCGGAAGAGGAGCCGTCTATAACCATGAGGGCGTGCAGGAGATGGATGCTTGCATCATGGATGGAAGGGATCTTTCAACAGGTGCCGTGGCTGGTGTGCACCATTTAAAAAACCCCATAGTGGGCGCAAGAATTGTAAAAGATAGTACCCGACACGTTTTATTGAGCGGTGATCGGGCAGAAAAGTTTTGTCTTGACCACGGGGCTGAGTATGCAGATTCTGCTTATTTCTTTGTAAAAAGCCGCTGGGACTATTACCGAAAAGTAAAGCAAAGAGAGGAAGCTGAAAAAGCAAAAAATGATCAGGGAGCAGCTTATATGGATGAAGGAAGCGAAAAGTATGGCACAGTAGGGTGCGTTGTATTGGATCAGCAAGGAAATGTTGCGGCAGCTACTTCTACAGGTGGATTAACCAACAAAAAATACGGCAGGATAGGAGATTCGCCCATTGTGGGTGCCGGAACCTATGCCAATAATGAAAGCTGTGCCATTTCCTGTACCGGAACCGGAGAGTTTTTTATTCGTGGAACCATTGCGCGTGATATTGCCGCTTTAATGGAGTTTAAAGGGCTATCGCTTCAAAAAGCAGGGGAGGCGAGCCTAAAAAAATTGACCCAAATGAAAGGAGATGGCGGCTTTATAGGCGTTGATAAAAAAGGCAATGTTATGATGCTGTTCAATACGGAAGGGATGTACCGGGGCTACAAAAAATCAGGAGAAAAAGAGGCAGTTATTCAACTTTACGGAGATGAAGAGTAGGTGGATGTTTTCTAACTCTTTGAACAGCAAAAGTACGCACATGAAAGCTACAAAAAAATAAATAGAGCGGTTTAAAAAAGAATTTGACTGAGCATTATAAAATAGAAACTCTTAAAACTAGGATATGAAAGCACTCTTTACGGTTATTTTGGTACTATTATTTCAGCCCCTATCCTTCTCCCAGGATGAAGAAACCAATACCAGGCACAATTATTTACCAAATCAAGCCATTGTAAAACTCAACTGGCAATACCTGGATCTTGAGACAATTAATGATTCGGAAATACGATACGGTTCAATCCGTGAGTTTTTAAATGAAAAGGGTATTGAATTGCTGGATCGAAACGATATTACATTATTTGATGATCTTGTATTTGGAAAGGTGTTTCCACATTTGTCCACCAATGATACCATCTCTATAGGTAGATTGGGCAATATTGTTCCCATGCCATCATTTTGGAGTGTATTTGTAATGAACACCCCAAAAGATGTTCCATTAAAAGACTTTTTGCTCAATGCGCATGAAGTTAAACCATTAGTGAAGTATTGTCACCCCAATTACACCGGTAAACCCTTCAACATTCCCAATGATTCGTTAATAGGGGAACAATGGTCAATTGTACCGGGACCATTTCCTTTGGGTCATGTGAATTGTGATTCAGCATGGAATTATTCAACCGGAAAACCTTTTATTAAGGTTGGAGTTTATGATATGGGTATAGACACAACACACCCGGATATAAAAGTGGCCGGTGGTAAAGGGTATTATGCAACATTTGAATCGGATGACCCTCAGATTGAAACAGATCCATCTTTACAAGCACTTTGGGGTGAAGATCATGACGGACACGGGACACCAATAGCAGGTATAATTGGGGCAAGAAGGAACAACAACATTGGAATTGCGGGAATAGCTGGAGGTGACGGAACGGATACCACGGGAATCAGTTTGTTTGATATACATTTGGCAGAATGGGGTCAAAATTGGGCTTCGCATGATCGTAATGCCGAATGTGTAGCCGTTGCTGTTGTTGACGGTGCACGTTCAGTCGGAACCTATTGGGACTGGAGTTCTACTGATCAATATTTGAGTAGTTCTGAATTCGTAAATTCTCAAGGATGGGGACTACATATTGCTAACCATAGTTACGGCATTGTTACAGGCACTTTTAAAGTGGCTGATTCTTTGAGGGTAGATGAAGTAGAACCGGGGTGGGGTGATCCGGTTGAACAGATTGATTTTTGCCACCTGTGCAAAGAGGCATGGATTTTTTCAAATGAAAATAGCGTAATCAATGTAGTAGCTAGAGGGAATTCGTATGGATATACTAACATAGTGGGACATGATGAAATGATTCCTCAAAAATACAATGACCCGTTGCTGATCTGTGTGGGTGGCAGTTCTTATGATGGAATGAGAATTGGCCCAACCAATAACAGTTCAACAGAAGATCAATGGGGTTCAATGGTAGGAAGGAATATGGATTTAATGGCTCCGGCAACGGATAGTCTTATCGTTTCCACCGGATCAAGTCAGGCAGGATCCGACCCCTATATCCGATACAATGGGACATCAGCAGCAGCACCTCATGTTACAGGAGCTGTTGGCTTATTGTTAAGTTACTACAATAAAGACTGTTACTCAAATTACAACCTTGATGTTGAAGATGTTGAACACATTTTACAAATATCAGCCAATGATGCGCATGATCCGGGCTATGATACTCTAAGCGGTTGGGGAAGACTGGACGTTTCAAATATGATTGACAGCCTTAAAAGGCCGTTTTATCAAATTGTACACCCTGATGTTGCCCCTGTTAACCGTTGGCATGATCCGGTAGATACCATAAGAGCTTACGGCAATACCCTTACTGATTATGGCCCATATTTAAATGAAGGTCTGGTCAATATTGATGCGGCTGATAAATATGTTATTGAGAAGTACAAAGTCTATGAAACCTATGATTTTTCTTCATTTGTAGGCGGAACAATTGAATTATTAGCTGCCTGGGAAAGAAATAATCCCTCATTGACGGCATCAAACTTAAATGACACTGTACATATTCAGGTTGGTCAGGGAATTATTGAAATATGGGATCAATTGGAATTGGACAGGTTTGCACAGATGGAATCAGTTACACCAACTACAATAACATTGAGTGGATATCTGTATAATTTTGTCCTGCGAATTGATCTAATGGATGGAGAAGTAGCATTAGATAGCGGAAATGTCTGGTTTCCATCAGATACCGTAGATTATAAGCTGGAATACAGTCTTTACCTCAGAGATACGGTTAATGGTTTGTTTTTCGATTTCCCTTGTGATTCATTGAACCCTTTGATTGACCCACAAGCTTCAATTGAGGAGCAAGAGCATAATCTTTTCTCGGTTTTCCCAAATCCCAATAATGGCCTTTTCGCCATTCAGTCAACCAACGAGTATTTAGAATCAATCGTTGTATATGATATAAGCGGTAAAATGGTTAAATTAACTAAATTGGATGAGGGCATACGACAAACAGAAATTAATCTCCGGGGTATAGCAAAAGGCGTTTATACTGTGCAGGTGCAGTTGAGTGATGGAAGCATGCAAACTAAAAAAATTATTGTACAATGAAAAAGTTGATTTTGATTTTAACAACCTTGATAATTGGCTTCAATTCCAATTCACAGGAATGGAAAGCCTTATGGGAATGGGATTTTCTGGGGCAAAATATGATTCCCTCCCCCACACAAATGAGGATTGACCCCTCAACCAATAAACTGTGGTTTACTACCCTTGATAAAATGTATATTATTGGAGATGCAGGTGTTGAATGGATTGACTACAGTGATTATGGAGTTGGTAGTTTAATAGAATTCTTTGCCGTAAAAGACGGCAAAGCATGGATGCCATTACATAATAATGCGGTAACAGGTGATGTTTATTCGTATGACGGTACAACTGTTAACCTGGAAATTACGCTTGGTGTTATGGCTTATACCATTGAATTTGACAATGAAGATACCTTATGGATTGGTTCAAATAACTGGGATGGTATTTCATGCCATGCTTTTAAGGATGGTGATACGGTGATATATGATGATATGAACAGTCCAATGCTGAACATGAACATTTATAACATTTTTGAAGATTCTTATGGTAGAAAATGGATTTCCTTTTATAATCCTGGCTCTTCAAGTTCGAGTAGTATTCTTATGTGGGATATGAGCTCAGGGACATCCATATACTATAGTTATTATCAGGGACACAATCTACCTCAATTCAACCAGGTAATTAAAGCGGTTCAATCTCCGGCAGGCATTGTCTGGATTGCTACTTCCAATGGTGTTTTTATGTATGACGAGGTAGTTGAAGATTGGATACAATACAATACTGACAACACAAATATGCCGAGCAATTTTGTCACAGATATTCAGTTTGATAAGTCAGGTAAGATGTGGGCTTTGTTTAAAGACAAAGCATTAGCATACACCTACAATATGACGGATTGGACGGTTTTTGATTCTACCAATTCTCCTTTGAACTTTGAAGGGGGTAGTTTCGGGATACGTAGTTTTACCATTGATACTTTAGATAACATTTGGACGGCTGACAATGACTATTTATATGTCTATAATGCCAACGGATTACAAGGGTGGGCAAACAATGAAGAATTAGAAAACAATAGTCAAATTCAGGTCTATCCAAATCCTGCCACGCATGAATTAACTATTCAAATGGGAGAAGGTATCATTGAAAAAGTGAACATTTTTGATTTATCAGGCAGGCAGCTCATTAAACAAACAAACGGGAGTAATACTGTAGATGTTTCAGGTCTTTCAAAAGGGCAATACATTATTGTAGTTACTGTAGAGGGAACAGAATATGTCTCTAAGTTTGTGAAACAGTAAAGTTGATACATTTACAGTACAATGAAAAAGTGACCCCAAATGAAAGGAGATGAAGAGTAAATGGATATTGTTTTTGCCGCTTGTTTTTTTGATGAATTGTGTTACTCCTGAAGAAGATCATTCACAGCAAACGAATGATATTGAGGAAGTGGAAACGGAGCCTGTTTTAACTGCTACTGATACTGTGGAAGCCAGTATTCAGTATTATTGGGATACCCTTACTTTTACCGGTTTTGATGATAATGCGGATTATTGGTATGCGTATTTTGAAACAGATCAGGGAGAAAGTTGGGTGATGATTACGGATGAGATGCAGGAAGATGATATGAAGCATAGCATTGTTAAGGTAAAATGGAAGTGGGATACTTTTTACGAGGCAGGAGAAGGGGATGCGCCCTATCAGCAAAAGAAATTAGTGGAAATGGAGTTGTTGGAAAAGAGGGGTAGTTTTGAGGAGTGGCTGAATGATTTTGCGGAGGATTATTTTTCTGAGAATTTTGATCAGCAAAAGTATGCACATGAAAAGTTAAAGGTATCCCGGGCTTTTAATCCGGGAGCTTATTGCAATTTGGGATATACCGGAGAAATTAATGATTACCGGGAGATAAAAGGAAATAAAGCGGTGGTGAAAGCCGGTTTTCCAAAAGGAGATTTTTGTGAGGGGTATGCGGGAGTGAGCAGTGGTATATATTTCAAGGAGATCACGGAGAAACAACTTCCCTCTTATACTGTGCTTTCTGAAGAGGATGATTTTATTCGGGAAAAGTTACTACTTCCTTCTGCTTTTAAGAGATCAAAAATAAATGTGGGGCAAGTGATTGATAGGGAATATCACTATGCTTACCTCTATTTTTTGGAAATTGATGGTGATTGGTACTTATGGGTGGAAGATTTATGTGATTGTTCGGCGTAGCCGCATTATTCATGAATTTTCTATTCCAAAGCCAAACTGTCTGCTACCTTTGGAAATGCTCAAAGGAATGGCAATTACGAGAATGACAAGGGTTGGCGGATGATGGTGTCTCCCTGAAAAGCAAAAAGTAAAGAAGAAAATGATAGACTTTACTTTTTCAATTTACCTTTTCTTTCCTCCAATTCTTTCGGTTTTTTAAGGAGCGACTAATTAGTCGATCCTTAAAAACCATTTAACAAGTTATTATTCAGTTAAATATGTT
>JBBDID010000066.1:0-10339 GCA_040880585.1 Crocinitomicaceae bacterium | reverse complement strand
AGAAGAGAGAAGAGAGAAGAGAGAAGAGAGAAGAGAGAAGAGAGAAGAGAGAAGAAAGATTGTCCGCCAAAGGCGGACTGAAAGAGAAAAGATAAACCTGTTTATCACAAGCTTTCTTTTCTCTTTCATCTTTTGTCTTTCAGTCATCCGCAGGATGACGGTCTTGGTTCTTTCATCTTTTCTCTTTCATCTTTTCTCTTTCATCTTTCATCTCCCTATAGAATCAAGCGCAACAAAAATCCGGATACAAACACTGAAATCATTACTTTTACTCCTATGGATCAGCAGGCGCAACGCAAACATCTCATTGATTTAGTTTCTACCCCCATGCCTTTTGGTAAATACAAAGGCACCTATATTTGTGATTTGCCTGAGTTTTATTTGGTTTGGTACAGAAATAAAGGTTTTCCTGCCGGAAAAATTGGCGTCCTGATGGCTTCTATTTATGAAATAAAATTAAATGGTTTAGAGTACATACTTAAGCCCATTAAAGACGGTGTAAGAAAAAATAAATACTAATGCAAAAACCTCAAGCTGAACTGAATCAACTTGAGGGATTTATTTCGCAAGGAAGCGTGCTATTGTACTATTTTCTTGCCTTCCAGGCGTAATAAAGATCAAAGTAACTTTTCGTTTCCAGTATAACTACACCTCCGGTTGTGTCGCCGTATTTAGCCGGTATTCCACCTGTATACCCTGTCATACTTCCAATACCTACGCCGGGCACGCCATTCAGGTCATCTGTTTTTACACCATCCACATAATAAACCACATCTCCCGGTCTGGATCCTCTAATGATCATGTCGCTACTTCCCTCTGGAATCACAATGTCAGAATTCATAGAAGCAAATAATTCTTTCGGATTTTGGATGTTGGGGCTATGCGCAATGTCCTCGGTTGTGATCTCAATTTTCTGCACATCCTTTCTGATCAAAGGAGGCGTATAAGTAATTATTATAGGATCTAGCTTTGTAGTAGAAGGCAGCAAAGCGACCTCACCAATGTTGGTGATTGCGTCCGGTTTTATCTCTATCTCTGAAACCGTAGCGGTGTCTTTACCTTTTGAAAATAAACGCAGATTATATATTCCCGGTTGTAAGGCTTCAAAAGAGAACTTCCCATCTACATCTGTACGTATTTTTTTATCCAATCCCTGGCCTTCTATCCATACTCCGGCTTGTGGAATTGAGGTCTTATCCTCTTTATCCATCACTTGGCCTTTAAGTGTTCCTAAAGTTACCTGTGCAGTCAACATACTTGTGCAAAACAAAGCGGCTATTAAAAATTTAATTTGTGTTTTCATCTTTTGTGTTTTTATCAAAAATTCAACAGTGAATTCTTGCGTTCACTTATAAAGATGCAGCCAGCACTTCAATTCCATAAATATTTAGAAACTATTTCAAGATGTACGCCTTTTTTCTCCTTATTTCTTTTTCAAATAAGCCAATACCGTCTTGGGAGAAACGGCAAATACCGCCGTGCGAAGTCCGGCTACTTTCAAGCCTTCATTGATCCAATTGTTACAACTGTTAAAAAGGTGATAACTTCCTTTCGCCTCATAAAACCGATCATGCCCGTAGTAAGATGCTCCCGGAATAAGGATGGCTTCTCCTGCCTTTGTTTTAAATGATTCCCGAATGTAAGCGGCAAGAGATTCATAACTTTCCTCACTTAAATATACCCCCGCACACTGCTCATTTTCCTCTGGCGCAGCACGGGAATAATCAATGTGCATGGCGCAAGGGGTGCGTAAAAAAGCCGCTTCAAACGCAATTGGTAAAGTTAGGTCGCTCCAACGAGGGGTCTCTATATAAAAAGCGCGATCTCCCCAGCCAAAAGAAATGTATTTTTGTTCGCTTCCCGGTTGCTCTTTTGTTTTAAAGAGTGTTTCCCAATCAACCAGTTGTGTTGCTATAGGCATCCAAATATCGGTATGCACCCCGTTTGATTGAACATATATGCGAGTAAGTTTTCCAAATTGACCATCCCCTTGGTGCGGAATCAATGCGCCAACTAAGACGATCATCACGTATATAACGAGAAGCGACACGATTCCTGTGAAAGTCTGAAAAAGCACTAGTCCAATTATTTTTATGGTTTTCATCAGCATAATTTAGGCGGAGACAAGGGATTAACGTAAATTTGCATGGTTTTGTATGCAGGAAGATAAAAGAAATATCAGAAATCTGAAAGAAGATCAGCTTATTGCTGAACTGGAGATGATTGGTGAGAAAAAATTTCGCGCCAGACAGGTGTATGAATGGATTTGGTCAAAAAGTATTCGCTCTTTTGATGAAATGCATAACGTTTCAAAAAAAGTAGTTAGCCATTTGCAGGATCATTTTTTTATTGACTCACTGGATATTTCCGACCAGCAAAAAAGCAATGATAACACCATAAAATGTGCCTTTACATCATTTGACCAACACATTACAGAAGGGGTTTTAATCCCTACACAATCACGTGTTACGGCTTGCATTTCTTCTCAGGTGGGATGTAGTTTGGCCTGTAAATTTTGTGCTACGGGCAGGTTAAAACTTATGAGAAACCTAAGTGCCGGAGAGATGTATGATCAGGTGTTTTTATTGAACCAACTCTCTGAAGAACACTTTGACCAACGCTTGAGTAATATTGTTTTAATGGGAATGGGTGAGCCGCTTTTGAATTACAAAAACATGCTGGAAGGCATTGAAATGATTTGCAGTGAAAAAGGTCTTGGATTTTCGCCCAAACGCATCACGGTTTCTACAGCCGGCATCTCAAAAATGATCAAAAGAATGGGAGATGATCAGGTCAAATTCAATTTGGCACTGTCTCTACACGCAGCAAATGATGAGAAACGGTCAAAAATTATGGAAATTAATGAAAGCAATGATTTGGAGTCATTGTCAGAAGCCCTGGTTTATTTTTACGAAAAAACACAATCGCGCATTACTTTTGAATACATAATTTTTAAAGATTTCAACGATAGTTTAAAAGACGCTCAGGAGCTGGCTGAATTTTGCAAAAACATCCCCGTAAAAATTAATATCATTGAATATAACCCTATTGATGGAGGTGAATTTCAACAAGCAAGTCTGCAAAAAGTAGATGATTTTGCTGCTTTTTTAGAATCGCTGAATTTAATTGTCAACATCCGAAGAAGCCGGGGAAAAGATATAGATGCCGCCTGCGGACAACTGGCCAATAAAAATAAATCTATTGAATTAAAGGCCCGTATTTTAAAATAATACCTTACTTTAACCCCTAAAATTTTACTGCTATGAAATCTATACCTTATTTACTGCCTCTCATTTTTACCATTTCTCTCCTCTCTTGTGGAGGTAATTCTGATTATGAATGGGATGATTTTGATGATGACTACGTGTCCACAGCTACCTTAAATATTGATAATGGAACAGACACCACTGCTCTTGTAACCATCACCCCTGAAGATAAAGATACAGTATATGACTTCACAATAATGGGATTAGAAATGGATCGCGTTGTCCTTCCTTATGGAGATTATCACGTAAAAGCAGTTACAGTAACTGATTCTGTAATTGTAGATGAAGATTTTGAATTGAGTGATGATGACTATGCTTACAGTTTTAATTTAAACCTGACGCAAGAAGATTACATTGTTGAGAACATAAAATATGTAGTCGGCAGCACCGGGGATGAAGTGTTAAGTTCTAGCTTTACATACGAAGGAAAAACCTATGATGGTATAGATGCCAACGTCATTAAAGGTAAGCTGATTGTTCCTAACCAGTGGGATTACAATCTGGATGAAGAATCTCCTCAAGAGGTTACCTTATACGACGGACAAAATTCAACGACAAAGAAAAAATTGTATCGCTCTTCAACTTTCATCCTTTACCTGGAGTTGATTGAACTTTTTGAGCAATACGGAGCTGAAGAAGAGTAAATCAGCACCGTACTTTTCATCTTTTTTCCGCTTTATTGATTAGAATTTGCTTACACTTTTGCAGGTTTGCGTTATCTTAGTGCTGTATGCGTATTCTACTGTTATTTATTTTGGTGTTTGCAAGCCGGCAGTTGTCTGCTCAATTGGCAGAGCCCTTGATCGGTTCAGAATACAATACTTCTAAAAAAGAAAATTTTTCAGGCTTTTTGGGAGAAAATTCATTGGCAGTATTCACAGCAGATTATCTCTATTACTCCCGTAGAAAGCAAGAATTGATCATCCGAAAATTTCACAAAGGCGATTTACAACTCATCAACAGTGAGAATATTTACACTGAGATTAAGGATGGATATACCAATGAACCGGAGGAAATTTTTTACCAAAACGATACGCTTTTTTTGTTTTCAAAACTTTATTCTGAACGCGACAAAACCCGGTTACTTGCTCTGCAAACCTTTGACAACAATTGTAATCAAATTGAAAGTTCTATTGTTGACACCCTCAAGGGTGATGAAATCTCCTACATTGAAGTGTCTTCTTCAAAAGATGGCTTTTTGCTGGCCAGTCATTTAAAATACACACAGCTCATAGAGCAAGAAATAGATTTAATCCGCATCAACCGAAAAGGAACAGTTGCCTGGAGAAAAACGATCCGATCACCCATGGCCTTGCAAAGCTTACGTATTGAACAGATCCGTTTTAACACAGATGATTCTCCCCTTTTTATTTTGTGCAATTATGCCTTTGACCTGAGTTCCGGATCGGCAAATGAACGATTAATCAACAATAACTATTCGATCTGGAGTTACGATCACAAGCAAGAGTTCTTAAAAGAGTTTGACCTCCGCTTAAAAAGTAAATGGGTCAATGGTATTCAAATGAAACTAACCCCCTCAAGTGAATTGGTGGTGGCCGGCTATTTCAATGAGAGCAAAAATCCGGCAATTAATGGGGTTTTTAGCTTGAAAGTAAGTAAGAAGTTAAAGTTACTGAGCACTTCCTGGCACAAATTTGAATCCGATTTAATGGATAAATTTTTTCAGAATAGAAACATCAACAAAGACGTTGAATTATCCGATTATCAATTAAAAAATTTAGCGCTTTTGAAAGATGGTTCTTTTTTTCTGCTAGGGGAACAGTATTATAAGTATGTGGAGCGCAGCTATGACCCCCGAACAAATATTACAACCACAACTGAGCACTACAATTACAATTCTATCATTGCTTCTTACTTTGACAGGCGGGGAAATCATAAATGGTCTGAGCGCATTTCTAAATCACAGGGGTCTACCAACGATTTCGGTTACTTCTCCTCCTTTTGCCTACTGAACAGTGGTCAGGACATTTACCTCATCTTTAACGATTCCAGAAAAAATAATGAATCTCCGCCTGGTGATTATTATAGTTACAATTCCGTCTTTAACAACCGGCGTTCTCAGATCTCTTATGTACACCTCACCCCATCAGGAATCAAATCCAGGGGAGGGTTAATGGATGAAAGTTATAGTCATGTGCTTCGCGCAAAGCTATCCGGACAGATCAGTGAAAACAGCATCTATTTAATTACAGAAGCCAACAGAAGTGCTAAAATTGTAAGGGTTACAGCTAAAGAGAGCGATTAATTCTATTTTGACTTTTCTTTCTTTTCTCTGGCTTCTTTCTCCGCTTTACTTTTGGATAGCCTTTTGTACTGCCATCTACGTAAAAATCCAAGAACCAGACAGATTACCGGCATGGAAAAATACCAGGTTTCAATAGCGTCTTGCGCATACAAAATAACTACCATTATCAACGTAATCACCGTTACGCCGAACCAAAAATACATTTGTATTTTACTTACTTTTACTAAATCCATTATTTATCAATCTTATAATCCAAGGTTACCTGATGCATTTCATAATCTGAAAAGGTTTCATCTGAATCCAAACCTACACCGGTTGCATAGTATTTTTCTTCAAACACCTCAAACTGTTTATCTGTTCGTACTCGTTTTGCTGCCTGATCCCAAAATAACTCTTCTGTTTTCAGCGTTTGATTCTCTACATAGTTGGTGAAAATTACATTATTTCTTGCAATAATGAGTCGTTCTCCTTCACGAATTTCTCCATATCCGGCTTCTAAGTGAGCTTCTATTTCATCTTTTCCTTTGAAAAAATTGACTTCAAATCCATCCTTAAAAATCGTCAGCTCTTTGTCTCCGTGAAATTTCTCCATACGGGCAGCAATGATCTCAAACTTCACAATTCCGGAATCAGAATACAGTGTATGCATATTGTTTACAATCTCGTCCGGAGTTTCATCTGTGGCGGTTACCGTTTTCACCTTATTCAGGTCATTTTCACAAGCAACCAATTGCCAGCAAAAAAACATTCCCACCAAAATATAGGCAGGAATGAATGGGATAGGATATTTTCTTTTCTTTTCGATTATCTCACAGTTGTTGACTCTCCCCAACAAGAAAGTGTAATGCTTTCACCTTTGGATTTTCCGGCCTGAAAAATCTCAGTATCGGTAGGTGCAGAACTTAACCCACGGCTAGAGCTGACATTCTCACCCATGCTTGCCGCCCGACTGTAATAATCATTCGCCAACCAGTAGTTTGCTTTTCGATCAAAGGTAGACTCTCCGCAACTATTTGCTGTAGCTGAGATGGCATTCCCCGCAATAATCATTGCTTTCCCTTTATAATCACCACCCACCTGTTTGGCTGTTCTAAAAGCCGTTGAATATTGATGCGCTTCCAGTTGAGCATTTGCTAAATTAAATACGTATTTGTCTTTATTTTCTCCATCCGCTTCCATTTCAACTGCCTTTTCAAATGATTTTATGGCTTCGCTTGTTTGATTTTTGCTAAGTTGTACATTTCCCAAACCAAAATGTCCCGCAGCGGTTGGATTCATCTCTACTGATTTTTTCACGTACTTAGCATAAGTTTCAGAATCCGTACATTTTTGACGCTCCATTAAAGCAATAAACTTATTCAAAGTTTCCATGGCCTCTTCTTTATCTTCAGGAAGTGCTTCATATTTCTTTTCAAAAACCGGCATCAACACTTCGCAATTGTCAGCAATTTTCACAAAGTACTTATCCAAAAAATCCTGCGTGTCCACGTAACTTTGTTTTATTTTTTCTTTTTCAGCTTTAGCTGCAGCCTCTGTCAGGTATTCAGATAAAATCAGGTACTCATCAATAATAAAACTTCTCACCTCATCTTTTTTCTCCTTGGGAGCATTGTTAAACTTGTTGGTTAGCAGGTGTAAAAAGTAAGATGTTACCTGAGTAGCAGACGCTTTTGATTTTAATATATGAACATTTTTGAACAACTCATCCAGTTTTTCCATGTCCTCATTCATTTTATTCGCATAACGAAAGACCGCATAATCCAATGCCCAATCTGCATCTTTACTCGATTTTAGACGTTGCTCATATATCCAAACTATTGAATCATTCAACTCTGCACTTTTGGCTTCATCTTTTGTCTCTTTTTGTAGTTTTGAAAAAGCAATTTTACCATTTATAAAAAAATTGACATCTAAAGAATCAGCACCACCACAATAATTGTAGGCCATGGTCCAGAAATTACAAGCATCTTGATACATTCCTTGCTTGAGGTACTGATAATAAAGGCTTCTGTATTTTGCGCAATTTTCGGCATCATAAGAAGCGCCTTCTTGAGCACTAGCAGTTAAGCTTGATGATATCGCTAATAATAAGGTAAAAAAGATTGTTTTTGCGTTCATTTTTAATTGTTTAATCATATTTCCGTTTCAAAAACCATAAATTCCCACTGCCCGGGGTGATTGAAATTCCTACAAACAGTCCCACGTATTTTTCTTGTATTAATCCGTTTTCAGTCGTTCCTAACTTCCCTAAGTTTGCTCCAAAATTAATATTAGTATTTGAAAGCTGAATTATGGTTATCGGTATACCAACTCCAAAACTCATGCCATAAGAGGTCAGATCGGTATAATTATCTATATTATTTAAAATCCGCTTTTCAATCATGGTATAATTGAAGCCCAAACGATATCGGATTTTGCTCATAAAAGGCGTTCTTGTCCCGTGAATAGATGAAGGCGTCCATTCCAAACCAACAGCCATACGCATTCTATCTTTTAATTGGTGGGTAAAAGTTCCGCCAAAATCTTCATTGTAATCAGACCATTTTTGATAATGGAAATCTGTGGCGATCCTGAATATGGATGAATTAGAGACCCCTTTTGGCCCCAACCTATACTCCAACCCGATTTTGTAACTCTCCGGTATACGGACAGATCCTTTATTGTCCGAAACATATTCTATCGTATCAGAAACCAATTCGGGACCGTTAAATCCTCCTCCAAGCGTAATATAAGAATAGGAGTAAACATCCTGAAATGCTCTAACAGATATCGCCGGGGAATAGGTAGCTCCAATTGAAATGGTGTTTTTAGATTTTTCACTGCCCGGTTTATTCACCTTCCAGCTGAACTGATAACTCAAACCTATATCAAAAATAAAATCTGAGAACCGGAGTGAGTTTCTCACTTTTGAATTTAACCCTTGTGAAGAAGACCAGTATTGATAAGTTCTGATACGGTTACTGGATCCAAATAAATAATTTGCATTTCCACCTAAAGACAAATGATTTTCATACTGAATGTTTACAGAGTCTCTGTATTTTAAACCGGTAGAATCTTTGTAATGCGTATAGCGCTTCTTAGTAAAAGCATGCTGAACAGGTCGGTAAGCAAGCCCTATATACGCATTGGTTATGCCGCCGCTACCTTCATTTGTATAAAGCTGAGTGCTGTCGCCATCTTCTATGATGTAATTTGAAATTTGATATCCGGTAAACGAATAAGGTTTAATGCCAACGGCCGCTCCCCAACGTTTTTTAATGGGTATCCCTAATTGAAGTTGATTAAATCCAAAATGTCGCTGATCTGTAGATTGTGTGCTGGTCTCAAAGCGTGAAAGCCTTCCGTTTAAACCTATTTGTAAAATGGGTCGATTTCTTCCGAAATTCACATACGAAGCCGGGTTGATATGATTGATGATAGATGAATCATTTCCGGCTAAGCCTACCCCTCCCATAGATTGGAAAGACGCATAATCATTCATCTTTAATTCACCCAATCCAAAAGCACTGTAGGGGGTATGCGTCCCTTTCTGAGCCAAAGAAGAAAAGGCAATCGGTAAAAAAAGAAAAAGAACTTTAGCTGTTCTTAACATTGTAACTCAAAATTTTATTTAGCCCGTAGAGGGTCAAATCCGAATCCGCAAAGATGTCACTTATAAACGGTTTATCAAAGAAATTCGTATCTCCGCCGGTCATAAAAATTGTTAAGTCCTTATAGATGTGTTTATACCTGCGTATAAATCCGTTAATCTCATGAAAAACGCCCTGCACTACCCCCTGATGCATACTGCTGTTGGTGTCAATTCCATATCCAAAATCCACATGCGTTTTTTCAAGTTGTGGCAGCTTATCCGTAAAATGATGCAAGGCTTTGAATCGCATTTCAATTCCCGGTGAAATATTTCCGCCCAGGTATTCCCCTTCTTGCGATACTAAATCATACTTTACGCAGGTTCCCAAATCAATGACTAATGAATTTCTGTTTGGATTTTTGTACCATGCGCCCACTGCGTTGGCGATTCTATCTTTACCTAATGTTTCAGGCGTTGCATATTTATTGATCAGTGGTAGGATCGTCAGGTGATTTAGCCTCAACTCATTAAAGCTGTACCTACTGAGGTCTAACCCCTTGTTTACTACTGAACTGACAATTACGTGCTTAATTCCCGACAAGCGGTCACTGATCCATGAGTGCATTTCTTCTCCTTGCTGGGGCATAAATGTACGTGAACGAACAAGCTCTCCTTGCTCAAAAATTGCCAGTTTAAATGCGGTATTTCCTTCGTCAATGATTAGGTTCATGAGTGGTAAATTTAATGGTAATCATCTCAATAATTAAAAATGCAATTAAAAAATTGATTTCAAATATGAAGTGATGTAGATTTTGGCCACCTCACCAATCGCCACACCTATGCCCACGCAATTGGTGAAACCGGCTTTCCGTTTTAGTTGCACTTGCCAATATGACTCTCTTTATACCGGGGTTCCGGCTTCCTGCGGTCGCCGTCACAATTGGTTTCTTACTGTGCATCCGGCAAGCGCAAGCTATCACTGCAATCCGGGGTGGGTAAATCGCTAAGCCAATTTTTTTACAAATCCAAGACCAGGCTGCGCAGGATTTGCAATCCTGCGGCACAACCTTCAACCCTGCGAAGCCTACCTTTAAACCCTTTTGACGGGACCCGAAAGACAGTGTACTTCAGGCAAAACCGATTTCAACTCAAGATAGTTTGTTGCAGATGAATACTTCCAACCTTCAGGCTGATCCACAAATCCGGCTTTAACTGGATTATTATGTATATAATTGA
>JBBDID010000065.1:56139-61003 GCA_040880585.1 Crocinitomicaceae bacterium | reverse complement strand
AATGAGAAGTGTTTTTGCATTTTTTACATTGAACTCCTGCTGACTCTCTACTTTGTTTTAAGTGTTCCCTACAGTTCTGTTCTTCATTAAATTTTCTATAAAATTCTGATATCGTCATAATTCCATTTTTGAGTCAAATATCTCAGAGCAGAACATAATCTATTTACGTTCTGGTATCATTGCGGAGAATCATTTAATTTGAATCTGTTTTTTTAAGGCAATCCCATCAAAATTTGACATGTTATATACTTATAATCAATTCATAAAATAGCTAATAACGCTATAAAATAAGTTTTGAACAGACGTTAATTGAAAGACTGAAAACGTTTGGTGTACTTATGCACGCGTTAGGAAGATGTGGCTTGTGGGGACATATTGGTTTTAATACCTTACAGTTGAAATGACTGGGTTAAACCCATTTAAATTTCAACTACTTAAAACTATTTATGATGAAATCACCACCTCCTACTACAAAGAAATTGTTTGTTTTAACAATCTACTTTTTCATTTTTACGTTCTCAGTTTCTGCTACTGACTTAACCTGGGTAGGATCAGGTGCAGGCGGAAGTGGTACAGATTTCAATACAGCGGCTAATTGGAACCCGGCAGCAGTACCAACTTCTTCTGATAATGTGACTATGACTTTAGCTTCAAACGGTTCATGTTCATTATCCGGGAATATTACGGTAAATAATTTAAGTACTGAGGTTCAGGGAAATAACGATTGGTACTTTAGAATGGCCGGAAATGTATTAACGGTAAATGGCACAGCAACTTTTAATGCATTAAATTATAGTAGTTCAAGTGATTTCTCATATTTAGAGATAGATTGTGATGGTTCTCCGGGCGGGTTTGTTTTTAATGGAAATACCAATTTACATACCAACGGAACAGGGGATACTTATGTAACTGCCAACACAAGCAATCAGGGCAGCATGACATTTAATGCTGACCTCACCATTGGTGCGTATGCTTATACTGGTCCTGCGGTTGAACCGACATTCATATTTGACAGAAGCGGAACACAAACGGTAACGTTTAATTCAGTCAATCACTTTAAACCGGCTGCATTTACCTTTGGCGTTTCTAATTCGCCGGATGTTAACTTTGTTAATAATAATGCTAATGAAGATTATTTTACGGTGTATGATGGAGATGTTATTCTTAACAACAGTGCGGACGTATATCTTGATAATTTGAACTTTGATAGTTGGACAGGAGATGGAAATATTAGCTTGAATGGTTCAGCGATATTGAGATTAGCTGCTGACAGTGATTTTCCCGCATATTATTTTTCAACCGCCATTTCTTCTACTTCAACCACCTCATATGAAGGTGACGCAAATCAAGTTGTAACAGCTATAGCTTCTCCGGGATACGGACACTTGAGAATTGCTGGTAGCAATACGAAAACTTCAGCGGCAGACTTTTCTGTCAGAGGAGATTTTATTTCAGAAGGTAGCTGGAATGATGGTAATGACACCCATACTTTTAATGGGACAGCAGATCAAAGTATTCAGGGGACAGTTTCTCCAACTTTTTATAATATGGTGGTCAATAAATCTGTCGGAACGCTTTATATAGGTGTAAATACAGCGGTTGACAATCAGTTGGATATGCAAGACGGTCCAATTGATTTATCTGATGGAACAAATGGGTATGACTTAATCATTAATAATACTGCAGTTTCAGCCATTAATTGGACATCCGGATCAGGTGCCTACCTTGTTTCTGAAAAAACAGATTTCACCTCAACTTTAAGTTGGGCAATTAATACAACGACAGGCACACATATTATACCTTTTGGAAATGCAGCTGGCACTGAATTTCCTGTTTACTTGACGCTGTCTTCTGGTGATATAGGGATAGTTTCAGTAGCCACCTATCCTACAGCTGATGATAATACACCATACGCGCCAACAGTAACCACTATGGATGATCAGTATGGAACAGATAATAGTGCTAATGTAGTCAACCGGTTTTGGGATTTAAACAAAACAAATTCAGGAGCTGCAACAGTTCGATTTTATTATGCAGATGTTGATGTGCCTTCTGGCGGAGAATCAGATTTGCAACCACAAAGATGGAGTGGGTCTCAATGGGAATCACATGCTGATTCAAACCCCGGTGGCTCTAGTAATGATGCGGCAAACAATTATGCAGAAGGAGTTGATATTACTTCTTTTTCGCCATGGACATTGGCCACATTATCACAACCACTTCCTGTAGAAATGTTGAGCTATGGTGCATACTGTCAAGAAGGAGGAGCTGTTTTGAACTGGAGTACAGCTTCAGAATCAGATAATGATTATTTTGAGCTACAGAAAAGTGATAATGGGATAGATTTTTATCATTTAGCCAAAGTTAAAGGTGCCGGCAACTCAACGGTCAAGATAGATTATACTTATGAAGACGAAACACTGATCAGAGACAGCAGGTATTATCGAATTAAACAAGTAGATATGAATGGGAAGTACGAATACTTTGGACCTTTTAGCATACAAGCTTGTCAAAAAGGAGAATATTATGCATATTACTCAGCTTCCATTATAAACCTGAACCTTAACTTAGAATATAGTGATTATATCACGGTTGAATTGAGAGATATGTCAGGTAAAATTATTTCACATTATAGTGAAGAAATGAACCAGGGGCTTACTACTCTTGAGTTGGCTAATAACTTAAGTTCTGGGATTTATTTAATAGCCATTTACTCCGAAAATCGACAAGCTGATCAAATCAAAATATTAGTTCCTTAGTTGTTCCATCAGGTAAATCAATGTGACCCCTATTATGTGAAAACAAAAACCCCAAATACCTGAAGTATCCGGGGTCAACCAATTGTTGCTATGAAAAATCTATTGCTGCTTAACAAATTGGGCGTCAATAGCGAGTTTAATTTTGTCCGATACAACTATATTTCCTGCTTCTGTAACGGCACTCCATGTCAATCCAAAATCTTTTCTATTGATCTCTCCACTGATCTCAAACCCTGCTTTGGTTTGCCCATAGGGATCTACTGCTACACCGTTGAAATCAACAGTTAATATCACTTCTTTTGTTACGTCTTTGATAGACAATTCACCGATTAGTTTATTGCCATCAAATGAAGTGGATTTGAAGGTCATCTTCGGATATTGCACTGCGTGAAAAAAATCTTCAGATTTCAGGTGATTATCCCGGTCTGTGTTTTTCGTGTTTACAGAGGAAACATCAATGCTTACATTTATCTCTGCGTCTGAAAAATCTTCTTTTTCTGATTCCAGATCTGCAGTGAATGTATCAAAATGACCTTTTACCGTTGAGATCATCATGTGCTTTACCTTAAATCCCACTTCTGAATGTGTCGGGTCGATTGCCCATTTCGTTTTTGTTGCTGTTTCCATATCTTTTTTTATTTGCTTTTAAATAGTATACTACAAATATAAATAAATGTTTAGACAAAAGATGTTTAAACATATAAATAGTTCCAATGGGGATATAAAAAAAATTGATAGAAGCTGTGGTTACTGAATTTTAGCTACTCTTCTTGTCCAGAAAAGAATAAAGAAGGTACCGACAAATCCGGGAGCAAGCCAACCGTAAATACCGGGTAAAAATTGATTAACAACTACAAAAGCAGTAAATGCAGAGATATAAGCAGCGATCATTTTCACCAAATGCGAACTCAAGTAGTTTTTTTGAAGTCGTTCTTTATTGCGATACAATCTAAAATCCTGAATGGACAAAAAGATTCCCAGGGCACCAAATACAGTCATGACGATATTAAATCCTCCATAATAAATTACGGGAAAGGCAATCATGATAACACCTGTCAGTAGCATGGTCAATGAAATTAGCTGATCCGGCAAGAGGTGAACAGTAGGGTTTTTATGACGCAGTGCCAGGTATCCGGATAAAATAAAATACACACAAAAAATACCAATGGTAAATAAAAAGGGGTTTTCATGTCCCGGCATAGTGGACAAGCTCATAGCAGTGAGTGCAGATACCAAAAGGGAATAGAAAAATATTTTTCCTGACAAGCGGTGAAAGCGACCGCCTTTTTTACTGGCCAATGCTATGGCACCTGCCAAAAGGGCAATACCGCCTAAAAAAACATGGGCAAAAACAAGGGAGTTAATCATAATGATTACTAGACGGTTAAAAACTTAGAAAGTTACAACCGGGGGATTTCTAATTAGTAGTTCCGCTCCTCGGCCAGGTGGGGTTAAAAATAAAAAGTCGGTCCACTTATTGCGAACCGACTTTTTACTTGTATGAAAAGATGACCATTAATAAATCTTTAAATTTATGGTATGCACAAAATTTTAGGTGTTATACCATTTGGTAGATCAACTGTAACACCTGAGTGGTTGTCAAAAACCAATGTTACCTGATCGTTTGCCAGGACATGACCGGTTACGGTTAATCCTTCCGCATTTACAGGTAAAGACACTAAAACAAGGCTTCCTAACGGGCACGTGCCTGCTCCCATGTTTTGAGGGCTATAAATCCAAGCGTCACCATTTAGAATAGGAGGAGGTGAAATAACATTTGGGGTTTGAGGAGTTCCAATTCCTACAATTGTAGACTCAATTTCAATTCCACCGGCAGTATTAATAACATTGATTCCTGCTCCGGGTGTCAAGGTGTTAAGCGTATAACCGGTACCATTTCCAATTAATACCTGTCCGTTTGCGGCGGCACTTCCATCTAAACCGGTACCCCCATTAGCAGGCGGCAAAATACCCGTTACTTTAGTTGTTAAATCAATTGTTCCATCAGCAATATCTTCATTGAGAATCGTGCCATCTAAAATCTCATCTGTAGTAACAGCACCCATGGCAATATCTTCAGCCAGGATGGTTTCATTCAGAATCTC
>JBBDID010000065.1:0-56039 GCA_040880585.1 Crocinitomicaceae bacterium | reverse complement strand
TGGCAATATCTTCAGCCAGGATGGTTTCATTCAGAATCTCATCTGTAGTAACAGCACCTGTGGCAATATCTTCAGCCAGGATAGTTTCATCCAGAATCTCATCTGTAGTAACAGCACCCGTGGCGATATCCTCAGCCAGGATGGTTTCATCCAGAATTTCGCTGGTTTCAACAGAACCTGTTCCGATATCTTCAGCAAGAATGGTTTCATTCAGAATCTTGTACGTCGTGATTGCATTATCCGCAATATCATCTGTATAGAAAGAATAAGGCACAGTTCTGAATTTTTCATGACTAACCATACGGTAATCACCGTCATTATTCATAGAAATTTCAACCATTAACCACTGATCACCATTAATCCATGGAATGTCTAACAGTGAATCATGCACACCGAGACCGGTACTTGTTCCTAAACCAATGGTCAAAGAAAAAAGACCATAACCGTCTGTGTTTGTTACATGTTCATCCTGATAGTAAGTCACAGATCCCGAAGGACCATCATCAATGGTGAATCGAACACCGATCTCTTTTTCGTAAAGAGGCTTGTTTTCAATATCAACACCAACAATCTCGTTGCCTTCTTCATCAATGGCTACTGCCTGATAGTTGATTCCTTGTAAGTTTGCTACTTGATTTTGACCATAAGATATAAAGCCTGTAGCAACTGTAAGAAGTATACTTGTTATTATATTTTTTGTTTTCATGAGTCTTGTTTTTATCATTTTTATTTAATTGTGAAGGCTGCTCCTAAAGTAGCGCCGTATAGTAAATTGTTTGATGTTTGAGCTTCATTTGTTTCCAAATTGGCTAATCCAAACATATAATTTAAATCCAGATAAATATTGATGTAGTCATTTGCCTGAAAGCTAACTCCCGGGCTGGCAAAAAGACCATAGTCAATTCGTTTCATTTCACCCGTATCAATAATATCAAAATCTTCATTATTCAAACGTTGATTTGCTTTAAGTAAATAAGCAAAATAAGGCTGAACATTGATGTGTGCGGCCAACTTACCAAAGGAATAGCTATATCCTAACTGAAGTCTCGCCTCAGCATAATTTAGCCTCCACTGATAGTTTGTATTGTCATACACATAGGTTGCGCCGGCTTGTCGCATTCCGAGTTTTGCTCCGAAAAACAAACCAAAGTCAAGTTTGTATCTATATCCCAATGCATAACCACCAGAATAATCTACATTGTAATTCTTGTCTTGAATGCCTTCACTATTGACAAACTTGAAGTTTGTAATATTTTGTGAAGCCTCAATACTTATACTGCTCTCTTGTGAAAATGCCGAAAAAGACATCACTAAAGCGGACAGGGTAAATAATTTTAACTTTTTCATATAATATTGATTTATAAGATTATTTTTTAATGATTAACAATTAATTTGCTCTTGTAAAGATGATCTGAATCATCCTTCACAGAGATAATATATAGGCCATTTGACCAGCTTGAACAATCCAATTCGTAAGTGGATATTTCACCAACTTTTTCAAAATAAACCGTTCTACCTACTTGATCATAAACTGAAATCTCAGCACCAGAAATGCGGTGATCCAAATTTAATTGAACACTGCTACTGGCAGGATTCGGATAGACAAAAAGCTGGTTGACCACCTTTGTTGATTCAGCACTTGACTTATAAGTTAGTGGTTGAATAAATCCCGGAAAAGTAGCCGATCCATCAGTGCGATAGGTATTATAAACTTGCCCGACCGACTGCTGAATAGTGATGTTCTCACTGTGGTAGGTTGTTCCAATGGAGCCAATTGATTGGCGTTTGATACTTTGCCCACTGGCAGGAAGAACAAATCCTGAAATAGTTAACATAAAGAGAAGGTGTTTCATAGAATTTAGATTTTGGTTAATATTCTTTTTTTTAGCTCAAACGTATAGTTTCAGGTATTCACGTAAATTATTTTATAAATGGTTGGGGGGATTCTAAAAAAACAATGAAAGCAATTGACTCACTTTTGTTCATCTATCAACATAGACGGTGTCAAATTAAGCAGGGTTGTTTATTTTTTATCATTTCTTAAAAAGAATATAATAAAAAAACTGTAATACAGTACTTTATGAATTATGATAAGAAGGTAGTATGAGCGATATTTGCGAAAGATTAAAAAACTCAATTCATCTTTGGAAATAAAATCTATCCGAAAGGGTTAGGCCATCTCGATTGTGATTTCGTGCTTTTACTTTTCAATTTTACTGTAAATCAATCCTTTCCAATACATTTCTCTTTTAGCATCCAGGGTGTTTACAAATTTCAAATCAAATTCGGCTTTTATAATTCCTTGGTTAAAAAGTTGCCTGTCTATTCTAATTTGCCCTTGTTTCATTGGAAATATATGTTTACCAAGGTCTGTAATGCTATTGAAATCAATCCACGCCCTTACAGAATCGTTCTTGATTTTAATGTTCAAACTACTGTGGCTAGAAACATTACAAGAAGATTGTCCAATTATAGAATTGTCCGCTTGTTTTTTAAAAGTCATAAAGTCTGTACCTGCCCATTCATAGGTCCATGCTTCTGATTTAATTGAATGATACAAATGAGTCGTATCGACAATTTGATAGAATGCTTTTAATGAGTCAGGATAAATTTTTCCTTCTTCGTCTTTCATTCTGTCAATTTCAGGCGGACATAATCCATCACAACTTAGTTGCCCAAATTTATTCTTGTAAACACCTTCAGGATAACTCCACCTGTCTTTAAATGAAAATTCCTTTTCAAAATTATCAACCCATTTTATTGACATCCATTTTGTTTCATTCTTATTGGTGAATGATAAAATGGTCAAACAAGTCAGTATTATAATGATTGATTTCAGTTTCATTGTTTTTTTTTTTGCAATTGCTTTTGAAGTTAAAAATACTAGTTGTCGCGGATTTAAGGTGCAAATCCGCGTTAACAGGGTGAATGAGTATCGGACGTGAGCTTTGCTTAGTAGGCACTGTTTTTCAGTACCACTCATTTTGCAGAGGCTTGAATTCTTTCAAAGTAGGTAGGGGTTTAATCCTTATAGTATCTGTTTGCTTTGAGATAGTTTTGTCATTTGTATAATCTACAACTTCGATATTTCGTACACCAGTTAAAAGATTAAAATCAATTGAAGTTATTTTACTAAGACCATCCGAGTTGGTATAAACATAATTAATTAGTTCAAATTGATTGTTTTTCAGTTTAAAGCCATGTTTATAAAAACCTCTTATCAATTCAACATTCAGCCACAAGACCCCATTTTCTATGGAAACTGTACTCATTCGGTCTGCAACAATATTGTTCCAGCCCAAAATAGGATAGATTATGGGGTTGGTAGATTCTACTATTTGTTTTAGATTTCCTGAGGAGTCTTTAAGGAATACCTCTAGCTTATAGACTTTGTTCGAAGTTGAAGTGTCCATTTTTACAAGGACAAGATCGCTGATACTATCAGAGTTCAAATCACCTAAAACTGAAGTAGCTATCACATCAAATCTGTCCTGAGCATACAACAGATTTAATGAAATCAAACTGACAAATAATACAGTGTATACGAGTTTCAATTCTGACAAAATTCTGAGCAACATTTAGCCTAAAATTAGGCATTTTTTAAATGCCACCGTTGGTGTGATGGTCAAATTCCGGATACTGGACACGCAAATGGGCGTAAGGCGAGTAGCAAAAAAGGGCGGACGTAAACTAAATAATACGTTAACTGGCATTTTTCAGTTCAAAAATAAGGTTGTGTCTGGATTCGCTTTGAATAACTTGGTCATACTGCTTGACAAGCTTTGCTTAATTTTAAGTCTTCTGATTATGATTCCCGAGCTATCTAATTTGTACGATTCGGAAGGAGGGTGAAAAACTCGAACTTGATCGAAGAATGCAGTGTTGGAGTCGATCAGTTGGTATGATTTTATTGGAATCAAATGATAATCAGTGCAGGACAAACCGTAAAATATTGTGTCCTGTGCTTGTCTCCAAAGCAGACAGCCGTAGCATTTACCTGAGTTTCTTAAACTATCATTCTTATAATAGTATGTTGCGACACAAGTATCTTTTATCTGATATATTAGATGATCAACGTCCAAGTTAATCGTATCGTCTTTGATAAATAATTTATCTACTTTCCAGAAGCAAGTATCATACTCTACAGGTTTATTCCAATCAGATTCTTCTGACTGAGATTGACAACCGATCAAATATATTGTGAAAAGAATTAATAGGTGCTTCATTCAGTGGCAACAACGTTTAGCCTAAAATTAGGCATTTTTTAAATGCCGCCGCTAGTGCGCTGGCCAAATTCCGGATACTGGACACGCAAATGGGCGTAAGGCGGGTAGCAAAAAAAGGCGGGCTGTGCCTTCGCAAAGCTTCGGCGAAGCAAGGAGTGAATTTCCTAAGTTAGCTACAGTTTTCAACCCAAGTCGAAATTTTCTGGTATTTAAAAAGTAGAAACAGACCAAAAAGCAATTCAGTTACAGGTCCGAAAAAGGTGGTGATTAGAAATTCAAAATCTAGAGGTCTGTCAATTCCTAAAGTAATCGAAACAACGAGATTGATTGCAGATAGCCAGTCCCATATCGCAATAACACTCACAATAACTCCACTCACAATAATGGCAGTCCGAAGAATACTAGATTCAAAGACGAGTTTTTCTTCTGATTCCGTTTTATAGAGTTTTGTTTGGACTTTTTCGGTCCTAAAGATCAGCAACCATGATAAAAAGAGGAACAGAAATAACTGCATTGCTACAATCAAGACTTGAAATATTCCGTCCCATTCAATCAGTGTTTCAAGAAAATAAGATAAGAATGGAATAGCAAATGTTAGAATAAATATTCCTAAGATCTTTAGACTCAGAGATAATAGTTGGCTAAACTTCATAAGTTTTGGTAATTGTTGCTAATGGCTAGCGTATGACCAGTTGCGAGGTTACGCCGACCCTACCCGTAAAGGTACTAAAATATTCAATCAGCGAGAAACCCTGATATACCCCTGTTAAGAAATTGGTTACACACATTATTAGCTACAGTTTTCTACTACTCCTTTCGGTACAAATACATGTTGAAGTCGTCTTTTTGATCTATCAGTTCAAGTTGATCCGAACTGTGCCATTTCATCTGAAATTGATTCGTAAATACTTTTCCTGTTGAACTCGTGTCAGTAGTGAACAGAACGTCATCTTTAATTTTATAATAAGATGGTTTCGTTAGTTCTGGGTCGAGTCCAGTAGATAATGAAAAAACATAAGAAATGGTGGATTCGTTAACTAACATGTAAAGAACTAAGGATTCATCTTCACAATTTGCAGTTGAATCACACACCATCCACAGACCTTTAAATTCATTTTGTCCAAATACACTTACATTAAGGTATAAACAGATTACGATTGGTAGGAGTAAATTTTTCATTCTGGCTTTAAATTTAAGCCATTGCCTATATCCCTTTTATAGCTCATGTTACTAATTTACAGAATTAAAAGTACTTATAATGTTCGTTGATTATTCATTTGCCGGAGATTTGCCAGGAGAATGAATATTTTTTGGATGACACGCTCCCTCCACTAATTTATTTGCGATTTTATAAAATGAAAATAATGATTGATAATCAATGATATAAGTGTGTTTAACCATTTACAAACGTATAAAAAACGTAAACAAACGGATACATTACGAATAATAAAAAGCAAGCACCTTTACTTTGCGGTGTCGAAACAAACGACAAGCCGCTATCAGCTAGATGGGTAGCACACAAATACAAATTTTAATTATTTACATCATGAACAATTTAAGAAACAAAGTACAACTGATCGGACACCTGGGTTTAGCACCTGAAATCATAGCCTTTGAAAACGGAAACAAGCTGGCAAAAATCAGATTGGCCACTAATGAAGTCTACAAAAATTCCAAAGGAGAAAAAGTCACCGATACACAATGGCACTCACTGGTTGCCTGGGGAAAGCAAGCAGATATCTTTGAAAAATACGTGAAAAAAGGGCAGGAGATTGCCGTGGAAGGTAAGATCATGACACGCTCTTTTGAAACGAAAGAAGGTGAGAAAAAGTACCGAACTGAAATTCAGATTCACGAATTATTAATGCTGGGCGGAAAAGAACAGTAAATCCAATTGATAAACACTTAACACTTTCAATCATGCAAACATACACTAACATTCAGGCACAAGGAGTAAAATTATCAGAGATGGTGTTTCACCTCACCGAAAAGTTTCCAAAGTATGGAGAAAAGGGTTTGACAGAAATGTTGCGAAAAACCTCTTTTAAACTGGTCGGAAACATTGAAGAGGGATGTGGCAATCCTCATAGCGTTGAAGCCATGCACTTTTTCAAACGGTCAATAGGTGAAATAAACAAACTCCGTGAACACATCCGACGGGCTAAAGAATGTGGGTGTATGGGCATGGTTGGATTTGAATTGGTACTGCTAAACGTAGAGCGCTTTGAACAAAGTTTAGCCGCATACGCAGCCTACCACAAAAGAAAGCTGTCGGTTTAATTACCGGCCTATTTTTCAACTGCACTCATAGCGTGTTGAACTCAATTTAACAGACAGAAAAAAAGCATGTGATCAAACTAAAAGCATGCAGAAAAACAAACATTTAAAATTTAAAAACATGAACAAATTACAGAATACAGTAAACTTAATCGGAAGAAGCGGAATTGATCCGGTAATCAGAATATTTGAAAACGGCGTAAAGCTGGCCAAATTCTCATTAGCAACCAACGAAACCATCATTGAGGTGAATGGAAAAACCGTGAAAACACAATGGCATAATCTGGTTGCCTGGGGTAAAAAAGCAGAGTTGGTAGAGAAATTTGTAAAGCGTGGCCAATTAATGGCAGTAGAAGGGAAACTGATCAATCGCGGCTTTACGGATGCCTCCGGGAATTTGAAAAAAGTGACCGAAATTCAACTCACTGAAGTGATGCTGATCCATCCAAAGACCAAAGCTCAGGCAAAAGAATTGAGTCTGGAAAACATGAAAAAAATCAAACAGGCAGAAGTCAAAAAGCTGGCTGAACAAAACAAGGCAGCGAATAAAGAACATAAAAAAGCAAGTTAAGAGAGCTCTCAAGCGCGAGGAGAGTAAACTGTTAACCGAAAGGTTCGTCCTTGATAACCGGTGTAATGAGCAATTGGTAGAAGAATGCTTGTTATGCCGGTTTTTTTTATGGTCATATTTATAAAGATGTTCCTATGTTGAGTCTTGGATACAATCTCGTCTACAATCTCGACTACGCTCGATTTCCGGCTCGACTACGCTCGATTTCCGGCTCGACTTCGCTCGATTTTCGACTCGATTTCCGGTTCGATTTCCGACTCAGTGAGCAACCCAAAAAAGTAAAAAAAAACAATCAAGCGCGGCAATTCATTTTCTATTTTATTTACCACATAGAATCATAGTTCACATAGATTCCAGAATAATTTCTATGTGCACTATATGCCTATGTGGTTCCGTTTCTATTTTATTCACCACTTAGATTCTTTTTTCTTTTACGCTTACTTTTTTGTCTTGGATTTCGACTACAATCTCGGCTACGCTCGATTTCCGACTACAATCTCGACTACGATTTCCGGCTCGATTTCCGGCTCGATTTCTGGTTCAATTTCCGGGAAATTATACAATAGCTTTCGCTACAGAGCACACAAACTTAGAGACCGGTTTCCTCTTTTTGTCGCAAAAACAACCAATGATAATAATCGAACAACTTGACCCGACTAAAATAGAATTTCAAAATTTGCTCAAACGTATAGCCCGATTTGGCCATATTCATTGCTCCCTCCTGACACAAACCCACACCATGTCCAAACCCTCTACCTTCTAATATCACATCATCTCCCTCTGGCCTTACGTCAAACCAGGTTGATTTTAAACGAAACTCCATTCTAAGATCACGTAAAGGAATCCCCAGATGAGGAGATAAATAAAATGCCTTTCGATTTTTCTGCTGAAAAGTATAGATCAAATCTCCGTAAACCGAATCTTGTATAGGATAACCAAAGTGATTTTCCAGATACGCCCGCCAGCTGCTTTTCTTTATTTTCTTGGTCCACTTTGCCTGCCTTGACTTTACGCAAAAAGTATCCACAATGCTTTGACAATACGAGACGGGATTATTCCACACAAAATCAGATTCAGAGGTTTGTCCCCCGCAGTTGGCAAAAAAGAAACCGGAGGCGAGATTTAAATTTTCGTCCAGCATAATAATGCCCTTCGTTTCCATCACCGCTTTTCGAATAGTTGGAGTAAACCTTAACATGCTATGATATGCCTGGCAATGCTGTTGATCGCAGACTGAAAATCCGTCTTTTCGGTGTTTGTACAAATGATCCAGCACATACGTCCGGCTTAAAATTGCCTGAACTTTGTAGTATTCGATATGTTTTCCGCCGCCGCCTTCACTTTCTATCACTCCGGCCAGGTAATTTTCCATACTCACCAGATTGATCACATTGATTTCTTGCTCGCCGGAAGGAGTAATCATTAAATCCCCCTGATAATATTTTATTTTAGTGCTGGAGGGCGTGACAGATTGTATACTAAAACTGTTGTTGTGGTCACTTTTATTGATAAAAAGGGTGTCATACACACCCAGTGATTTTCCGGCTTTTTCAATGCGGATGCCTTTCCCTCTACGTCGCAGATAAACAGATTGCCCTTTGATAAGTGTCGTTACATCTGTGCTGTCAGATGCGATTGTATAATTTCCCTCATGATGAGATATCCGCACCGCCGATAAATGATAAGCCCGCATGATTCCCACTTTGAGTTCTTGCGAAAATCCGCACAGCTCTATACAGAGCATGGATATGAGAAAAAAATGTTTCATGCTAATTTTTCAGCAATAAATCCGCCACTTTTTCAGATGCGCCACCACCTCCTAAAAGGGTCGCCAATTGCCGGTATTCCTCCTGCATTTTTTGGCGGTACTCCGCTTGTGGATCCAGCAGTCGATCCAGTTCCAGGCGGATGTTTTCAGCGGTTAATTCATCCTGTATCAGTTCTTTCACCACTTCTTTATTCAGGATGAGGTTCACCAGTGAAATGTAATCGACTTTGATCAGGCGCTTTGCAATTTGATAAGAGATCTTTCCACCTTTGTAACAAACAACTTGCGGCACCTTAAAAAGTGCAGTTTCCAGAGTTGCCGTGCCGGATGTAACCATAGCTATATCGGCGTGATGCAGCAAATCATAAGTACGGTTGTCTATCCAGTGCATTTTTTGATCGCCGGCAATCTTTAAATAAAATGCTGAGGATAAATTAGGTGCCCCGGCAACAATCACCTGATGGGTAGCGTATTTTTTTGCTGCTTCCAGCATAATGGGCAATTTTACCTGTATCTCCTGTTTTCGACTGCCGGGTAAGAGCGCCAAAATAGGACGGTCATCCAACTGAAATTCATTTATAAATGCAGATCTCTCAATGGCCTTTTCCTGAAAATTTTGAATGGCGTCCAAAAGCGGATGTCCCACATAATGTACATCCATATCAAACTTTTTGTAGAATTCTTTTTCAAAAGGCAGGATGCAATACATCTCATCCACGTATTTTTTGATCTTGAATCCACGATTTTGTTTCCAGGCCCAGATTTGCGGTGAAATGTAATAGTGAACGGGAATCCCTTGTTGTTTTGCAAATTTTGCAATCCGCAAATTAAAACCCGGATAATCCACCAAAATCAGTTTGTCGGGTTGATATTTCAAAATATCCCGCTTGCATTCGCGGATATTCCCTAAAATGGTCCTCAAATTCATAAGTACCTCAGTAAATCCCATAAATGCGAGATCTTGGATATGTTTGACGGGCTTACCGTATACCGCTTGCATCTGATCCCCTCCCCAATAGCGAAATTCAGAATCACTTGCCTTTTCTAAAAGGGCTTTCATCAGGTTGCTGGCGTGCAAATCTCCTGAGGGTTCGCCGGTAATGATGTAAAACTTCAATGGCTTACGGTTTAATCTACAAAAATACACGAAAATCACGCTCATAAGGGCATTTTACACCTTATAAATTAACAGTGAGATGTGGACAGTTGCCCGGAATAAATGTAACATTGGCAGCCATTAACACTTATTTTTGTAAAGTGAAGTGGATACTTTTTATATTTAGTGTATGGATCATGAGCCAGGGTTTGATCGCTCAGGATAAGAAAATTGATCAATTGGAGATCTATTATGATCAGGGACATTACCGTAAAGTGCTGAGAAAGTCAAAGCGATTACTGGATAAACCGGAATATGATTACAGTGGTTTACCGGCTTATTACAAAGCATTGGCACTGTTCAGGCTGGCAGAGGATCACAATTGGTATAAACATCATCAGGGAAATGTGGCTGAGGCCATCTCATCTTATGAAGATTTTGCTGAACATCCCGCTCATGAGGATTATATTCATGCACATTATTATGAAATTGCTGCCTTAAAGACGTATTTGGATAAATTGGGACGTCAGCTGCAGGAATTGGGCTATGAAAAAGATGCCGAAAACCTGTTTGCCTTTTCTTTTGAACAATTTAAAAGTATCAAGGCGCAGCCGGATAAGCACGAAATAATCAATCATCCGGAACTGGCAGTGCAAGAGAAAGATGAGAAATCACTAACAAACAGAGAACGCATTGCCGTTTATGCTAAATCCCTGGTCGGCATTAAATATGTTTGGGCAGGTTCAGATGAAAAAGGCTTTGACTGTTCAGGTTTCACCGCTTATGTATTGAAAAAATATGGCATTCTGTTGCCCCGTACCGCTTCCGGACAATTGGAAAAATCAAAAGAAATTAAAATTGTTCAGGCACAAAAGGCAGATCTGGTATTTTTTGGTTCCGGTGCAAAAATCACCCATGTGGGGATGGTTGTAAGTAGTAAGGGGGATGAATTGGCTATGGTTCATGCCTCAACCAGTAAAGGGGTCATCCTGACGAATATTGAAAAATCTACGTATTGGAAACCGAAATTGAAAGCGGCGGGAACGTATTTTTAATAAAGGCTCAATGAGGATAGATCGCCCCCAGGCTATCGGATATATCTGCAACATCTGTTCTCTTCATTTAAAATCCCATTAACTTTGTCTGCTAAAGCAGCATCATGTCAGATCAGAACGGTAAACGGATTAATAAATACCTGAGTGAAATCGGATTTTGCTCCAGAAGGGAGGGGGATAAACTGATTGAGCAGGGACGGGTCAAAATCAACGGTAAAATTCCTGAACTGGGAACCAAAGTACAAATGGGGGATGAAGTCAGTGTTGACGGGAAAGTGGTTTCAGAGCCTGAAGAAGCTTTTGTTTATCTCGCTTTTAATAAACCGGTAGGCATTGTCTGTACTACGGACACCAAACGAGAGAAAAATAATATAATCGACTATATCAATTATCCCAAGCGCATTTTTCCTGTGGGCAGACTGGATAAACCCAGTGAGGGATTGATTTTTCTTACCAATGATGGCGATATCGTCAACAAAATTCTGCGGGCAGACAATCGTCATGAGAAAGAATATTTGGTCACTGTTAATCGCCCGATAACCGAAGAGTTTGTGCGAAAAATGGCAACGGGCGTTCCGGTGCTGGATACGGTAAGTAGAAAATGTACAGTAGAACAACTCAATACATTTGATTTTCGCATTGTTTTGACGCAGGGATTGAATCGCCAAATTCGCCGGATGTGTGAGTTTTTGGGATATGAGGTAGTGAAATTGAAACGGATACGCATCATGAATGTTAAACTGGATGTACCCCCGGGTGAATATCGCGAATTGACAAAGGAAGAAGTCGCTGAGATCAATCGTCTTACTGCGGCATCCAAAAAGACACAAGAGAGGAAATAATCAACTAAAAATGTCGGATTTATTTATTTGCCTAGTTTTGCAGTGAACAGTTGCTTCAAAAATACAGCATAGCAGCCATACGGATGAAAAATTTTCTTAGTTTTTTATTAATTTTCTGTTCTTTGTCTTCTTTCTCACAACTTCTGCGGGTGGATGGAACAATCCCTTCAGAGCAATTGAAAGAGGGGATAGGTCAACTTACGGTTTACACTTTACCGGATTCTAACCTGATCAAAGGTTCTTACCTGGATAGCAGTTATTTTTCGATCGCATTTGATCCGAAAGATCATTCGGATTTTTACATAAAAATAAAAATAATTGGTTTTGCGGATACGACACTTCAATTCACTAAAACTGATACGGTGGTTCATTTGGGTGTGATTTTGTTGGAGCAGAGTAAAAACCTGAAGGAAGTGGAGATTTTTTACCGGGAACCCATGTATGAACGAACCATGGATGGGATTAAAGTAAATGTGGAAGGAACCAACTTACAAACCCTGACAAATTTATTTGAAGTATTGAAGGCCAGTCCTAAATTGACATCCCCGGATGATGAAAACATTGAGATCATAGGTAAAGGGCAACCCTTAATATTGATTGACCGGCAAGCTGTGATTTCAAATGACGAACTGAAAGCGATTCCGGCGAATATGATTGATCGCATTGAGATCATTACTAATCCTTCAGCAAAATACAGAGCACAAGGTAGGGGAAGTGGAGTGATTGAGGTGTACACAAAAGATTTTCACTTAGAGGGGTATAATATGACCGTGAGTACTTCGGGAGGGATGAATACGCAGTTACAACCCAAGGGAAGGTTGAGTTTAGGGTTATCGTTAAAGAAGAATAAGTTTTCACTCAATGCCTATGCAGGGATCAACTATGATGAGCAAATTACTTTTGGTTCGGGAGAAGGGGTTATGCAGGATGGTAGTGATCGAACCCGGCAAACGACTTTTGAAAATGAGGGATGGCGCAGCTGGCAGCACGCCAATATAAAATCAGCTTATCAAATTAACGAAGATCATAAAATAACAGCCGGTTTACGAAGTAGTGGGAGTTTAAGTGGGGCTGAGAATCATTCTACTGCAGCCTATTATGAAGAGGGGGTTTTAGTTACCCAAAATGACCAAATCACTGAAAACAAAAGAGTTTGGATAAACAACAGTGCCTTTCTCAACTATCAGTGGGAGACAGATACTTTTCATTCAGTACTGGAGGTGAATGTGAATTATGTATTGAAGATTTCGGATGCACAATCAGAATATGAAAGTGATTTTGAAAATGTATTGACCAGTTCATCTGCCGTTTTTGCACGGCAAAATAGTAGTAAGGATCGACCCAATGTAGGTGAATTCAGGGCCAATTATGAGCATGTATTTGATACAAGCGGATGGAAGTTGAGTGGAGGATTTTCATACAATATGCTCTACAACGGAAAGTCATTTGATCAATACATCCGGGAATCCGGCAGTTGGGTCATTGATCCCGCTTTTTCAAATTCGTATGATTATCAAGAGCATATCGGAACTGTTTTTATCGAAGGATCGAAAAAATGGAACAAATTTGGCATTCGGGCAGGCTTGTCGGGAGAGTACACCAACTTATACGGCTACAGCAATTCCCTGGATAAAAAATTCATGGACTCTACGTATTTCCTCCCCTTTCCCTCGGTCAGTGTGATGTTTGAACCGGCAAAAAAAGTAGCGGTGAGTTTGAATTATTCTTCGGGGATCAGCCGTCCGCAGTTTTCTAATTATGATCCCTTTGTGAGAATTGAAGACAGCTTAAGTATTCAGTACGGAAATCCCTTTTTACAGCCTTCTATCAGTCATTCAGTAGGTTTTGATCTGGATCTTTTTTATGCTTACAGTATCAGTGTAAATTATCGATTTGTCGATCAACCGATCAGTTCCCTCTCTTTTGTAGATGATGCTACTTTTTTGATCAACAGCACACCCTGGAATGCTGATCAGTCGCAATCCATAAGTGTGAGTTTGAATTTACCGATTCGCTTAAAATGGCTGAATGGCTGGAATTCCATTTGGTTCAACTACAACAAGCATGAGTTTACTCCTGAATTTGAGCGCTCACCGTTTTTCAATATCACCTATGGTCTTTGGTCGGGGCTCAACTTTACCTTACCGAGAGATTTCCAGATCGGCAGCCGGCTTTTTATCAGCAAATGGGGGAGTGATAGCTTTACAGGAAACACCCGTGTGAGTTGGGGTTTGAAGTTGACCAAAAGAATGATGGATAACAATTTGCAATTGCATATAGATGTTTCGGAGATCATTGCTCCGATCAGCAGAAACGAGAATTTTTCAGGGAATTATCAAACTTCAACGGTAGCACAAACTCAGTTTACCTCTTTTAAACTGGGGATATTTGTAAAGTTTGGGCGTTTGAAAAGAGCGGCAAACATTAAAGAGTCAGAATCCGGGCAATCAGATCGGATTTAATGAGCTCCGACGAGAGCAGAACGCTTGCGCTGCCTGAGATGTATTCACAAAGAAAAACCATAAAGAGACCATTGTAGATTCCTTGAGCTATTGTATAGAAAATAAGACCTTGCTTCACATTGACTAAAGATTATCAAGTTATTTATAATGCTTAAAATACTCATGTATTGTTTCAAATGATTGTTTCATTGTTTCTAGTTCAATTTCTATTGTAGTATCGACCTCATTTTGTTTAAGAAAAATCACACCCGATTTTTTGATTAATTCTGTTTCTAGAATGGTTTCATTATAATCAAAAAACACATTGGATTGTTCTTTGTATTGAAGGAAATATGAAATATCAATTTTTCCTTTTGGTGAGCAAACAATGAAAAGTATTTCAGTGTTAATTATATAATCAGAAATAAAATTGGCAAAACTTTGTGTACAACTCAAGCACCCACCCCTTTCACTAATTACGATTATTGCTTTTGTATCATTTGATAATTCAAATTGGTGAATGTCATTAAAATAATTCTCCAACTTTCCATATTTAGTTGATTCTCCACATGAACTAATAAAAAAGATCATGGCAACAATCACAAACCTAATTTTGAACAAGTTCAAATAATTCGAATGTTGTTTTATTAAAATAATCTTCATCTTTTTGCTCTAAAATTCTTGTTGGTACTAAAATGCCTTTTGATGTAACATACAATTTTGCCTTATATTTTTTTTCATCCATCTTGATTTCACCTAATTTATTAAATTCAGAATCGTAGATTAATATTGACCAGGGACGAAGTCTATCCGTCTGGGGTGTTTCAATCGGTATTTCATGCTGAACTGTAACCAAAAACCGTTTAGTAAATTCATCATAAATCAACCCTGAAATAATACCTTTTGTTTGAGCTAAGGTATTATGATAACCCTGTTTTACTTGATTAACAGTTGGGGGTTCATACCCTAAATTTGTATAATTTGATTGTATGTGATGTAATTTTTTTAAATCACCCGAGATCAAACTGTATTCGTAAATCGTATCCACAAAAATAGAAAAGATGAATACAGACTCTTTAGAAGATAAATACTTAGCCACTTCTAAAACTTCTTGCCTACTGGTTGTGAATCTATTGTAAAAGTTGGAGGCAAAAAATTTGGTTTGAATAGAATCATCAAACAGATCATTTATCATAAATAGATATGGTGATTTATGTGAGTTTGACCGCCATTCATCCCATTTATCCGGCTTGTTTTCAACATCATCATTATAGTAGCTGTATTCGCAATTTACTAACACCCTATTGCGGTCATCTATGAATTCATTAACATTACTTTTTCTAGCTGTATATCTCTTGTTTTGACATATCAAAGAATCAAAATCATACTTTTCAAGAATAACTCCATCATTATCAATTAAGAAAATTTTATTGGAATAGTTCGCAAGTACAAAAATGGAATCGCGACTCCGAACATTAATCGTTTCAATTCCCGGTAATTTACCAGCCACAGTATCTAACTGTATTTGATCAATAATTTTTTTTGATCTCAAATCATAAAAGACCGCTTGTTTATATGTTATTGCATCCCACAAAAAAATATATTCAGAATTATCATCTGAATAAATATTTGAAAACATTGCATGAAATCCAGCGTCTACTTCTATTATCTCTTTTGATTCTAAGTAATATTTATTGTCTTTATTGACACCTTTACAACCTACAAAAAAGAATACAAATACAGAAAAAAGGAATCTTATTATATTGCGCATAGCGAAAAATGGAGATACACAATATTGTAGCACCTCTGTTTTTTCTAAATTTAATAATAAATTTTAGTTATTCTCAAACCGGCGCGAGCGTCCCGCTCGTGCCACAATTAAAAATTCAACGTCCTTTCAATTCCCTCAGCTACTTTACCTGCATTTGTTAATAATGCTGATTCTAGAATAGAGTTCAACGGAATTGCAGGAGTATCAACAGATCCCACAATTTCAATGGGTGTATCCAAAGCAGTAAAACAGTTTTTTTGAATCTTACCGGCCACCCCTAAGGTGAAAGAAGCTTCTTCTGATTCTTCCGTTACCAGTACCACTTTACTGTGTTTTCTAACCGCAGCATAGACAGTTGCTTCATCCCAGGGAGATAAGGTACGCAAATCAACAATTTCAACCTGTCCCGGAAATTTTTCTGCGGCTTCAGTAGACCAGTAGACACCTCTTCCGTAGGTAATTACAACAAGAGACTCTCCATTTTCAATTTTGTCCTGATCGGCTTCCTGAACAATTCTTGCTTTGCCAAAAGGAATTACGTAATCTTCATCCGGTTCAATGGTCATGGCTTTTTCTGTACCCGCAATTTTTGACCAGTACAATCCTTTATGTTCTAACATGACTACCGGATTAGGGTCATAAAAAGCAGCTTTCATCAAGCCTTTTAAATCAGCCCCCGTTGAAGGGTAAGCTACTTTTATTCCGCGAATATTAGTGACGATAGATTCTACCGAAGAAGAATGATACGGACCACCTGAGCCATACGCTCCAATAGGAACCCGTATGATGGTGCTTACCGGCCATTTTCCGTTGGATAAGTAATAAGAACGACTTACTTCGGTAAACAATTGATTGAGTCCCGGCCAAATGTAATCGGCAAATTGAACTTCAACAATAGGTTTTAATCCCACAGCTGACATCCCTACAGTAGACCCAATAATAAAAGCTTCCTGAATAGGGGTGTTAAATACGCGATCATCTCCAAATTGCTGTGCCAGGGTGGCGGCTTCTCTAAAAACACCTCCCAATCGTCCGCCTACATCTTGCCCATAAAGTAGCGCCTCAGGGTGCTTTTCCATGATCTCCCGAATGCCAAACAGTGCCGAATCAACCATTACCGTCGGTTTTTTTCCGGCAGGTTCACGCTCTCCACTTTCTTCTGTGATTGGGGTGGGGGCAAAATAAAAATCGGTAATGCTTTCCGGATCCGGTTCGTCGGCATTTAAGGCGCGATCAAATTCCGCATCAATCATTTCCCGACCTCGCTTTTCAATTTCTTTCACTGCTTTGGCTGTAATTCCTGATTGTTTTGCCAATTCAACGATTTTTGGATAAGGATCTCTTTTGGCATGCTCGTCTAAATCATCTCTGTACCATTCTTTACGAACACCTGAAGTGTGATGCCCTAATAATGGAACTTTAGCGTGAATCAAAAAAGGCCGTCGCTCTTTTCTAATGGTTTTTAAAACTTCTTTTACTGTCTGGTAAGCACTGTCAAAATCACTACCGTCAATGGTTCTCACTTCAATCCCCTTAAAACCTTTCATGTAATGGGTGATATCCTGCGCCCTGGTTTCTTCTGCATTGGCTGAAATGTCCCATTCGTTATCCTGCACCAAATAGAGGATGGGAAATTGCTTTAAAGCAGCCATTTGAAATGCTTCTGAAACTTCTCCCTCTGTACAGGAGGCATCCCCTAATGAACAAACCACCACAGGGTTCTCGCCACCAAAATCTTCAGCAATTCCCGTAATTTCTTTGTATTGAATCCCCATGGCAACACCCGTTGTTGGAATGGCCTGCATACCGGTGGCAGAAGATTGATGAGGGATTTTTGGCATATCATCCCGGTTCAGGCTCGGATGGCAGTAATACGTTCGCCCTCCCGAAAAAGGATCATCTTTTTTTGCAAAAACCTGCAACATTACTTCGTAAGGCTGCATCCCTATCCCTAACAAAATACTATCATCCCGGTAATAAGGGGCTACCCAATCCTGTGGTTTTAATTGCATTCCTACCGCCAGTTGAATCGCTTCATGACCGCGAGAGGTGGCGTGTACATATTTTGAAGTAAGTTTGGCGTTTTCTTCGTATTTTTCAGCCATAGTCTTGGCTGTACACATTAACTCCAAAGCTCTTTGAATTGTGCTTTTATCGGTTTTGATCGATTTCTCTTTTGATTTTTTTGCTGACACAGACGTTTTTTTTGTTGCTGTTTCTGACATAAAGTACAGTTTTGCGCGACTAACAAATATAGTATTTTTTTAGGGATGGATTGACCTTTTAAAGTCTTGGGCATACCTTTTGTAAAGTAATGGGTTAAGTGTCAACTCTAATTATTATTTTTGACAATATCTCTTATGATCAACAGTATACTAACCCTTTAAACCGGAATATGAAAAGCACATTGAAATTATTCGCCTTACTCTTCTTTATAGGTACTCCCTGGGCAGGATGGACTCAGGCCAAATTAAGTTTGGAAGATGCCGTAATGCAGCAGTATCGCAAGTTCTATCCCAATAGAACAGCCATGTTTAAATGGATTCCGGATACTAAAAATTTCGCTTTTCTCTCTCAGGATGATCAAACGCTCAAGAAAGGAAACGTAAAAAACACCACAGTTACTGATTTATTGAATACAGGAGATTTGGCCAAGATGACCGGTGAAAATTTTTCTTATGTAGACATTATAGAGTGGAAGGATGAAAATCACTTTTATACCAGCAGCAACAACAAGTATTTTTTAATTGATGTAGACAAGAAAGTAGCTAAAAATCTGGCGGTTTTGCCTGAAAATGCAGAAAATGCCGAGTTGTGCAAAGCCAATGATCATGTTGCTTATACAATTGACAATAACCTTTTTATTCAATCGCCTGATGGAAAAGTGAGACAACTGACATATATGGATGCTGAAATTGTATCGGGTCAGGCAATTGCTCGCAGTGAATTCGGAATTACAAATGGGATATTTTGGTCAACTACCGGGGATTATCTGGCATTTTATCAAAAAGATGAATCAGAAGTAGCCAATTATCCGCTTTTAGACATTACTAGCAGAACAGGGAGCCTCAAGTCGGTCAAATATCCAATGGCCGGAACATCAAGTGAGAAATCGGCAGTGGGGATTTATAATCTAAAAACAGAGGAAACGAAGATGATTACACCAAGGGGTGAGTCAGATGATTATTTAACCAATTTAGCCTGGGGGCCGAACGACCTTTTTGTTTATATCGCAGAAGTAAACCGGGATCAAAATCAGATGAAACTACAAAAATATGCGGCCGCAAGCGGGGAGTTTGTCGGAACCTTATTTGAAGAAAAAAATGACAAATGGGTAGAGCCGGAACATCCGCCTTATTTTGTAAATGATCAACAATTTGTATGGATGTCAGAACGGGATGGGTTTATGAATCTGTATTTGTACGATCATACCGGAAAATTAGAGAAACAATTGACGAAAAACCAGTGGGTAGTGGGAAATATTGTTGGACATACGGCATCAACGGTCTATTTTTCAGGAACCGGTCCAAACCCAACTGAAAACAACTATTACAAAGTGGATCTAAAATCGGGAGAACAAACCGCTTTGACTGAAACAGGAACACACACCGTCCATTTTTCTTCAGATTACAGTTATTGGTTGGATGTGATGAATGATATCAATACGCCAAACCTGGAAGTATTATACACTGCAAAAGGGCAAAAAGTACGTGAGGTACTCAAAGCATCAAATCCACTGAGAGAAACTGAAATCGGTCAGTCTGAATACGGAAAGATCAAAGCAGCTGACGGAAAAACAGACTTGCATTACCGCCTGATCAAACCGGCGGACTTTGATGCTGAAAAGAAATACCCGGTCTTGGTATATGTTTATGGAGGTCCACATGCGCAATTAGTGACCAACTCATGGCTTGGAGGTGCTAGTTTGTGGATGCATTGGATGGCTAATCAGGGGTACATTGTTTACACGGTAGATGGAAGGGGTTCTGCCAATCGCGGTTTTGAGTTTGAGAGTGTCATTCACCGTCAGTTGGGAAAAGTTGAAATGGAAGACCAACTCAAAGGCGTTGAGTTTCTGAAATCACTGCCCTATGTTGATCAAAATCGATTGGCTGTTCACGGATGGAGTTTTGGTGGATTTATGACTACCTCACTGATGTTGCGGCAAGCAGGGGTTTTTAATGCAGGTGTTGCCGGTGGCCCTGTAACAGATTGGAAATATTACGAAGTGATGTACGGAGAACGTTACATGGATCGGCCGGAACAGAATGAAAAAGGATATGATGAAAATCGCCTGATGAATTATGTAAAAAACCTGAAAGGGAAATTGCTTTTGATTCACGGAACAGTGGATGATGTAGTGGTGATGCAGCACAGTTTGTCTTTGATTGAAACTTTTGTAAAAGAAGGAGTACAACTTGACTTTTTCCCATATCCTATGCATCCGCATAACGTCAGGGGAAAAGACCGGGTACATCTCATGGAAAAAGTACTTACATATATCCTTGAACATAACAAATAAGAATCATCCGGTTTAAGTTTTTATTATCTTTAGCAGTATGAAAAAACTGCTACTTTTTCTGTTTGTCTTCTTGCTTGGCTTTCTCTATGCGCAAAATGGAGAGATCGTCCTTACAAAAGAGCGAATGGGATCTTCTTTTTCAAAGGACGTCCTGTACTATAAAGACGCTGAAAAAGCACTTTCATTAGAAGGATTACTTCAATTGGCAGATTCATCATTCTCTTCTCTCAAAGATGACATTCCAAACATGGATTTCACTTCTGCGAGATTTTGGGTGAAATTTAAGATCACCAACCGTACGGATGAGAGTTATTTTATCCTTGAAACAGCACGCCCCATCACCAATAGAGTCAAGTTTTATCAGATCAGGGGGACTAAAGTTGAAAATCAATTCAAAAGTGGAGATGATTACCATTATAGTGAAAAAGTGATTCCCCACCGAAAGAATTTATTTCCGGTAAGTATTGAACCCGGAGAGACGAAAAAATATGTCATAGAACTGGAAAGCGACGGGGAGGTACTACTGTTACCGATTAAAATCTATGATAAGATTAGTTTTTTTGAGGGAGACTACACCCATCAGTTCGGCTTTGGTTTTTACTACGGCTTGATGAGTCTGGTTATCATCATTTACTTCTTCTTTTTTGTCCTGCTAAAAGACAATGCCTTTCTTTTTTATATCCTCTATGTCTTCTCTCAGGCTTTGCTACAGTTTACTTTAGATGGTTTTTCTTTTCATCACTTCTTTCCTTCAGGGGGATATATGGCCAATCATTTTGTATTGATCATTGCAGGGATAACCGTCATCATACTCCTGAAATATGTAGATCTATTTTTACACCTGAGAAAGAATAGCCCGGGTATGTTGAAGATTTTCAGGGGGTGTCAGATATTGGTGGGAGCTACCGTATTGATGTCTTTGTTTCCCGGAAAGCCGTATGAAATTTCTTATCCCATTATAAATGGAGTATCGTTGATCAGTATTGTTTTAAGTGTTTTTGCCATTTATAAATTGAAATTTAAAGGGATTCACGTTGATTTTTACTTTACGGTTGCCTTTACTATTTTGATTACCGGAGCCGTCATTTTTATTTTAGGAAACTTCAATATTGTAGGAGACGCAGAAATGGCTCAGGCGGCTTTAAAAATTAGCTCTGCACTTGAAGTGGCGATATTGAGCATTTCAATGAGCAACAAATACCGTCGACTACAAAAGGAAAAAGAAGTGGCGCAAGAGGCGGCGGTACAAAGCTTGAAAGAGAAAAATGCATTGATGGATGATATTAACGTCAAACTAGAACATCAGGTAAGAGAACGTACTTCGGAAATAGAAAAGCAAAAGGAAGAATTGGCAGCGATCAATGAAGAAATATTGAGCAGTATTTTTTACGCCAAGCGAATTCAAGAGGCGATATTGCCTTCTGCAGAGCATGTACAGCGTGTGTTACCTGAATCTTTTGTCTTTTATCGTCCCAAAGATGTAGTGAGTGGTGACTTTTACTTTGTTGAAGAGACAACCCGCTCAACGGACAGCGCAAAATTAAAGGTCTTTGCTGCAGTGGACTGCACCGGACACGGTGTGCCGGGAGCTTTCATGAGTATTGTTGGGAGTAATTATCTTACCCGTACATTGACTGAGCCGAAAGTAAACAGTGTGTCTGAAGCACTTGAATTTTTAAATAAAGGGGTGGTGAACACTTTGCGGCAAAACAAAGTCAGTGCAGATGTAACAGTTCGGGATGGAATGGATCTTTCTCTCTGCGCATTGGATCACAACAAGGGACGCCTGTATTTTGCCGGGGCAAAAAACCCGGTGTATATTATAAGACGCACAGAAGGAGAAGAAGATCCGGGATTTGATATGGATGAGGATAAATCAAGCGTATTCAAAAGTGAGCAGGATGAAAACCTGTATCTCTTCGAAGTAAAGGGAGATACACATCCCATTGGAGCTTATTTGGGAGAAGAATTAAAGCCCTTTACTACTCATTTGATCCATGTTAAAAAAGGGGATATGATCTACTTGTTTTCAGATGGTTTTGCAGATCAATTTGGCGGTCCCTCCGGAAAAAAATACAAGTACAAAACATTTAAAAAATTCCTGCTATCAATCGCTCATTTGGGAATGGAGCAGCAAAAAACAAAATTGGTGCAGGAGTATGACGGTTGGAAAGGAGAACTGGAGCAAATTGACGACGTACTGGTAATGGGTGTTAGAGTTTGAGTAAAATAGGGTAAACTGCTGTCTCTATCATTTGTTATGTTTAGCTTCGGCACGATAAATTAACTAATTTAGCAGTTTATTTATTGGTTCTTGATGAAAAAACAATATATTATAAGGTGTACGATAACTTAAAATAAAAAAATAATGAAATCGAAGATTATTTTACTCACTTTTTTTGCCTTTACGGCATTGTCTCTAACTTATAAAACACAAGACGACTGTAAAACGTACTTCCCGATTCAGGAAGGAATGGAATGGACGTACAATGAATACAACAAAAAAGACAAACTGACCGGAACCAATACGGTGAGTGTTGAAAATGTGGCTCCGGGTAAAGACGGATTGATAGAGTATCAAATGAAAGGCGTTATTGACGGGCCAAAGGGTAAGGAAAAAAATCACCATGAGCAGTCTTTTAAGTATATCTGTGATGACGGAAAGTTAAAAATGAGTATGGAAACCATGATTCCTAAAGAGCAGATGGAAGCCATGCAAGATATGGAACTTCAAATTGATCAGAAAGAGATTATGATCCCGAAAAACTTGAAGGCCGGAGATCAACTCGAAGACGCTTCTATCAACATGAAAGTATCTGCCAGTGGCATTCAGGTGATGAATATGACGGTATATATTACCAACCGTAAAGTAGAAAAATTTGAAACCATTACCACCGAAGCCGGGAGTTTTGATTGTGCTGTTATTTCGTACGATTCAGAATTTAAAATGGGATTTATGGACAGAAAAAGTTCAGGAAAAGATTGGTTTTCACCGGAGGCAGGTAATGTGCGTTCTGAGTTTTACGACAAAGATGGAATCTTAGAGAGTTACCGGGTTTTAACCGCATATTCAAATGGGAAATAGTGTTTTTCTCTGAGTCCTCTGCGACTTCTTAGCGTCCTTTGCGGTTAATCAAGTTTAACCGAAGCAGTCACAAATACAAACTGATCTTCTTTGTTTTGAGTGTTGTGCTTGAAAATGTCTAACCGCTGAGAGCACAGAGACGCCGCAGTGAGCTGGAAGTCGAGCGTAGCCGAGACTGAAGCCGAATTGACTCGCAGAAGCACGTAGAATACTACCCATAATTTTGGATTTGACCCCTTTAATCTTCATAATAACAACCTAATGTATAGACATAAAAAAAGCGAGCCTACTTTTAAGTAGATTCGCTTTTTTAATTTTTTTCTTCAATGAATTTATATTCTCGAATTACTGCCAGGTTTAGATTCAAAGATATCCGTTACAAAGCGTATAGACAATTCAAGCCCTCCTCTGCCATTACTGGCAACCTGTAAATCAGAAATATTTATATCATAACTCATTCCGAAAGTAAACGCGGCATAGTCAACTAATAACTGAGCAGAAATGGCATCATTGTGCCGGTAAAAAGCACCAAATGATAAAGCTGCGCCTTCTACATTTTCTACGTAATCATCATTTCGAGTTAAAATAACCCGACCAAGAGCCCCTGCATATATTTCTTGGGCAGGGCCTTGACGATAGTACATAAATCCGGGTAAAATTGCCCATCTGGAATCGCCTAAGCCAATAGTAGCGTTACCATGGGCAACGTATTTCATGTAAAGGCTTTCATCCGATCCTAAAAACGAATAATCAGGCTGTGTTAAATGGAAAGCGGAAAACCCAACATTCATTTTTAATCCGTCATTATTATTATATCCCCACACAAGCCCTGCGCCCATATCAAAAGTTGTAAAGCTGTTGAGCTGAGCACTTTCTCCTGAAGGTAGTGAAGAATTATAAGCACTGCCGTCGTATTGTGTGCCCCACGCTAAACTTTGCTGGTTTACTCCCCTTTGTATAATACCTGCCTGTACCCCGGCACCTAAAGTCATTTCTTTATTTAGATTAATGTGATAAGCGACAGATAAATTTGCGATAGTACTACCCATTTTAGATGAGCCGGCCTGATCATTAACAAAATTGAGCCCCCCTGCGATAAATCCGCTTTCAGTGCTTTTGGACATAGCTCTCATATCATAAGAAACGCCGAAAGTTCTGAACGGAGAGTTCACATTTCTCCACTGATCTTTATAATTTAGTATAGCCTGTATGTCGTGGTCAAGTCCTGCCATAGCCGGATTTTGATTTAGCGGAGACATATAGAATTGTGAAAAATGTACGTCCTGGCTGTACGATATTGAACCGATAAGCACTATTACTAACCCTATTATTTTTTTCATAATATTTATTTTATCCTGATGGGATTATCGAATTAAACTAATATTACCCTTGGCTGTGAACTCTTCGCCACTTGTTAAGGTGTAGGTCAGGGTATAAGCATAGACACCTGAAGACATTGGTTTACCTTTGAAGGTACCATCCCAACAGTCTCCCGGGTTGGTAGTTATAAATACTTTTTCTCCCCAACGATCAAATATCTGGAAATCGACAGATGCAATGCACGGTCCGTATACGCACTGAAGATCATTGTTGTTATCGCCGTTTGGAGAGAATGCCTCCGGAACAAACACTTCACATTCTGCATTGACTGTTGTTACCCTTGTACATGCTGAATCAACACAACCTTCATCTGAAGTTACTGTCACACAATAATCTGTTGTTTCAGATGGTGATGCAGTAGGACTCTCACAATCACTGCAACTCAAAGAGCCATCAGGTGACCATGAATAGGTTCCTCCGCCGGTAGCAGTTAAGGTAACTGTACCTCCCGCAGAAACAGATTGATCTTCACTAACTGTAACTATAGGCAAAGCGTTAACGATTATTGAAATGGTATCGGCAGCAGTACACTCACCACTTCCAATATTGTAAATAATATCCTGAGAGCCTATTACGGCCACAGAAGGGTCAAATACACCAAGAGAGTTATCAATAATTCCTGAACCGGTCCAGGTTCCGCCAGTTGTTGCTGCTGTCAGTGTATCATTATTATCAGAAACACAGTAAGCTCCAACACCGTCAATGGTTGCGTCAATATCTGTAACAATGTTTACAGTAACCGCTGAAGAATTGGTGCATGGCCCTGCTGTAGTATAGGTAATAGTATAGGTTCCTACACCACTGGATGCAATATCAAGTTCTCCGGATACGGGTTCTATAATAGCGCCACCACTTGCAGAAAATGTACCTCCGGCATCACCTGTAATTACCGGTACCGGATTGCTAGACGCCAAACAATATGCCCCCTGATCATAACTGAAAGATGCATCATCAGTAGGGTTTACAGTAACCTGAATCGTATCATCATCACCACATGTTCCGGTGATTGCATAAATGATATCATGTGTTCCGGGACCTGCCGTTGCCGGATTGAATTCACCGATTGTCGCATCTGTGATACCCGGACCGCTCCAGGTTCCTCCCGGATCGACTGCCGTTAAGGTATCTACTGCATCACCTTCACAATATGGTCCGGCAGGTGTAATAGTTGCGTCGAAGTTGGGGTCAATATTCATTGTAAAAATGGCCGTGTCCGGACATGTTCCTGTTGTGGTATAAACTATTTGATAAGTTCCGGTGCCAGACGAAGCAATATCGAATTCTCCGGTAGAAGCATCAATGACGCCACTGTTATTAACCGTGAATGTACCTCCGGCCAAACCGGTCACCGTTGGTGTTGGATTAGGTTCACTAAGACAATAGTTGTTTTGAGGATAAGTAAAAGCTGGATCATCCATTGCATTTACAATAATATCTTCAGTATCTGAATCACCACATCCACCACTAATAGTGTAGGTAACTGTATGCGTTCCGACACCTGCAGCGGATGGATCAAACGTTCCGGCTACAGCATCCGTTATCCCCGGCCCTGACCAATCTCCTCCCCCATCAACAGCGGTAAGGTTAACAGAGTTATCTTCTAAACAGAAAGGCCCTGCTGGGTCAATTGTAGCGTCAGCTCCTGTCGTTATATTAACAGCCACATCTGCAGTAGCATCAGGACAACCGGCAACAGAGACAGTATAGGTGTATGTTCCTGAATTATCTGTAGCCGGATCAAATGTTCCCTGATCTCCGTTGTCTAAAGTTGAAGGACCTGACCATACTCCTCCGTTGTCGGGCGTACCGCCAAGTTCATTAAATAAGTCAGCGGCTGCGTCAGTAGGGCAAAATGAAACCGAACCATTGGTTCCGGCATTCGGCCCTGTTGTCAGGTTGACAATAACATCTGCTGTCGCATCAGGACAGGGAGCCGTCCCTGTTACTGTGTAAGTATAAGTTCCTCCAGACATAGTAGCCGGGTCAAATGTACCCTGATCTCCATTGGTAAGTACTGAAGGCCCGCTCCATGTTCCACCACCATCAGGTGTTCCACCTAAGAGGGTAAATAAGTCTACTGAGGGTTCATTTGTACAAATATCAACTGTTCCGTTCGTTCCTGCATTCGGAGGTGTAACAACAGTCACATTCGTGGCGTCAGTTCCTATACATCCATTTGGATCTGTAAGTGTTACTGTGTAGGTAGTATTTGAGGCTGGGCTTACAGAAACCTGTCCATTATCTGTACCTCCTACTAAATCCAGTGTACCTGAACCTGCACCGTTGTCCCAGGCGTAGTCAGAGCCATCTACATTGTAAATAGGGTCAGCTCCGATTGTGACACTACTTCCTTGACAGACTGAAACATCAGGACCTGCATTTGGGGTTGGTAAAGGATTAACTGTAATCGTTACTGCATTTGAGTAGACAGGTACTCCGTCACAACTATTTGTAGCAACTCGTCTGTAACAGGTTGTTTGTGTTAATACCGGAGGGTCATAGGTTAAGCCCGTTGCTCCTGAAATCGTTGTCCATGATCCATCACAATCTACATCCATTTGCCATCCGTAAGTCCATGTACCGTTACCATTGAAAGGGCTAGTAACATCTGTCAGTGTTGCAGGGTCATCTCCAGAGCAAATGCTTTGATTCGAGCCAATCGACCCACCATTGGGTTCACAATCAGCTACAGGGATTGACCCAACTGTAAGATCATAAGTACAAGCAGTACCGGCATATCCATCTATAGTAATGTAATAACAACTGTTGGCTACGGCCGTCCATTGGTAATAGTAATCTGTTTGATTTCCAGGATTTTCGCAAACTATACTTGAATCTGTAGATATAGTGGGACAGGTAGACCCCGTTCCCCAAACAGACAGTTGTAGCCCTTGAGTAGAATTACATACTTGATTATTAAGGTTAATATAAGCTTGTTGACCAGCTGGCCAACTAGCTGGAGCACACCATTGATACCAGGCACTGTTTTCAACACTACCTGAGCAAATAACACCAGTAGCAGTAGTGTTGGCATTTGTTGCTGTTAGCGTAATATCGGTTGATAAGGTAGATGAGTTTGCACAATCATCATTAGGTGGGGTATAAGGAACTGTACTTGTTACACACAATCTTTGATAGGTGCTGGTACCGGTACCGGCAGCCGAGATCATAATGTAATAGCACTCTCCTGCTGTTAAGCCGGTCACTGTTGTTGAACCATTTCCGACAACGGTATAACAACCAAACTCTGTTAAACTTCCACAACTTCCTGTGAAAACAGCATAATCACGGGAGGGAGGTGCAGGTCCGGTTGCAGCAGTATTATTAAGCGTAAAACTGGTGGTTGTTGCACAAACTTTTGCCCAAAGCACATCTTGGGTCAGATCATCTCCGGCACAAGAACCGTCTATGCCTTCGACATTTCCATAGCCTGCTGAATTAATTGAACCTTGATCTGCCCATAATGAAGCATAGGTTCCACAGTATTGGGCTCCACAACTGTTATTACAATCAGTATTAGGATATAAAGTAATGGCGTCTGCACATGACGATCCCATTTGACTCTGTGCAACCAGAGTAGAGGTTAAAACTGAAATTAGTAGTATAAAGTTTTTCATGGAAAAAGTGATTAGAATTAAGTTTTTGAGTTACTTATTTAATAATAAATTCTTGTAGTGGCTGGTATTCGTCTGATTTAATATAATCAAATGGTAAAACTCTTATGATTATTTCATTATCGCCAATAACATAATTTTGCTCTTCGCCCTTTAGCCGATTTTCTTCGATCACAATCAGTAAGTCTGAATAAGTGACAATACCTTCTACGCCTATATATTCTGAAGCTTTCAAAATCCCTGAAGCGAAAAACTTTTCCTTACTTGCTTCATCTTTAAAAATTAACTGGTATGTACCCTTAGCAGCCTCAATTCTTGTTTGGGTTTTTAGTGCTATTTCTTCTGTAGTAGAATTATTACTTTGTGCTTGAACAGAGAATGAACACCAAATGATAGAAACCAAAAACAATAGCGCTGGTTTCGCTAGTGAAAAATTGCTGTTGAAATACTGATTTTTCATAAGTATAAATTTTTAAGTTTTTTTTAAGGAATTACGTATTAGATTCTACTGTTTAAATCTAACATTTATTTCATTAAAAATTCGATTACTTATTAAAACCTTACGTTAGTTTATACGATCAATATTAATAAGAGGTTGCGTTAGGTTGAAAATGAGTCATTTATTTTGCTATTATCTTAAGTTCAGCTCTTCGGTTCAGTTGACGACCTTCAGGTGTTGAATTGGAAGCACAAGGATTGATGTGTGCGTGGTAAGTAATTGTTATCCTACTTTTTTTAATCCCCCTGCTGATGAGTAATTGTTCTACTACTTTTGCTCTTTCTTCAGATAGTATCAAGTTTCTTGCATTAGAACCGGAATTGTCTGTATGGGCTGATATTTCTATTTTTAAACTGGGAAATTTTTTCAAAAAATCCGAAAACTGATAGAGATCTTTGATTGACTTTTTTCGTAAGTCTGATTGATCCGTGTCAAAATAGACAGTAGGAATTTTATAGTGCGTTAAGAGATAATCTCCTCCGCTTTCTGTTACTGTCTTTTCCGGACATTCAGTGGTTGGGGCATCCAATGTCCAGATGCCTTTCATTTTGTCGCATTCCGGTAGTGTAGAGGTGTAGGTGCCGTTTAATACCAAGCCGCTTCCGGTAAGAATTTCCCGTTCGTAAAAGTAAATTTTTCCGTCCCTGATCTCTCCTTCAAGAGTAGAACGGCTATCTTCAGCATATTGCATACCGGTCCAAATAAAAACACCACTAAAGGTGAGACCTTCTACTTTATCAATTAAAATGATCATGGAAGAATTTCCATACACCCCACAGCTATACTGCTTAAAATTCCCGGTCCATATTCCGTATAAAAAATCGGCAGAAGGCGGGTCTCCCCAACAATCGGTGATCTCTTTTGATTCGTTTTGTGTGACTTTTTTTGACACTGAGATATTTCCGGGTGGGCATCCTTCTGCACCGGTCCACGGACCTTTAAGTACCATTTTATCTTCTGATTGCTCAAAACTCAATTCTCCTTTCTTAATACACCAGTAAAAGGTATTTGTCCCCCAATAACCATCTTTTTTAGAACGATCTTCCTTAATAATTTCACTTTCCTGAAAGGATAATACGTTGTTTTTAAATGTACCACTGAATTTAATCGTGCCATAATTGCCTGACTTTTCTTCACGGATGAAAGTGGTTCCGCTGACGGAGCCGTCTTTGTCAGTTGCAGTGTTTATCTCTATTTCAAAATAAAAGCTACGATTGGGATTCTGAGTGATTGTACCGATCCATTTTCCTTGAATGTCCTGGGTAAAAGTCACAAGACTTGAAAACAAGAAGAGTATCAAAAGTATCTTTTTCATGGATTTCTAAATTACAAAATCTATCAAATAAAAAAATCCGATTCACAAATAAGCGAACCGGATTAAAAAAAACGAGGAGAAACCGACAGGATTAATTCCCGGTAATTTCAAACTCAGTTCTTCTGTTTTCTTGCCTACCTTCAGCCGTGTCATTACTGGCAACCGGTTTATCAGCACCATATCCTTTAGCGGTCAATCGACTTTTTGAAATGCCTTTATCGGCTAAATAATTCATAACAGCATCTGCCCGATCTTGTGACAAAGTAATATTACCTTGAGCGGATCCCGTATTATCCGTATGCCCGGATAATTCAATTTTCAATGTAGGTACATCCTTCATCAATTTCACTAAACGATCTAACTCTGCACTAGATTCACCGCGCAAGGTAGATTTTCCCGTATCAAAAAAGACGTTGCGCAAAGCAATTTTACTCCCCACTTTGATGTTCTTCAACTCGATCGTTTTATTGACCAGGTTATAAGCACTTCCTGCCGGAATGTCAAAGTTTTCAGAGTGGAAAAGATAACCGTCTGCTTTTACGGCAATTCCATAGTTGGCTCCTGAATTAAGAGATAATAAAAACTTACCGCTGGCAGAGTTGGTGGTGAAGGTTTCTACAATACTCCCTGAAGCATTATCCGTAATTTCAATGATCGCTTCTACCGGTTTTTTGGTCAGAGCGTCAATGGTTTTTCCTTTAAACACAGTAAGATTAGCCGAAGTAGTCACTTTCACCTCACCTGCCAGTTCAGGATCTTGAATCGGTTTGGCAATGGATGCCAATAAATAATCTTGTGTGGCTAAAGCAGGATTTTTTTCGGGACCCCAGAAGGTAACTTTGTAGAGGTCAAATCCCCCTTTTCCTCCTTCGCGATTAGAGGCTATGTATGCAAATTTTCCATTGGCGGTAGCGGCAAAAAAGAAATCATCAGAAGGGGTGTTGATCGGATATCCAAGGTTTACCGGTTTACTCCAATATCCGGTTTTTTCTTTTGTAGACACGAAGATGTCATATCCTCCCATTGAGTTATGTCCTTCAGAAGCAAAATACATGGTTTTTCCATCCGGATGAAGATAGATCGGACCGTCATTAAAGTTAGAACTTGCCGCCATTTCACGATTGGGTAAACCATATTCTCTGAGTCTTCTGTTCATCACTCCGGATACCATAATCTCATACCCATTGGATGCAGATGATTTTGAGTAATAAATCAGTTTGTCATTGTAATTGTAGGAAGCATAAATATCATCAGTTCTGAGATTAATGTTTCTGGAAAAAGAAACCGGTTCAGACCAGTTGGCACCTTTTAAGAAAGTTTCATAAATATCAAAGTTGCCGGCATCATTTACTTTACTGATCAACAATTTTGTGCCATCATAAGAGAAGTTATTGGAAATATCATCTTTCTCTGTATTCACATCTCCTTTTATAGGGTTGGGTTTTTGCCACTTTCCATCAACTAAAGTGGAAGTGTAGATATCATCATCATAGGTTCCCACCTCGTTGGGTTCATGTTCATTTGGCCGATCTGATGTAAAAACCATCTCTTCTCCATCCATTGTAATAGAGGGCGCATAATCATTGTATTCGGTACTCAGTTCAGGGACATGATCTACCCAGGCACGAACGGAATTTTTATGCAACTCTTTTCCGGAAATGCATTCTGTTTTTCGTTGTTTTACAAACTTTCCAAAATCATCTGCTTTTCTATAATCCGATTCAAATTTTTCATAAAACGTCAATGCTTCATCAAATTTGTAACTCAGCTGTTTGGCTACACCCATATAATAATTCATAAAGGGGCTCACTTCAGGGTTCAGTTCGTAGGCGCGTTCAAAGAATTTTACACATTTTTCTTTATACGACGAATGGGCATAACAAACCCCCATTTTAAAATTCAATTCTGAACTGTTGGGGTTAAAGTCGTATGCTTTTTGAAAGTGTTTTAGCGCTTTCCAGTAATGAAATTCAGGATCTTTGACCTGAAAAACGGCTTCATTTCCCAATTCCCAGCTTTCTGTTCCAATATCAAATTGCTCTTTGGCAGTTTTAAATCCGTCTTTATCATCTTTAAAGTTAGAACCTTTGAATTCTACATCACCTTGTGCCATTCCAGCAAATCCGAAGGTGATTAATATGATTATACTTACTAATGTCTTCATGTTTATTTTGATTTACTGTGATTAATTTGAACAATTGGTAGACTGATACACTTTTCCGAGTTCTGATCCTAATTCCCGTGCTTTTGTCCAATCTTCACAGGCACCATTCATGTCTCGTAACATTTCTTTTGCCATGCCACGGTTCACGTAGGCATCAGCAAAGTCTTTATCTAAAGAAATGGCTTTGTCGGCATCTTTTTTTGCTTTTTCATACTCACCATTTTTGAAGTAAGCGCCTGCCCGGTTGCTGTATGCAGGGGCATAATTGGGATTGATCTCTATACACCGGGTAAAATCCCCGATTGCGTCACTCCAGCGTTCCATTTTCATTTCAGTTACACCGCGGTTATTATAGGCCAGATAAAATTTAGCATCAATAGAAAGCGCCCGGTTAAAAGCTTTCAGTGCTTCGTCGTATAATTTCATTCTGGTTTTGGTGGTACCAATATTGTTCAGTACAAATGCCAGTCCTTCATGCTTGCGGGCAGCTTCTTCGTAATCTTTAATGGCTTGCGGATATTTTTCCAACATTCGGTAACAAGACCCTCTGTCATTGTATGCGTAAGCATCTTTAGGATCTAACTCAATCACTTTTGAAAACTGTTCGGCAGCTGCTTCATAATCTTTTTGCAAAAACTTAAGCGTCCCGAAATTGTAATATGCTTTTGGATTAGAGGGATCCAGATCAATGGATTTTTGATAATCTTTTTCTGCTTTTAAATAATCCTTTAACCCCTGGTACGCTCTACCCCTTTGGAAATAAGCCTTGGCATAGCCCGGTTTTTTATCAACTAAAGCATCAATGGTTTTGATGGCATCCTTGTACTTTTCAGCTTTATTCTCTGCTATGGCTTTGTTATAATAAGCCGGCGTAAAATTTGGATCGGCAGAGATGGATGCTGAAAATTTGTTGATGGCGCCTTCGTATTTTTCTTGTTTGAACAACTCTATGCCTTCATTATAGGCTTTTTGAGATTGCTCAATGGCAGCATTTGTTTCATTCAGATTGGCGATTGAATCGCGATAGGCTCTTTCTTCAGGAGTAAGATCGTCCGGCTGTGCAAACGAAGTTATACCGAGAAAAAAAACGGTAAGGGAAAGGATTAATTTTTTCACAATAATAATTTTAAATGGAGCATGAAAATAAGTGAAATTCCCGAAAAACGGGAGATTTCAACCTCCGGAGTTATTAACAGTTGTTAACAACTATTGTTGCTCACAGTTTTATGTGCTGAACCTTAAGAGAAAACTGTGCCAAATTAGTTGGCTTTTTTAGCAATCATCACACTAATGTTCGGATTTTATCCATGATTTGCTGTGCCAGTTCGTTGGCCTTGGCTTCAGATGCACTTTCTGAGTAAATTCTGATAATTGGCTCTGTATTGCTTTTTCTGAGGTGTACCCACTCGCTTCCAAAGTAGATCTTTACGCCATCTGTAGTATCTACTTCTTGTTCTGTGTAACTGTTTGCAACGTTTTTCAAAATTCCATCTACGTCCATTCCTTCTTCTAGTTGAATTTTATTTTTGGAGATGAAGTAGTTGGGATAATCAGCCCGTAATTCGGTTGCCTTTTTTCCCGAAGCTGCCAATTGCGTTAAAAACAAGCCAATTCCTACCAGGGCATCTCTGCCATAATGGGATTCAGGATAAATAACTCCTCCATTTCCTTCTCCTCCGATTATGGCATTTACGGCTTTCATTTTATCCACTACATTCACTTCACCTACAGCAGATGCATGGTATTGACAGCCTTCATACTTTTCGGTGATTTCTCTTAGTGAAATGGTTGAAGAAAGATTGGATACCGTATTTCCCGGTGTTTTACTTAAGACGTAATCCGCAATTGCCACAAGGGTATATTCTTCTCCAAACATACTGCCGTCTTCGCATACAAATGCCAGGCGATCCACATCCGGATCTACGACAATCCCTAAATCGGCTTGATTGGCTTTGATCAGGGAAGAAATTTCGGTCAGATTTTCCGGTAAGGGTTCAGGATTATGAGGAAAATTCCCTGTGGGTTCACAATACAGTTCAATGATATTGTCTACACCCAGCGCCCGTAGCAAAGCCGGAACAAAAATTCCTCCGGTAGAGTTAACGGCATCCACTACTACGGTGAATTGGGCATCTTTTATCAGGGAAGGATTTACGGCTTTTAGTTTTAATACCGCTTCAATGTGCTTGTCCAAATAGGTATTGTCCTGTGAAACACTACCTAAATGATCCACTTCTGCATATCGGCTAGATCCATTTTCAGCAATTTCCAGCACCTCGGCACCATCTTCAGCAGAAATGAACTCTCCCTTTTCATTCAGCAACTTTAATGCGTTCCATTGTTTGGGGTTGTGACTGGCAGTAATAATAATCCCTCCTTTGGCATTTTCCATGGGAACTGCAATTTCTACTGTAGGTGTAGTAGAAAGCCCAAGATCGATAACATCTATTCCCAGACCATTTAGTGTTGAAACGACCAGATCGCTAATCATAGGGCCGGATATACGCGCATCTCTTCCGATCACTACGGTAATTTTTTCACTTTTATTTCTGTTGATCAGCCAACTTCCGTAAGCTGCAGTAAACTTCACAGTGTCTAATGGTGTTAACCCTTCACCGGCACTTCCACCTATGGTTCCCCGTATTCCGGATATCGATTTGATTAATGTCACAGTCGTCTTTTTTTTGCAAATATATGGGATTTAGATAAGGAATTTCTACTGATAAGGGATTAAATACATATTAGAGAGGAAGAAAAAAAAATTGAATAATTTCTGAAATATAAATTTAATTTGTATTATTGCAGTGAAGTTCTGGTGTCATCAATTTCATGGGGGCGCTTTAAACTAATCAAATTTTTCCTGCATACAAATTCTATCTATATCAAACCTTTTTATGAATAATAATTCGGATTTAACCTCTAAAAAAATAGGGGAATTAAGAGAAATTGCTACACAACTTGGGATACAAGATGTGGGCGAAATGAAAAAAGAACAGTTGATCCGGCTTATCACCTCTGGTAATACGAACGGTGCTACTGAATCAACTGAAGAAAAGCCGAAACGCAGAAGAGTAAAATCTGATGCGGTTGCTGCTGATGAGCAAAAAGATGGTGCAGAAAAAGCATCCGGTGAAGAAGAACAAAAATCAGATAAACCACTTGCCAGCCGTAAGCCGGTAAACCGACCGGTGAATAAAGAAGGTCAGCAGGACGATAATCAGAGAGATAAGAAATCTGATGAGCAGAGCGAAAATAAAAGTGGTAATCAGGATGAGCGATCCGGGGGCAATCGTCCGCATCCAAAGCGGCCAAATAATCCGGATAATGGCGATAACAAAAGAAAACATCCCCACAAACGCAATCCTCAAGAAGATTTTTACGGCTATAATTTTGACGGCTTAATTGTCAGTGAAGGGGTGTTGGACATGATGCAGGATGGCTATGGTTTTTTGCGTTCTTCAGACTATAATTATTTAGCTTCTCCGGATGATATTTACGTTTCTCAATCTCAAATCAAGCGATACGGATTAAAGAATGGAGATACCGTGAGAGGAGCTATTCGTCCACCAAAAGAAGGGGAAAAGTATTTTCCTTTAATTCAGGTGGAGTCAGTAAATGGAAGAGAACCGTCTTATGTTAGAGATCGTGTTCCTTTTGAATACCTGACACCACTTTTTCCACAAGAAAAATTCACCATAACAGGGCATAAGAAAGAAAGTATTTCAACACGGGTAATGGATTTGTTTGCCCCAATTGGTAAAGGACAAAGGGGAATGATTGTGGCACAACCCAAAACAGGTAAAACGGTTTTGTTAAAAGATGTAGCCAACGCCATTGCAGCCAATCATCCCGAAGTGTATTTGATTGTTTTGTTAATTGATGAGCGTCCTGAAGAGGTAACAGATATGGCACGTTCAGTAAATGCTGAGGTGGTAGCATCAACTTTTGATGAGCCGGCTGATAAACATGTGAAACTGGCCAATATTGTTTTGGAAAAATCCAAAAGAATGGTAGAATGCGGGCATGACGTCGTGATTCTGCTGGATTCCATTACGCGTTTAGCACGTGCTTACAATACAGTACAACCGGCATCCGGTAAAGTCCTTTCAGGAGGGGTGGATGCCAATGCATTGCACAAACCAAAACGTTTCTTTGGAGCCGCCCGAAAAATTGAAAACGGTGGATCTTTAACCATATTAGCAACGGCGCTTACTGATACCGGATCAAAAATGGATGAGGTGATTTTTGAAGAATTCAAAGGTACAGGAAACATGGAGCTGCAATTGGATCGTAAAATATCGAACCGAAGAATATTCCCGGCAATTGATATTTTGTCTTCAGGTACGCGTAGAGAAGATCTGTTGATGTCCAAAGATGCCATGAACCGCATTTGGGTATTGCGTAAGTATCTTGCCGATATGAACCCGGTAGAGGCAATGGAATTTATCAAAGAAAGAATGGAACAAACCAAATCTAACGAAGAGTTTTTGGTTTCTATGAACGGATAATTACCTGCTCAGTACATAAAGAATTCCGATCCCCAGAGATAAACTGATCAAAATATTGAGTATTCCCATCAGAAAAAACTGATCCTGGAATAATTTTAATGTTTCTATACTGAAGGTGGAAAAGGTTGAAAAACCTCCACAGAATCCTATGATCACAAGGTATTTTACCCATTCGGTTTGCATGAGTTTATCTTTTAGATAAAAGAGGGTAATCCCCAAAATCAAGCAAGCTAAAAAATTAGCGAGCAGGGTACCTATCGGGAATTCACCTTTGTAAAAACGCAGGGATAAAATTCCTGTAAGAAATCGGGCAACCGAGCCGAGGCCACCACCAATAAAAACCAGACCGATTATGTTTCCTGTACTCATGTTTTTTGTTTTACGGTTGTTACGGGTTTTAGTTTTTTACTGACTTGATAGAGGAAAAAAGCAATTAGAAAGCCTAAAATTCCACCTGCAATAATATCTGAAGGATAATGAACACCCAGATAAATACGACTGTATAGAATGAGAGCAGCCCAGATAAAAATTGTCCACCAATAGCGGCTGTAGGCACGAAAGGTAAAATAGACAAAAGTGGCAATAGCCATGATGTTTGCCGCATGAGACGACACAAATCCGTAGGTTCCGCCTCTGTATTCTCTACCATCCGGACGTAAAACAGTTTGCACAGCCTCACCGATTTCAAGGTTGTGTGTAGGGCGGTAGCGCATAAAGACGTTTTTAAATAAATGTACGGAAATCAAATCGGCCAAAGCCACACAAATAATGGCGCCAAAAAGCACATAAAGAGCCATTTTCCATCCGCTTCTTTTCAAGGCATAAACAATAAAAAATAGGTACAATGGAATCCAAATGAGAGTAGTGCTGACATACCACATGAACGCATCTAAAAATGGATGGTGGGGGCTGTTTAACAATAAAAATAATTCCCGGTCAATATGTTCTAGCCATTCAATCACGCTTTAAAAGTAATGTAATTTGAGAAAAGAGAAATAGAATTTTAGTTTTCATCTGATCCTTTTAAATCAGAAAGAAATTACATTTTAAGAATGATAGCCCGGAATAAAAGAAATGTTTACTTATAAATGTTCAAGCGTCTGAATAGCTGTTGACCACTATCCGTCTTAGCTTTTACTACATACATTCCGTTGGGCAAATTTGAAAGTTGTAACTGATGCTGATAGGCAGGAGACATCTTTTCAGTGTAAAGTAATTTACCACTTATATCAAACAATTCAACGGATTCAAGTTGGTGGGAACTAGAAAGGGTCACAAAGTCTTGAGCAGGGTTAGGGAAAAGCTGAAAGGTTATTTGTTCAAACTCTTCGGTTGAAGCCGGTTGATGGCAGGTAGATATAGCGTCTGTGTCTCCACAATTGGCTGTCCATCCCATTAAAGTAGTTGTCAACGCAATAATATATTCTCCTGCAGGGTAATCATGAATAGCATTGACATGATTTTCAACCGGAGAGCCATCACCATAGTTCCATAAACATTGTAGCGAATCTTCACCATTTAATGCAGCTTGACTGTAAAATCGGTTAAAGAGTATTGCTGATGATAAATTTGTAAGTGTATCGGTACTCGCGTTTGGATTACAATTAGGGGAATGAGCAATTTCAGCGTCTAGTTCATAAGATACAATTGGATAAAACAGCATATCCGCATCAAATGGAACTCCTCCTACATTGACATCATAACCCCGCACCCAATTAAACCCTATCCTTGCAGATCCCAGATGTTCACCTTGGCCATCACCTGCATTATAATCAGTACAGTACATATTAACCGAAGTTGGAGAGTTATTCATAACTGATACTACATAATCTTCAGTTAATGTAACAGCAGAATCAAACATGATTGTTTTTGTCAATAAATTCAAATTAAAACCATGATTATTATTGCTAATCATTGTGTCTCCTTCAGTTAAAAAACCTCCAAAAGGAATTGAATCTCCACTTGCTTTGTGCACATAAGCAAAGACTTCTATAGAATCTCCATTGGTATTATCCGCTTTATACCCAATAAACTGCACTCCATGAATTGTTACCGGCGAAGGACAGTCAAAGTACTGGCAAAACCCATAAGCTGATGTTGAATTATTCATAACTACAGCAGTTGAAGCGGTCATTTTAGTGTCAAGGTAAAGAAGCGTGTCTCCATTACAGGTAGATGCTTTATATTCATTGTTAGAAATATAGTTAGGAGTGTATGGTTGAACTTCAATATGACTTCCCACCACTGTTTCCAATTCTTGAGAAAAGGAGAAACTAGCGAGTAAAGCAACGTTTAAGAGAGTAAGTAGTTTGTTCATGATGATCATTTATATTAGCGATAATATTACAAAAAAAATATGTAAATAACTCTATTTTCATAGGTTATAATAGTTTTAAACCTGATTAAAACTTCAGAAAACCACTTTTACACGCTTTTGTCACCTTATTGATTAGTTATTTTTGTAGAAAATATCAATTCACAAGCGGAACAAAAGTCTTACCGTTGACATATTTACTTTAGAAACCGACATATATATTGTCAATTTAGATAGTTAAAACTTTTTTAGAGTTTAATAAAGTGGTCGATTTTCTTGACATTGTCCTTATCTTCCAAAACGATCATATAAGACCCTTTAATTAGAGATCCAATGTGTATTTCACCACTCATGCTCAATCCTTTTAGCATTTCTTTACCATTGATGTCATATATGTTGTAACGAACTTCAGGAATTGAAGACTTTAATATATTGATTGCCGGATTAGGATAAATAATCCAGTCATTAAGAAAAGAGTTGGTTTCTTCTGTGTTCAATCCGCAGGCCGCAGTTCCAAATGTCACAGTCCCCTCTACGTTTCCGCTATTAAAAGTAAAACTACCAGAAGAAGTGTTGATTGTCAGACTTCCTTCAACTTCGCCGCCATTGGTGCTGTTACCTCCTATATAGATCATTCCACCTCCACGAAGTGTATCCGTTCCACAGTTCAAAAAATCATTTTGAACACATAATGTCCCATCACAATCAAATAAAGCATCAGTAGACTGGATGTTGCAGTTAGAATAATCGTTGACAACGGTCATTAACTGATTATTTTCAAAGGTGCCCTGATTATTGAAGTTATTGGTCACATTTATTTCACCATTATTGACAAAGGTGGCGTTTTCATCATGCGCAAAGTCAAAAACTGTTATAGACTCCGTGTTAACCATTAAATCACGTGTCAGGAGACTGTCCAGGATAAGTTCTCCGTTATTTTCAGTATATCCTGAATCCAGTAAAAACCCGTCTAAACTAATTGTTCCGTAGTTAATTAGCGACCCGCCGTTGATATAAATATCTTTATTCGTGTTATTATCTGTTAGAGACCCTTGTGAGCTGATGTAAATTTGGCCCTGTGTGTAGGCGATACCAAAGTTCATTACCAATTGGTGATTAATCACCAGAGAATCGCCGTCTGAAGGGAGGCAAGTGCAATCCCAGGTAGTGAAGTCGTAAAAGTTTCCATCTTTTATGGAGGTTTTTGTTTGTGCAAAGGCGGAGATTGTAATAATACTCAGTAAAATTCCTAACGTTTTCATCTTCAGTAAATAGTGGTTATAAACATGTTTACGGAAGTGAGAACAAAAAGTTCTAAAAATCAAAAAGCCTCCCGGCTATCCGAGAGGCTTTCATTTAATTTTAATTGTCCTTGGCTACCCACCAAAATCATCAAATCTCACATTTTCAGGAGGAACACCCCAGTCGTCACACATTTTAAGGACGGCCTGGTTCATTAAAGGCGGGCCACAGAAATAGTACTCTATATCTTCCGGAGTTTCATGGTGTTTGAGGTATTGATCCATCACTGCCTGATGAACGAAGCCTATAAAACCATCTCCCTCTTCATCATGGATATCTTTCTTTTCTTTCCAGTTATCTTCCGGTAAAGCATTAGAGAGCACCAGGTAAAATTTAAAGTTTGGGAATTTATCTTCCAGTTCTTTGAAGTAGTGAATGTAGAATAACTCTGCCTTAGAACGCCCGCCATACCAATAAGTTACCTTTCGATTGGTTTTCATGGTTTTAAAGAGCTCATAAAGGTGAGAACGCATAGGTGCCATTCCGGCTCCACCACCAATGTACAGCATTTCAGAGTCAGATTCATTGATGAAGAATTCACCGTAAGGACCTGAAATAATAGCCGGGTCTCCTTCTTTCAAGCTAAAGATGTAAGATGATGCCACTCCCGGGTTTACTTTCATCCACGCACCTGCTTTTCCGTCAAAAGGAGGGGTAGCCACACGAACATTGAGCATGATTTTTCGTCCCTCAGCAGGGTAAGATGCCATGGAATACGCACGCACCACTTCTTCATCATTTTTCATCACCAAATGACGAATGGCATACTGACCTTCAGACCAATCTTTTTCAAACTTTTTGGGTTCTCCCGGATGATCTTGCGGATGAGCAGTGATGTCCATGTCTTCATATTTCACAACACAAGGCGGAATTTTGATCTGAATGTATCCACCCGCTTTGTAATCCATATCTTCAGGGATTTCAACGATAAACTCTTTGATGTAAGTAGCAACATTGTAGTTAGAGACCACTTTTGCTTCCCACTCTTTAATCCCCATGATCTCTTCCTCCAGTTCGATCTTCATGTCCTCTTTTACCTTAACCTGGCATCCAAGGCGATAATTATCAGCAATCTCTTTTCTGGAGAAGTGAGGTTCTTCTGTAGGGAGAATGTTTCCCCCCCCTTCATGTACCTGACAAATACACTGAATGCAAGTTCCACCACCACCACAAGCAGAAGGTAAGAAAATGCCTTGATTACTTAATGTGCTTAGTAAGGTTCCACCACCGTCAACTTCAAGTTCATGCTCATCATTGATGGTGATCTTAATTTTACCTGACGGAGATAATTTGGCTTTAACAAATAAAAGCAAACTTACCAATAGTAGAATTACTATTGTAAAAACTAATATTGTGATTAATACAACTTGTCCCATTTCTATATAATTATTCGTTGTCTGTTGTTTCTTCTAACACCATGGTGGTCGTGGTGCTGTTTTCGTCGATCACCTCAGTTTGTGTGTCATTCTTTTTATCTTCTTTTTCTTCCTCGCCTCCTAAGTTGACCCCACTAAAACTCATAAACCCAATCCCCATTAATCCGGTGATCACAAATGTGATACCCAAACCTCTCATAGGAGCCGGAACATTTGAATATTTGATTTTCTCACGAATGGCGGCAATGGCAACAATCGCCAGAAACCAGCCAATACCTGACCCAACACCAAAAGCGGTTGCTTCTCCAATGGTTGAGTATTGTCTTTCTTGCATGAATAGTGCTCCTCCCAGTATTGAACAGTTCACAGCAATCAACGGAAGGAAAATCCCTAAGGCTCCGTAAAGTGCAGGCGCAAATTTTTCTACGATCATTTCTACCAATTGTACAATAGAAGCAATGATAGCAATATACATGATGAAGGATAAGAAACTCAAATCCAATTTAGCGTACTCAGGTCCTAACCATGAAAGCGCCCCTTCTTGAAGGACATAATTTTCCAATAACCAGTTTACCGGAACGGTAACACCGAGAACAAAAATAACCGCAGCTCCCAAACCAACACCGGTCTTTACTGTTTTGGATACCGCCAAATAAGAACACATGCCCAGGAAATAGGCAAATATCATATTCTCAATGAATATCCCTTTTAATATTATATTAACATAGTCTTGCATGATCTATCCTATTAATTTTCTTCAATTAGTGATGTGTTTCTTGCCCGTTGTATCCAAATAATTATACCTACTGCAAAAAGTGCAAAGGGCGCAAGAATGATAAAGTTATTGTCCATATATCCAACTTCGTAAAGTCCTGTTCCTTCAATACGGTCTCCAAAAAGAGTATAGCCAAATAATTTACCGGCACCAAATATTTCACGGAAGATAGAAACGAGTACAAGAATCAACCCGTAGCCAATGGTGTTTCCCACAGCATCCAAGAAAGATGGCCAGGGTTTGTTGGCCATTGCAAAGGCTTCAAATCGACCCATGATGATACAGTTGGTGATGATCAATCCAACGAATACGGATAATTTTTCAGCCATATCCGGCAAGAAGGCTTTCAGCACCTCGTTGACAATAATTACTAAAGAGGCAACTACTACTAGCTGCACAATGATCCTGATTCGGGAAGGAATTAGGTTGCGCAATAACGATATAACTACGTTGCCCACACCCAAAACAAAAAACACAGAGGCCGTCATCACCAATGCCTGCTCAATGGCAACTGTAATGGCCAGTGCAGAGCAAATCCCAAGCACCTGAATAGTAATCGGGTTATTGTCATCCAACGGCTCAGTTACTAACCTTTTGTTCTTCTTGGAGAATAAAGGTTCTTTTGGAGCTTTTACATTATTACTCATAGCTCAATTAGTTTTTATTAAAATATTTCACGTACACCTTCAGTGTTCTGTTTACCATCTCTTCAACACCTTTAGAAGTAATCGTTCCACCGGTAATTCCGTCTACTTTTCCCGGCTGGTCGCCTGAACCGTCTTTCACATTTTTGATTTGGGAAAATTCACCTTCCTCAGAAATGGTTTCTCCCTTATACTGCTCATAGTAGAAATCTTGTTTGATCTCAGCCCCTAAGCCCGGTGTTTCGGTTTTATGATCAAACTTTGCCCCGTAAATCGTTTTTTCATCTTCATCTACGGCAATATATCCCCAGACTGGACCCCAAAGTCCAGAACCAACCAATGGAATCACATATTTTTTACTTCCGTCTACTTCGGCAACGTATAATGGATAATCGCGCTGGGAGACATCCAGTGTTTTATCTTTAAATTGTTTTTTGATGTCGATATCAAAAGCCATTTTTCCTTCTTTTATCTCTCCATTGGCATCTAATACGACACTTTCATCACTGAGAACATATTGATCGTAAAGTTCATTGGCATTTTTACGTGTAGATTCAACATTCAATGCACCAAGAATATCCATTTTTTTCTTAATGACGACGTTCTTCACCTGCAAGGGTTTTAGGCCGGTTGAAATTGCAGCCAGTCCTGCTCCAACAACTACTACAAGAGCAATTGCGAACATGAAGGTATAACCGTTACTATCTTTATTAATTGCCATGATTAAGCAGATTTAATTTTAAGTCTTTTCTTTCTTCTATTGATATTGGCTTGTAGCACATAATGGTCAATTAATGGAGCCATTACATTCATAAACAAAATTGCCATCATCACTCCTTCCGGGTATGCCCCGTTAAATACTCTGATTGTAATAGAAAGTGCCCCCCCCAGAAAACCGTATATATATTTACCGGTAGGTGTTTGTGAGGCTGTAACCGGATCGGTGATCATGAATACAGCTCCAAATAAAAACCCTCCAATCAGTAAGTGATTTAAAGGTGTTAATTCCATATAAGGATTTACGGCAAATGTGTTTGCCAGAAAACCTACCGCTAATCCCCCCAATACAAAAGAGATCATGATTCTCCAACTGGCAATTCGGGTGTAGAGTAAAAGCCCTGCTCCCAACAATATGGCGATCACTGAAGTTTCACCAACAGACCCGGGTATCATCCCGATAAGAGATTCTTTGAGCGGCCAGGCTTTTTCAAAAGCTGAAATACTTTCATACGCCCACTCACTTTTGTCAAAAGTAAAAGTGGCCAGTTCACCAAGTTGTGTAGCGCCGGTTACTCCTTCTGGTAATTTATCCACCTCTGAGAGACCTGACATCCACACTTTGTCCCCGGACATCATAGTTGGATATCCAAAGAATAAGAAAGCTCTTGCAGTAAGGGCTACGTTAATGATGTTCATTCCGGTTCCGCCAAAGACTTCTTTTCCTAAAACAACGGCAAAAACAACAGCTACACCGACCATCCAAAGTGGGGTGTCAGCCGGAACGATTAGCGGAATTAACATACCCGAAACCAGATAGCCTTCCTGAATAGCGTGTTGATTTTTGATTGCAAAAACAAATTCGGCTCCCAGCCCTACAGCATAAGAAACAATCACCAATGGCAGTACTTTGTACAAACCGTAGCCGACTTTTGGCCAAAACATATCCATGTATCCTATGCTTGGGTCTTCCAGGTAGTAATGCCAATGACCGGTATTGTAGATGCCAAAAAGCAAGCAAGGAATTAAAGCAAGTACCACCATGAACATGGTTCGCTTTAAATCAATTCCATCTCGAATATGGGCGCCTGTTTTTGTCGTCTCACCGGGCGTAAATAAGAAGGTATAGAAACCGTCCCATAGTGGATGGAATTTTGCCCACTTCCCATCATGGTCGGGCTCCATCTTACGCATTAATTTTTCTATCGACTTCAATGTATATGAGTTTTAATTTGACAAATAATTTACATGCATTCTTCCTGGATTACGTCTAATCCATCACGAACGACACTTTGAATATTTACTTTAGATGTACAAACGAATTCACACAAGGCAAGATCTTCCGGAGCGACTTCATAAATACCAAGATTCTCCATTAGATCAATATCATTGTACATAATTGATTTCACAAGATGCATGGGGTAGATATCAAAAGGAAATACCCTTTCCATTTCTCCCGTCATTACAAATGAGCGGACTTCACCGTTGAGGTTTGTATCCAATTCAAATTTTTTCTTAGGCATCAACCAGGAAAAGTAAGAACGGTTCATGGAGAACTTGTCAAATCCCGGACTCATCCATCCTTTGGTGATCATGAATTTGGGTTCGTCTCCTTCAGGTATGATGGTGATTTGTGAGTGATAGAACCCCAAATACCCGTCGGCTTCAATTTTGTCACCGGTCAATACATTTCCGGAAATATATCGGATGTTTCCGTCTTCTACATTGTCTTTGATGATGGTGTTGATAGAGGTTCCTAAAATTGTTTTGATGTATTTTGGGTTTTTCACTTCAGAACCGGTCAATGCGATCACTTTTGATGCGTCGTATTTACCGCTTTTCATAATTCTACCTATCATGGCAACATCCTGAACGTTTACAGTCCATACTCTTTCTCCTTTATTGATCGGATCAATGTGGTGAATTTGCGTACCTACATTTCCTGCAGGATGTTTTCCTTTAATTTTATTGATCTGTACACCGGCTACTGAGGTCAATGCTTTGTCCTGAGCAACATCTCCTCTTAAAGTAAGATGAATGGCTCCTTCCGTTAATTTTTTCAGGGCATTAATTCCAGTTTGAAAAGCCTCATCATCTCCACGCAGAATAAAGTCGTAATCTGGAGCAAGAGGGGATGAATCAAAACCGGAAATAAAAATGGCTTTTGGTTGTTCTTCAGGGTTTGCAATGACATCAATTGGGCGCATTTTAATGAAAGGCCATAAACCGTTTTTTAATAGGTATGCTTTCACTTCTTCACCCGTCATATTGTTGGGGTCAACCGCTCCCAAATCTTCATAACTGATGTCGGTATCTGCTTTAATACGAACTTCAAGAATTCTACGCTTTTCTCCGCGAACAATTTCTTCTATTTCACCGGATACAGGAGAAACAAATTGTATATCTTCTTTGTATTTATCAAAGAAAATAACAGTTCCTGCCTTCACTTTTTCACCGACTTTCCTAATTAATTTAGGAGTAAGCCCATGAAAATCAGGAGGCTTTATAGCGAAAGAAGCACTCTGTTCAGCAGTAGCCTTTACTTTGTTAGCTTCTCCTACCAATTTGATATCTAAGCCTTTCCTTATCTTGATAGTCTTTGACATACCGTTCCTGGAATTTATGTTAGTGTGCAAATTTAATTATCTAGTGCTATATATTTTTGCTATTTCGATCGAAATAGATAGTTTAGAATGATTCTAAATAAGAAGGAATTTTTTTAAGCTTAACTAAACAAAGTAATTAAATCTTTTAGGCAGTGAATAACAGGACTTTTTGGTTTGGGGTGGGATTTTTTTGGATCAAAAAAGATCGTTTTCATGCCTGCTTTTTTGGCGCCTAAAATATCTGCCTGATAATTATCGCCGATCATTACTGCTTCATGAGGTGCTGCTGCTGCTTTTCTAAGTGCTGTTTCAAAGACAAGGGGATGGGGCTTGTTAACGCCAACCTCTTCAGAACAGAGAACGATATCGAAATAAGGATGTAGTTTTGACCCGGTCATTTTTATGGTTTGGGATTCTCTAAACCCATTGGTAATGATGTGTAAAGGATAATTGGTATTTAAGTGTTTGAGCGCATCAAGCGCAAAAGGCAACAGCTGTGTTTTTAGAGGGCCTCTTTGCACGTACAGATCACCGATTTCTCTTCCCAATCGCTCAGCTTCTACAACTTTAAACCTTTTTAAGGTGTCTTCAAATCTTCCGAATCGAACCGTTTGTTTATCAATTTTTCCCTGGCGGTATTTTTTCCAGTATTGAGCATTTACAGTTTGGTAGGTCGCTAAAAAACGTTCCTTGTTTTGTATTTGCGGATGCAGGTTAAATTCATCATAAAGTTCACCTAATGTCTCGGATGAGTTTTTTTCAAAATCCCAAAGGGTGTGATCCAGGTCAAAAAAGATATGTTTTATTCCTTCCATTATATACTATAAATCCATAAACACATTAAAGCACTGTAGCCTGCTGTGAAAAATAACATCAATGGAAAAGTGCGTCGGTGTTTACGATAAAATTTTGCACAGACAATAGAACCAAAAGGAACCGAAAGAAAGAGGGGCGCCAAAAGGGTGATTCCATAAATGCCGATATGCCTTTTGATCCAGACAATTGATTTGTTAAAACGTGTAAAAATGGGTTTGGGTTGATAGGGGATACCTCTTTTTTCTGCTTCAATAATAGTGTTGAGGCGTTTGATTCTTGCTTTTCGCATGAGCAGGCTGCTGGTGTAATAGAAAATCGCCATAGCGAACCATGCGCCGGCAGTTACTGAAATGAACAGTTCTAGCCATGATATGTCATATTCTATAGCTCGTGCAGCACCATATAAGGCCCAGTGAGCGAATAAAAATTTCGCAGTTCCCAGTGAAAAACCTGTAATTAATAATCCCCAGTTCATTTACAGTTTATTTCCGAATGCTAAGTCTCCTGCATCCCCTAAGCCCGGGATGATATAAGCTTGATCATTTAATTCTTCATCAATTTCTCCAATCCACAGGGTGACTTTTCCCTGAAGTTCTTTGGTCACCCGATCTACTGCTGCGCGGCTGGCGATTGCAGATAAAATGTGTATTTTATCGGGGATACCATTTTTCTGAATGGCTTCCAGTGTTAATAACATAGAAGTACCGGTAGCGAGCATAGGGTCTGCCAAAATCAGGGTTTTATGGTTTAAATCCGGAGCTGCGAGGTACTCTACATGTACTTTAATATCGCTACTGTTTGATTCTTCACGGTAAGCCGATATAAATGCATTTTCAGCCTGATCAAAATAATTCAAAATACCTTGATGCATGGTTAATCCGGCCCTTAAAATTGAACCGATTACCAGTTGTTCTTCAAGTTCAACCGTTTCTTTTTTGCCCAGTGGAGTAGATACCGTCACTTTTTTGTAGCGAAAAGTTTTACTGACTTCGTACGCCAGAATTTCACTGATGCGCTCCATGTTTTTTCTAAAGCGCATCCCGTCTTTTTGAATCGAACGGTCTCTTATTTCTGCAAGGTAGCGTCTGAAGATTGAATTTTGCTGTCCTATTTCGTGTATCATAATCAGCTGTATAATCCTCCGTTTAAATTGATGGTTTGTCCTGTGAGATAAGCGGCTTCTTCTGAGATCAAATAGTCGATCAGTGCCGCCAGTTGTTTTGGATCTCCCAACGAACTTACAGGAATTTGCCGGATCAGTTCTTCTTGCATTTCAGGGGGGACATCATGGATCATTCCTGTATTAAAATATCCCAGTGCTATGGCATTAGCAGTAATGTTTTTGTTGGCAACTTCTTTCGCCAATGATTTTGTCAAACCGATCAAGCCTGCTTTGGATGCCGCATAAGCTGATGCTCCTACAAATCCCGTTTGTGCCACAACAGAGGACATGAAAATAATCCGCCCAAATTGTTTTTCCCGCATAGCCGGAAGCAGGTATTTGGTAACTAAAAAGGGAGCAGTTAGGTTGATGGCCAAGGTGTCGGACCAATTTTCTGCTTTGGTTTTCCAACTGATTTCACTATTGGAAATACCGGCGTTATGAAGCACAATGTCCACGCCTCCAAAATCCTTTTGGATATCATTTACCATTGATTGTATTTCCTCCTCATTGCGGATATCAGCCTTGTATGTTTTAGCGTTGGGGGGAATCACTTTGGGTTTATGGTCATAGTAATGCAGTGCCAGTTGGTAATTTTTACGCGAAAAATGTTCGGTAAGAGCGGTTCCCAGCCCACCAGAACTTCCCATTATGAGTAGCGTTTGCATTATCTTTTAATTTTTTTCAATGTTTTGTACCAAAGCGGTAAATGATCCAGGGTGTAATTATAATAGGTTCTGTCGTGAGCGCCAAACTTTTTATAAAATATTGCGACATTTTCTACATCTGACCCACCAAAGTCTAGCATCTCATAATTATCCATATATCGTTTGATAGCGGCGTCAATAATTCCGTACATGGCTCCTGATTTCTTTCCTTCCTCCGTTGCGGCTCCCTTTAAATAGGTGATTCGTTTTTTATCCTTCAGAAAGAAAGCAGCAGCGATTAAATTGCCGTTTTCGTTTACTTTTAGTAATTCTCCCCGTCCATTTGAAATCGCCTTTTGCATCAAGCCGGTCAGTTTTGTAAGATCTTCTGTTGAAACCATTTTCACTTTGCTCCAGACATTTTCTTTAAAAAGCTCAATCAGTTGCTCTGCTTGTTGTCCTTCCTGTACATTAAATTGTTTAGCTGCTTTTTTAATGAGACGTTTTGCATTGGTGCTATATTTTATCTCATCCGGATTTAATGGAATCCATTGGTGTTTTCGTTCTTCTCCTTCGCCGAGAATTCCCTGTTCCCGATTGCGGAACTGAAGGGCTTTAAAATGTTGGGTAAGTAGCGGAATCACATCCTCCCAGATAAAATCGTTGCCAAAAATGTCAAGTTCGCGAGTGAAAGGCGGTTGGTAAAGTTGGTCGATTCCCAGTTTATGGGTAAAGGGAAGCGGTAAGATGGTATTGTAGTTTTCGCTGACAATTGCACTCCAGTTTTCTGCCACAGCATCTAAATACCAACTGTAACAGAAGATGTTTTCGATTGGTGAAGCACCGATTTTTTGATCCCATTTTTCAGGGTCTATTTCGTTTCGCCGGAGTAGTTTCATTTTATAGATCCAGTTCAGCGAACGTTTTAAATCGGTGAATATTTTTATGGCGTCGGATAAAATCTTCCAATTCTTCTAATGCAAATAGGGTACAGGCTTTTGGATGTCCGAGAATTACCATTTCATTGAAGCCTTTCGCCGTTCTTCTTTCTAAAATTTTATCCAATTTAGTGACGAAATAGCCATCTACTGAGGCGCAGAGGTTCATGCCCTGTGACAGCATTTTTTTTCGCAAACCCGGAGATGACATAGGGTAACCATCCCCCATAGGTTTGTGGTCTTTGGGGTTGATCCTTCCCAGCATAAATAATCGCCAAAAGAAAAGAGGGGTATAGTGGTAGTTGGCAATTGGATATTCCCAGAATCTGCCCTGAGGATCTTCTTTTGTCAAATCATTTGAAAATCTCCATTTGCTTTTATTTACGGTGTGGGTGAAATCATAAAAGTAGTTGCCGGCAGTGAATTTTCCTCCCGGAAAGACGGTGGAATCTAGTTTTATACCCGCTTTTTCAAAGGACGGCCGGATGCGGTCAAAAGGCTGTAAACACCATCCCCCTGCCCGAAAAGCAGTGACTTTTTTTCCGGTCATTGCTTCCAGTATTTTTTTGTGGTTAAGAACAATTTCTTCAATTTCCGAATCAGAAAAGTCAGTGAGTTTGTAGCGATCTGTTACCATCTTCCAATTGTTGCCATCATGCGAACAATCTTCCCAATGTGGATGAATGTGTAACTGACAGTCATGTCCATCCTGAACCAATTGTTGAATTTGACTGGTGACCGCTTGTAGTTCTTTGGCGACTTTCTGGTGTTCCGGAGCAAACTTCTGCAATTTTTTCAGGTAACCGGTATCGATAAAAAAGACCATTTTTACCCCGGTTTTTTGGGCAATTTCCCGCAATTTTTCGGTAGGTTCAAGAATACATTTCTCTACTGTTCCGGTAGGATGTCCGAAAAAAAGTTCATAATCGTAAGTGAGAAAAATATCCATTAATTGGCCTGCGCTTCATATTCACTGATTATTTTTTTTGCGTATTCTTCAAAACTGAGGTGGATGAATTGGATTCTCAAGCGGGCATCTTCTGCTCGTTGGGTTTCGGGATAGTTGTCAATATATTCCTGATAAGCTGCCTTGGCGCGGGTAGTGTCTCTCAATTCCCAATCTAAATGGTCGGCTTTGATGTATAGTACATCTTCTCTTTTATCGTAATCGGGATAAAGGTTGAGAATTTTATCCAGAATTTTGACACTTTTTGCGGGCTGATTGAGTGTGAGGGCGTAATCAGATGCTTTAAAAAGATAATCGGGAGATTTTGGATCATCCGGCCATTCAGAAGCAAAATCCTGAAATTTGGTTACGGCTGATCTCAACAAAGAATCAGAGGGAACTGTTTCTTTCAGAATTTTAGTTTCAAGCGCATTGACTTCTTTGGAAAATTCGTCATAATCCAGTTCGACAATTGCATCATCTTGTTGTTCATTGTACTCTACTTCATCTTCACTTCCTCCACAAGAGGCAAATAACAAGAGTAGGCTAAATGGGATGCATTTCAGATAGTTTTTCATTTTCGTTTATTTTTTTTCAAATTCGGGAACTTCATACGGTATTTCACATCAATTTCACCTTTTGAAATGTTGGTGAGCTTCTTTTTCAGTAATCTTTTTTTCAGCGGACTCAGGTGGTCGGTGAATAATATGCCATCCACATGGTCATACTCATGTTGAATAATGCGGGCAGCATATCCTTCAAATTCATCTTCATGAAACTTCCATTTTTCGTCAAAATAAGAAATCTTGATAGAGGGTTTTCGCAGTACATCTTCACGGATATTAGGAATACTCAGGCATCCTTCAGCAAAAGCCCATTCTTCTCCTTTCTCTTCTTCAATAATAGGGTTGATAAATACCTTTTTAAATCCTTCCAAACCTGCTGCTTTTGGGTCTGGTTCTTCTCCTTCTTCAAGCTCTTCTTCTGCAAATGGAGAAGCATCCACAATAAATAAGCGAATAGATTTATCAATTTGCGGTGCGGCCAAACCAACACCATTGGCATCATACATGGTTTCAAACATACTTTCAATCAGCTCATCCAAATCCTCAAAATCCTGATCAATCTCCTGCGCTTCTTTTTTTAAAATAGGTGCGCCATATGCCACAATGGGTAATATCATATCACTACAATGCTTTTTACAAAATTAACGGAAATAAAAGAAATATCGGATAGTCTGTGAACGAATGATTTGAAATTCTTTTACTATTCTACAGTGAGAAGGTAATTATTGAATGTAGGGATAATCTACTTTTGCTAAAAATAAGCCCTGAGCGGGGACTGATTGTCCGGCTTTTGACCGATCTTTTGAATCCAATACGGCCTGAAAATCATCCAAACTCATCCTTCTCTCACCTATTTCAATCATGGTGCCTACAATGGCCCTTACCATATTGCGTAAAAAACGGTTGGAGGTAATCATGAATACATATCCTTTTTCTGTGGGGATCCAGGCAGCATTGATGATGTTGCAATTGAAGTTGGTCACGTCCGTTTTTACTTTAGAAAAGCAAGTGAAATCGGTATGTTTCAGTAGCAGTTTACAAGCCTCATTCATTAGCGGAAGATCCAAATCTAGACTTCGGAACCAGGAAATGTCATCAATAAACGGATCTTTTGGCTTGTGAATAAAATAATGATACGTTCTTTTTTCGGCATCAAATCTCGCATGAGCATCCGAATGAACAGGAATTATAGCAGAAACAACGATATCCAAAGGGAGCATGCTATTTAACTTGTATTTAAGATTTTGGAGTTCAATTGTTGTAGGAATGTCAACATGTGCGTAATATTCAGAGGCATGGACACCGGTGTCGGTTCTGCCGCACCCTACCACTTTAATAGGGTTTCCACTATTGATTTTGGTAAGTACACCTTCTATTTTCTCTTGAATACTCGGTTCATTGGGTTGAGTTTGCCAACCAAAAAATTTCGTTCCTTTGTAAGCCAGTTTAAGAAAATAGCGATTCATGTTGCAAAACTAACTAAAGAATTCTTTTTGTTGTGCGTAAAATTGGTTTAATGTCGGATACCCACGGATATATAGATCCGAAAATTTACACCTATTTTAAAGAGGTGGATGAAATTTGGCATGCCGGAGATGTAGGCGATATAAAAGTGATCAGGGAATTAGAGGCATTTAAACCGGTACGCGGAGTATATGGGAATATTGACGGGCATGAAGTGCGCGCTTGCTGGCCCAAAAATCAGCGTTTTATGTGTGAAGAGATGGAGATTTTGATGACACATATAGGTGGGAAACCGTATCGGTATAGTCAGGATGCTTATGCTGAGTTGATGCAGAAAACGCCGGATGTTTTTATATGCGGTCATTCACACATCTTGTTGGTGCAGCACGACAAAAAAATAAACAGCATGTGGTTGAATCCGGGAGCTTGTGGTTATAAAGGGTTTCATAAGGTAAAAACCCTGCTTCGGTTTGAGGTGGATGGCAAACAATTGAAAAATATGGAAGCCATTGAATTAGGGCCACGGGTGAAGGAAAATGAACTTTTTTTGAAGGAATGAATGAGCAGGGAAATAAATACAACAGATTTGCGTTATTTAAAAGCATGAAAAAATCGGCAGTTCTCATTTTCTCTCTGATGGCATCCCTCACTTTTGGACAAGTTGGAGGTCAACATAGTTTTCAGTTCCTCGATTTGGATTTCAATGCTCGATCCATGGCGTTGGGAGGCGATTTTATCGCTTTGAAGGATAATGATATTGATCTTTCAGTGGCCAATCCGGCGATTATTACTCCCGAAATGAGTAACCATCTTTCTTTGAATCATTTTGTTTATCCATCCGGGATTAACTACGGACAGGCGGTTTATGCCAGAAATTTTGAAAAGGTGGGAACTTTTACCGGGCATTTGCGCTATGTGTCTTACGGTCGGTTTACACGAACTGATCAAACCGGTTTAGAACAGGGGAATTTTACCGCCGGAGATTATGCATTGGGAGTTGGTTATGGTCATCAGCTGAACAAATATTTTTCAATAGGCGGAAACTTTAATTTACTTTTTTCACATTATGAAACCTACACCTCTTTTGGTTTGGCAGGGGATATGGCAACGGTCTTTCATGATGAAGCGTCTAATGTGACCGTTAGTTTGCTTGCCAGAAATATAGGGTATCAACTTAAGGGGTTTACTAAGAAAAATCACGAGCCGCTTCCGGTAGAAATTCTGGCGGGGATATCATACAAATTTCATCATGCTCCATTTAGGTTGAGTATCATGGGAACCGATTTAACCAATTGGGATTTGACGTATAATGACCCTTCTCTTGAACCGACTATTGATCAAATAACCGGAGACACTATTCCTGTTCCAACTGCCAGTTTTGTGCAAAAATTATTTTACCACATGAATTTTGGTTTGGAAATCGTTCCGGAAAGTGAGCGCTTTTTTATTCGATTAGGCTATAATTTTCAACGCAGACACTCCCTTGGTGTAGAAAATCGAATGGGGGTAGGTGGTTTCTCTTTTGGATTTGGAATAAAAATTAAAAAATTCGCCTTTAACTATGGTATTTCGTTTTATTCTGCGGCCGGTATTTCCAATGCCTTTGGTATCACCACTAATTTGGATGAGTGGAAAAGGAAAAAAGGCGGAGGATGATGTAACTAAATGCAGGCTGACCGTATAATAAGGTACAATCCTTGATGTTTTACTCTTGATGCGACTTGCCTTTTTAACCATAGCTGTACTTTCCGTAAACCTTGCTTTATCTCAAACACATAAGTTGGAGGGGGTTTGGCAGGGAATTGTTACTACCTATAATCAAAAACCGGCAGAGGGCAATGCGCTGTGGATGAAGTTCAATATTACTGCTGACGGTGAGATAAAAGGAGAAAGCCGTTACGAAAAGCCCTATTCAGAACTATTCGCCTATAAGCAATTAAAAGGTAAAGCTACTTCAGACAGCACGCTTCATTTTGACGAAAGTTTTATACAGAAAGAAAAAAACTCCAGTCAGATGGTTTGGTGTATCAATGAAGGAGATTTGACATATAATTCAAAAACCGGCTATTTGGAAGGGAGTTGGGAATCCACCAATTGCAACCGACGAGGGGGGAAGATGATATTGTTTCGGTCAAATTATGAATTGAGTACGACAGATACTAATGCTTTATATCATTCATGGTTTGACAATTTTGTAGGGGATTTAAAGCGGGGATGGAAGGCGCCCTATATCCGTGAAGCTGAAATGCGGAATTTTGAAATGAAACCGGTACTTTTTGACCATGATAAAGACAGTTTAAAGACGGAATTTGAGCCTTTTCTAAAACAAATGGCAAAAATTGTCAATTCGCATACAGATTTGAGAATCAAAATAATCGGCCACACAGATTCTAATGGAACGGATGAATACAATATCGACCTTTCAGAAAGACGAGCGTATAAGATCAGGGATTTTTTAATTTCAGTAGGTGTTCGACCTGACCGAATAGTGATTGAATACCGTGGTGAAAGAGATCCGGCAGTTCCCAATGACAGTCCGCAGGGAAAACAGCTAAATCGCAGGGTGGATTTTGAGTTTATTTAGTCGTTCCTTAAAAAACAAGTTTTTTATTTCTCTCCAAGATTAAAGATA
>JBBDID010000064.1:0-10830 GCA_040880585.1 Crocinitomicaceae bacterium | reverse complement strand
GCAATTAGCAATTAGCAATTAGCAATTAGCAATTAGCAATTAGCAATTAGCAATTTAAGGAAACATTGAAAATTGAAAAACCATGAAAAACATAACAAGAAAAACAACCACTAAAAGAACGGCAATTGCACAGGCTGTTGTATGCGTGGGAAAGGATGATACAATTAAAGCAATAAAAAATAATACGGTGCCAAAAGGAGATGTTTTTTCTATGTCAAAAGCAGCAGGTTTACTGGCGGTCAAAAAAACGGCTGATCTATTACCGGATTGTCATCCTATGCCTATTGAACATACGGATATTCGCTACCAAATAAAAGGAAAATCAATCCAAATAGAAGTAGAGGTGAGTACCATCTATAAAACAGGCGTGGAAGTAGAAGCCATGCACGGAGCCAGTGTTGTTGCACTGAATATTTACGATATGCTCAAACCCATTGACAAAGGGATTGAGATCAAACATATCCGCCTGTTAAAGAAAAAAGGAGGGAAATCTGATTACAAGGACAAATTTCTCGATTCTTTCGCTATCAAAACAGCTGTGATCGTTTGCTCTGATACCGTTTCTGCCGGGCAAAAAGAAGACAAAGCGGGTAAGGCGATCGTTTCAAAGCTCAAGGAGTTTGGCATTGAGGCAGCAAGTTATATCGTTATACCAGATGAACGCGAATACATTCAAGGGCACTTCACTACACTGGTAGATGAAAAACACCAACTCATCATTTATACCGGGGGAACCGGACTTTCTACCCGTGATGTGACTCCCGATTCTCTTATCGACCTCATTGATCGAAGAATTCCGGGAATTGAAGAAGCCATTCGCAGCTACGGACAAGACAGAATGCCCTACGCTATGTTGTCCAGAAGCCTGGCGGGAATTAAGGACGAGAGCCTATTGCTGTGCCTTCCCGGGTCAACCAATGGCGCAATTGAAAGCATGGATGCTATTTTTCCGGAGGTGCTCCATATCTTCGCCGTCTTAAAGGGAACCAGCCACAGTAAAAAAGATAAATAACTTTCTTATTTTATAGGGTATGAGAAAACAATCGATCATTATCTGCATATTTTTAATCGCGACCACAGCATGCAAGGAAAGTAAGAAAACTGTTAAAGGAGAGGGCTGGTCTTTATCCCAGGAATTTGATGATTACTGGTATGACGGAACCGCAGAAATTTCAACTTTTGATGTTCAACAAGCCCGGTATGGCGAATTTAGGGAAGGAATCGCCACACAAATTTTTGTGACCGAACCCTTCTCTACCACCTCTTTCACAAAAGACGATAATCCTACCGAAGAAACACCAACCGTTTTAAAACTGAACTTCACCAGAAAATACCTGACAGGAATTTACCCCTACTCTATCATGAGCAGTACTTTTTATCCGCTCAATGGAGATTCGCTTTCTTATAAAATCTCTACCTCTATGCAAGAGTGGTGTGGAAATACTTACATGGAACTGATTCATGACGGGATCTTTGAAGTAGCTTTTTATTCTTATTTTCAGGGAGAATCTAAAGATACACTCATGATTCCTACTTATTTGGAAGATGATGTCTGGTCACAGATTCGCATAGATCAATCTTACCTGCCAGAGGGACATATTGACATCCTCCCCAGCCTCACTTTTCTCATGCTGATGCACAAAGAAATTAAACCCTATCCAGCAACTGCCCAACTCACCAAAGGCGATTCACTCAATAATTACACAATAGAATATCTCACTTTAGAACGAAAACTTTCCATTGATTTTGAATCTGCCTTTCCAAATAAAATTGTCGGATGGAGAGAAACCTATACAAGTGGTTTTGGAGAAAATCAGAAGGTCATGACATCTACAGCAGTTTTGAAAAAGCGATTGAAAATTGATTATTGGAACAAAAACGCCAATAAACACCTCTTTTTAAGAGATAGTCTAGGTTTGGAAAAATAATTCTATCAGATTAGCCCTTTTACTTCCCTCAGCAACATAGCTAAATCTGTTTTATTGGTGAGTAACAGTTTAATACCCCATCATTCTTTATGTAAATTGTGCTTCATTTCAAAAACCATCAAGGAAAAAATAACTGCCAAATACGATAAGCTACTCTGCGTAAATCCGCGAGATCTGCGGGAGCTTTTATTTTTGTTTCCCGCAGAGTTCGCAGACTTTCGCAGATCACTCACATTAAAAATATCTGCCCTTATATTTTCCAAACAGGTCTCTAAAAAAGAAGTGAGATGTTTTTCTATAAAACACAACAACTTCTCTTCCTGAACTGAAATAATTTACTCAAGCGTGTTGTTTTAATTAAAAAAAACAGTAATATTATTCGCTGATTGATTCTTTTATTGGTCTTTACACCCTAATAAAAGTTGATTTAATAGTTTGTATTACTTAAACCTGGATCTATGGAGAATTGGTGGGAAGTCATGTCTTTAATGGAACACATTTATTGGATCATTGCCCTTGTTGCAAGTCTACTGCTTGTTATTGTTTTAATTGGGACAATCATTGGAGGTACAGAAGTGGATATGGAGGGTGTAGATGCAGATATTGATTCTGACGGAGGAATGGGTTTTCAATTTCTTACTGTCAAAAATTTGATTGGATTTTTTACCATTTTTGGTTGGTCCGGAATCGCTTGTTTGAATAACGGCTATTCCAATACTACAACTATCCTCATCTCATTTATTTGCGGATTAGCCATGATGCTTTTAATGGCCTGGTTGTTTTTCTTTATGGCAAAACAAGCAGAAAGTGGAACCTTAAACATAAGGAACGCAGTGGGTAAAATCGGAGAGGTATACATTACCATTGGAAAAGATCGCAGTTCAATGGGGAAAATTCAAATTAAAGTTCAGGGCTCCTTAAGAGAACTTGAAGCGATCACAGATGAAGAGGAAGACTTAACACAAGGTCATGTGGTTAAAGTTTTAGAAGTGGTGAGTGGGGAACTATTATTAGTAGAAAAATTAAAAAAATAAACTATGAACCAAATTTTATTACAAGCCGGTACTGTGGGTGGAATGCCTTACGCCCTGGTCGCTACTGCAAGTGCAATATTACTTATTGTCATACTTCTGTATGCCATGTTCAGAAGATACAAGCGTTGTCCTTCTGATCGAATTTTGGTAGTGTATGGTAAAGTATCCGGTGGTGGAGAAGGAGCTAGAACGGCTAAATGTATTCATGGTGGAGCCTCTTTCATCTGGCCCATTATTCAGGATTATGAATTTTTAGACCTGACACCCATTTCTATTGAGGTAGAATTAAAAAATGCACTGTCAAAACAAAATATACGGGTGGATGTTCCTTCCCGATTTACTGTGGGTATTTCAACTGAACCCTCTGTGATGACAAATGCTGCCGAAAGATTATTAGGGCTTTCCAAAGATGAGATAAAAGCCGTTGCTACGGACATCCTGTTTGGTCAGCTACGATTGGTCATTGCTACCATGGATATAGAAGAGATAAACAATAATCGCGATAAATTCTTGTCTAATGTTTCACACAATGTAGAGGCTGAACTGAAAAAAATCGGTCTGAAACTAATCAATGTGAATGTTACCGATATCATGGATGAATCGGGTTATATAGAGGCACTTGGTAAAGAGGCTGCCGCTCATGCCATTAATGATGCCCGTAAAAGTGTTGCTGAAAAGAACAGAGATGGATCAATTGGTGAAGCAAATGCAGTTCAGGACGAACGTGTTCAGGTGGCTAATGCTCAGGCAAAAGCAAAAATCGGTGAAGCTGAAGCAAGTAAAGCGGAACGAATTGCCACCGCTGAAGCCAATGCTCGTGCGATTGAAGGAGAAAATAAATCTCAAATATCTGTTGCAGAATCTGATTCATTAAGAAGACAACGAGAGGCTGAAGCTGAAAAAACGGCAATTGCCGCTGAAAAAGTTCAAGCTGCAAAAGCATTGGAAGAATCTTATCATGCAGAAAAACAAGCAGAGCAAACCCGGGCTGAAAGAGATCAGGCAACCGAGTATGCAAACATTGTGATCCCCGCACAAATTCAAAAATCAAAAGTTGAAATTGATGCAGAAGCCCGTGCAGAAAACATCAGAAGAATTGCCCGTGGTGAAGCAGATGCGATCTTTTTGAAAAAAGAAGCTGAGGCAAAAGGGATGTTCGAAATTCTTACAAAACAAGCCCAGGGATTTGATAAAATTGTCAAAGCAGCAGGAAATAACAGCAGAGATGCTGCCATGTTGATCATTGCAGACAAAATTGAAGAACTGGTTAAAATGCAATCTGAAGCAATCAAGAATATCAAAATTGATAAAGTTACAGTTTGGGATGGCGGTGCAGGTAATTCAAATGGAAAGACCTCAACTGCCGGTTTTTTAAGCGGACTATACGGCTCTGTCCCTCCTTTGGATGAGATGTTCAATATGGCCGGATTAGAATTGCCGGACTATCTGAAAAAGAAAAATGTCGAAGAATCAGGAGAGGTAGAATTAACCCCTGACCCAGATCCGGAAGATGAAAAAAAGGATCAAAAAAATAAAGAATAAAAAAAGACTCCGTGTGTACGGAGTCTTTTTTTATCTATGAAGATCTTTATTTTGTATTTGAAATTTTTATTGTTTTTCGCTCACCTTCTGCATTTACCATACTCACAAAGTAAATACCTTCATGCTGAAGTGAAAAATCATACGACTTCATGTTCCATTCAGCGGCTATTTGTCTACCGGAAATGTCATAAATTTCAATTGAATAACCCGTATTGGAAAATGAGATACTCAACTGCTGATTAACCCACTGAATTGTCTTTCCCCATTCAAACGTTTCAAAAGAAGCCGGTTCGGTTACCGTAATTTTGACTTCATTTGACGATTCAATACTTCCTCCAAAATTGCTTTCACAAATCACATAATATGTCCCCGCTGATGCAAAGTTAGGTGTATAATTTGTTCCGGTCTCTGTTGGAGAAAAAGAGACATAACCACTTCCGGATACGTTAGAATATTTCCACTCACGAGAATCAGCTGCAGATGGGTTCTCGGTAACCATCATTGTTGTACCATCCACTCCAACTTCAATATTCTGGTCATTTGTCGGAAAAATCGAATTTGAATTCCCCGTGTTTAAAACGGCATCAATTCTAAAAGTGTTAAACTGTGCCTGCGCAGGTGAACCAAATGTTCCGGAAATCTTTAACTTTAAATAAAAAGTAGAAACCACAGGGTCATAAGTAGGAACAATCAAAGTAGATTGAGAAAATGAAGCCCCCCAATTTTGTGTGCCTATTTGGGTATACGATACATTGTCAGTACTATACTCTATAGAAACTGTAGCGTTAGCAGCTGTAACCGCAAAGTAAAGATCCAGATCATTGGAATTAATTGTAAATTGACGGTAGGTTTCAGCAGTATACGACTGCCCGGAAGTACCGGTAAACTGATAAACATCTGCTCCGTTAACAGATGCAGTACAATTTGAAGTAACCGGTGTAGACCAACCCGTCCAGGGGTCTGCCACTACTGATCCTGTTTCATAAACAGTTGTTTGAGCAATCCCCACAGTTAATGTGATAAAAGCTGTTAAAAGTGTAATTATTTTTTTCATTTGTTTAGTTTTTTGATGATGCTAATATACACAGACTAAAAACTATTCAATTAGTTATTGTTAAAATAAATATTCTTTCAATAATTTTTGAAAGTTCTAAAACTATTTATATATTTGTTATATGAAACTAAAAGACGCAAAAATGGAATTTGTTCAAACCTGGGGTTCTATAGGCAGTTCATGGGGTATTCCGCGTTCTATGGCACAAATCCATGCTTTACTTTTGGCCAACAATGAAGCCATGAGTACCGAAGAGGTGATGGAAACCATTCAATTGTCTAGAGGTAATGTCAATATCAATATGCGAGAATTGATTAATTGGAATTTAGTGGTTAAACAAAACAAGATTGGAGAGCGAAAAGAGTACTTTATGGCAAATTCAGACATTATGACCATGGCTCAGAATATTGTTTCAGAGCGAAAAAAACGTGAGTTAAAGCCTGTTCTTGAGTTGTTGAATCGACTTAAAAATGAGAAATTAGAGGGGAAACAAGAGGATGTAACACACTTCCAATCACTCATGCAAGAGTTAGATGACTTTATCAAACAACTGGATCAATTGTTAGAGATCTGGCTAAAACTAAAGGATAACTATTTCTTTAAAAAAATGATCAAAACCATGAGTTAATTTTTTTTAATTAATGTTTTCAATATTTTCTAAAACTTTTAATATGTTAAGAAATATAAGCTACGATACCATTAATAAAAAGCAAGTTTTCTTGTCGGTTCTTTTTATTCCGTTGGCTATTCCTTTTTTCGGTTTGTTTACTGCCATACATGAGCAGCTGTTAATTCCTACCCGTAGCTTTGTTGATAGTCTGGAATTTTTTGTGGGATTTAGTGTTTTTGGTTTGATGATAGGATCGATAATTTGGTTGCCGTCGCTATTGTTTTGTTTACTGATTGAATGGATGAGTATTAGACCTTCTTCCACCGCGGCAACCATCATACGCATCTTCTTATTTGAAGCTCTCGCTGCGATTATCGTTCTTAGTATATTTTTTGGGGACATCAGCTTCCTGCTTATGCTTTCTGTTTTTCTCACCCAAATCATTCGCTGGATCTATTTAAAAAGGAAAAACAAATTGTATCATTTCTCTAAGTCTCCTCAACACGACCAAAAGAAATCCAATCCCAAATAATCATAAATACTACTCATTATGCCAACAATTACATTTGAAACAAAAATCGCCGCCCCTATTGCCCGTGTATTTGACCTGGCAAGAAGTATCGACCTCCATTTAATTACTTCCCGATCGTTGAAAGAAAAAGTAATTAAAGGGAGAAAAAGCGGCCTTATTTCACAGGGAGAAATTGTTGGGTGGCAAGTTTATTTGCACGGTATCCCCTACCGTATTACTTCTAAAATCACAGCAATGAACATTCCGGCATGTTTCACAGATGTCCAAATCTCCGGCCCATTTGCTTATTTTGAACACCAACATTATTTTTATTGTGAAGGGGATAAAACCCGTATGAAGGATGTTTTTAAATTTGCCTCTCCACTTGGTTTTCTTGGTAAATCGATTGATTATTTTTTCCTGACCAAACTACTACACAATTATCTTTTTAAACGAAATATGGCCATTAAATATTACGCAGAAAACGACGAAAAATGGATGCAACTACTCAACATATACTAATTACCGGAGGAAGTGGTTTCTTAGGGCAACATTTATCTGCTTTTTTCCAAAATTCGGGAAAGACGGTGAAGATACTCAGTAGAAATCCTCAAAAAGATAATGAAATCTATTGGGATGGAAAAGAAGTAGGCGACTGGATTTCAGCAATTGAAAAAGCAGATGTGATTATCAATTTAAGCGGTAAAAGTGTCAACTGCAGATACACTCAAAAAAATAAAGATTTGATCCTGCGTTCCCGAATTGACAGCACAAATGCCCTGTGTAAAGCTATTCAACAGGCAGAAAGTCCTCCCAAATTATGGATCAACTCAAGCAGTGCCACCACTTATGTTCACTCCGAAAATCAACAGATGACAGAAGATGAGGGCATCATTGGTGATGATTTTTCAATGAATGTTTGTAAGCAATGGGAAGAGGCATTCTTTTCTTGTCATTTAAACCACAGCAGACAGGTTGCTGTTCGGTCTTCTATCGTTTTGGGTAAATCCGGAGGGGCTTTTCCCATTATGAAAAGATTATCCCGTTTTGGAATGGGAGGAAGACAAGGAAGTGGCAAACAATTTATGAGTTGGATCCACATTCAGGATTTTTGCAGAGCCGTTGAATTTATCATCAACCACCCTGAAATTGTCGGACCCGTGAATGTCACAGCCCCGAACCCCATCCGCAATAAAGAATTCATGAAACAACTGCGAAAAAGTTTAGGCATTCCCTTTGGGATTTCACAACCAAAATGGATGTTGGAACTGGGCGCTAAAATAATCGGAACAGAAACGGAATTGCTGTTGAAAAGTAGAAATGTAGTTCCGGAAAGATTAACAGAATCCGGTTTTCAGTTTCAATTTCCTGAAGCAAAAGATGCCATAGAATACCTCACCGACAAATAGGTTTTAATGCACTAAATTTTAACCCCTAATAAACAAATATCATCTGTTTGTTCCATTGAGCCAATCCATTTTACATATTTATCCAACAATATTTTTTTTTGCTCTTCACCTTTTAACTTAAAATTTGTTTTAAGTATTTGGTGTAACTGTCTGGAACCAAATTTTTTTCCGCCAACACTTGCTTTAGGTCCTCCAAATTGATCTTGATAGCCATCAGAACCAATATATATCCAATCTCCTTCTGCCAATTGAATTTCAGTAGCTGAGAATTCTCTATAATCTTCTAGTTGCCAACCTCCAATGGGGTATCTACTTCCATTCAAAATATAGCTTCTGTTATCATTTGATATGGCAAATAATTTTCTGTTGGCACCAGAATAAGTGATTGTATGATTCAATCTGTTTATTCTACAAATTGAAATATCAATCCAGTCATTTGAATGAGCACCTTCTTTTTCATCTGAAAAATCAAAAGCTTCGATAAATTTTTGATCCATTTTCCTTAAGATTTCAGCCGTCGAATTTAAATCCGCAGAGAATAAGGCATAATTTAACAGCGAATATCCTAAAACAGATAGCATGGCTGCCGGTATTCCATGGCCTGTACAATCAGCTGCAGCTATATATTTGTATTCGTTTTTTTCTGCTACCCAATAAAAATCACCACTTATTTGACTTTTGGGTAAATAGATTAAAAAATTATCATCAAAAATGCGATCGAAATGCCTTTTTTTAGGAAACATTCCCCTTTGCATAATACCCGCATATTTTAATTCCCCATGTAAATCATGTAAGGTTTGTTTATCAGTTTTGAGTGAGTTTAAGAAATCCTTTACGTCTTTCATGGATGAGTTTTACCCCACAAAGTTCGACAAATACTCAGTTATAAATAATATCTAAAGATTAATTAAACCTTAAATCTGTTGTGTGATTCCGGCGGGATGATGAAGTTGGAAGAACAAGGGATTTTACCCAACAATTTCTTAACATGCAAATGAAAAAACCCGTATCAAATCAGTGCACCACGATCTTTCCGGAGTGATTGTGTTTTTCTGAGATCAACTGCCAGAGATAGATCCCGTTACTCAGGCTGCCGGGAAGTTGAACAAGGTGATCTGAGCCTTCTTGTTGGAAGACGACCTTACCACTAAGGTCATACAATACGAAACCACTCACCTCTTCGGTAGTATTAAAAGTAAGGATATGCGATTCAACATTGTAGCTCACAGCTATGTTTTTTTGTTGTTGGTGGATTGAAGCCGTCTCATCCAGAGCTACCCGCATCACAACCGGCAAATGATCACTTGCTCCATACAAAGCCTTGGCCACACTATCCGGAACTGCCGTGTTTGCAGGAGAAATAATGGAGCCGTTAAACCGTATACCATCCTGCCCCAAAGCTTCATAACTCCCGTTGACATACGTCACCCCATTTTCATTATTCATCACATCTTCAGATACTAAAATCATATCAAATCGATCATCCATCCCTCCACCGGAACCATCTCCACCGACCCCACCTGATATTCTTGTGCTTTGTGTATGAACGCTGGAAAAAGCCGGGTCATTTGACCAATTTCCGGTCACACCGATTGGATCTTCCAAAGGAATGCTTCCTGAAGTTTTAAGGGTCAGGCATCCGGATTCAAATCCGGAATAAAAATTAAAGTCTCCTCCAACAAACACATTCTCTACCTCATCTGCAATAGAATTTAAATAATACTTGAGTTGTGTAGCTTCTGTATTTCTCTGCTCGTGGTCAGCTGAGCCCGCTTTCAGGTGGCAGGAAAAAAAGTGAAAATAAATCGTATCCGCTCCTATTGAAAGGTTAGCTGCCTTATAATACATGACGTAAGTTGAAATGTCTCTAAGCACGGTGCCAATTTGAGTTTGACTGATCAAACCCAGCTTTTCTGTATTGTAAAACAAACCGTTATCTGTATCCGGGCCATTAATAAAGGCGGCTCTGGCATAATTCGTTTTACCAAAAACATTGAGTGCGTCATTCAGGATAAGATCGGCTCCTGCTTCAGATTGCAATTCATTCACCACATAGACATCCGGCTCAACATACTGTATAATTTGTCGTAGACTATCTACCCGATTTGGGGTAACTCCCGGAAAATTTAAGATGTTATGGTACATCACTACCAAAGAATCTTGCGCTGCTAAGCTGAAGCAAAATGTCAGATGAATTATGAAGCAGAATTTTTTCATTAGAGCCCGACAAAGATAGGCAATCTTTCTACAGTTGGTTCACGTCGTTTTTTCAGGAACTAATTTGAGAGGGAGAACCAACGCCAGCAACACTGCCAAGCCATCCAAAATGACAAACCAAAGCGGATGCAATAAAGCAATGCTATTGAAAACAACCATGAGAGCCATAATCCCACTTATAGTATAGGCCGTAGGTCGGTGTCCTCCGGAGATTTTTAATCCGACCCAATTACCGCAAAACAAAGCCACAAAATGTCCCAAAACCACCCATAATAAAACCACTACCGGAACTTCTTTCAACTGCGCTTTCAACTGCTCCATGTCTGTAGGGTCAATGCCAGCAGGAGGGGTGTACATCAGGTGACTCAAAACTTCTGCCCCTAAAATCAGCAACACACAAAGGATCACACCCACAAAAATGCCCAGTACTTTTCTCATCATCAACTTTGCACCGAAATTACTATATTTAAGAAAAAGAAGTATGAAAAAAGTTACCGGTATAGGAGGGATTTTTTTTAAATGCAA
>JBBDID010000063.1:8894-63039 GCA_040880585.1 Crocinitomicaceae bacterium | reverse complement strand
ATAAACATATTTAACTGAATAATAACTTGTTAAATGGTTTTTAAGGATCGACTAACTACTTTCGCTCCCATTTTTGCAAAGGCTATGGCAGTTGCTCTCCCAATACCGAAACTGCCTCCGGTTACCAGAGCCACTTTGTTATTCATTGTTTTTTCCATGATCGTTTTATTTTTTACAAAACTACCTTAACAGCGTATCGGAGAAAATAACGGTAGTCAGTTCAAAATATGACTTTGGACAGTCATGGAAATCGGGGAGATCCCTTTTTGGGGAAGCCTTGACCAAATTATTTTCAAAAACTCATTGCATTCGCCACGTCTAATTCGTCCAGATCAAATCAAACAAGTTTGTTTTCACAATTTTGATATTCGTGTAGTGCTGCCAGTAAAACTAATCCTGTGATTTTTTAAAATAGACAGGGATTACTCGCTGTCGCTCGTGATCCCTTTTTGGGGAAGCCTTGACCAAATTATTTTCAAAAACTCATTGCATTCGCCACGTCTAATTCGTCCAGATCAAATCAAACAAGTTTGTTTGATCTGAACTCATTATCCGTTTATTTTTTTGAAAATAATTTGCGGTGAGACGGGGATTCGAACCCCGGGTACCCGATTAGGGTACGCTTGTTTAGCAAACAAGTCCTTTCGGCCACTCAGGCACCTCACCATTGTTCTTCAAAAGAACAGTTTCCACAAAAAAGAATCCTTCCTTTTGGGACGGCAAATATAAAAATTTCATCCTAGATGAACACCATTTTTGAAAGAAAAAGACAGCGGGCACAAAGCAATTGGAATTTAGCACAGTCACATCAAAAATCTGTCCACTGAAATTTAATCGCAGACCTTTCTTCTACACCCTTTTAGGGAGTTATCGAGTATCAACGTTCTACTAAATAGGTGTCAAGAATCAATTGTTTGGGTGTATGTTCAGATTCATTCTGAAGCCGACCCAACAATAATTTAACCGCAGATTTACCGATTTCATCAACCGGTTGGGCAATGGCTGAAATTTTTGGATGAACAATGTCAAATATCTCAATGTCGTCAAAGCTTATGATCTGAACCTTTTCTAATATATCTCCCTGATTGGACAATTCTCTCAGCAAGGCTTTTGCAATATTATTATTGACACAAAACACCCCGTCATAATCTTCGTCTTTCAACTCTTTGAGAGCCATGGCAACGCCGGATTCAATATCGTCATGTGGAATCTGAAAGAGCTTGGCGTCATTCGTGTTTTTCAATGCCCCTATATAGCCTTGAATTCGTTGTGAAATAGAAGAAATATAAACTGGAGAGATCGAAAAACAAACCGGGCGTTTCACTCCTTTACTGTATAAAAATTCTACCGCTTTTCTTGCTCCGGCTTCATTGGATACCGATACGGAATCTACATCAAAATCATCAAAGATCCGATCTACCAAAATCAAGGGGAATTTATTTTCTCTGAGATTATCAATTTCGTTCTTATTGTCAAAGGACGAGACCAGTATTAACCCATCAATGTTTCTGTTGATCAGATCAGAAATTAATTTCTTTTCTTTCTGCGTATCCTCATAGGTATTTGATATGATCAAATTATACCCTTGCTTATAAGCTTCTTGCTCAATGGCCTTACAAAGCGTTCCGTAAAATATATTTGAAATGTCGGGCACAATCACCCCTAGTGTATTTGTTCTACCAATTCTTAATCCCCTTGCATATTGATTGGGAATGTAATTTAGTTCTTTTGCCTTTTTCCGAACTTTTTCTTGCGTTTGCTTGTTGATTCCGCGTTCGTCACCTTTATCGTTTAACACCAAAGAGACTAATGCTTTTGACACACCTAAACTCTCTGCAATATCTTTCAAGGAGGCTTTTTTCATTTAATTTTAGGTTCGTTTTCTCAACACTAGTATTCTTAAATTTAGCGAAATCTTTTAAACAGCACTAATATTCTAGTGAAAATATTCCATTCCCTCCAATAAAAACAGTAGCAATAGCTGATAGGAAAGGACAGTCATTCCCTGTTTGTTTTGTTCCGATTTTCGGTTGACCATGAGAATAAAAAACAACAAAAAGCTAAAGAAACTAAAATCACGGATCATCTCAGCTCCCGGAACAAATAGAAGTGTAATGGTGGTAGACAACAGTAAAGCTCCGACAAGTAGCAGCCAGGTTGAACGGATATTATTATAGGTAATCAGTAGAATGGTGAAAAAAAAGCCAAAATAAATCAGCAGATAGAAGAGTGAAAACCAAAACATCTCTCGCAAACCAATGAGTTGAGGCAGATTCCATTTTTGTGCTAAATATGCTGTTGTAAAGCCGTCCATCAAAGCGGACATTAAGAGAACAGGGATATAAATCAGCAGGATAAATGCTCCGGGAGTACGAAAATTAAGTGCGTAAAAAAGAATCGCCACAGCTAGCAGCACCAATTGATTGAGAAATATAGGCGTCACAAAATGGCCGGAATCGACTAAAGAAGTCAATCCAAAAATGAAAAAGACCAGAAAAATGAGAATGATTATTTTAAGCTCTCTCTCCATCTTTGGGAATTCCTAAAGCTTCATAGATAAAGTCAAAAGTAGAGAGGATATCGGGTTTACCGTTGACCACTGCCACATCATGTTCAAAATGAGCGGAAGGCATACCGTCTCCTGTCAGAATGGTCCAACCATCAGCCAATTGTTTAATTTTTTCAGTCCCCATATTGATCATGGGTTCAATCGCAATGGTCAATCCATTTTTAATTCTTTTTCCACGACCTCTTTTTCCATAATTGGGCACTTGCGGATCTTCATGCATACTTTTTCCCAATCCATGTCCAACCAATTCACGCACTACACCATACCCATATTTCTCTGCATGCTGCTGAATGGCAAATCCGATATCTGAAATGCGGTTAGTTGTATTGGTGGCCTCAATCCCTTTATACAGACATTCTTTGGTCACTTTTAACAATTGTTTGACCTCATCTTTAACCTCTCCCACCTCAAAAGTATAGGCATGATCTCCATAATAGCCGTTCAAAATGGCGCCACAATCAACAGAAACAATATCTCCACTCTCAAAAGGTACTTTTGAAGGAATTCCGTGTACTACTTGTGAGTTGGGTGAAATACATAAAGTATTGGGAAAATCGTACAAACCGAGAAATCCCGGAACTGCTCCATGATCACGAATACATTCTTCGGCTATTTTATCCAACTGAAGACCGGTAACACCCGGTTTTAATACCTTTGCTATTTCTCCAAGGGTACGAGACACCACCAAAGCGGCTTCACGCATGATCTCAATTTCCTCTGCTGTTTTGTACTTTATCATCTTCTTAAAAGAAAACCCAGACTCAAGAGTATGAATCCTGATGCCTGGGTCGCAAAAATGCTGTTGTTCAATTTCTATTTTAAGACTTCTCCTACTAAGTCCGCAGCTTCTTGCAACAAGACAGCTGAGTGTACATTTAGTCCGGAATCGTCAATTAATTTCTTTGCTTCTTCAGCGTTGGTTCCTTGTAATCTAACAATGATAGGAACCGGAATTTCACCCATATTTTTGTAGGCATCCACAACACCTTGAGCTACCCGGTCACATCTCACAATTCCTCCAAAAATATTGACCAGAATTGCTTCTACACCTTTATCTTTCAGAATAATCCGGAATGCTTTTTCTACCCGCTCGGCATCTGCTGTTCCTCCAACATCCAAAAAGTTGGCCGGATTTCCTCCCGATAATTTAATAATATCCATAGTTGCCATAGCTAAACCGGCACCATTTACCATACACCCTACGTTTCCGTCCAGGTTTACGTAACTCAATCCCGCTTCATCTGCTTCTACCTCCATTGGATCTTCTTCTGATTTATCGCGCATAGCTGCGTAATCTTTGTGACGGAATAAAGCATTGTCGTCTAAAGTTACTTTGGAATCTACTGCAATGATTCTGTTATCTGAAGTTTTAAGCACCGGATTAATCTCAAACATAGAGGCATCACATCCTTCATACGCTTTGTACAAAGAGAACACAAACTTGGTCATTTCTTTAAATGCCTGGCCACTTAGTCCCAGGTTAAAGGCTATTCTTCTCGCTTGAAACCCCTGTAATCCCACTCTGGGATCAATTTCTTCTTTAAAAATTAAATGTGGAGTAGCTTCTGCCACTGATTCGATATCCATCCCTCCTTCTGTGGAGTACATAATGGTATTTCTTTCTTTTTCACGGTCTAAAAGTACGGACATGTAAATCTCTGAGAGTTCAGTTTCTCCCGGATAATAAACATCTTCACACAACAATACTTTGTTTACTTTCTTTCCTTCATCACTGGTTTGCTTGGTGACTAAATGCCCTCCTAAAATTCCTTTTACTTTGTCTTCTAACTTATCGATAGAAGAAACAAAAACAACTCCGTGAGATCCGGTTTCTTTAACCTCTCCTTTTCCTCTTCCCCCTGCGTGAATTTGTGCTTTTACCACAATCCCCTCAGTTCCGGTTTGTTCTTGAAGTTCTTTGGCCTTACTCATTATGTCACCAACCTGATCGACAAGAATGCCTCGTTGAATGGCAACGCCATGACTTTCTAATATTGATTTTCCTTGATATTCGTGTAAATTCATTTGCTTCTGGTTTTGTAGGGCTAAAGTTAGTTTTAATCGCCTAAATTCCAAAAATAAACTCATGCAGTTTTCAACCATTTCTTTTCCTTGCTCCTATTTTTAATAAAGGCTTATGCGAAAACAGCTCAACTTACCACGCGACATCCCCTCACCACACGAAAGGATTCGTGCGGTAGCGGGGGCAGGTTATGGGGAGCAAGGGTTGGTTTATGCATTGTGGTTTTCTTGTGGCAACTGATTTTATAATTTGATTCATTGATGTCCGGGGAAATAATGTTAGACTTCCAATAAGTAATATTGATAGTTGCCTCAGGAGTTTTTTCAATGAGGATTGTTTTCAGAATTGACAAATTTTGGAAATAATGACTTTCATTTCCGCCATTTCATTTCCCCGCCCTAAAGGGAGTGAAATGGCTTGACTTTAGTATTGTCAAGCGATCCTACCCTTTAGGGGTGGGGAAAAGGATCGCCGGGGATGGTTGTAATTTCTAGCTGTTTAAATTTTTACCGGATAGGAAATAATGACTCCCATTTCCGCCATTTCATTTCCCCATCCGCCAGCTGGCGGAAGTGAAATGGCTTGGCTTTAGTATTATCAGGCGATCCGTCAGTTGGCGGATGGGGAAAAGGATCGCCAGGGATGGGTATTATTTCTAGCTTTTTAAATGTTCACTGGACAATAATGAATTTGATTCTTTTTTTATGCTTTTTTTGTCTTGGAATCCGGCTTAAAAACCACAGATATATACACCCATGAACAAATGAACATGTAAAAAACATCACAAGTCCTTTTGATTCTGTAAATTAGTAACATAAATTATCAAAAGGAATATAAGCAATAACTTATATTTGGATGTTCTATGTTGGCAGCAAGGCTAAAAAACGACACGAAAAAGTAAAATGACAGAAGACTTAAAAGAAATTCAGAAACTTATAGACGACTTTGAAGAATTAAAAATCAAAGAACGTAACGGTTCAACATTTTTGGAAATTGCAAAATGCCCACATTTAGAAAATGTATGGAGTAATATTTTGGCGTTTTACTTAAACCCAAATAACGAACACAATCTTCACGAACTTCTCATAAAATCAATATTTCAATCAATAGACACAAATATTTCACTGACAAACTTAAAAGGTATCACAGTTTGGACAGAGTATCGAACAACAAAAGGAAACAGGATTGATATTGTGGTTATTGCCACCAACTTCATTTTGGGAATAGAAAATAAAGTTGGTGCAGGACTTTACAATGACCTTGCAGACTACTCTGCTACTATTGACGAACTTGCAAAAATTCAAAGTTTACCAACATATAAAATTGTTCTTTCAAAATATAGAAATAACACAACAAACGATTTTATCAATTTAATCTACCCTGACTTAATAAAAGTAATCAGACAGAATATTGGTTCTTATTCTGACTATTCAGATACGAAATACCTCATATTTTTTCTTGACTTTTTGAAAAACATTGAGAATAACATAAACTCTAACAGTATGGGAGACAATTTAGAAGTAATAAGTTTTTTACAAAAGAATGTTGTTAAAGTGAATAAGCTCATAGAATATCACAACAAGTTTAATTTCGAGTTCGTTGGGAAACTAGACAATATTGATAAAAACATTAACAGGGATGAAATCAAATTAGAATTAGAAAAGCTAAACAAATCAACAGGTTTAATTGGCTCGGCTTCCAACAAGACAACGGGACGTTTTACTTGGCAAGGCTCTCAACTAATAAAATACAACATTAAAATTGGAGACATCTCATTGTTTTATCAAGTTGGATTTTCTGACTACATAGTGCATTCTCATTATTGGTTTGCAGACACAAAATACCAGCCAATTGAGCTTAAATTAAAAGAAAAGGGAGTTGATTACACCAATTACGAATACAATGAAACAGATGAAGAAATTGCTGAAAAAGTAACACAACAGATTAAAGTAATAATAAATGAACTTGACAAGCAAACATAAAAGAAGCCCAGCCCATAACAGCACCTACGAAAACATGGGGCGGACAGTGATTTATATAAGGTTGGTTCTTTGTGCTACTTTTGTCACGGGCGGACAGGAAAGTACTCCGAAAAACTCTACATTTCCTAGCTGCGGCATGTTAGCGTTCATTGGAAAAAACCGAAAAGACACAGAAAACCAAAAATTAAACGATAATTAAAAATAAGTATTACCAATTAAAAACAAAACACAAATGAAACACAAAAAAATCAAGTTGAGTGTTTTACTGTTAGGCATTGGCATAACAGCACAGGCACAACAAGCAACTACTGCCACAGGTGGAGATGCCACAGGCAGTGGAGGAACCGTTGCTTACAGCATAGGACAAGTAGTTTATACTACCAATACAGATGCTTCAGGCACAGTAAGCCAAGGGGTGCAACAGCCCTACGAGATTTTTACGGTAGGAATTAAGGAAACTGAATTGAACATTTCTCTTTCGGTTTTTCCAAACCCTACTGCCAATAATTTAACCCTAGAAATAAGCGATTACAACAACCAAAAATTGTCGTATCAGCTATTTGATATGCAAGGGGAATTATTAAGCAACGGACAAGTAACTGCACAGCAAACGCAAATAAGCACAGCCAATTTGCCTTCTGCAACTTACTTTATCAATGTTGTAAACCAAGAAAATAAAAAAGTTCAATCATTTAAAATCATTAAAACTCAATGATACAGTCCCGATAGAGAAGCGTATCGAAAACAAATAATAAAATACTAACAATGAAAAGAATAATTACAATTTGTGCAGCAATACTAATGACTGCAAGCGTGTTTGCTCAATCACCCGAAAAAATGAGCTACCAAGCCGTAGTAAGAGACGGGAATAGTAATCTCGTAAGCTCCACAGCCGTAAGCATGCAAATTTCAATTTTGCAAGATTCTTCGTCTGGAACAGCGGTTTATGTAGAAACGCAAACACCTACTTCTAATGCCAATGGATTGGTAAGTTTAGAAATTGGTAGCGGAACAGTTGTTTCTGGAACATTTGCTACCATTGACTGGGCAAACGGTCCTTATTTCATAAAAACCGAAATTGACCCTACAGGCGGAACAAGCTACACCATTACTGGTACAAGTCAATTGCTAAGTGTGCCTTATGCTTTACACGCTAAAACGGCAGAAACGGTTAGTGTAGCAGGTGGCGGAGATTTTACCCATTATGTTGGCGAACTCTTTGATGGTGGTATTGTAGTAGCAGTATGGAAAGAAAATGGTATTGAGCACGGGATAATTGCCTCATTAACAGACGTAAATGATTCTGCACGATATAGCAGTATTACAGCAACATTAATAGGTGCAACTGCACAAAGCCCAATTGACGGTCAAGCAAACACAACAGCCATAGTAGCCCAAGGCGATTTGAGTGGCGCGGCATATCTTTGTGAGAATTATTCAGCAGGTGGATTTACCGATTGGTACTTACCAGCCGCTTGGGAATTAAACCAATGTTATAATGCTGCATTTGTTGTAAATACCATTTTAGGTACAACTAATGGCTTTCAGTTCGCCGACTATTGGAGTTCTACCGAGCACTACGATTTCTACGCATGGAGCCAGGGTTTCGACGACGGCGGCACGAACAGCAGTACTAAAGGCGCCTACTATAGAGTTCGTGCAGTCAGGAGATTTTAACTATTTAATAATTCCGCCTGTGGCTGTCGAATATAGTATTAAAAAAAGTGAAATAAAAACCAATGAATCGCTATAAGGGATTGATTTGTATGAATGCTGCAAAAACTGGATTGTTTAACTACGCATTTCCTTCAAATGAAATACAAGTTTCACGATTAAAAAATATTGTTACGAAAACTGAAGATCGGTGAAAAAAATCATCTTATTCAATAGCATCTTCTAACAAAAACTACTATCTTAAGGGGGTAACATAAATCTATAAAACATGAGCTATTACAAACAAATTGATGGAAAAAAATACGACGCTAAAATTTTAGAATTAGCAGATAAACTTTGTGCCGGGCAGGGAGATGGACGCTTATCAGTAGATGATGCGGGGCAACTGATAAAGGCAGTGGATGATGGAGGAATCTATACGGATATCGAAAAAGATACCATGTCTTACATCCGCGATAATTATAACTGGACGGATGCGGCGGATGAATGGTTTCGGTTAGAAATTAGAAAGTGGGCGGCTACGAAATAAATAGGGTTAAACATAAGCTAAAAACCAGTAAGCCACATATCCTATCCACTCGTGGATCAGGCGCTCCCAATCTGATAAGGTACTGCCATTGGGTATGATTATTTGATCAAAGGAATACGCCCGCTCTTCACCGGTAAAGTGATCAGTAGAAAAGGTGTGGAAATTTTTAAATCCTGCCTTTTTAAAACAGGCTACAGATCTGGGCATGTGCAGGGCGGATGTAATTAAAAGGATAGATTTTATCTCAGGGTGCTTGTCAATGATCTTTTTAGATTCCACTGCATTTTGCCAGGTGTTTTTTGATTTGCTCTCTACCAAAATATCTTCTTCGGAGATGCCATTTTGCACCAGCACTTCTTTAAATTGGAGGGCTTCATTCAGTTCGTCTTCCAATAAAAAGCCATTATTCCCTGACAATAGTAATTTATCCACTTTCCCTAAATGATAGAGATTGATCGCCTGCCAAATTCGGTCTCCCCCTCTTCTTATGCTTAATCTTTTGTGAGAATTATCGTATTCTGCCATCCCGCCCAATACAATGGCACAATCATAATGCCCCAGTTCCTCTATTTTCTTCCCATCAGGTTCCCACAAGCGGACAAATTCTAAAAATATGACAGAATTGGAAAAAAACAGCAGGCTGATGATCGCTCCCCGAAAGGTGTATTTCTTTAGCTTTTCTCTTTTGGTGAGCCAGGAAATGATCAAGGCAATCAGTATCCAGGAAAAAGGATGCAGTAAAAAAGAAAACAACTTGGATAAAACAAAAAACATATTAACTTGTTTGTACAAATATAACTGACCGGATGGAAACCCAAGAAGATTGTTCTATTTTCGTTTTTTTCGCAGTTTAATCGGTGAGATTTTATTAATTAATTAGAAAAAAGGCTATATGGCACAAGATCAAGACAGTTTAAATCAAGTTATCACCGCAAGTACGACACAAGCATCCTCCAATTTTGATTTCAGTTGGGAATGGCTGTGGGATAAAGCTATTGAGTTGGGCATCAATTTAGGGATTGCCATTGCAGTACTCGTTATAGGAATGATGATAGCGCGACGGCTGACAAAAATTACACGCGCTGTACTTTTGAAAAAAGACTTTGACCCTTCACTTCAAAAATTTCTGGTCAGCCTGTTAAGCATCAGTTTAAAAATATTGGTAGTACTCACCGCCCTGACTCAATTGGGTCTGGAAATGACCTCTTTTGTAGCACTGCTCGCAGCAGCAGGACTTGCTATTGGTATGGCTTTTTCCGGTACATTGAGTAATTTTGCCGGGGGAATCATGATCCTTATCTTTAGGCCTTACAATGTAGGGGATTTTATTGAAGCACAAGGAGAGTCTGGCACCGTGAGTGAAATTCAAATTTTTAATTCAATCCTATTAACTCTTGATAATAAAACCATTATTATCCCAAACGGTGCTTTATCCAACGGAAATATTATCAATTATACCAAGCAGGAGAAAAGAAGGGTGGATTTTGTCGTTGGAATTGCCTATGGTGATGACTATGGTCGTGCCAGGGATGTTTTGAATCGATTCATTTCAGAAGACAAACGTATTTTAAAAGAGCCTGAATCTTTTATCGGATTAGGAGAACTTGCTAACAGTTCTGTTAATATCACCCTGCGGGTATGGGTAAAAACAGATGATTACTGGCCGGTGAAATTTGACATGAATGAACGCATTTACAATGAATTTGGTCAAGAAGGCCTGAACTTCCCTTACCCTCAAATGGATGTTCATTTGCATAAAAAGGAATCATGTTAAAAATTATGGTGAGTAACGCGCCTTACCAATCAAGAAAATCGGTTTTGGAAATAGAGTTATTAGCATAATTTCCCTTACCAACAACAAATGCAGTTAAACTGATAAACAGCATAGTTTGCGCTATTTTTAAACTGTTAGGTTCTATTTGAAGGTGAATAGGAAGTTTTTCTTCATTTAAGCAAAGGTGATCAGCGAAATCAGTTCGGCTAGCGCTGCTCCACCGCTAAAGCTATGGCAGCACGTATTACGTGCTGAAGCACTTCAAAGCGCAAGCACGCGGTCACTGCGGCGTCTGCGGGACGCATCAAGTCAATGTTATTTTCTCCCCATAAACTCTAAACAGTTGACAAATAGTATTTTTCTCTGAGTCCTCTGTGACTTCTTAGCGGCCTCTGTGGTTGATCAGGTTTAACCGAAGCAGTCACAACAACTACAAACTGATCTTCTTTGTTTTGAGTGTTGTGCTTGAAAATGTCTACATAACCGCAAAGGCCACAGAGTAGGCGCAAAGTACGCAGAGCTGTTTTTTTATATTTTCTATGAATCTGTTTGTTAAGAAGCTTCCTGTAACAATTAGTACTAAAATTTTAACCGTGATTATTTTTTAAAAACTACTGAGTTCTATTTCACTTTGAATAGTGAACTTTTTCCACGATATAATCAAGAGTGATCAGTAAAAATATAGGGGATTTACAAAACACATCAAGTCAATGTTATTTTTCTCCCCCATAATTTTGGACTTGATCCATAAAAAGGATTAAGCTGAGCATCTATCAAACCGGCGATAACGCAAGAGTTGTTCTTTCACGTCTGAAATGGTAGTTTGACGATTCATCAGACGATCCAGGTACTCTGTCGCTTCTTTCAATGGTTGATTAGGATAGCCATTATCCCTGAAATAATGAACGGTTTTCAACAACTGAAAAGCATCAAACAGGCGGTAAAATCGCTTTTCAAAAGAGGGATAATTCCCGGTATTCTGTTTGATTTCGTCGATTTGTTTTTCAGAAAGATAGGGCAGTGTAATTGTAGCAGATCCTTCATACACTTCGGGCAATTTCTGTAATTCAACGGCAATTTTTTCAAAAATAGCCCCATTGTAAGTTTTATAGTCCTCTGTTTCATCATCCAACCAATCCTGAATGGCTTTTCCCGTACCAAAAGGCACCCTATCGGATGTGCGCGGCGAAGGAATTACACAGGTGTCATTGAGTGCTGTGAAATTACCCAACTCAATGATTTTGTGCAAAAAATAGAAATCTTCACCTGCTTTTCGCTTGTTCATCCCACCCTGTTTTTGATAAGCAGATGAGCGCACTGCCATACTAGAGCCAACCGTATGATAAGCATAGGGTAAACCCAAAAAATCCTGACATTGCTTGTAATATCTCAGGTGCAATTCGTAATTGATAATACCCTCATATATTTCAAGGGGGTAGTCACTTCCTTCAATCGGATGCTCAAAATAAATAGAGCAAGCGGGCGTTTTGGGATATTGATCAAAGTGATGTTCTATCGCTTGCAGATAATTTCTGTCACAACTGCTATCTGCATCAAAACAGACTATTATTCCGTCTTTTTTTACCGATTCAAAACGTGAAACCGCTTCATCCATGCCTATTTTTCGTGCCAATCCAACTCCTGCATGTTTTTTTGGAAGATCGGGTACGTCAATTAAATGATACGAAATGGCAGAATTAGCAGCCCTACACCACTGCAAAAAATCATTTTTTGTTCTGCGGTTTTGCGCTTTAATCTCTTCAGAATGATGCTCTCCGCTATTGAGAACTATAATAACCTCCACGGCACAAGCAGGATGATTAGCGGAATCAATTGCTTGTAATGAAGCAAGTAAATCCGGTTCATTGAAACAGGGAATAACAACAATTATATTTAGCTGTTCAGCAGGATCTTTTTTGATCTGAGGAGGTAAAAATCCGTATTTATTCAGGTAAAAATTCACTCCGATTACCGATCAGGGAGCAATTCTGGTTTTTTTCCAATTATCACCTACTTTCAGGTAACACAATCGATCATGCAGCCGCCCTACTCTCCCCTGCCAAAACTCAAAATAATTAGGCTTGATCAAGTAACCGCCCCAATGCTCAGGACGAGGCACTTTATTCGGAAATTTTCTTTCAAAATGCTTTACGCGTTCTTCTAAAGTAGCCCGGTCATTAATTTCAGAGCTTTGAGCAGAAGCCCAGGCACCTATCTGGCTCATACGGGGTCGGGCATTAAAATATGCATCCGATAATGAAGGGTCCACTTTTTCAGCCGTCCCTTCTATTCGTACTTGCCGCTCATTGCAATCCCAATAGAAAAGTGCGCCTACTTTGGGATTCTCTTTGAGTTCTTTTCCTTTTCTACTCTGATAATTGGTGTAAATGATGAATCCCTCTTCTAACAATTCTCTCATATAAACAATACGAGCTGATGGTTGCCCGTCTTTACTTGCCGTGCTCAATACAACAGCATCCGGATCGGCACAATTATTTTCTTTTGCATCCCGGTACCATTCACTAAAAAAAAGCATAGGATCTTCGTGCTTGAAATCTTCAAGTTTCCCTTTACTAAAATCGTATCTATGCTCTTTCTTACTTTCCAAATTTGCAATTTTACAGCGCTTTACTCTTCTTCACCCGCAGAATAGGCCACATTAATGTTGGGGGATTGAAAATCCTCATCCTCTTTCTCCTCTGTGATCTCTTTCCCGGTTTCTGCATCTACATCTCCTTCAATTGCTTCTAGATCATAAGGAAAAATCTCAACGATTGGTGTAGAAGCTATGTTGGGGATTTCAAAAGTGACCATCAATCCTTTCAAACTCTCTTCTATACGCTCATACGCTTCTTTTACCGAATGAGCTGTCACCAAATAATTATTGTTGAATTTTTTCTCTTTTCCTGTATCAGCATCTTCAGAAACATAACTCACTTTTACCTTATACCATACTTCTGCATCATCATAATGAAAGATGTCTGCGTAGTCGGTTTTAGCAATGGAAGTGACCTGAAATTCACCCCTGACATACTCCGCTACTTCTTTATAAATACGTGCTTCTGCTTCTGTAAAAGACATAGAATTGACCATATAAGGCTCTGTCACCCTTTTCAAGGTTCCGTCTGTAAATTCTTTTGTATACTTTACTTTGATTGTGTACCAGTTATTCATTTGATTTGTTGTATTTTTTTAGGCACAAATATACCTTAAAATTCGTAGATTTTCCCACTCCACCAGATCCAAAATGAAGCCGGACCCATCTGCATTTTAATGGTATTTCCATGTAATTCAAATGACTGCACCTTAGATCGGGTAATTTCAATTTCTTTTCCACGGACAAAAGCGCTGACTCCTCCCCACTGATTTTGATAGGCTACAATTCCGCCGTCTGCCTGATAATCGCTTATTTTTGTATTGTATATTTGATAGAGTTCCATTTGGTACCAAATCTTCAAAATACCAACATCTCTAAAAATCACTAAAGAATCCCGTACATCTATGTTTTGCAAATCAAAACCTAATTCCATCACTTCTTCTTCCCGAAAGACTTTGTGTGTCTCACTGGCATCTTTGTAATAAATAAAATTATCTCCACAATAATATTGTAAAGCGTGCTGGGGTTCAACATCTACCATATATCCGTTATCAAATGCGGCAAACGTCCCACTTAGAGGGTCATTAAAGGCGACTACATCCTGCCCGGTTCGAAAAAGAACACTGCGATTGGTATTTAGCAAGGGGTAAAATTTTCCGTGCCAAAAAGCAGATGCATTTCCGGCATTGTCTTTATACACAAAAACATTGCTTCCCACTTCTGATTGTTGCAGGGGATAATCTCCAACCACCATGGCCACTTCATGAACTTCATCTTTGTAATAGTATTTCAAATATCCTCCAATATAATCCTGCCATACTACTATACTATCTCCAACAGCAACACTCATTGCGCTAGAAGTGAGTACGTGTTTTACACCCTGATCAAATGCTCTCAAAACAGATGCAGTTTGTACTAAAAGCAGGTTGTCCGTGTCAAAAATTTTAGAGTGAGTTTGTGCTACAAGCATTTTTTCACCATAAAAATCAACATAAACATCTCCCTTAGAATCAACAAAGCAGATGTATTGATTTTGGATGTGCAATTCCTGCGTGGGTTGATAGTATATTTGCGTTACTTTACCACTATCAAACTTATAAAGGCGATTATTCTGATCGCTAAAAGCAGTTAAATTCTGAGCGTATATATTCCCAAAAAAACAACTCAATAGTAAAGCGATAAAATATTTCATATACTGGTTTTAATTCAAAAGCAGTGTGCAAAAAAAATGCCATCCGGTTTAAACGGATGGCATGATAACGATCGAATCGGTAATTTATTTACCTTCTGTCATTTCAATTGCCATTTCAACTGCATTGTAAGTATTGGCAATTTTACCGGTCTCGCAAAGGGTTTTAAAAAGTACTACTTTCGTATCTCCGGGACAAGGAGTTTCTACTTCTGCCACATCCTGACCTGATTTTAAAATAATTTCTCTGATCTCAAGCATGGTCAATTCAGGAAAATACGATTTCAACAAGGCGGCTAATCCGGTAATCATAGGTGCTGCCATAGAAGTTCCCTGAGATTCTTGATATTCAGACTGAGGAACGGTAGAGTAAATCTCTAATCCGGGAGCGTAAATGTCCACATGTTCTTCAGAATAATTTGAAAAAGTGGCGGCTAATCCGGGATTTCCCTGTCTTTTTATGAATAAAAATTTCTTTGGCTCTTTGGCTTTTCCAAAACGGGTAGATGCTCCAACCTCAATCCAATTTGAAAACTCTTCTTCCATGGATTCATATTTTGGAGAAGGAAAATTATTACTGGTACCAATATCTTTTCCGTCATTTCCGGCAGCGTGTACTAAAAGCACATCATGTTCTTCTGCATATCGGATAGCGGCTATTACCTCTTCTTTATAGGGAGAATAAGACTTTCCAAAACTCATATTTACAACTTGAGCTCCATTGTCTACTGCGTATCTAATTGCCAGTGCAATATCTTTATCCCGTTCATCTCCATCTGGTACTGCACGAATAGACATAATTAATATATCATTTGCAACTCCGTCATTTCCAAGTCCATTATTTCTAGTGGCACCAATAATCCCTGAACAATGCGTTCCGTGCATAGCATCCGGCCCTTCTACGTCATTACTTCCGTAATATTTATCATTAAAATCAGAAGGATCATCCCCCACTATTTTTCTGGCATTATATTCCGTATTATAATGATATTCAAGACTTCCTTCAAAATACTTTATGTAACGCTCTAACAGCTTGGTCGTCATGCCATTTTCTCTATATTTCAATAACAATTCAGCATCTACCCCTACTTCTTTGTCTTTTTTAACCAGCTTCTTAAGTTCTTTATTCGTATAATCATCTTTCCCCAATGCCTTTTTTACTACTGAATCTGATTTAGACAGCATATCATAAAGCGATTCAATTTGTTTCATGGTGGCTTCTGATTGTTGTATTTCTGCTTCTACTTTTTCTTTTACCTCCAAATACAGCTCATACTCTTCTTTCTCATCATCAGCAATATCATCCGCCTCTTTTTCCCCGTAGATTTTATCGTATTTCGCATACAGCCTTGTCATCTCCAATTGCTCATGCTCAATATTCTCCCCATCAGGATTTCCTAAAAAGCTCCAACCATGAACATCATCAATGTAGCCGTTATTATCATCATCTATTCCGTTATCCGGAATTTCGTCTTCATTGGTCCAGATTTTTCCTTCAAGATCTTCATGTTCTATATCTACTCCCGAATCAATCACTGCTACAATCACCGTTTTTGACGTTTTGTCTTTCAATAGCTTTTTGTACGCTTTATCCGTACTCATGCCATATTTGGTTTGATTGTACCAGTTTAATTTATCTTTATCATAATCCTGTGCTTGTACCGTAAATGCTACAAGAAACAGTGCTAGTGCGATAAAATTCATCAATCTTCTCATCTGCTTTATTTTATTTAAATGTAAAAATAGAGAATTCTTTCTATTCTGAAGGTCGAATATTCACAAAAGGTGATTTATTGGTGATAATCGCACAAAATAACAGATAAAACTTTTAGTGCAAAGGCTTGCTGATTCTATTTTTCTATCATTTGACAGTTATTCACCATAAAATTGCCGCTTCTTTAAATAAGTTTGTTTTGTTTTTAAGGAGCTTGAAAAACAAAGGTATCCTGCCTTTTTCTTTATCATTCCATAACATTTGTGTATTTTTGACTAAACCTTTATCGGATAAAATTCGTGATATAGGGTAGAACCAAATTCATGAAGCATTTTTTTTTGGGTATAGCATTCATTCTAGCTGGCTTTTCTTTTGCTCAAAGACCGCAAGACGGGAAGAGTATATCCCTGAGCTTGTATGAAAAAGAGCATCCTAACCAGCTAGTAGATTTTGGTGTGAAAGGATCAATAAATGATCTTCAGGGAGACGATCGTATTTATTACAAATATGCTGCTGCGGGTTGGCATTTCATCCGCTGTACCTCGGCTGACTTATCCGAATTGATTGCTGAGGGTAAAATCAGGCAAGTTTATTTTACTCCAAATCGCGGACAAGCTCTATGTGACACCATGCGAATTGTGCAGAATATAGATAGTGTCCACAATGGTCATTCTCCACTATTGGATTCATTGACCGGAAAAGGTGTGATCATTGGTTATATCGATACCGGTCTGGATTATACACATGATGATTTTAAAAACCCCGACGGAAGCACTCGTGTTTTGTATTACTGGGATCATACTTTACCCTATGATGCACAACTAACTCCCGGAAAATACGGCTATGGTCAGGTTTGGGACAGCACTGCGATTAATGATGGCAGCATTACCTCTATGGATAACAATGCGCATGGTACAACAGTTACCGGAGCAGGGTCAGGAAATGGCTTAGCGAGTGGAACTCATAAAGGTGCAGCTCCAGAGAGTGACATCATTATTGTTGAGAGTAATTTTTCGTTACCCAATTGGACATTAACTGTTGCAGATGGAATTGATTTTATTTTCTCAATGGCAGATACTCTGGGAAAACCGGTAGTAGTCAATACAAGTGTTGGCAGTTATTTAGGAAGTCATGACGGCACTGATCCTGCGGCAATGATCGTTGACAGTTTGCTCAACGAAAAAGCAGGGCGAATTGTTGTTGCAGCTGCCGGAAATTCAGGAAATCAGGGTAAATATCACCTAAAAGCAACCGTCACTTCTGATACCTCTTTTACCTGGTTTGAAGTCAATCCCTCATCTGCTTTTGGAAGCCCGGCGGTTTTCTTTGATCTTTGGGCAGATACAGCCGACCTGAACAATGTCAACTTTGCCTTTGGTGCTGATAATCCTTCTCCCACTTATGATTTCAGAGGTAGAACTTCTTTTTATTCTATTCCCTCTCTACTCAATACAACCACTTATGATTCCATTATGGTGAACGGAAACAAACTGGCTCCGGTCTCTTTTTATTGTGAAGAGATAAATGGAGTGTACCACATTGAGGCACTTTTGGAAAATATTGATTCGGTAGATTATTTATACCGCTTTGAAACTGTAGGGGACGGAGCCTATGACTTATGGTCGGGTGCATGGTTGGGGTTGTCAGATATTAAAGATGATAACCTCCCAACTGTGATTGACTTCCCTCCTATTGACTATTACCATCTTCCTGATACTTTTTCTACCCTGGTCAGTTCCTGGTCTGCAGCGCCGTCTACAGTCACAGTGGGTAATTTTGTCAATCAAAAGCAATACCTGGATTACAATTCAAATTTATACGTTGGTGCTTATCCTCCCGGAGAGTTGAGCAGAAACTCATCAAAGGGTCCCAATAGAATGGGGGTGATAAAACCCGATATTTCAGCAAGCGGTGATTTAATTTTAGCCACTTGCCCGCTTTGGTTGGCCAGTTCACTGCAATCTTCTAATCCATCTATGTTGGCAGAAAGTGGCTTGCATGTGCGCAATGGCGGAACTTCCATGGCTGCTCCGGTCATAGCAGGAATTGCGGCTTTGTATCTGGAAAAATGTCCCACATCAACCTATCAGGATTTTCTAACCGGCTTGCAAAACGAGGCGCATGAAGATAGCTGGACGCAAACAACACCCAATATCGCTTATGGTTATGGAAAAATTGATGCTTTTCAACTATTGTCCGCTACCCAATTTGATGTCACCCTTCAGGGAGATACCCTTATCTGTGACACGCCGGTTATGTTTGACACAGAAGAAAATAACTTTTCAACCTACGCATGGCACAATGGTGATTCCACTTCTTCCATTACTTTAGATATCAGTGATACGGTCTTTGTGACGGTCACCAATAGCAAGGGTTGTGCTGCCCGTTCAGATAGTATTATCGTTATAAAGGGCAGCCCTCCACCTGTGCCGGTCATTAATCAAATTGGTGGTGGTTTAGTCACTTCTACTGCCGATTCAATTCAATGGTATTATGAAGGAGTAGCCATTGATAGTGCCAACAGTCAATATATTAATCCGGATACCACCGGTAATTATTCAGTCGCCTTATTCGGCCCGGAAGGATGTTCACACCAGTCGGCTCCGTATTGGGTAGATCTGAGTCAATTAATAGAGCTTCAAAAAAATGAATTTATCATCTTCCCAAACCCCTTTCATGATAAGTTCAGCATTATCAAAAGTGATTTTAATGATGTATCACTATACATTACGGATGTCAATGGTAAGCTGGTTTATGATTACGCAGAGTTTAATTCTTCCACCCTTTTTATTGATATTGATATGCGCCAATTTAGTAGCGGAGTGTACTTCATGATCATCTATTTTGATGACAATTTTAATTCTTACCAATTGGTCAAAGAATAATTCCTATTTTTGGCGCAAAATTAAACCAGTATGGATATAAAAGGGATCATTGCAATTTCAGGAAAGCCAGGGCTATATAAAGTTGCAGCTCAGGGACGAAATAATATTATTGTAGAATCACTGGACACAGGTAAAAAATTTCCTGCTTTTTCTTCGGATAAAATATCGGCCTTAGAAGATATTTGTATCTACACTTATGAAGAAGATGTTCCTTTGGGAGATGTTTACGATAAACTGGCAGAAAAAGAAAATTACAAAGCTTCTATCAATCATAAAGAACCGTCAGAGAAGTTGAGAAAACAGATTGAAACTTTTTTACCCGATTGGGATGAAAGCCGGGTACATGATTCGGATTTAAAAAAATTGTTTCAATGGTATAACATCCTTGTTGAAAAGGGATATATCGTAAAGGAAGAAAAATCGGAAAAAGAATCAACAGATAAAAAAGCAAAGACCGATTCAAAAACGAAGACGGCTCCTAAAGCGAAAGCTAAAAAAACACCTGCCCCTAAAGCAGCTCCTAAAAAAAATCCTGCCATTAAATCCGGATCAAAAACGGCTAAAGCCAAAACTCAAACCAGGGCGAGAAAAAAAGGAGGAGAATAGTTGCGTGCTACCTGAGACAGGGTCGCCAGTATAATATCACCCGACCTCGATTTATCGGGGTCGTTTTGTTTACCGATAAATAGTATGGAAATAGTAAGAAAAGCACGCACATTTGTTGACGAAGATCTGACCATCAAAAAATGGGAAGATATACAACCTTATTTTGAGCGCCTTTTAAATGAAAAGATAGATGATCCGGTTAGTTTCAAAAACTGGTTGAGAAAAAACAGTGAATTGGAAGCTGTGCTGGAAGAAGATATGGCCTGGCGTTACATCAATATGACCCGTGACACTTCTGACGAAACGGCAGCTGAAGCTTACAAAGTATTTGTCACTGAAATCAATCCCAAAATTTCAGAGATGTCCAACCAACTGAACCAAAAACTTTATCATTCTCCATTTAAAGATGAATTAAAAGAAGAAGCCGATAAAATCTACCTGAAAAAAGTAGAAACCGCTATAGAATTGTTCCGGGAAGAGAATATCCCGCTTCAATCAAAAACACAAACCCTGGCGCAAGAATACGGTGCGGTGGTGGGTAAGCAACTCATCACTTATGAGGGAAAAGAATTAACCCCTCAGCAAGCTGCAAAACATTTAAAAGATCCGGACAGAAAAAAACGAGCAACGGTTTACGACCTTCTGGTAGAACGGAAAAGAGAAGATCATGAGAAACTGGAAGAAATATTTGATGAACTGGTCAAACTGAGACATCAAATTGCCCTGAACGCCGGTTTTGAAAATTTTCGCGATTATAAATTCAAAGCTATGAATCGCTTTGACTATAGTGTTCAGGATTGTTTTGATTTTCACCACTCAGTTGAAGAACACATTGTTCCGCTTTATCGCAAAATTCAGGAAGAAAAACTGCGGGCGTTTGGGTTTGAGCAATTTAAACCCTATGATACTGCGGCTGACCCCAAAGGCAGGAAACCACTAAGCCCCTTTGAAAAGGGAGAAGAACTACTGCAAAAAACCATTCAGGTATTTGACAAAATCGATCCCTATTTTGCCGATTGTCTTACGACTATGGATAAGATGGGGCATTTGGATTTGGAATCTAAAAAGGGAAAAGCACCGGGAGGATATAATTATCCGCTTTATGAAATTGGAATTCCTTTCATCTTTATGAACGCTGCGGGATCATCCAGAGATGTAATCACCATGGTGCATGAAGGCGGACATGCGGTGCATTCATTTTTAACCAAAGATTTGGAATTAACCGCTTACAAAAGTTTTCCTTCTGAAGTGGCAGAGCTTGCTTCTATGTCTATGGAATTATTGAGTATGAAATACTGGGAAATCTACTATTCGGATGAATCAGAACTTCAGCGTGCCAAAAGAGAGCATTTAGAATCTATCCTCATGGTGTTGCCATGGATTGCCCAAATAGATGCTTTTCAACACTGGATTTACGAAAACCCGCAACACAGTAGGGAAGAAAGAAAAATCAAGTGGTTAGAACTCAGTAAACGATTCGGATCAGGCTTAACCGACTGGAGCGGATACGAAGATGCGAGGGATTATGTCTGGCATAAGCAACTTCATCTTTTTGAAGTTCCGTTTTATTATATTGAATACGGTTTTTCTCAACTTGGTGCCCTGGGGGTATGGAAAAACGCAAAATCAGATGAAGCAAAAGCGATAGAGCAGTACAAATCAGGATTGACATTGGGCTATACCCAGGATATTAAAAGTATTTACAAGGCTGCCGGCGTGAAATTTGATTTTTCTTCAGATAACATTCGCGATCTTTCAAAAATGCTCACCAAAGAACTCAATGCTTTAGAAAATTGATCATTGACCTGGGAAATATCAACAGTCCGCAAGAACTTCACTTAAAATTCAAAACTGCGCTTGAGTTCCCGGAGGATTACCAAATGAACTGGAAAGATTTTCAGGCAGCATTAACCTCCACATCTTCTAATATACCCGAAATACTCACCATAAAAAACTGGAAAGTTTTTGAACAATTAATGCCATCAGAGGCAGAGAAATTAAAAGCTGCCATTGTTGCGTTTAATCGCTCCGCTACAGAAGTAGAAATTGCTATTGAACAGGTTTATTAAAAAATAATTTAATAATTCTGATTAGCTTTAAATCGAATTTTTGAACAGAATATGGCTGAAGAAAAAAAGTACGACATACCACAGTGGTTAAAAAACCTTCAAGAAAATTCATGGGAGCTTGAAATTTTAATTTCAGGTGGTGCCATATTTTCATTATTTCATCTTTCTGATCTTCTGATTGAAAGCGTTCAACAGTTTAACATTGGAATGTTATTACCTGGAAATAACATTTTATTTATGATGGTCATGTTTTGCACGAAAATTCTTACACTAGGGTTTATGCTTCACTTAGCTCTTAGAGGGTTTTGGCTGGCTCTGGTGTGTATCAATTATGTGTATCCGGATGGAATTAAACAGAAAGAGAAAAAATTTAAATCTCCTTTCAAGTCAAGATATACTGCCAATGACGATCTCAGAGAACAAATAATGAAGATTGACCATATGTGTGGTAAGGTAATTTATTTGACCATCATTACTTCAATTGCAGTCACAGGAATAGCCATTTTATTCAGCCTTATTCTCTTCATTGGTATAGAAATTGGCGATTTGATAAATCTCGCCATATTTAATATTGCTATTGGGATATCGTTTATCTTCTTTCTTCTCTATATATTGGATTTGACTTTCTTTGGCTTCTTAAGAAAAACACCCATTTTAACCTATCTGGTCTTTCCTTTCTTTTATGTTTATGATCTTTTTAGCCTAAGGTTTATCTACCGAAAATCCTTATTGCTCTTTAGTTCTAATGTTGTTAAGTGGAGACAAATCTTTGCGGGACTTTTTTTTTCATTGTTTGCCTTTACACTAACTTATTTCTCTGTTAAAAATTATATGCATTGGGGTAATATATTTGATGATAGATTATATAAAACTGACTGGATTCCGTTCACCGACAATTCTAAAGTCTATACTGACCTCTACTATATGACAGAATGGAAAGACAAAAGTTATCAAGTAGGAATTTCAGAAAAATTTGTCTCATCTAAATATTTAGAAGTTTTTGTTCGCTATCAACGTAAAGATGATTTCATTATTGATCCGGATGCAGATTCAGAAAAATACCAAAACTACAGTCCTATTGTTCAAGTTGATATAGATGATAGCTTATATACTAACTTAGATTGGTATAAAAAGGTGACATTTGATCATCAGCTGGGAATTAGTGCTATAATGCCCATTGGTCATTTATCTGAAGGTAATCACAATATTCGTATTTATAAAAACTCAGAAGGAATGAACCCAAGGACAAAACAAGAATTGGGTGTTTTAGATATAAACATCCCTTTTTGGATAGAATCAAAAAATTCCCTTCCAACAAAGTTGGAGGGGAATAATGATTAATTCAATTGTAACTCAACGGTAAGCTTATTAGACTTAACAACTTCTAACGATTTCGAAAAAGCCAAGATATTGTTGAGTGTTTGTTTACTTGGTGAAGTCGTTTTGTTAGTTGAAGTTTTTACGTCATCAGTGTAAATTTTTTGCATAGGCAAAGATCAATTTTTGTTTGTTTAGAGTAGTAAACGACAGGGATTTGAGTTTATTGTGCGGGGTGGATTAATTTATTTCCAAAAAGGTGTTTTTATTTGGTGAGAATTTAAAAAACTAGAAATTATAGCCCCCTCCGGCGATCCTTTTCCCCACTCCGTCAACTGGCGGATGGGATCGCCTGATAATACTAATTATTTCCCCGGACATCAATGTTTTTGAATATTGAATTTTGAATGTCGAATGTTGAATGTTGAAGTTTTCCACTTTCCCTTTAGGGTGGGATCGCTTAATAACACTAAAGCCAAGCCATTTCACATCCGCCAGTTGGCGGAAAGGGGAAATGAAATGGCGGAAATGGGAGGCATTATTTCCTGTCCGGTGAAAATTTAAAAAACTAGAAATTATAGCCCCCTACGGCGATCCTTTTCCCCATCCCTAAAGGGAGGAATCGCCTGATAATACTAATTGTTTCCCCGGATATCAATGTTTTTGAATATTGAATTTTGAACGCCGAATTTTGAATGTTGAAGTTTTTGCTTTGTACGTTAAGCTGTGATTGACACCTGATGTTTCTCTACCAGTTTTCTGAGGTTGATCAGTGCATACCGCATTCTACCCAAGGCTGTATTGATGCTGATATCTTCTTTTTCTGCAATATCCTTGAAACTCATACCGATAAAAATTCTATGTTCCAATACGGTTCGCTGTTCTTCCGGAAGATGACAGAGCAAACGAACAACATCCGATTCAATTTGTTCTTTGATTATTTCATCTTCCCGATTATTATCAGTCAAACTCAAGACAGAGAAAATATTGAATTCCTCACTTTTAGAACTGGATTCAGAGATCATTGTCATCTTTTTTCCTTTTCGAAAATGATCGACGATCAGGTTGTGTGAAATCGTCAATACCCAGGGTAAAAATTTACCTTCTTCATTGTAGCTGCCGTTTTTCAAAGTTCTGATCACTTTGATAAAAACATCCTGAAAAATGTCATTCGCCAAATCTTGGTCGCGCACTTTGGACATGATATACCCAAATACCCGGCTTTTGTTTCTGCTTAATAAAATTTCGAATGATTTCTCGTCTCCGGAAAGATAACTGCGTATCAACTCCTTATCAGATAAAACTGTAGTTGCCATAATTACTCCTTTAGCCTTGAAACACCTTTAAAATAGGTGCCTTATAACAAGGTGTTTTTTTTCATTTTTAAATCAAAAGAGTAAATTTCAATCTATAGGCAATACAATTTTTTGTTAATGTTTATCAAATATAAAGCAAAACTTCAATTTGTGCAAACCGCCTAACAGTTATCGGGCGAATTACTACATAAAGTGTCGCTTTTGTCTAGTTAACGGTATCGTGAATAAATACGTTGGGTGACAAAGCTAAATTATTCCCGTTAATTCATACAGTTAAACAGTTCAGCCGGGTGAAATGTTACAGTTGGGTAAGAAGTTTTAGTTAGATCAGTTGATTTGTTCATGGTTAATTAGTTGGCCGTCACTAAGCCCAGCCCACTTTTTGTTTTTTTAATCACAAAAAGCGAGGCATTGTGTGCCGGTCAACTAATTAACTATTCAACTCTGCACCAATCCCCCTTAAACAAACCCTCCAAATCCCGCCTTAGAACTATTACAAATGCAATAAGCAAAAGCGTTCACTGCGTTCCACGTTTTTTATTATGCATTTGTTTTATAGTTCTTGTACGGGAGCTATCAGGCTACGTTGGGGCAGAAATACTTAATTCAAATCAACATCCCTTGGGAATAAATTTCACGTATGCTTTAATATGCGCCACTGCAGGTGCGGATGTTACTTATTGATAAAATATGAATTGTACCCATGAAACCTCATCCAAAAAACTATGGTCCGATTCCTTCTTTTTATCGCACTCTGCTTCAGCATATCCTGTACAACTGTTAAAAACAGCAGTATAAACCCTCCTCCCAGCCCATTTTCATCTCTGGAACGAAAAATTCAAGGATTCTGGGAAGCCGATAAAGTAGAATATGCAATCGGTTACACAGATAATAATCCTCAACGATCGTTTGAATTTGACAAACACGGCTTTTTCCAGGTGACCTTTTACTATAAAAGCGATTACAGAATAAAAGCCAACCTCTTTAAGGTTGAGGATGAGCAAATCAAATTAATCAATAAAAATACGCATGAAGTATTTGAAATACTGAAGATAAAGGAAATCACATCCTCAAATCTCACGCTCCAAACGATTTACCCTAAAAACAATACCTACACCGTGTATTTACAACGAATTTAACTTAAAACCGGGGACTATGAAAAAATCAGTTTTATTTATCGCACTTTTAATGATGACAGGCCAAACCGCGCTCAGCCAAAGTGATAGCGTCAATTATGATGAACTTTTAAGAGAAACCATGCTGGGAACCTGGTACAGAATTATTGCTGTTTACTCGGATAGCACCATAGATTCAACATACAAAAAATACGACATCTACCCGGACGGCAGATTAGAAATGACAGAAGTCAGAAACGGTGTTGTTGAGTTTTCTGATTACTGCAGTTATTTTATCACAGATTCTGTATTTTTCCTGGTTACACATTTCAAAGACTCTAGTTTTATCACTGACGCAGTCATCATTGAGGATTTGGATTCTACTAACTTTAGAGTGAACAGTATTTTTAAAAGGAGCCCTCATTATAAAAAAACAACTTACGGCCAACGTGAAAAAATTCGGGAACTGCCAAAAGATCTTCCTCCAAAGAAAGATGAAGAACTAGAAATGCCCGGCTTTGCGCTGCGAATTACACTTGTTGTTGGGTAGTTATGTACAAACTAGAATTTCAACATATCAGAATTCAGGAAGTTGGTGTTTTATCAACGAAAACGGGCAATTTGCTCTTCAAAGACCCCTGTGAGCCGAAGTATGACAAAGCAACGGATGTATTGCAGGCACCCTTCGGTAACTGGCGGGTGCATTTAATCGAAACCAATATCCGAAAATACGGGCTATTTACTGTTGGCTGCATATTGCAACATGAGGCAAGCAAGACCGAAGTTTTTCCTTCTATCCTCACACAAAGGTGGAGAAGCAGGCTTTCAGGTTCCATAAAATCAAGTATGTTTTCAGTAGTCAATGAAAGTGATTTTTACGCAGAAGTACCGGCAGCGATAAAGGAAAAATACGATACACCCTTCGCTCCGCTCGAAAACTGGTATGACTGGTGCAGGCAAGAAACAAATCATGCACCTATAGGCTTTATTAATGGAGGATGCGTGATGAGTAAGTTTGAATTCGGCAACCACTTCAATGTCCTCACCCCTAGTTACGGCAAAGAAAAAGCATTGTTTATAGGCATAGAATTCTTTCACCGCGACGGCCGTGAATTTCAGTCTATTTTTAATACAAAGGGTTCAGTGTGAACAGTAAATGGAGGAAAATAACTGAGATGTGTGATGGTTTTTTTGTTTACATTTAACGGCAGCATACCAAAACCTATGAAAAAGAGATTTCTAATAGCAAGCGGTTTAATCAGGAGACTTCAGCATTATGCTCAGTTACTGGTGCGGAAAGTTAGAATTCAAATAAACGATTTCAAGCGAAAAGCGAAACAGCGTGTAGCAATAATTACGACGGTCCTTTTTTTTGTTACATTATTTTCAAGCTGTGAGGCATGGATTAAATTTGACTTGCAACGACTAGCATTTGGGTTTATCGGATCGTTAGTCTTAGTTCTTATATATATAGTTGTACGAATTTTTCAAAACAAGGATGACGATTAGATTTTTATTTTTTTTTATCACTTTTCAAATTTTATTTTCATGTAAAAATGAAAATTCAACAGTATCTAAAAAGGATGTTTCTGAAATTAAAATTATTGAAAATGAACTGATTAAGCTGATTGAAAAACAACTGAAGGTTACAATGAAAGGGGATGAAGATGACTATGACCAGTGGATTTCACATATTTCTGAGGATTATAAACATGCGATTGCTGATTCTCTTGGTGACTCTGTGAAAATTGAAAATACTGATGCACTATTTCGTGATGCTTACAAAAGTGCATCTGATGGAATGAAGCAGCTAAAAAAAGATGGTTGGAAAATCAAAATAAAAATGGTAGGTATCGCTGACAAAATCATTAAAGGTGATACTTTAATTTATCTTGTTGAAGATAAACTAACAGCAGTTGAACGATCTGGTTTAAATAAAAGAAGTATAACAGGTTATACCCTTGCAACTTCAACTAACTACGGTAAAAAGTGGTTTTTTTATATACCAGAAGTTACTTTCTTAGAAAAGGTTTTAAAAAAGGAAATAGGAGATTCTTTAACTCAGTCAACTTTAGTCTTCTTGAGAAAAAGGCAGTTACAAGGTATTAAGGTGAGATAAAATACAAACTGCTCTCTTCTGCGAACATGAGTGCGCGAGAAATGTTAGTATTTTTTATTATTTACATTTAACAGAGCCATCCCCTTGAACAAGAGAGTACTAGTAGCAGGAAATTTATAAAGAAAACTGCGAGACAAACGCTATACTTTTAAGGGAAATAATGTACTATCAGTGTCAGGGTTCCGTACGTAATATATTCGACTAAACCTAACTGAATATTATCATAAAGAATTAAAATGTGTTCATCACCATTTTTGTCTAGATACGTCATGTACTGGAATGTATCACCTTCTTCCGTTTCGCCTTCTGTTACAGTACCAACAGATAAAAGTATTTCTACAGATCCGCTTGCAGTATATTTCTTGACGTCCCCATTTGAGTTGTAATTAAAAACAAACGAATTATTTGCTTCGTTCAAGCTAACATAATCACCCTTATTTTCGTCAAACACTCCAATTTGAGTATATTTCCTGACAAATTTATTATTTTGTGCGCTAGATATGGATACACATGACAATGTTATTACAAAAAAAGTCAGTACAGACCTATTAAAAATTAATTCTTTCATCACTAGATAGATTTAAGTTTATATTTCCCCTCCACTTTCTAAAGGCGATATGAAACCAATATATAAATAAATCAATTTCACTAACTGTGTCAAATCCAAAATAGCTACCTAATCCGTCCTTCATAAAAAAACTCAAACACCCCTAAATTTACCGACTTGTTGCCCGTACTATAAGAAATAGAAATTCTAAATTTTCTACTTCTAACACTCCACGACATAAAGTATTTTCCGTCACCATGTGAGCTTAACCTTATTCCACTACCTGATATACTCAGTCTATCATCTCGGTGGTAGTCCTTTATTGATCCTCCTTTCATTAAAATTCTCGTTGGCCAGGCATAGACATGTATAATACTGTCCTTAACTTCTATTTTTTGTTCAGTTGTCAAATAGAGTTTTAACCATGCATCCCCACTATAAACTGTAGTGTCTTGATATTCTATCTCCTGAGAATAACAGGCCGGAACAACGGAAAGGAAAAAAATATAAATTAAAGTGCTTTTCATCTTATACCTATAATTCAAGTAAATACAAAAGTAACTCAATTATTTATACCATTCTGTAAATTATGTATCTGTACCATCTGCTACCGTTCGAATCCTTTCACATTTTTGTTAAAAATATTAGTGACAGTTTCGAAATTATGTAACTAATAGCTATAGAACCTATTTTTTTCAGTCATTCAATACCCAGCGTCGGGTTAGATTTTCCTTACCTTCAAGTAAAATTTGAAGCTATGAGATGGAAAGTATATATAATCAGGCACTCAAACTGTCCATTTAAAATACCTGGAATTGATCTTTTTGATACTACACCTATTTTTAATTCTTACCAAGAGGCTGATGAATACAGAAATAGTCTTAAAAAGTTTGAGTATCTAACATATCAACTCGTTCCAATGGGATTTGTTAAGCAAGATCAGAAATAATTGAACATTGTGATTATCGCTGTTTTATTACTTTACTCGGTGTACAACCAACAGAAACGGCTGCGTAATTAAACTATACCCCCTGCCACTGATGAGCTGAATAGCTGGCGGCACTCAGTTGTTATTTTGAACAGGAAAAATGAAAGCGACTAACAGAAGCTCTTCATTTGAGTGTGAAAAAATCAACTGCGTGTTGACACTAGAAAACGAAGAAGGGTTTCCTGAGCTTCTTACTTCTCCTCCCAAATTGCCACGATCTCGGCTCCGCTCGATCTGCGCACATTGTTTCGAGTAATAGTAGCGAAGGAAAGGCAGCCTTCATCTTTTCTACCAATCAATCTCGTCTCACTTTGTTGCTTTTATCTATAAATCGATCTCAGTTTGTGTTTTATTCATGAATCGATCTCGGCTACGCTCGATCTCCGTAACTACAGTTACGGGATGGATAGCTGATCGAGCGTAGCTGAGAGCAGCGCGGGAAGAAATGGCTGCTGATCGAGCGTAGCCGAGAGCAGCGTGAGATGGACTGTTGACCAAGCATCAACCGAGAGCAGCGTGGGAAGAAATGGCTGCTGATCGAGCGTAGCCGAGAGCAGCGTGAGATGGAAAGGCAGCCTTGTTATTCTTAATGTAAACAGTAGTGAATATATTCAAAACTGAAAGTCAACTTTATTTAGTTAGATCAGTTGATTTGTTCATGGTTAATTAGTTGGCCGTCACTAAGCCCAGCCCACTTTTTGTTTTTTTAATCACAAAAAGCGAGCATTGTGTGCCGCCAACTAATTAACTATTCAACTCCGCACCAATCCCCAATAAACAAAACCTCCAAATCCCGCCTTAATTACTAACTTTGCTCCCCAATCAACAAGATGCCAAAACACAAGGAAATTGAGATCAAAGGTGCACGGGTACACAACCTAAAAAATGTAGATGTTAAGATTCCGCATAACCAATTGATTGTTATTACAGGGCTTTCGGGTTCGGGGAAAAGTTCGCTTGCTTTTGACACTTTATTTGCAGAAGGTCAACGGCGTTATGTTGAGAGTCTGTCTTCTTACGCCCGGCAGTTTTTGGGTCGATTGGATAAACCGGATGTGGATTATATTAAAGGTATTTCGCCGGCCATTGCCATTGAGCAAAAAGTAATTTCTAATAATCCGCGGTCAACGGTTGGAACTTCAACAGAGATTTACGATTACCTGAAGGTGTTGTTTGCCCGTATTGGAAAAACATTGGATCCAAAAACAGGAGAAGAGGTTAAAAAACACTCCGTGACAGATGTGGTCAATTTTGTCAAAACTTTTGAAGAGGGTGAGCGCTATATGGTGTTGTCTCCCTGGACGCTGAAAGAAGGAGCTACCGTAAAAAAAGCTGTTGAAACCTTGATTTCCCAAGGATTTACCAAAGTACTTATAGCAGGAGAAGCTTATGATTTGATTGACTTTGAAACGCGCCATTTTTTAAAGGACAAAAGCTATATCATTATTGACCGCTTGAGTCATCAACCGGATGAAGATTACTTTTCCCGCCTGGGAGACTCGGTTCAAACCGCTTTTTATGAAGGTTATGGTGAGGGCATCATCTACCGGATGAAAGATGAGAGCATGACTACTTTCACCAATCGATTTGAATTGAACGGCGTTGAATACATTGAACCAACGGTTAATTTTTTCAGCTTTAATAACCCCTACGGTGCCTGTGACACTTGCGAGGGATATGGAAGTACCATTGGCATAGACCCTTCTTTGGTGATTCCGGATAAGTCATTGAGTTTGTATGAAGATGCCCTTGCTCCCTGGAGAGGTGAAAAGATGAGCAAATGGAAACACCACTTCATTGCTGCGGCTTCTACAAACGGATTCCCTATCCACCGCCCTATTTCAGATCTTTCTGAAGCGGAATGGCAACTGTTGTGGGACGGCGATAAAAATGTCAAGGGCTTATTTGCTTTTTTTGAGTATCTCCAGTCAAAATCCTATAAGATCCATTACCGTATCATGCTGTCGCGTTATCGGGGTAAAACCCTTTGCCCGGATTGCCGTGGCACCCGTTTGCGCAAAGAAACAAATTATGTAAAAGTTGACGGACACAGCCTGTCTGACCTTTTGCTTTTACCGGTAGATGAATTACTGGTGGTTTTCAATGATCTTAAACTAGATAAACATCAAATCACAATCGCTGAGCGATTACTCCTTGAAATAAAAAATCGTATTGCTTACCTGAACGAAGTTGGTTTGGGTTATTTGACCCTGAACCGGCAATCGGCCACTTTATCGGGCGGAGAGTCACAGCGTATCAACTTAGCGACTTCTTTAGGTTCTTCATTGGTAGGATCTATGTACATATTGGATGAGCCCAGTATTGGCTTGCATCCAAAAGACACCCATCAATTGATTAAGGTATTAAACCGCCTTAAAAAAGTGGGCAATACGGTGATTGTTGTTGAACATGAAGAAGAAGTAATGCGGGCAGCTGATCAGATTATCGATATCGGACCAAAAGCCGGGAAACATGGAGGAGAAATTGTTTTTCAAGGCAACCACGAACAATTGTTATTGGCTAAAAACAGTTTAACTGCTGCTTATCTCAACGGGGAGATCAGCATACCTTTGCCTGAAAGGCGTAGAAAAATGAGCAGCAAAATCAAACTGAAGGGACTGCGTGAAAACAACTTAAAAAACATTGACCTTGACATTCCTCTGCATGGATTGGTTTGCATCACCGGTGTTTCAGGCTCAGGCAAATCTACGATTGTCAAACAGATTCTTCATCCTGCCCTGATGAAAAAATTGGGTAAATCAAGTAATAAAATAGGTGATTATGATGGGATTGAAGGAGATTTTAAACGGATAGAAGAAGTGGAAATGATCGATCAAAACCCTATTGGCCGATCATCCAGATCTAACCCGGCTACTTATGTGAAAGCTTTTGACTATATCCGTGAACTTTTTTCAAAACAACAATTGTCCAAGATCAGAGGATACACAGCCGGATTTTTCTCCTACAACACGCCGGGCGGGAGATGTGAAGTGTGCCAGGGAGAAGGGGACATTACCATTTCCATGCAATTTATGGCGGATGTCAAACTGCAATGTGATGAATGCAAAGGAAAACGATATTCGCAAGAAGCGTTAGAAGTAGAATACAAGGGAAAAAATATTTCGGATATTCTCAATATGCCCATAGCTGAAGCGATTGAGTTTTTTGAAGCTGACAGTGGTCCGGAACTAAAAGTAAGAGAGCGTATCGCTCCACTTTCTGAACTGGGGCTGGATTACCTGACATTGGGACAACCTTCAAGCACCATGAGTGGTGGTGAGGCGCAAAGAGTAAAACTGGCTTCATTTCTGAACAAGGGACAACGCAAGCAAACCCCTACTCTATTTATATTTGATGAACCTACAACAGGACTCCATTTTCACGATATCGATAAATTAATACTTGCTTTTCAAGAGCTGATTAAATTGGGACACAGCATCATTGTGATTGAACACAATATGGACGTTATAAAATGTGCCGACTGGATCATAGATCTGGGTCCCGGTGGTGGTAAACATGGGGGAAATATCGTTGCAGAAGGAACACCGGAGGAAGTTGGAAAAATGAAAGATTCATATACCGGGCAGTATTTGAAAGATAAGTTGTAATTGTTTTTTTACCCTCACTCGCGCTCGTCTTAGACGAGTGTGCACCTACTTTCAAAACCTCAAAAACCTCACTTACCACAACGGCTTTCACATTCATCAACGGCCATTCTTCTTCGTAAGCTGGGTAGCTCAATGATTAGAAAAAACAAAGCTACCTTTGGCCAGCACTTCCCCCGACCCCTAAAGGGGAGGCCAGCACATGATGTACTACAATGCTGATGAAATATTGTTTGAATATCCGGCTCTATAGATGCACTACGAAACAAAACCAAAACGGAACTTGTGAAAAGGGCGCCCCTTTAGGGGCTGGGGGAAGCAGGGATATAGGTTTTTTTAGGACGGGTCAAAGGGAACAAAAAAAACACCCTGCCACTAAAAAGCCGCAGGGTGTCTAGTGTGGTGATTGGTAAGAAAGGGAACTAAAATTTTGTGTCCATTTTTTCTTTAGGCAAGGCAAAATTTGCAAGCATCCCGCACGGACGGCGGGACGTTTAAGAATTTTAACGCAGCATAAAGGAAAAAGGGTGGGAAATTAGGGGAATTATGTAGCAAACACACCCAGATACTTTTTTAAGAAAAACGGGGGCTCTATACGGGGAATTATGTTACAATTAACACCTTCGAATAATTCCTAGACTACAAATATAAAAGTATTAGAAAAAAAAAGAGCCTTGGCATTGCCAAGGCTCTCCCAGTACAACTGGTAAGACTTTAAGTAAAGCTAGTCTATTAGCTCACTTGCCCAGAGCAACGTCCCTGTCGACTCTGGAAGTTCACGCAATCTGTATTTTCTTTAACAACAGCATTACATTCCCTTGTTACAATAGGTTAATAACTCCTAATGCCCATTAAACTCAGGCTTATCAAATCTTTGTTTAACTATTCCTTACTTTTATGAAGGGCTTGTCCTCGTTTTCGAGAGCTCCAGTGACGTCCAAGACTTTGACCTACTAGGTAAGCAGGGGTTCTTGGTACACTGACAGTCCCTCAAGGCATTGCCCCAAGCGCTCATCTCCATTGGTTGGCAAAGAACTGGCATAAAGATATGAAAATAAATATGACTGTCTTAACTCCACTATTCGGAAGTTATTAACAACCTACATAAATAGCGTAAGTACTTTTCACACCAAAGTCAAAATCATATTTCAGTTGTTTAATACCATAGCAATTTTCAAAGTCGATTTTTAATTTTGTCATGATGTTATATTTTTCTCAATTGTTGCAATTTCAACAGGGTCAATGTCGTAAAGCCCCACTCGCGCTCGTCTGCGACGAGTGTGCACCTACTTTCAAAACCTCAAAAACCTCACTTACCACAACGGCTTTCACATTCATCAACGGCCATTCTTCTTCGTAAGCTGGGTAGCTACTGTTGATCCAATCTCTTTCATGTTTTACAAAACCGGCATCAATGGGATTGCAATGAATATAGCGAAGGTGCGTCACAGACGCTGCTTAGGTTGCGCACTCGTCTAAGACAAGCGCGAGAGCAGAGGAAATTTATTCGCAGAGCAGATAAAATTAGTCGTGGAGCAGGTAAATTTATTCGTTGAGGTGGTTCAATAGCCGGTAGAGGAACTTGGCTTTATCGTGGAGTAGTTTGTTTTTATCGTGGAGGAGCGCAGGTAAATTTAGTCGCAGAGCAGGTAAAATTAGTCGCGGAGCAGGTAAATTTATAAGTTGAGGTGGTTCAATAGCCGGTAGAGGGGCTTGTTTTTATCGTGGAGGAGTTTGGTTTTCTCGTGGAGGAGTTTGAGGTGGTTCGGTAGTAGGTATCTGAGCTGGGTCCAGTTGTCGCGGATTTATAAATCTAGGTTGCGTACTCGTCACTATTAGATCTTAAAATTCACCTAGAACTCTACTTCTCAAACAACTTGTAACAGTCATACCCTATTGGTTTTTCCATAGTTGTTGTCTCAAATTCACCACAAGCGTGACAAACATTTTCTTCATAATTTGAATCTTCATATTTAGACCAAATAGCAAAACAGTCTTTGCAGTAAGGTTTTTTTAAAGAATATGGAATTCGAGCTTCACAACGTATACAATACCCTCTTTCTGGTTTCTTAGAATTTTTAGCACTTGTATTTTTCTTTTCGTTTACAATTTTTCTTTTCGTTTTCCCTAGAACAATTTCCTCTGAAGATTGAATGATAGACTCGGCTTCTGCGACAGCTTGATTATATAGCGCAGAGTCTTTTGATTTAGTTAAGAAAACGCCCATTTCTCGATTGTTTTTTTCTGAGAATTCATACATGTTCATTGATGTGATCACCATAGACTCTTCATTGTAATAACACTTGGCATGTAGGTTTTCAAAATAATGCAGTTCTAATTTACTTAGTGCCGCCAAAGAATTTCTTTCATTAGGCTTCAATTCGTCTTTGCCATAAACAATTTGAACTTTAACACCTCTATTGTTTGCGTCCTTTAATCGCTCATAGAATGTTTTCGATATTTGAAGATATGGAGACACTAAAACTAAGTTATGTCTAGCTTCTCTAATTATATTTTCAATTTGGTAAGAAGTGCCATTAGTTGTTAAAAATTCTGCCATAAGGTTTAATTATAATTCTCATTTCTACCCAACCATCCCCAATTCAAATATCTCAACATATTCCTTCATTTTCTCAATGATACGCTCACCGATTTCTCGGGCTTTGAGGATGCTTGGTCTGTTATCTAAACATTTAAATACCTGATCTCTTAAGGGTTCTTTTTCTGTGAAAAGGTAGGTTTCAATCAGTGCTTTGAACTGAGCCCTGTCTAAACCTTCTTCTTCACAGAGTTTGTTTAAGGCCAGGACTTTTTGGTCTTTCCAGTATTTCTGGAATTCGTCTTTGATGTCGTCCGGATTTGAAATTTTGGGGAGGTTTTCTTCTATAAATTTCTCGATTAACTCACGTTTACTGCGCAACTCAATTTCTGAGGACAGCATATCCATGATTTTCTTTTTCTGAGCAGCTATTTTTGGGGCAGTTTTTCCTTTGGTTTGTGTTAACAGTTTTAGAATGTAGGCCACATTGATCTTATCCCTGTGAATGAGTTCTACTTCAAAGTCAATGTCATTTAATATGGATGATTTCTCCAATTTATGTTCATTTTTGACTTTGTCACGCAAATCCAGGTACTTGGACTGATAGTCCATAAAGGTTTGCTCATCTATAGGTAAATCGTCCCAATCAAAATCTGCAAAGCTGGTCAGGACGTTTTTTATTCTTGTCAAAGATCTAAAAGCCACAACAAATGCCATTTCTTCATTTTCTGATTGCAGCTCGTTGACGCTATCTACCGTTGGAGCGGTTTTCATGAGTTGTTGATAGGCATCATCAAATTTATTTGCTACGTCTTCATAGGGCGGAAGCAAAATTTCTTCACTGGCGTGCTCATCAGAAAAGAGTGATATGGCTTCATCCACCTTATCTTTTAAATTTCTAAAGCAAACAATGTTTCCTTGCGACTTTTGCTCGTTTAAAATACGGTTGGTTCTGGAAAATGCCTGAATCAATCCGTGATAGCGCAAGTTTTTATCTGCGTAAAGCGTATTGACTTTTTTGGCGTCAAAACCCGTTAACATCATATTCACCACCAGGACAATATCCAGTCGGTCGCTGTCTTTGAACTTTGCTTTTTCCCGCTCTTTTAATCGTCTTGAAATGTCTTGAAAATACTTTTCAAATTCTTTCGTTTCTCTTGTTGAAAAACCGGTGTTATAGAGCGCATTATAATCTGCAATGATTTCGTCTAGCTTTTCTCTGCTGTGTGAATCCTTGTAAGCGGTGTCGGGCTCTGCTGCCTGACTTCGACTCCGCTCAGCCAGCATCAGATCATCTGCTTCCAAATCAGGTAAGTGACCGGCAGCGCTACTGTCTTCTTCATTGGTGCCATAAGTGTAAATGCCTGCAATTCTCAAGTTGTGTTGACCGGCTTCTTTTTTATTTTTAAATATTTGATAATATTTCATTAAGTGGTCAATGCTTGAAACAGCAAATAAGGCTGAATAGGCGCGGTTGTGGGTCTTGGCATCATGCTGTTGGATGATGTAATCGGTGATCAAATCAAAGCGTCGCGGGTCATCATAGACTTCTTGTTTATCGATATCTTCTACCTCAATATCTATCAGTGTCGGGCTGTCTGATTTCTTTTTGTAGCGGCCAACGTACTCTACATTAAATTTCAGAACGTTTTGATCACTAATGGCATTTTGAATGGTATAGCGGTGCAAACAATCACCAAAAAGATCTTTTGTGGTGCGTTTTCCTAAATCATTTTTAGCCGCATTGTCCGCGAAAATGGGTGTGCCTGTGAAGCCAAAAAGTTGGGCATTGGTAAAGAAGTTGGTGATGCGTTTGTGGGTGTCTCCGAATTGTGAACGGTGGCACTCATCAAAAATGAACACTATGTTTTTGTGTTGCAGTTGCTCCATACTCTTTAGATACCTGCCCGGCGTAATAGCATTGTTCAGTTTTTGAATGGTGGTGAGTATGAGCGGACTTTTATCGTCTTTGAACTGATTGACGAGTGATTTTGTATTGCTGGTCACGTCAACAGCATCTTTTTTGAAGCTGTTGAACTCTTTCATGGTTTGATAATCTAAATCTTTACGGTCAACCACAAAAACTACCTTTTTGACCTCAGGCAAGTTCATGATGATTTGGCTGGCCTTAAAGGAGGTGAGTGTTTTGCCCGAGCCTGTGGTGTGCCAGATGTATCCGTTTTTTTCAACTTGATTTCCCTCACCCTGATTCTTTCCTCCAATCTCGTCTACAATCTCGACTACGCTCGATTTCCGACTCGATTTCCGGGTCGATTTCCGGGTCGAATCAGAACTACCACTGAGCGAAGTGACTTTTCTGATAATAGCCTCCACCGCATAATACTGATAAGGCCGCAAAACCATCAATATTTTATGGGTTTCATTGAGGACAATGTAATTGGCAATCATCCTGCTTAGGTGGGTGGTGTCTAAAAAGGCTTTGGTAAAGGATTCCAGTTGGGTGATGTTGCGGTTATTTTCATCTGCCCAAAAGAAGGTTTGCTTGAATGTGAAGTTACCGTGTACTGTATTTGCAAAGTATTTGGTGTTCACGCCGTTTGAGATTACAAAAATTTGTACGAAACCAAATAAACCGGCACCCGTGTGAAAGCTGTGACGGTCATACCGCATGATTTGGTTAAAGGCTTCTTTCATTTCAAGACCTCTGCGCTTGAGCTCTATTTGCACCAGGGGCAAACCATTTACCAGTATAGTGACATCATAACGGTTTTTGTAAATACCGTCCCGGGTAATTTGTTGGGTGACCTGAAATACGTTGTTGCTGACAACATCTGAATCAAAAAAACGGACGTAAAATGAGGTGCCATCATCTCGCTCTAAGTGAAAACGATCACGCAAGGTTTTGGCTTTTTCAAAAACATTCCCTTTTTGCAGGTGATTGAGAATGGCTTGAAATTCTTTGGTGGTGAACTTGGTTTTATTGAATGCTCCTAATTCTTCTTGCAAATTCATGAGCATTTGCACCTCATCCAAAAGCTGCACCCTGGCATAGCCTTGACCGGCCAATTGTTTGACCAGCTCATTTTCTAATATGGCTTCAGCTTGGGTTGTCATTTCCAAAGTTCTTCGTTTTGCCAGTTTGGTTTGAATCCAATTGCATCCGGATCCACGTTGTCATATTTTTCCATCAAGGCTTTGAGTTTAATTGTAAAGCTATTTTCAGGCACAATAATATTCAGCATGTACTTCATTATACAGAGGTGCAGATAAAGTTTATTGTTATCGGCTGGTGGATTTGATGTCCATTTATTTGGTGGATTTTTTAGCATTTTTGGTGAGCCAGGCAAATTCTTGTTCCATAGACGACTGTGATGGGCACAGTAGTTTCTAATTTGTGCAATACTTTGTAGCCAACTCGGCAAATAAGTATGGTTTACAGCACCAAAATCCACTGCAATTCTGTCTTTTGATTCAATGCCATTCTTTAAGTTTCCGTATAATTTAGACAAACTACCAAAACTCGTTAGTTCTAAGGTTTTCCATGCCGGTGGAAATCTCAAATCGTCTTTATACTTTTTCTTGTGTTGTTTTATAAAGGTGTCCTTTGATCTTTCAATTTCTTCATTCATGCTTGCAAGGGTTTTTACCAAAGCTTGTGCGTCTTGAAAAATATCGGGGTTTTGAAACCACCATGCGTCAAACTCATGTGATAAATAATAAATCATTTTAGTACGCAGGCTAATCTCAATTTTTTCAATTACATCAAAAAGTAGTATTCTAAGCTCACGATCAAAGTTGTATAAAGCAATCACATCTTCAAAATTACTTCCCTCTTTAAAGATGTGGTTTTCTTTATCTTCTTGCATTGGCCACCAATAACCGGCAAGGCGATAATAACTAACATGAGAGAGATAATGTTTTGCATTATCAGGATCATCAATTTTTAAACCTCTTTCTTCAAGAAGTTTTATATGCTGTTCAACCGTATATGTTTCTTTTTCATATACCATTTGCCAGAAAATTTATTGGGTTAAGCCGTAAGAAAGGTGAGGTATAGAAAGCAAAAGACTCGCCCTGGGACGCTGTTCTAATGGGTAGCGTGGCGAGTACTGTTACTACAAATATACGTACATATACTTTATATGTCCAACTTTTTAACAATTTTAAAAGATTTAAAGGCAATGTGCCGGCCTTCAAAGCCAGTGTGTTAGTGTAAAATGACAGTTGTGCGATCAAAGTTGTTTTCGATATGGATTTGCCGTGGGTTGTCATTCTTCGATTTCAAATATAACAGTAAATTAATTTACCTGCCAGTAGATCAGTTGTGGCAAATCTAACTTGTTGGTAGACACGTTTATAATCTGTGACAAATATTCTGTTTTGAGGCGTAGGGAAAAACACTTAATTATATCTGATTTGATAAATCAGGCGAAAGCGAATAAAACCTTAAATCCGCACAAACGCGAAGAACCACCGGGTGCCGAATCTAATTTAAAGTACCGTTCCATTTGTCTTGAATGTATCTTTTACAATCCTCATAAGGAAGCCTTTTGTTGTAATTCATTAGCTTTTTGAGATAATCACAGGCCCGGGGTTTATCAATTTGAGCGTGAATAACAAACTGATCCAAACACCACAACACACCGTGGATTTCAATTTTGTTTATATGGCATGTTTTTCTTACCAGATTGTCACCCGATACAACAATGGCCTTTAAACGTTCTGCTACTGCAATTACTGATATGTCGGTTTCAGAAAGTCCACGGTTTAATCTTAATTTACTCATGTTAAGCTTATCTGAATCAGTTAGCTCTACTATATTAAGTTTGTTTTCAGAAACGTGTTTTTCCAGCTCCTCCACATGATGGTCTTCCAATTCAAGCATCACATTGCGTGTTGTATAAATTTCACATCCTACCTCAAATAAACAATTGTCTAATTCCAGGTAAAAGAGATCTATGAATATGTTGGCATCTGTAATTGCAATCTTCATTGGGGAACATTATGCTAAAAGCGCTCGAAACTTTGATAGTTTGCAGTTGTACAAAGCCGCACCTTTAGATGTACTTATTAACTCCATGGCAACGCCACGCAGCAACAACTGAAGAAACCGATTGGATTTTTCTTCACCTTGATAATCATATTCTTCAGGCTCTTTTTCAAAAATTCCATCTCTACGCATTGCACCCATCATTGCAAAGGCCGTATTTTTTGGAATAATCTTACAATCTGCCATCCTAAATAACAATGCCGAAATAGAAATACCGTACTGCTTTTTTAACTGACCCAGTTCTGATATAAAAATTCGTTTCCTTCTTTCACTACCCAACTCTTCAACTAACTTGTCTTTAGTAATTAACATAGCGCCGGCAAAATGGTGACAGTAGGTTTCTTGATCATTTTCTGATAGATGTTCTAGATCCATTACAATGTGACCTAACTCATGAAGTGCTGTAAATCGTCTGCGATCATTGGGTATGTCTTCTGAGTTGTTTAAAACAATAACCGGAATTTTCTTCATGACAAGGGTGGACATACCCATGAACGAATCAGCATCTGAAACTTCAACCACTTTAAGGTGATGATCTTCTAATAATTCTACGACATTGTAAAGCGGATCATTTCCCAATTTCCATGCTTTGCGAATATTTTTTGCAGCATCTTCTACATCATCAGGACAAGTTATTTTATACCCGGTAAACTTTTTAGTATTGAATTTTGAGTCAATGCCTAAAATTTCTTCGAGCTCAAGATATCGTTCAAGAAAATCTTGTGTTTGCGAAATTACTTTCTCTTGCATAGCCACAGAATAACTTTCCAGCTTTCTGAAGCTGACATCTTTTACACGAATTGACAACCGACGATTAAAATAATCCGTTTTAATGTCAAGCGCTTTGCAAAGTGCGTAAAGAATGTCATCACCCGGCAGCATTTCTCCCTGTTCATACTTACTAAGAGATTGTTTGCTGACCACATTGGCTCCACACTCTTTTGAAAGTTCGTCAAGCGACCATCCTTTCATTTTGCGTGCTGCTTTAAGTCTTTCTGCAAAGTTGATCATAACTTGTGTTTTGTATTACAAATGTATAACAGTTTTACACAATATAGTGACAAAATGTGTAAAATACAATTATTTGTACACTTTTGATTTCTGTATATCAGATATTTATATTTTTTAAGATAAATAAGTAACCGATAAATATCGGTTATCGTTCGTTGAAGATTTATAATTCGTGGCACGTATTCTGTTTTGAGCCGCAGGGATGGCAAAATCTGGGTAACGGGGTATGTAATCTTTTACAATTGTTTTTTTGGGGCTTTCCCCTGACGAAGCTCCTGCGTCGCTTATCAGGGGCCGGCCTACGGCTAGTCGCTATCCAGACGATCCCAGTTGTCACGGATTTAGACCTTAAATCCGCGCTAACGGGTGCTTTTTAATCTTTCTTTTAATGAATTAACTATCGTTTGATTTCCATCTTCATACTTTAAATACCGCTTTCCTGCAACAAGCGGGTATTTATCAATAATTGATGAAATCTCATCTTTGTTTCCTATTAAAAGTGGAAGTACTCTAACTTCACCTTTTGAAGTTTCAATATTCAAAATCGCTTCTAATTCTGCAGTAGGCCAATTCTTTTGAATGAAGTTAAGTGAGAGAACAACAATTGCATATTTAGACTTTGATAGTCCTTGGTTTATCTTTCTGACAATACTATCTCCCCATAAAATTTCATTTTTATCATACCAAATCTTAATTCCTTCGCTTTCAAAAACGGCACATAGCGGTTCAACGTAGTCAGCCTTATCCTCAGAAGCATGACTAATGAATACGTCATAACTGTCTTCATTTTCGACAGGCAGTTCAATTGAAGATTTTTCTGTATGATTGATCGCACTTTCTTCAATTAAATAAATCGATTTCCCTTTTATTATTGTCAGAAGAATGGCAGTTTGATCCAATAGTTTTATTTGGTTTTTTAAGGTGTGGATCATTTGGTTAATCGAATTATATTCTCTGCCAATATTGATTTGTGTTTGTTCTGCTTTTTCAACAACACCTTTATAGTAGTCGGAATTTTTTATCCAATTTTCTTCTAAACTTTTTACCCAAGAGTAAATAGTGCTATGTTCTTCAACGTTATTAAATAAACATAATGCGTAAGCAAATGATCGAGCCATTTGTCTTCCTTCGGCATAAACTTGTTCCAAAGGACTATACAAATGATGGGGAAGTTGATAAATATCCCTCATGTCCTCTTGATTCTTATCGTGCACCCAATGTTCATCATATTCTTGCAATTTCTGAGCAATAAGAACTGCACGATTCAATTCATTCTCAATATCTTTTAAATCTTTTCTAATTTCCATTTTCTAATTGCGCCTAATACATGAATAAGTTGCACTTTGCAAATCCGCGCTAACGGGAATTAACCAGTTTCGGTTGGTTTACTTTTACGAATACGGTGTAAATCATTATTTAATCCATTTGCTTTAATATTTCCTGTGGGACTACCAAGAGTAGCAATCAATGCTTGAGGTTCATTCTTTTCTTGTTTCTCGAGATACATCATAAACTGCTCGACCGTAGAAATTCTACCTTCCATATTTCTTCTTCCATTACTTTCAGCTTTCGGGAAGAACTTCATCATTTGATCAAAAAACTCTTGTTCAAAAATTGGTGTATCTTGTAGAACCATATCTATATAGAAAAATCTATTTATGATCTCACAGACATAGTAATGACCTTTTGCTGTGATGGAAAGGTTGAAATCTTCATCCGGCAAGTCATACCATTTAATATCAGAAAGGATTTCGTCTGACTCTATAAGCTCTAAGTTTAGTAGCTCAGAAATTGCCTTGTTAAGCACATTGATTCTGAAACCAAATGCGACAAAATAATTTATCAGTTCGTGAAACATCTCAAATTTGCCTGAAACACCTGCGTTCTCTAGCTTTTGATTTAAAAATTTCAGTATCCATATCTTCACGAAATGATTGTTTGAATCCTGCACTGGATAAAACAAGTTTGGAATCACACTATACTGACCGTTATAATAAAGCTTATTATAAAGTCCAATAGACTTTATAAACTCATGCATTGGTATTGTTATGCTTTCGTTCTTATTTGTAAAACGGACTCTCAAAATATACTCATCCATATGAGTATATCCCGATAAACAGAACATTCTAAATAATTTTAACCCTTCTCTAATGTTTGGAAATGTAGAGTAGTTCAAAAAATCTATTATCCTGTCATTTTTTGCTTTAAACAAAGAATCTTTAATTCCATGAAAGAATTCAGTTATAGCTTGTCCCGTCATTTCAACTTCATATCCCTTCCTGTTTTTACCTGAGATAGTTTTCTCTAAATCTTCCTTTTTCTCTTGCTCCAACCGTTCAAGAGTATAACTAATTCTCTTTTGTAATACCATTCCATATGATGGTGCCGTAACATGATAAACATTACTCTGAAATGCGTTGAATGGTGGCTTGAACCTCCATTTGTAGTAATATCCTTCTCTTAAAGAAATGAAAACACCGCAGAACGCGCTCCTGTTTAGCGAAGTCGCAAATAGAAACACTTTTTCTTGTACATCAATATTAAATTGATCCGCATTATCCATTATAATAATCAATCTTAGTCTTCTCTCTCGAATTAAGTATTTAGACAATAATTCAAGATGTTCTTGTTTATTTTTCTGTTTTTGCTCAAGAAAATTGTTGACTTTTCTATTATACTCAGCAATATTATTCTTTTTATCGTCTTCCCATACACCTGCATCATTTCTTTGAATTTCCTTGTAATAAATCCTTTTCAGCGCAGTAGCTCCATATAACTGTAAATAATCATAATTCTCGTATAATCTATCTAGAATATCTCCAGAAATTCTCTCTGTATCTATCGTTTTATCATTATTGTAATACTTGATAAAGTCAATGTAAATTGATGGATGATTTTCAAGATTTTTCTTATCAATCTTGTTCTTGAATAAATAGTTGATAAAAGTTGTCTTTCCCGCTCCTTTCGTCCCAACTATAATTATTGGTTTCGGGGGTGCAGTTTCTTTTGCTACTATAGGAATTGATACTATTTCATCACTTATCTTAGACGCAAGCCCATCCAAGTTCCTGATCTTTACTACTTCACTTAATTCTGGGGGTGTATCGTCAAATAATCGATTGAGTTCATCTCTATTTTTTTTAGTTTCTTTATTCTCGACGAAACAAGCCTTTATAAATTCTTGATCGTCTTCAACAGCATCTTCAAAGATGTCTCCAAAAATTTCATTTATAACTTGCGTCAATTCAGCGCTCAGTGTATTTCGTATCATTTCCTTGTCCCGATCAATCAACTTTGATATGATCTTATCATAAGAAGACTCATCAGTACTATGTAAGAATTCAAATCCACCTGATTGCACCACGCTTATCTTTGAAAGGTTATTGTAAAATTCAACAAACCGATTTTCGATATCCTCTAAACCATTGAATATTAAGAGTTGATTCTTTTTCCATATAGTTCCATCATGATTTGAAAAACGGCCAATTAAATACTGAACTCCATTAGTAATAACGCCAAATTCTAACCCGTGATCGGTAATATATCCTCTAATTTGATCAATAACTTCTTTATTCTCTTTGTAGAGACTATTAATTGAAGATTTTTTTCCATTTATTGGTAGACTGAATGAGTTCAATTCTTTTTTAGCCTCAACTATTAAACTAAAACCAGGTACCGCTATTTTATAATCAAAATACCCACTTTCACTATGCCCTTCTCGTTCTAAATTCTTCTCGTCCCAACCAAGTACATTTAAGAACATAAAATCAATTAATTTTGACCTGGTATCCGCTTCACTCATATGATATCTCCTCATTTCATCATAGTTCTGAACGAATTGTGTGTAAGCCGCCTTTGATTTATCTAAACTCATTTGTCTGATTTCATTGTAATTAAAAATTCTCTAATAAGAATAGACAGCAAGACTAAAATTTTGTGTTGCTACATAATCATATCCTATTACCGTTGCAATTTACTGAGAAATATGCCATATCGTAAGCTAAACCCAAGCAAATTTTATCGCTTGGGCGATTCGGACTCACACACGTGCTTTTAAACAAACATTTTTTGTAAAAGGCCTTTTTTGAATTCCATGTTATCATATATCTTTTCTGTTAGAGCATTGATCTTAGACTCCAACTCATACAAGAATTTCCCTATATACTGCTGCTCTTTCATACTTGGAAGTTTGACGACACAACTTCCAATTTCTCCAAGATTAATCTTCTTAGGGAATGCAACGTGAATAGTTCGTTTCCAGAGTTCTCTTTGAAAGAAATCAGAATTAATGAATTGATCCAAATAAATTGAATCAAACTTACTATTTTGCTTTATTAGAGCAAGACTAACATAAAATGAAGCTCTAACATCCCAATCAATCAATTTTGTAGTTCCAATATCTCCAATTCTTGTAAGCAAAATATCTCCTTTCTCAAGTTTAACCCGCTCGTTTTCTTTTTGGAAAACTTCTTCGCTTATGAATTTTGTCTTCGTAAATTGATTCGCAGTTACATGTTCAACACTGTAAAATGGAACTCCCTCATCAACATACTCGGGCGTTTGGTGTGTCCCGTCATAATACTTCGCTATTTCCCCCAACCTCTTCTCCACCCAATCCGGATAGCTTCGACTGCGCTCAGCCACCTGCATTCCTTTATTTACAGGTTGCTCAGAATCGAAGTCTGGTTTAAACCTAATCTCCTGAGAAAAGATCTGTTGCATCACGCCTTTTTTGTACTGCTCAAGCAATGCTTTTTTGCGGCTGAGTTGCTGAATTTTTTTATCTACCGCAGACAAAAAGCTGGCGATTTTTTGTTGCTCGGGGAGGGAGGGGGTTTCCACCTTCAGTGACAAAAAGTTGGGTTTCGAAATATTCTTCATTGTGTCACTTGTACCTGTTGCAATCGTCTTAAGACTGTGTCTCATCCTCTCGGTGATAAGAAAGTAACTAAGCCATCTGGCATTTCCCATATCATCAGATATTTTAGTTTGCCATAATCTATCAGGGATGAACAGATTTGAATATGTCTTATCTACATATCCGCTTTCACCAACCAACATTGGTGTATTCATTCTGCTTATAATGATTGAACCTTCTTTTGGATTTAATTTTGCTCGGTCAATATCTTCATCAGTGATCCTCTTGTTCTCTAATTCATAAAAATTTCCAGATGAGACACAACTGGTTTTAAGAATACCGTATTCATCACCTTGGGCCGGAACATCCTCAGAGTTTACACTAACGCCTGATTCTAATTTTGAAATTATTTCTCCTAATGACGTGTTCTTAAAATCCCCTTCAAACTCAGGAAACCTTAGTTCCGGCACGAGCTTTTTAATTTTGCTATGTGTTTGAATTTCACTCATAGTTCGCACGGGCTTCGACTACGCTCAGCCCTCTTTGCTCTTTTTTAATTGTTTTTGAATAAGATAGTGGCTTTCATTTTTACATTCAGCCAATCCATTTAATTCTTCTAATTTTCCATTCATCAATGCCTCTTTTTTCCTTCTACTCCAACCCTGTACTTGCTTTTCTCTTTCAAAAGCCCAATCAATTCTTGAAAACGTTTCGTAATACACCAACTCAACAGGCAATCTCTTTTTAGTATGATTAGCACCTTCACCATTTTGGTGTTGTTCCATTCTTCTATCCAAATCTTTCGTACTTCCTGTATAGTAAGAATCATCTGAGCATCTTAATATGTACATATATCCTTTAATCATCATCAGTCTGCCTTCTGGTTTCGACTACGCTCAACCCACCAGGCTTCCTTTATTGCATTTATATTTAATTCTCCACTACGCTCAACCTTCCTTTTCCTTTATATTAAATTTAGCAAATAGGAGGCTGAGCGTAGCCGAAGTCCCTATTTGCGTAGTCGAAGTCAAAACGGTGTATCAATGCCCAATTCGTTGCAATATTTTTCAATTTCTTTATCAGTTTCGGCCATTTCTTTGTTTAATGCTTTTAGTTCTTGTGATACTGCCTGCAGGTCAACGGGTTCTTCTTCTTCAAAGGTATCTACATACCGCGGGATATTGAGGTTGTAATCGTTTTCCCGGATTTCGTCAAGGGTGGCGAGGTAGCTGTACTTGTCTACGCAAAGGTCATTTCGACTGCGCTCAATGTCCTTTGCTTCGGAGTATTTTTTATAGAGGTTGATGATTTTCTCAATATCTTCTTCTCTGAGGTAGTTTTGCGTTTTTACTTTTTCAAAGTGCTGGCTGGCGTCAATGAAAAGCACACTTCGCCCTTCGACTCCGCTCAGGGCTCGGCTCAGGGCTCGGCTTTTCTTTAAAACCAAAATGCATGTTGGAATACCGGTTCCGTAAAAAATATTGGCGGGTAAACCTATGACGGCATCCAGGTAGTTACAGTCTTCAATGAGGTATTTGCGGATGTGTCCTTCAGCGGCACCTCTGAACAGAACGCCATGCGGCAAGACACAGGCCATGGTTCCGTTATCATCTAATAAATGCACCATGTGTTGTACAAAGGCAAAGTCGGCTTTGGTTTTTGGTGCAAGTTTGCCGTAGGCTGAGAATCGTTCATCTGTTTCTTTGATGGGATCGGGTTTCCAGTTTGCTGAAAAAGGCGGATTGGCTACGATTGCATCAAAGCGCATATCTAAATGCTTTTCTGACGGATGTTCAAGCGTATCTTCATTTTCAATATTGAACCTGCGGTAATGCACGTTGTGCATGATCATGTTCATGCGGCAAAGGTTGTAGGTGGTGGGGTTGCTTTCTTGTCCGTAATAAGAGATCTCCTGACCTATTTCTTTGGCTACCCGCAACAACAATGAGCCTGAACCGCAAGTGGGGTCATAGACATTTTTGATTTTGTCTTTTCCGGTGGTCACAATCTTAGCCAGTATTTTAGAGACTTGCTGCGGCGTATAGAATTCTCCTGCTTTTTTACCTGCACCCGAAGCGAATTGGCCTATGAGGTATTCGTAGGCGTCTCCCAGTAAATCGCTGTCGGTATCATCAACTTCAAAATCAATTTTATTGAGGTGATACATGATCTTGACCACCAATTCGTTTTTTTGTGCTTCGGTTTTTCCAAGCTTGCTTGAGGTGAGATCCAGTTCTTCAAACAATCCCTGGAAATCTTCTTCACTTTCAGCTCCCATAGTGGATTGCTCAATATTGGTAAACACTTTTTGCAAGTCTCCTAAAATGAAGTTGGCCTTGCCTTCAGGGTTTCCCTTTTTGGTGATGGCTGAGAATAATTCTGATGGTTTTAAGAAATAACCCAGGCTTTCAAGGGCTTCTAAGCGTACGGCTTCTAAATACTCTTTTGCTTTTGGATGCGCTTCCAGTTCTTTGTACTGAATATTGTCAGGCTCCAGAATACGGTTTGCATAGAGGTTCATTTTACGGCTCAGGTACTTGTAAAAGATGAATCCGAGGATGTAATCACGGAATTCGTCTGCGCCCATTTTGCCGCGGAGTTCGTTGGCAATGTCCCAGAGTTTTTGTTCGACTTGTTGTTTTTGTTCGGTCATTTATTTAATACTTTCCTTTTTTCTTCAGCAAACTCCTCTTCAGTTAAAGCACCTGACTCTTTGAGTTGATTAAGCTTTTCTAATTGATCAAGTTTGTTTGATTGGGTTTCTTCTTTGCGCACTGAACCAAGGGTTTCAGCTTTAGCTTTATTTTTTGAATTTCTTACAAGAAGAATAATAAGGAGTATAGGTATAAGTATAGCAAGAATGATTAGCATTAATCTAATTTGCCAAGGTCCTAGCATTCCTAGTAAAATTATATGATTCATAATTTATTAATTTCTCCAAATATAATCACCAGGATTCAAAAGGAACCCCCAAGATAAGCAAGTACATTGTAAAAACCTTAGCCTTAGTGAAAATACCGTAGTTTCCGCAAGGGTGAAAGATGCAAGATGTAAAGGGCCAAGAACCAAGACACCCTTGCTTCATGGTTGTTTTTAATTGAGTTTTTTTTGTAGGTTTATAGCACGAGCGGGGTGAAAGATGCAAGATGTAAAGAGCCAAGAACCAAGACACCCTTGCTTCATGGTTGTTATCAATTGTTTTTTTGCAGGTTTTGAGGCATGAGCGGGGTGAAAGAGCCAAGATGTAAAAGAGCCAAGAACCAAGACACCCTTGCTTTATGCTTGTTTTTAATTGGTTTTTCTGCCGGTTTATGGCATGAGAGAGACGCTCGCGCTGGGAATAATAAAATTGGTTTTATTTTTGTGTAGAAAAAGAGAGATATGAAAGAATTTATTGCCATACTTGGATGCTGCTTGTTGGGCTTTTATGCCGGGGCTCAAAAAAAGGACTCACTGATTGCCTCCTCTGCTTTAGATTCTGTGATTACCTATGGAGGTGAAGGTGATTTAATGAAGGGAAACTGCCTTTTTGTTAAGTTTACCGGAGATCCACAGTTATTTTTTAATCAACTGGCAAACTTTCACGCTCAGGGAGAAAAGCAAATTGAAAGAACAGATACTACACTCAGCATTTATCAAACCACAAAGCCGTACTGGGTCTATGGACGATACTCGGTTTTTGCCAGCTTTACTGATCAAAAAGAGTATCAATACATTGAAATTTACTTTCGTGCGTACAATTACCCTGAAAACTATTACATGTATGGGGGAGCAGCTAGTGCTTATCAGAAAATGATCAATCAAATTCTACAAGACCGATAAGCCTATTTTATGCTTATTGTTTTATGATTCGTTGTACTTCTGTCTGACCTCACTCGCGCTCGTCTTAGACGAGTGTGCACCTACTTTCAAAACCTCAAAAACCTCACTTACCACAACGGCTTTCACATTCATCAACGGCCATTCTTCTTCGTAAGCTGGGTAGCTCAATGATTAGAAAAAACAAAGCTACCTTTGGCCAGCACTTCCCCCGACCCCTAAAGGGGAGGCCAGCACATGATGTACTACAATGCTGATGAAATATTGTTTGAATATCCGGCTCTATAGATGCACTACGAAACAAAACCAAAACGGAACTTGTGTAGCGTGGGAGCTCCCCTTCAGGGGCTGGGGGAAGCGCGGGAAACAGACACAATTTTTCTGGCAATCAAAACTCGTGTAGCGTGGGAGCTCCCCGCCTCAGGCGGGGCTGGGGGAAGCGCGAGAAAACGCAATCAGGTTTTAAACCCCAGATTCATCATGTGTTGCATAAAATCCTTTACCCCTTTTTTTATTAACCAAAATTCAAAAAAAGAATTAAATGACTTTAAAGCTAGCTTTTCAATATTGTCTTTTGATGTTGTGGAAAAATGAATATCGTAAGAAGGAATGTTCACTAAAAAAGATTTAGATAGCTTTTTAATATCCATAGAGAAAGTAATCTCACTGACTTCCCCATCAGTGATTTTTATCCCTTCTTTTCCTCTTTTAAATTCAATGTTATACATTATTAAAACCAACCTTATCCAAACAGTAAATTACAACAAACATACCATTTTGTCAACAAATATTTATCCTGTTTATTTTTATAGTCGTTAATGTAAGAGATGTATTACAGAATCATTTACGCTAACTGGTACTTACTGTTTTATGATTCGTTGTACTTCTGTCTGACCGGTTTCACTGCTCACCTTAACGATAAAAATCCCTGCCCTGAGATCATTCAGTGAATAAGAAAAAGTGCCGGATACCTGTTCTTCCATGACTAATTTACCGTTCAGGTCAAAAATTTGCAGCTTTGCCGCTATTTGGGGATTTTTAAACAAGGTATACAGTACATTTCCGTCATAGTTGATCTTCACCCAGGGCTGGTTGAGCAGTTGTTCGCTATCAAGCACTTCATAACGAAATGAAATCGTATCATCCAGCCCCTTTTTTTCAGGGTCATAAATGCGGTATGAAAAAATACCTTCCCCGATTGAATCCCCCGTTGACAAACTGATGGACATATAGCCCTGATCCCCATCAGAAAAAGTACCTAAGGGACCATCCTCTGCCAAATAATTGTAACAAACCATATTATTACACAAACTCCTTTGCCAACCGGGAGTTGCCGTATCTTTTACCAACTCAAAATACAGTTCGAGGGTGTCATCTGTTTGTACCGTAAAATAAATGTATTCTGTATCGTAGTAATTTGCATCTACTGTTTGTGTAATTTGCTTAGACGGAATGTAATCTATTTGCTGACCTCTCACAGCAAATGCACACAGTAATATGATAAAAAAAGTGATTCTCATCTGCTAATAAGACGTTGCAATACAGGAATTATTACATTTTAACAACTTCTGTTGTCGTGGATTTTTAATCACCACACTAGCGACTTTTTCTTCTCTGCTTTTTATTTTTTCTGATTCGCTTTTTTCGTTCTTGCTTTACGGTTTTGTATTCTTCTTTTTCAATTCGATCGACCTTCTTATTGAATGAAATAATTCCCGATTCAATATCCTGTATCACGTGCTCAGCTATTTTATCCGTCTTAATGGGATCATATTTGACATTGACATCCTGATCCCAAATTTTTCCCATGGTTTCAAATACAAAGGCACTTCCTTTCCCCCGATATTTTTCGGCAATTTCAAAGACGGTCATGCCTGTTTCACGGTGCACCAACTTCATTAACATTCGCCCTTCAGAAGTGTAGAGGTCAAGCACAAAATATTTAAAATCGGATTTTAAGTCCTTATAAGTGTCTTTATACAACCGTTTTTTCTTTCTTCTTTTATTGATTTCTTCTGCATCCTCCTCCAACTCATACAACACATCAGCGGCATAGAGCGCATAAGGGTATACCTTCACGATAATTCGCTTGTATCGACGGTATTGATTCATGTATGCTTTGGTGTACACCGGAACCGGATCAGATACGTACATTCTCAAACTATCCGGATGATCAGATGCGATATCCGTTTGGGCATAAGATGACACCCCAAACATCAATAATAATATGAAACCTACTTTTTTCATTTGCATCCTTTATAGAAGTAAATCAACTTCCGTACCAAAATATACGACTTTTTTCATGAATTATTGTAATTTAGACACCGGATAAATTGAACATCAATCGTATGAAAGCTTTTTTTTATATTACTTTTTCTCTGGCATGTATTGCATTAACAGCTTGTAAAGGATCTGCTGAGGATGCTGACGTTTCAGATACGGATACACTTCAGGTAGATACAACAGCCATAGACAGTTCATTAGTAGACACTACTGCTTTTACAGATGATTCAGGTTATGTGGATGAAGCATTGGAAACAGAAAATATCATTGAAGCTACTTACGGTAAGCAGTGGGATTTTTGCGATTGCGTTGTCAAGAATGACTCTGTAAATAAAGCAATAGAAACTGCCGGAGATGACGAGTTCGACGCAATTTTAGAACGCATGGACGAGATTGATAAACATTGTAAAAAAATGCTAACTACTCCAAACACAACGCCTGAAGAAAGAGCAAAACACGATCGGAAGGTTCGTAAGTGTTTGAAAAATGCAAAATAGTTTACTGTTTTTTTACGGATCACCTTAATCAAAGACTTTCCTACGTCAGTCTCTACTATTAGTTTTTATGGGGAATGACTGAATAAAAGCAGTCAGTGCTAATAGATACACCGATAATTGTTAAAGTTGGTTAAACTAAAAGGTACTTATCGCTGATTAGGTAGTGTTTTATTAACTTTCGTTATGCGTCTTGCTTTATTGTTTGTAATTGCTGCTTATTATTCTGTACCGGCCTATTCACTAACTGCCGAACGGAGAGGTTACAATCTTGAACAGCATCATCAACTAGATGACCATCAACTACAGCATCACGAACTACAACATCATCAACTAGAGTACCGGCAACTGGATGATCAACAACCGGTGGAAGTAAATCCCTCAGAAATTCGCCTATTTCCTCAAGACAGCTTAAAAATTCAAAACAAAGAGGTAAAAACAAAAAGTAAACTCAATAAAGGAAAGCATCAGAAATTCTGGTTAAAGGCACTATTTGCTTTGTCAGTGACTTGTGTTGCGGTAGGATTAGGGAGTATGTTTTTTGTGGCTTCTCTTGGGTGGTGGGTGATACTGACCGCTTTATTTGGGATACTTTTGGGAGTTGGGATAATGTACATAGCAGAAAAGAAATCAGGCAGTAAAGTTGCCGGACTGGGAACTTTAGGACTTGGTTCATTAAGCATAATTCTGTGGTGGCTGGGAATATTGGGAGTGCTAATGTTTATAGCTACTCCTTAGTTTTATTTATTACCTAAGGTTGCAAAGAGTGTTAGTTTTGAACCTATCCAACGGGAAAGTTCAAAATCATTCATCCAATTCACGTTCATTTTTTCACAGACATTGGACATTTTTATTCTTTTAGAACTAACGTCTGTAATTTTTTTACTTCTCTTTCTTTTTGGCTTGGACTTCCGCTCACTTCGACTTCCACTTCGACTTCGCTCAGTGGGCGGCTCAGTGGGCGGCTCGGTGGGCGGCTCGGTGGGCGGCTCGGTGGGCGGCTCGGTGGGCG
>JBBDID010000063.1:8718-8794 GCA_040880585.1 Crocinitomicaceae bacterium | reverse complement strand
GTGGGCGGCTCGGTGGGCGGCTCGGTGGGCGGCTCGGTGGGCGGCTCGGTGGGCGCATTCAGTAAGGCTACAATCT
>JBBDID010000063.1:0-8618 GCA_040880585.1 Crocinitomicaceae bacterium | reverse complement strand
CGGCTACAGTCTCGGCTACAGTCTCGGCTACAGTCTCGGCTACAGTCTCGGCTACAGTCTCGGCTACGCTCGACTTCCGGCTCGACTTCCGGCTCGACTTCCGGCTCGACTTCCGGCTCGACTTCCGGCTCGATTTCCGGCTCGATTTCCGACTCGATTTCCGGCTCAGTGGCCAACACAAAAAACAAACAAAAAAGGCTCAAGCGCCAAAAACATCAGTTAAAATTCAAAGACAGATGAATCGCCGGGGTTGAACGATCAAACATGAATGGTACACAACTCAAGCTCAAGTCTTCAGACACATCAAAGGAGACAAAGTGTCCATCCACAAAGGCTTCGACTATATTCAGTCCATATATTCCGATACTGGCAAACAAAAAAATGTCGCGTCTTTTAGCCCTGGTGTCAAATCCGTGGGCGATTTTTTCATCACCGGTAGCAGGATCAATGTATGAATAGCCATTTATTAAAGTATTTTCACTGCTATATCCGGCCAGAGAAGAATGTAAAACCGCAGCAGCGCCATTTTCTCTTCGGTAAAGTATTTCTTCTTTCAGTAATTGAGATTGAGAATAATTGTGCCACCAAAAATAACCACAAGCTCCCAAACCGCCATAGATAATGGGTATTTTCCACCAGGCACGATTTTTTTTATCCATTGCCTTTCGATAACCGATCTCATTATAAAACTGTCCGGCGCCCGGTAAAATAGAAAGTAATGCTGCACGTTTTGGCTGATGTTCGTAATCTGCCCATTTATCCTTCTTTACTTCATTTGTATCTTGTGAAAAAGAAAATTCACACAGCAAAATCGTTACAAAAAACAGCACTGATAATTTTTTCATTTGCAATGATTACGAGACGGTGCAACAAAAGGTTGAGAACTAGCTTCCTATTCTCTCAATAATTTCATGAAGATCTTCTTCAGAATCAAAGGTTATAACGAGTTTTCCTTTTCCTTTATTGTTAGCTGACAACTGAATTTTTGTGTTCAACTTATCCGACAACTGATTGGTGAATTTAACCGTTTTATCATCAAAGTTGTACGCAGCTGCGGCAGATTTTGATGCGCCGTTTTTTGAAGTAGTCAAAGTTGCCCCTTCCTTTACCAGATTTTCCGTTTCTCTTACTGTCAATTCATCTGTTACGATCTTTTTAAACAGTTGAATTTGGGTTTTTTCGTCCCCTGCAGAGACCAAAGCACGGGCATGTCCCATTGAGATCAGACCCTCCCGAATACCTACCTGAACTGGAGCGGGCAACTTCAGTAATCGTAAAAAGTTAGTGATATTGGAACGGCTTTTACCTACCTTTTGGCTGAGTTTTTCTTGTGTTAAATTGCACTCTTCAATCAATCTTTGATACGATAAACCCACTTCAATTGCATTGAGGTCTTCTCGTTGGATATTTTCAACCAATGCCATTTCCAACATGGTCTGGTCATTCGCCACACGAATATAGCAAGGCACTTCATTTAATCCCGCCAACTGAGAAGCCCTGAACCTTCTTTCACCTGAAATCAACTGGTATTTATCTCTCCCTAATTTTCTAACGGTTAAGGGTTGAATAATTCCGTGATTTTCAATAGAAGTTTTCAGTTCATTGAGACGTTCTTCTTCAAAAGTTGAACGGGGATTCCAGGGATTTGCCTCGATTTTATCAACCGATATAGAAGCAATTGATCCTACGGTTTTTCCTTCCCCTTCATAAGAACTGCTTGTTATATCAGTATCAGCATTCTCTAACAATGCACTTAATCCTTTTCCTAAAGCTCTTTTCTTCGTCATTTCAACCCCCAAATATTAAATCAATTGTTTGTCTTTATTCTTCATTTTTGTCAAATCATTTTTCTGCAAGATCTCTCTGGCAAAATTCAGATAATTGATGGATCCTTTACAAGTAGCATCATGCATAATAATAGTTTCTCCAAAACTCGGAGCTTCACCCAATCTCGTATTTCTGTGTATGATGGTATTAAACACCAACTCCTGAAAATGTGTTTTCACCTCATCTACCACCTGATTTGCCAGTCGTAAACGGGTATCATACATGGTTAAAACAATGCCCTCCATATCCAATTCCGGATTCAGGCGATTTTGAACAATTTTAATGGTGTTCAATAATTTCCCCAAACCTTCTAATGCAAAATATTCACATTGAACGGGAACCAGTACAGAATCTGCTGCTGTCAGAGCATTCACTGTTATTAAACCCAATGAAGGAGAACAATCGATAATGATGAAATCGTAATCATCCTTGATGGTTTCAAGCGCTTGCTTCAAGCGGTGTTCACGGTTGGGTTCATTAATCAGTTCTAATTCTGCCCCTACCAAATCAATATGTGCCGGTATCAGGTCTAAATTTGGATTTTCGGTTTCAACGATTGTTTCTCTGGGATCCATTTCATTGATCAAACAATCATAAATACTTTTTTCAACGGATCTGGGGTCAAAACCAACTCCTGAAGTTGCATTGGCTTGCGGATCAGCATCTACAATCAATGTTTTATACTCTAAAACACCAAAACTTGCCCCTAAATTAATGGCTGTTGTGGTCTTTCCTACCCCTCCCTTTTGATTTGTAATTGCTATTATTTTCCCCATTCTATTCTGAATTAAACGAATGGTAAAGATACCGAATTTAGCCGTTGATTTGGTAATTGTTGAAAACTTCTGCCATTTTTGTTAATTGGCTAAAAGTGTAGGGATTAGACGGTTTATTTATTGGGAAAACTTTCTATCAGAGGGATTTAAAAATCAAACCTATGATCTTATACCCCGCCATGATTGTGCCTTTTACCGTTCCTGATACCTTTGACTTACCAATTCGATTTTTGTAATCTACCGGAACTTCAACACTTTTCAGTTTTCTTTTGGCGGCTTTGATCTGCATTTCAACCGTCCAACCATAGGTTTTATCTCGCATTTCCAATTCCAGTAATCGCTCATATTTAATGGCCCTGAACGGACCGAGGTCTGTAAAGCGGGTGCTATAAAACAAACGCATCAAACGGCAGGCCAGCCAATTCCCAAACCGTTGCGGGATGGTCATACTGCCCTTTTCTCTTTTTCCCAACGCCCGTGAACCAATTACCATATCAATATCATCCTGAATAATCGGAGCCACAACAGCTGTCATTTGCCCGGGATAATCCGAATAATCTCCATCTAAAAAGACAATTATATCCGGTTTTTCATTCATTCCGGCAACATACTCCATCCCTTTTAAGCAAGCCCATCCATACCCCGGACGCGGCTCATCCAAGACTGTGGCTCCTGCTTTTTCGGCTACTTCTTTGGTTGAATCTGTGGATCCGTTATTACACACCAAAATTTCAGACACTAAATTTTTAGGAATCCCATGAACCACCTTTGCAATGGATCCTTCTTCATTCATGGCAGGAATGATCACGACTATTTTTGGTTGTTCCGGCATAACTGTAGCGACAAAGATTGTGATATTTTAATTAGATCGCTACGGACAATATTACCTTACTATTAAAGGGGGATAAAAAACAAAAATAAAACCGTGTAAGGAGGAGCGTTTGAAGCACTTCTCTATTCTCAAAATTGCAATAGTTTAGTAGTTCTCTGGTATTTTTTGCGCTACATAATAAGCAAGGGGTAGACAAAATCCTGACTGATCTCTTTTGTCACACTTTTGTGGAACAAACGCTCTATCAACGAATAATCCCTGGCTAACACTACCAGTAATTGTTGGTCTTGCTCTATCATATATAAATCAATCGCCGTAGCAATCCGCTCTTTTGAAATAATTTTATCAAAGGAAATATCACCTTCATCCAGGTCATGCTCCAACAAATCCTGCACATTTTTGAATAGAATTTCTCCAGCTTCTGTATCTTTTTTTGAGACATGCAACACCGTCACTTTTGCTCGCAAAGGAACAGTCAATTGCAGTACACTTTTCAGCACACTTACATCCTCAGCCTCGTAATCACTGGCGTAAACAATTCGTCGTAACTTATTATACCTTGCTACTTTTGGTACCAAAAGCACAGGTGGGCTTACTTTCACTGCCAGGCGATAAGAATGGCTGCCCAGATAAAACTTTGCAATATTACTGGCTCCTGAAGTGCCTAATACTACCAAATCAAAATGACTATGCTCAATTTTATGGATCAATCCGCTCAAAAAACCAAGATTGCCGTGCTTGATCACATATCGACAATTGCAATTACACTTATCTTTAAGACTGTCACAAAGATCTATTAATTTTTCTTCCACCACCTGATAGTCTGTTTTTTCCATCTCCTCTACTTCACCTGTAATATCCACAGCCTGTTCAACAGAAGTGCCTTCTAAAATATGCAATAGCACCAATTCACTTTGGGTATCCCTACAAAATTCTGCGGCATATTTTACCGCATTTACCGATACGGAAGAAAAATCTGTGGGGGCTAAAATACGTTTCATCATTCAACGAGTATTTGAATTAAGTTAATCACACCTTAAAAGTGCCGAGGTCAAAATGTATCGCCCCTGATGCCGGATATGCTTCCTTGTCTTCAATGCGAACATTTTTGAATACCTGACTTTCCATGATCTTTTTTTCTCCCTTGAAAAGTTGAAAATAGAGATCCGGAAAATTTTCACGGGGTGTATCTTTTCCTCTAAAATCATTTGCAGTTATACTTACTAAAGCATGTCCATTAGGGTCAAGAGTACTTTCGCCCAGAAAATCATCCTCAATCAAATCGCTGTCATATAATTTCAGGTAATGCTTATCACTATAAAGGGGTTTGCCGGATGTTTTATCGACAAACCTCAGATGAATATTGACTATATTTTCCATGTTTAAGGGAGATTAATTTAATTTAAAAGATAGCATAATTTTACGGAATACCACAACTTTTTTACGAGAGATTTCACTATCGGTGATGCTGCATGCTCAACAGCCTCATTTGAATTTTTGCTACATAAGGGTTAGATGGAGAGGCGTTAATCAAAATTAGTCGCTTCCCTAAATCTGAGATCATCCAATCGAGCATTAATTCACCTTCTGAGCAACAGTAAAATCGTTTGAAGTTTGATTGAAGTGGAATGTCAGCTGCTTTGCAAATGCGCATAGCGCGTTCAATGGCTTCATTGATTTCCCGCATATCTTCAAAACCGTACAGCATTAATTCACTGGCTAAAAAAATCAGGTTCTGATCTTGCAGCTTATCAAAAAATCGGTCAATCGTTGTTCCTGATCTATGGTTTTGATAAAAAATTACTGGTATCATAGTTTACATTTTTATAAGTTCATCATTCGTTTCTGTTTGCTATACACTGGCCGATTTTTTTTCTGTCGACAATTCCTGTAAGCGGCGAAACAGCTCTTTTTCTTCTTCAGATATTTTCTTGGGAATTTCAATGTTTAGGGTAACATATAAATCTCCAAATTTTTGAGGTGTTTTTTTCTTCTGATACACCGGCATTCCTTTTCCTTTTAATCGCAGCACTTTATTTTGCTCGATTCCGGGTGAAATTTTCACATTCCATTTACCAGCGAGGCTTTTGATTTCAATTTCACCTCCAAGAACGGCGGTATAGAGATCAACATTCTGCTGCTGTTTGATATCATTCCCTTGCCGTTCATACAGCGGATGTGGGGATATGCGGATGTTGACATAGAGATCTCCGCTCTTTCCTCCTTTTACCGGTGAGGGAGCTCCTTTTCCTGGAACTCTGAGTTGTTGCCCATCTTTTACTCCGGGATGAAACGTCATCCGAATATGATGCCCGTTATATTTTAATGATCTGCTTGTTCCTTCAAAAGCTTCTTCCAGCGTCAGCAGCACATCCGTTTGATAATCTTGCGCTTTGGGAGTATACTGCCTTCCACCTGCCTGCCTAAACCCACCGGCACCACCAAACATGGAGTTGAAAAAATCAGAAAAATCGCCTTCAAACTGAAAACCTTCACTTCCTTGCCCTTGTTGCCATTGTGAGCGGTTAAATCCTCCCCCCCCGGCTTCAGCACCCTGAAAGTTTTTCCAGTTTTCTCCTACGCTGTCATATTTCTTTCGTTTTTCAGGATCTCCCAACACTTCATAGGCTTCACTGATTTCTTTAAATTTTTCTTCTGCTTCTTTGTTGTCAGGATTTTTATCCGGGTGATACTTCAGCGCTAATTTTCTATAGACCTTTTTAATCTCCTTTTGATCAGCTGATTTATCGACTCCCAATACTTTATAATAATCCTTGTAATCCATATAATTTCTTTTGACTTAATCGATTCAAAAACACCTTCTGATAATTTACAAAATTCATAGCAGAGTTTTTAATTTTTCATCCCAATTTTTCTTAAAAAAATTCTCGTTCTAAACGCGGCACACTGCACAACATTTTTTCACTTCCCCATCTATTTACAAAATTGCATCCATTCAGGAAGAAAATAGCTGACTTCTGTCAACCAAACAGCTGTTTTATCTCTTGTATGGTAAGATCTTTCAGAACAATTGAAGGATATCATAAGAGAAACTGAGATATCTCTTTTAAAATTGATCCCTAATCTCTACATTTGATGAACCAACAGATAAATCAAAAACGAGAATCATGACAGAAATTTTAATCATTTGGGCTACTCCTTATGCGTATGCTATTATTCGTATCTCTTTAGGTTTGCTGTTTTTCTTTCAGGCGTATGACAAAATTTTCAGAATCGGTTTATCTGGAGTTGTGAATGAAGTACACCAAGGTGCTGAGAAGCGTAAAATTCCGGAGGGATTTACCCGGTTTTCTATTTATCTCTCTTCTTATGTAGAGTTGATAGGTGGCGCTTTGTTAATACTTGGATTATTTACCTTACCGGTACTTTATCTCTTTGGTATCCATCTCATGTTGGTTATTTTGGGATTTTCCGTTTTAAAAGGAATTTGGGATATGTCTCATGTTTTTCCGCGACTTGTATTACTTGTTCTTTTATTGCTTTTGCCTTATCAATTAAATATCCTCTCACTAGATCACCTCTTATTTTAAGTAATCAAAGGACATAAGAGATTTTGATTCTTTCATTTGTTTTTTCAGCTAAAAAAATGTACTTTACTAGGGAGAAGTATGGCACGAAAAGCTACACATAAAATTCATCTTAAAATAAAATAATTATGAACATTTTTCAAGCGATTGATACGGGTGATGCTGAAAAGATCAGACAATCATTACGGGAAAATCCGGATCAGCTGAACACAAAAAACAAAAAAGGAATGAATCCTGTTGAATATGGCAAAAACAAAGGTTCTTCTGAGATCATCATGATTTTAGAAGGAGCTATGATTGCGGCTTCTAAAGGGGTTTATTAGTTTGCTTTTTATCTTGTTTACTGCTAAGGTAAAAGATAACTATAAGGGGGAAGCCTGAACCGGGTTATTTGCTGTAATCAAGCTTCCATAAAGGCTTGAGCTGCCGCTACTATCCCTGGCGGAAAAACACCTTCAATACATTTACACTTTAGGTTCAATATGAATCAATACCTGAGCTAAATCGGGAATTTCCCGACGTAAATGGTCTTTTAAATCATGTGCCAGGTCATGTCCCTCTTCCACTGAAATTTTACCATCCACTATAGCATGTAAATCAACATGATACTTCATTCCTGTTTTACGAACAAAGCACTTTTCTGTATCCAAAATTCCTTCTACTTCTAAAGATTTTTTTCTAATTTTTAAAATTAAGTTATCATACAGGTGCTCATCCATGACTTCTCCAAGCGCCGGCCGAAAAATTAAATAGCTATTGTATAAAATAAAAGCTGCAGCTAATAAAGCCGCCCAATCATCTGCTGTTTCATATCCTTCGCCCAAAATAAGTGCTATAGAAATTCCTATAAATGCCATTACAGAGGTAATAGCGTCACTTCTGTGATGCCATGCATCCGCACGTAAAGAAGAGCTATTGGTTTCTTTGCTTTTTTTTATAACAATGCGAAATGAAATCTCTTTCCATAAAATTATGACGGCAAGTACAATCAACGTCCAGGATGAAGGTGTTTCGTGTGGTGTTCTAATATGTTGAATGCTTTGATATATAATCACAACTGCTGAACCCACTAGAAAAGCCACCACAATGAAAGTGATCAGGGGTTCAATCTTTCCATGTCCATAGGGATGATTTTCATCTGCGGGCCTTTTAGCGTATTTGAGCCCAAACAAAACTAAAAGTGAAGAAAATATATCAGTGGTTGATTCAATGGCATCAGCCATCAGGGCGTATGAATTACCAAAAAAGCCTGCAAGTCCTTTTATTATTGCTAAACAAGTATTAGAGATTATGCTAAAATAGGTAGTCTTTATCGCTGTTATTTCTTTACTCATGCTTGTTTTCACTGATCTGTATTGCGGTAATGAGGTTCATCCGTAGAAAGACTTTTCAAATACTCTTTATTTCTGTATAAATATACTCACTTTTGAATCCGCCCATACGGGTTCGACTGAACGCATAAGCATGGTCGCGGTCTATTCACAGCCAAATAAGATTGATTATCAATAACTTAATGTTGATCCTGTTAAAAAAAAAGCCCCATCCTGTAAAACTAGAATGGGGCTCTAAAATTGTATGCCTTATTTAGTCGATCCTTAAAAACCATTTAACAAGTTATTATTCAGTTAAATATGT
>JBBDID010000062.1:0-11153 GCA_040880585.1 Crocinitomicaceae bacterium | reverse complement strand
CTAATATCTTTAATCTTGGAGAGAAATAAAAACCTTGTTTTTTAAGGAACGACTACTTATCAAGAAAGGAGGATTTAATAACGTAAATGGAACTCAAATAAACGTTGAACCGGACTCTGTATGCACTGATCAATCCTAAGCTCACTCGATTTAGCTAAATCACCAATTCTCCGGTAATAGGCTGTTCCTAAACTGCCTACAATAGAAAATCGATCGGTATGGAACTCCTTTGAAAGAGGAACAATATTTTGTTGAATGAATTCCTCAAAATAATGATCGAGAATTTGCATGAATTTTTCTTCTTTTATTTCTGAAGTAATCATTTTGGATAGATTTGAAATCAGATCAATTCTACCCTTTTGATATACCTGATAAATTAATTCCTCTTCAGTATATCCTAAGCTTTTTTGAATCGATTCACTCATTTGCTGAGAAAAATCACCATTGAGCCAGGCAGAAAGAATTCGTCTTCCCAATTCAAATCCTCCTCCCAGATCATCAATTAAATAGCCGTGTCCTCCCCTTCTCTTTTCAATTCTTTTTCCGTCATAATAAGCGGCCAGACCTCCTGTTCCCATAATACAGATAATCCCGGTAGATTCATTAAATGCAGCACGGGCGGCTCCTACGATATCATCATATATATTCAATTTTTTAACAGAATGTTGAGCAAAAAGAGTGCTTACGAAGTCTCTGTTTGCCTTAGTCCCCAAACCGCTTCCATAGAAAAACACATTGGCATCTGCTCCAATATCCACATTTTCATTCATGGCTTTTACAAAAGCCTTATCCATTCTGTTGGGATTAAAAGCCGGTAAATCTAGCTCTTGTCTCTTTCCATCCCGCAAATAAACTAAGGCTGTTTTAGTAGCGCCGGCATCAAAAAGGTAAAGATTTTCCATACAATTGATTCATTCTATTAATTCATAAAAAAAAACCTGACCATCTAAATCAAGTCGGTCAAGTTTTTTTATCGATCACTCAAACGTCTTATCCATTTTTTCTTTTGTGCTCTTTTTTAATCAAGTTCAATGCAGAACCTTCTTTAAACCACTCTATTTGCGCAGTATTATAGGTGTGGTTTAGTTCTATTTCATCTTTCGATCCATCTGCATGTACCACTTCAAGGTGCAGTGGCTTTCCTTCAGAAAACTGATCCAGATCCAAAAAGTTGAAGGTATCATCTTCCTGAATTTTATCGTAATCCCTTTCATCTGCAAATGTTAAGCCTAACATGCCTTGTTTTTTAAGGTTGGTTTCATGAATTCTTGCAAAAGATTTTACAATTACTGCACGAACTCCTAAATGTCTGGGCTCCATAGCTGCGTGTTCTCTGGATGAACCTTCTCCGTAATTGTGATCCCCCACAACAATAGTTGGAACACCGGCTTTTTTATATGCCCGGGCAGTAGCAGGAACTTCTCCAAACTCACCATTCAATTGGTTTTTTACATTGTTGCTATCCATATTGAAGGCATTGGTTGCTCCAATTAAACAATTGTTTGAAATATTATCCAGATGACCTCTGTATTTTAACCACGGACCTGCCATTGATATGTGATCTGTTGTACATTTTCCATGCGCTTTAATCAATAATTTGACGCCGGTAATGTTTTTTCCATCCCAGGGTTCAAATGGCGTCAGTAATTGCAGTCGATCAGAATTGGGATCAACTTTCACTTCAATACTACTACCATCTTCAGCAGGTGATTGGTAGCCGTTATCCTCTACGTCAAATCCTTTTGGAGGCAATTCAATACCACTTGGGTCAGCCAATTTCACAGCCTCTCCTTTTTCATTCAGTAGGGTATCGGTTAAAGGATTAAAATCCAATCTACCGGCGATTGCCACGGCAGCCACCATTTCAGGCGAGGTCACAAAGGCCATGGTATTTGGATTACCATCTGCTCTTTTCTTAAAGTTTCTGTTAAAAGAATGTACAATAGAGTTGACTTCTTCTTTATCTGCTCCTTCACGATCCCATTGACCGATACAAGGGCCACATGCATTTGTGAAAATTCGAATATTTTTTGCGCGTCCGAAAATATCAAACAAACCGTCTCGTTCAGCAGTAAACCTTACCTGTTCAGATCCCGGGTTAATCCCCAATTCTGATTTTACAGTCAAGCCTTTATCTGTAGCATCTTTAATGATAGAGGCAGCTCTCGTTAAATCTTCATAAGAAGAATTGGTACAAGAGCCAATTAGTGCCCATTCAATATCGGTTGGCCAATCATTTTTAGCCGCTGCTTCTTTCATTTTTTCTACCGGTGTAGCTAAATCCGGTGTAAATGGGCCATTTAAATGGGGCTGTAATTGATTCAGGTCGATTTCTATCACCTGATCAAAATATTTTTCAGGATCAGCATACACCTCCGGATCTCCGGTCAGATGTTCTGCTATTTTATCGGCTTCTGCTACAATATCTGCCCGATCAGTAGCCGCTAAATATCTTCTCATGGAGTCATCATAACCAAAGGTTGAAGTGGTTGCTCCGATTTCTGCTCCCATATTACAAATGGTTCCTTTTCCGGTACAGGAAAGCGATTTTGCGCCTTCACCGAAATATTCTACGATACAGCCTGTCCCTCCTTTTACGGTGAGGATTCCGGCCACTTTCAAAATGATATCCTTTGGAGATGTCCAACCACTTAATTTTCCGGTCAATTTAATTCCGATCAGTTTCGGGAATTTCAATTCCCACGCCATGCCTGCCATCACATCTACCGCATCAGCTCCACCAACACCAATTGCAACCATTCCAAGACCTCCTGCATTCACTGTGTGAGAATCTGTACCAATCATCATCCCTCCCGGAAAAGCATAATTTTCCAATACTACCTGATGAATGATTCCTGCACCGGGCTTCCAAAATCCGATTCCGTATTTATTACAGACCGAGCTTAAGAAATCAAAGACTTCCCCATTGGTATGGCGAGATCGTTCCAAATCTTTTTTGGCGCCATCTTTAGCCAAAATCAAGTGATCTGCATGAGTGGTAGAAGGTACGGCAACCGTTTCTTTACCGGCTTGCATAAATTGCAACAAAGCCATCTGTGCCGTGGCATCCTGCATAGCAACACGATCCGGTTTGAAATCAACATACGACTTTCCTCGCTCAAAGGGGTTTTTAACCGGATTATCCCACAAGTGAGAATAAAGGATTTTCTCTGCCAGAGTTAATGGTTTATCCACCACTTCACGAGCCTTGGCAATTTGCTCAGGGTATTTCGCATAAACCTCTTTAATCATTTCAATGTCAAAAGCCATATATAATTTATTATTTAAATGTTCTTAATTGTTTGCTGTTAATCGGTTCACGAATTTAACGATTTCAAACGGTTTTTAAAAAAGGATCGCTACTTTTAAGCTGAATCGATCTAAATTGTTGATAAATGATGCATTTCAAAAGATTATTAGCCATGTATAAAGCAGCTCCTATTCATACCTTTTATGAGGGTATCGAGATGAAACTGGAAAAAAGCAAGGCTGAAATTTCTCTTCCTATAGATTCCCATCACGTAGCGGGGGTATGGTTGGTGCCAATGTAATTTTCATCATAATCCGTACCGGCGGTGTACATACTTTTGATATTACCGTTAAAAAGGTCTTTATTTGGTTTTTTTTCTTTGTGGCCGCCTTATCCTGCTTTCCGCTATAGTTGCACTTCCAATTGGCTTGTTATGCTAAGCGCTCATCCGGCTTCCTGCGGTTGCCGTCAAGCGTCAAGCATAACATATCCACTTGTAAGCACAAGCTGCTGCTCCAATCAGGGGCGGAACCCCTTCAATCTTTTTTCAGTATTTCAATGAACTTAATAGTTTCTTTTTTCTGCTTAAAAAGAAAGTTTTGAAATTAAAAACAGCACCGTCCAATCCGCCAAAGGTCGGACAAGTTATTGGTGGGTTTTTGTTGCGGAATAAGAGGGAATGTGCCGAGCCGATTCTCAGAAACTTTAGCGATTTTTTGGATAATAAAGACAAGTGAAAACCGCAGCAGCAAAGCTCCTGTTGATTGTGCATTAGCGCAGGATGAATATCCTCCGCAGCCAGTCACAAACCCTTCGCCCGGGTTTTGGAACTGGCCAATACAATTGGTGATAGCGTTAGAAGAAAATTTGTTAATATGCAGTAGTGGGGAATGTTTTACCAATATTGGTGGGGTTTTGTTACTTAGTACCACGTGCGGTAGCGGGGAAGCGGACAAGGGCAGTTTGTTAAGAGTAAAATCCCTATCAGCTCAGTAGAAGGATACGAGTAAAACTCATGCGTGAAAGTTAATTCGTGAGCCGATTTTGACCATTCATTAAAACCAATACACCGCAATAGAAGAGCATGCACCACCTTGTGACTGGTAGAAGTTAAAGTTCACGTTTATTCTATAATCTTCGGTTTCGTAAAATATGGAACGGACATCTTTTCCTGATTGGTCCTTTGTTATTTCATCTTTAGCAGGTTTTCCCAATAATTCTATAACTTCTTCAGGTTCTTTGCCAAACCACTTTGAATCACAATCACTGATCTCGTATTCTTCTTTTACAGCAGCTACATCTTCTTCAAAATAATCTTTTAATCCAAGTACTTCAATAAAAACCGTCTCTACTTTTCCTGTTTTTGCATTGACCCAAACCGATATGGGAGCGCGATTTACTTTTCTATAATAATAGACAAAGGCGGTAGAATCTTCTGTGTATTCTCCGGCTGAGAATTTCCCTAGGTAGTTATCTATCTCCAATTCATTTGCACCGTAAGGAATTCCTAAAAACGTATCCCATTCTTCAATCTTGGTTTTACAATCATCTTCTGCTGCCACACAAGACACTAAAGTGAAAACTAAAAAAGGAATCAAAAGCACTGCTGCAAGGTTTTTCATAATTCAAGGTGTATCCGTTAAAAAATTCAAACAAATGTAATCCAAACACTTAAAAAAAACGAATTTAGAGAGTAAAATGTTAGGTCGGATTCGTGAAAGTTGTATTTCCTTCAAGCCGGATTATTTATACAAATCACATAAATCCTTTATAGTGGATTAAGCCGCAGGCGGTGCGAGAATAAAATTATCGTACCTCTCCAAAATTGTCGAGAATCTTGTGGATAATGGTTTGGTTTTGAGAAGAATACCCTTTTTTTCCGTCAATTATTTGAGTAATGTCTTTCGATAAATTATCAACAATAGATTTACCCCAGTTGTTTGCTGTTTGACTATCAACGATTAATTTTCCTATCTCAAAATTTAATGATATGAGTTGTTTATTAACGGCTTTAAATGCTTTGAAACGAGCTGAATTTATCGTTTCAATAATTTGATTGAATAATACTTGATATGTGGATTTATCTATTTTTTCCATATTTTACGTAAATTCTCCAACAGCTGTTAGAGAAACATAAAAGTACGTAAAAAGAAAATCTCCAACGGCTGTTGGAGATTTTAGCTTCTGCTGCGCAGTAGCTTAGGGGATGGGTTTTGGCATAGTTTTTTGTTTGGATAATTGCGCAACAGCACAGCTACTGCGCAGCTTAGGGTACACGCTGTTGTGGCAAGTGCTTCATTATCTGAACTTTGTTATTTCTTCTTTCAGTTTCGGAAGTTCTCTTACAATTATTGTCCAAATAACTTCGTCAGAAATGTTGTCATATTCGTGAGCAATTCTATTTCTCGTCCCGATAATCTGTTTTGCGTTTTGAATTTCAATTTCTGCGTTCTTGTAGTTCGTTATCCTGTTAACCGCCTCTCCAATAATTTCAATATTTCGTTCAACTGCTTTTTTGGTTTTTAAGTCCTTTTGAAATTCAAAAAAATCTCTCTTTTCGGACAAAAATTCAAAAATCTCATCTATTGACCTTGAAATATCTTCAAGCCAAGCGTTTACTTTATTATCCATAAATCACCACTTTTGACTCGTCAATTTCCTTTCTAAAAAATGAGTTTTTTATTCCACGTTCTTCTATCAAGTCAATTTGTCGTTTTAAAATTTGTTCCAATTTGTCCTTTAGTTGGAAATACAAATCGGTATATTTAATTGGGTCATTTTCGTCAAAGTCAACCACGAAGTCTATGTCAGAATCTGTAGAAAAGCTGTCAGTCAGAACAGAACCAAAAACCGAAAAGTTCTTAACTCTGAATTCTTTGCAAATTTGTTTGATTTGTTCTATATTTTTTTCTGAAATTTTCATCTTTGATTCTTATATATTACAAAGTTACAATTTTTCCACGATTTCTTTTTTAGCATTTGCCACAACATCCGAATAAAACGTATAGGTCTTATCCCTTTTATCATTTATGTTACTAATTTACAGAATCAAAAAGACTTATGATATTTTTTACATCTTCATTTGTTAAATGGGTGTATATCTCTGTGGTTTTTTAAGCCGGATTTACAAGTTTCACGAATAATGGCGGTTAAGTAAGTTCAACTTATGGACAGCTTACTCAACAAATGGGGTGTTACAGTCAATCTGAACATTTCGGCATCTTAATTGTAGTAACTTAAGAAAAGAATCACAAAAACTACTACTATGTTATCTGGAAATACTTGTAAAACAAATAAAAATCGAAAGCTAACGATCGATAGAAACCTTTTGAGTTTAGGCGGTAAGCTTTTATTGACAGAACTTATCCTTCAACCTAAAAAGGGTTAGTTGCAAAAACCGATACTTCGGGAATAAATCCCCTGGCATCCATTTTAAGGGTGGCTATCAACACATCAGCAATTTCTTTGGGTGTCAATTTATTGGGTTCCAATTCCTTTTCTTTTCGATCTTCTTTTCCAAATGCTGTTGGCACTTCACTGGGATTAATTTGAATCACCCGAATATTATAGGGTCTCAATTCTGCCTGCCAACATTGACTCATAGACCTCAAAGCGAATTTTGAGGAAGAGTAGATAGAACCGTTTTTATATCCTTTTAAAGAAGCTGTGGATGCGATATTGACAATATCCCCATGTTTCTGTTTTTTAAATATTTTAGCTGCTTTTGCGGCGACCATAGCTGCACCAAACACATTTACCTCAAAAACCCTTCTCATTTCTTCCCTGCTCATTTCTTCAATGGGAGACCAGCCTCCGATCCCGGCATTATTGATCACTCCATCCAAACGTCCGAATTTATCCAAAGTATAATCAAACATGGTTTCAATTTCATCATCACTGCTCACATCTACGTGACAGTATGAGCAACCTAAATCTTCTGCGGTTCGCTTTAATTTATCGATATCTCTTCCTGTTATGACCACCTCAGCTAAATTTACTTTTAACTCATGAGCAAAAGCTTTTCCCAGACCTGAGCTTCCGCCGGTGACGATATATACTTTATCTACTAAATCCATTAACCTTTATTTTAATTTATATCTGCTTTGAGCAAATTTTCAGTTTGGAAAACTTTCAATTCAAAACTGCGCTCTTCAATCTTCAAGGATACCTAAATTCTATTCTCAAAAGTAATCAATACCACTTAAAAAAGCTTTGAAACATCAAAAAATATATCGCCTTTACTCCACCTTCAAAACTGCCGAAAAAATTTGTATAAAATGCGGAAACATTTGTGTTTTTATCCGAAATGTTCTGTATTTCAAGTCTAAAAGTATTTTTCGTTATACAATCTTCAGAAAAAAGGCCTTTCAAGCCTCTGTCATCCACATAAAATACGGTTTAAAATGTGTCCTCCCTACAAAAAAATCGACAAAAGTTACTATCTTTATGCCACCAAAAAAAGAGTAAATGGCGGAACAAAAGGAAGTTTTGAGCGCAACCGACAAAAAATACATACAAGAAGTGCTGGAAGACTATAAATTAGCCAGAGTATCAAGAGAGACTTCTTTATTGGGAAGAAGAGAAGTGCTTGGAGGGAAAGCTAAATTTGGCATATTCGGAGATGGAAAAGAAATTGCTCAAATCGCCATGGCCAAACAATTCAAAAATGGTGACTTCAGATCAGGATATTACCGGGATCAAACCTTTATGATGGCTATTGGTTGCTTGTCTGTCAAACAATTTTTTGCCGCCTTATATGCCCATACCGATATTGAAAAAGAACCTTCTTCAGCGGGAAGACAAATGGGAGGACATTTTTCAACCAGGAGTCTGAATCCGGATGGAAGTTGGAAAAATTTAATGGAACAAAAAAACAGTTCTGCCGATATCTCACCCACGGCCGGTCAAATGCCGCGTTTAGTGGGTTTAGCTTTAGCTTCTAAAGTGTATCGAAACAATAAAGCGCTTCACAAAATGAAGCAATTCACCAATAAAGGTAATGAGGTAGCTTTCGGCACCATTGGTGATGCGAGTACTTCAGAAGGGCCTTTTTGGGAATCTGTTAATGCTGCCGGGGTGCTTCAAATCCCTTTTGCCATCTCAATCTGGGATGACGGATACGGAATTTCAGTTCCAAAAAAATACCAAACTACCAAAGGAAGTATTTCTGAGGCTTTGTCAGGTATGGCAAGAACAGAAGATAATCCGGGCTATGAAATTTTTAAAAGCAAGGGCTGGGATTATCCCCATTTATGTGAAACTTATGAGTCTGCCATTAAATTGTGTAGAGAAGAGCACGTTCCGGTTTTAATTCATATTGAAGAGGTGAATCAACCACAAGGGCATTCTACTTCGGGATCTCATGAGCGATACAAATCAGAAGAGCGTCTGAAATGGGAGTCTGAAATGGATTGCATTGAAAAATTCAAGGAGTTCATTCTTTCAGCAGATATTGCTACGGAAGAAGAATTGAATGATATCGATAAAGAAGCGAAAAAAATCGTTCGAGAAGAGAAAGCAGCCGCCTGGAAAGAATTTAATTCTTTAATTCAATCTGATTTTAATCAGGCAGTATCGCTTATCGAACAGATGGCAAAAGAGAGCAAAAACGGGGTGTTTATTGAAAAAGTCGCCGGTGATTTGAAAGCCACCATGGGACCGATCAAAAAGGATATTTTCTCGGCTACCTACCAGGCCCTAAAGTATATGCGCGGAGAAGAATCTCCGGCTAAAACAGCATTGATCGACTGGTTAAAAATTAAAGAAGAAGAAAATGCGGATATGTATTCTTCTCACCTTCATGTTGAAACTTCAGGGAATGCAATTCGTGTTGAACCGCTTGCAGTAGAATACGACGGTGCGGATGAAACAGACGGAAGAATCATTTTGAGGGATAATTTTGAAGCCCAATTTAAAAACCGACCAGAAGTGTTGACTTTTGGAGAAGATGTTGGAATAATAGGCGGTGTAAATCAGTCTATGGAAGGGATGCAGGAAAAATTTGGCGAACTGCGTGTTGCTGATACCGGAATTAGAGAATGTACCATTGTCGGGCAAGGAATCGGCATGGCAATGCGTGGCTTACGACCGATTGCTGAAATACAGTACCTGGATTATTTGCTTTATGCCATTCAAATCATGAGTGATGATCTGGCAACTGTTCATTACCGTACAAAAGGCGGGCAAAAAGCCCCTTTGATCATACGTACCAGGGGACATAGACTTGAAGGTATCTGGCATTCGGGATCCCCAATGGGAATGATCATTAATGCTTTAAGGGGAATGTATGTATGTGTTCCAAGAAACATGACAAAAGCAGCGGGGATGTATAATACCTTACTTGCCGCAGATGAACCGGCTTTGGTGATTGAACCCTTGAACGGATACAGAAAAAAAGAATTGATTCCATTGAACTATGGTGAATTTAAAGAACCTTTAGGAAAGATAGATGTTGTCAAAGAGGGAACAGACATTACTGTGGTCTCTTATGGCTCTACCTTTAGTATTTGTGAAGAGGTTGCCCAACAGTTAGAAGAAGTAGGGGTTTCAGTTGAATTGATCGACGTGCAAACACTATTACCTTTTGATTTGGAAGAAGAAATTGTGCAATCGCTGGAAAAAACCAACCGCCTGGTCATTGTTGATGAAGATGTCAGCAGTGGCGCAACCGCTTATATGTTGGATCAAATTCTGGTAAAACAAGACGGTTACTTTCATCTCGATTCAAAGCCATTGACGATTAGTGCCCGGGATCACAGACCCGCTTACGGTACAGATGGAGATTATTTTTCAAAACCCAACGCTGAAATGATCTTCAATGGTATTTATGACCTCATGCATGAAAGTGATCCGGATACCTATCCCAAGATTTTTTAAAGTGGATTTTCATCTTGACTTGTGCTGGTCTTAACCCCTCACCACACGATCCGTCAGCTGACGGACGTGCGGTAGCGGGGATTATTATGCGGCGTTTTCTATCTCCACATTGAGACTTACTTTCGCACTCAACGCTTTAAATACTTTCATAAGAGTAGCGATAGTCACATTCTTTGTATTACTTTCCAGTTTCGAAATTTGAGCTTTTTGGACACCAACTAACTTTCCTAATTGTTCCTGAGTTAGATTTCTTTCCTTTCTAACATTCTTGATTAACTCTCCAATAACGTCCATGGAAAGTTCCAGTTCGTATTGTTCGCGTTCATCAGAGCCAACTTCACCTATGTATTTGTCCTTAAGTTCATCTAAGGAGACTGATTTTTTGTTTTGTTTTTTCATAACTCCAAGTATTTCTTCCTGATATCTTGTGCTTTCTTAATTTCCGACTTAGGAACTTTCGACACTTTCTTTACAAAACCATGCGTTGCAAATACCAGTGAAGTTTTTCCTTTTCGTTTTACCCAAAAAGCTAATAGTCTATATTGTTTTCCAGAAAATTTTGTTCGGAATTCCCAAATTTCGTCGTCTAATTTTTTGAAGAGCTTTGGATCGCTAACAAGTCGAGATTTATCAATGTTATAAATAATCTTAAGTCTTGTTTTGTTGTTCAGTCCTTCAATAAACTCTAGAGCTTCTTCGAGAAATTCTACATCAAATTTTGCTTTCAAATCTTAGCTATTATAATACAAAGATAAGAAAAAGTTTCCATATATAGAAACTTTTGTTGTGATGTTGCATATCCAAATATAAGACATTGCTTATACTCCTTGTTTATAGTTTATGTGACTAATGTACAGAAATGAAAGTGATCCGGATACCTATCCCGGCATTTTTTAAAGCGGATTTTTATCTTGACTTGTGCTGGTGTGAGGTTTGTTGGATGATTTAGTTCTTGCTAGTATTTGACCCCTCACCACACGAAAGGATCCTCAAATCCGCAAGTTATTATAGAAAAAAACTGTAAAAC
>JBBDID010000061.1:0-64316 GCA_040880585.1 Crocinitomicaceae bacterium | reverse complement strand
GGAAATTGATTTGATGGGGAGTAAGGTGTAGAGGGGTGTATGGCACGAGCGAGACCCCAAAGTGTCGGGACAGACTGCTCGCGCCAGCGTGCGCCGCAACTAAGTTAACATAGCTTATCTGACTTATCAACATTTATCAAAACACGCTGATTTTCCATTAGATTTGTGGTGCCATGCAACAACCACAAGAAGTCTTAAAAGAAGTATTCGGATATGACCATTTTCGCCTTAATCAGCAGGAGGTTATTGAACATGCTCTTGCCGGACAGGATGGTTTAGCCATTATGCCTACCGGGGGTGGAAAATCCATTTGTTTTCAGATTCCTGCTATTCTAAAACCCAATACAACATTGGTGATCTCTCCATTAATCTCCTTAATGAAAGACCAGGTGGACGCTTTAAAAGCAAATGGTGTAGAAACGGCTTTTTATAACAGTTCAATGAATGAGGCTGCGAGAAAAGAAATTCGAGCTAAGGCACTGAAAAATGAACTGAAATTGCTGTATATGTCGCCTGAAACGCTTGTAGCAGGGATGGATTGGATCCGTTCTGTTCCGGTTTCAATGGTGGCAATAGATGAAGCTCACTGTGTCTCTATGTGGGGGCATGATTTTCGTCCTGAATATCAGCAAATCGGGCAATTGCGAGAACATTTTCCCAACGTACCTTTTCTGGCTTTTACGGCTACGGCAGATAAAATCACCCGTTTGGATATTACAAAAAAATTATCCCTCCAAAAACCGTCCACCTTCATTTCTTCTTTTGATCGCCCCAACCTATCCCTGTCTGTCAGATCACAAGTGCCAAAAAAAGATAAGGAGAAAGAAATCACCCACTTTATTCGCTCCAGAGAGAATGAAGCCGGAATTATTTATTGTTTAAGCAGAAAAGAAACTGAAAGCTGGTCTAATTTTCTCAATTCAAATGGCATTTCTTCCAGATATTATCATGCAGGATTGTCTTCTGAAGATAGGGATGCCATTCAGGATGGATTCATCAACGATCAATTTAACGTCATTTGTGCTACTATAGCTTTTGGAATGGGGATTGACAAATCTAACATTCGGTGGGTCATTCACAATAATCTTCCCAAAAACATTGAGGGATATTATCAGGAAATTGGACGTGCGGGACGGGATGGGATAGCTAGTGACACCATTTTGTATTACAATTACAGGGATGTCGTTTTGCTCAATGATTTTGTAAAAGATAGTGAGTACAAAGAGGTTTACCATGAAAAGATCAACCGCATGTTGAAATATGCGGAAGCTACCTCCTGTAGAAGGAAAATACTACTCGCCTATTTCGGTGAACACCTCACAAAAGATTGCGGTAATTGTGACGTTTGTCAGGGCCCTCCTGCTTTTTTTGATGGTAAAGTTCTGGCTCAAAAGGCTATGTCTGCATCTCTGAGATCTAAAGAATCAATGGGAATGAATCTACTGATCAATGTGCTGCGTGGTGCAAAAACTATGGATATTATGGATCGCTCACTGCATAAAATAAAAACGTACGGAGCGGGTGCTGATCATAGTTTTAAGCAATGGCAACATTATGTCAACCAAATGATCAATCAGGGATTATTTGAAATTGCCTATGACGACCACATGAAATTAAAAGTGACTGAAATCGGGCAGGCTATCTTATCGAATCAGGAATCCTTTTATTTAACTGAATTTCAAGATAAAAAACTCAAAAAATCTAAAAAGAAAAGTGTAGAGGGCACCACCAATGATACACTTTTAACCGCCTTAAAATCCTGGCGATTAGCTATCGCAAAAGCGAATCATGTTCCTGCTTATGTCATCCTGCATGATTCTTCCTTGATTGAAATCGCTAAAGCGTTGCCTACCTCCCCTAAAGACCTGAAAGAAATCTCCGGTTTTGGTAAAGTAAAGATTGACCGCTTTGGAAAAGACATCATTGAAATCGTGTTAACAGAAGGACGTCCCTCTCACCTATCCACTTATGAAACCACTTACCAACTCTATCAAGCAGGTTTGGATATTTCTAAAATAGCAGAGAAACGGAAATTGAAAGAACCGACTATTATCAACCATTTGGTCAAACTTTTTGAAGACGGAACTCCAATAGATATGTTTCGCTTTATCAGCGAATATGAATTGCAAGAGGTTAAAAAAGTACGCGCTAAAATTGGTCAAACACATGAATTAAAACCTATCCATGATGCATTGGAAGGGGAACTTTCCTACTCAAAAATCAGCATAGCCCTCGCTATTTTGAACCGACATTTTTAGGGCGTTTGTAGGCACTGGGATCATTTCCTGCTGATAACAATATCGCCACAGATCGTGTAGATTGAAATTGACTGAGTATAATCATTAAGGCTACGGTTATCGGTACACACAAAAACATTCCGGCTATTCCCCAAAGTGCTCCCCAAAAAGCCAGGGCCAGCACCACTACCAACGGACTTAAATTCAGTGATTTTCCAACCATTTTGGGTTCTATAAAGTTACCCATCAAAACCTGAATCCCCATTAAGATTAAAAATAAAACTCCTGAGATCAAAGGATCGCCAAACTGAAGCATAGAAAGGAAAGTGGGCAAAATAATCGCAATAAAAGATCCTACAAAAGGAATATAATTCAGTAAAAATGTAAGAAAAGCCCACAATATGGCAAAATCTACTCCAAAAGAAAGCAGCACAATGTAAGCACATACAGACACCAAAAATGAAATAAGCGTTTTCACAAAAACATAAGACTTCACAGAGGTATCGATTCGTTCAATGATTTGAAAAAATTGCAATTTTTTTCGTTTATCGGTAAATATCAGGTTCAGTTTTGTCATGAAAATCTGCTGTTCCAACATCAAAAAAATAACATAAAAAACAACAACAAAAAATGTAGTCAAAAACCCCAGGGAAGAATTTAAAATCGTTCCTGCTATTTTTCCAAGATCAATTTCTCTGCTAATGGTCTCAAAAGTGGGAATGTTTAACTTTTCGCTCAATGCCTGAGAATAATCCAAAATTCTGCGGTTGTACTCCGGAGCTACTTCTTTAAATTCCTCCAGATTGGAGATTACCATTCTTCCAATAAACCAAAAGAACGAAAAAACGAGCAATACAGAGAGGGAAATACGAAGGACGTTTGGGATTTTTTTCCCCATCAATTGAATCTTTCCAAATTGACTTCCAATGGCGTTAATCAGGTACCACACTACCATTCCCAACACAAGAGGAATCAATATATTTTGTCCCAAATACACCCCTAAAAGTACCAAGCCTACTAAAAGCAGGTTCATTGCCGGATGAAATCGCATGTTTTCCATAACCAAGGGGTGAAGTTAAGAAAAGTCAGTTGAAAGTGTTTCAGTAAAAATGAGTAAATTTGTTCCAACAAATTAAACTACAAGAATCCATGAAACTATCCATCTTTTTATTCGCTCCTCTTTTTTCTCTCTTTCTTTTAAGCTGCCAAGGTGATGGAGATACTGAAACCACTACTTCAGATGAGCAGACAGAGCTAGATTCTACTTCAGATAAAAGCTGTGATACCCTCAACTGCAAAAACCAAAAAAAATGCGATAAAAAGTGTAAAAAATCGTGTGATAAATCATGTAAAAAGTCATGTGCCGATTCAGCCGATAAAAATTGTACCAAGGAAAAATGTGATAAATGCTGTGAAAAGTGTATAAAAAGCTGTGAAAAGGGAGAGAAATGCTGTACAAAAGAGAAAAAATGCTGCGATAAATGTGTAATGAAATCTTGTACAAAAGACAGCACATCAACGACTCAAAGTACCAAAGATAAAGAGTAAAATTTCCTAAAACTCATAACATTTATATTGTTAGCTGTATGAAGACAAAAGAAGAAATAGTTAAAGATTGGTTGGTGAGGTACACGGGGACTCCCCTTAAAGAATTTGGACAGTACATCCTCTTGACAAATTTTGGCGGATATTTAAAGATATTCTCTGAATTGTACAGTGCCGAGATCAAAGGCAGCGAAAACTCTATGCCAACAGCAACAGCCAATGGCATCACTATGATCAATTTTACCATGGGCAGTGCCAATGCTGCAACCATTATGGATCTTTTGAGTGCAATTCAACCCAAAGCCTGTTTGTTTTTAGGGAAATGTGGGGGATTAAAAAAGAAAACAGCAATTGGAGATTTGATTTTGCCCATTGCAGCCATACGAGGAGAAGGTACTTCCAATGATTATTTCCCACCCGAAGTTCCTGCCCTACCTGCCTTTACATTGCAACGGGCTGTTTCTTCATCCATAAGAGAATTTAACATGGACTATTGGACCGGAACCGTCTACACTACTAACAGGCGGGTTTGGGAACATGACGGTGAATTTAAAACTTACTTGAGACGAATACGAGCAATGGCTATTGATATGGAAACTGCAACGCTTTTCACTACGGGTTTTCATAACAAAATCCCTGTAGGTGCTCTACTTCTTGTCTCTGACCAACCCATGATTCCTGAAGGGGTTAAGACTTCTGAAAGTGATAAAAAAGTGTCCTCAAATTTTGTCAAACAACACATTCAGATTGGGGTATCATCACTCGAAGAAATTAAAAATAAAGGAAAATCGGTTCGTCATTTGAAATTCCCTTATTCAGAGGACTAGTGTGGCACTGTTTACATTTGGGATGAAAAACAGAAGAGAATTCATAAAAATTTCGGCGATTGGCAGTGCAGGTTTACTGACTGCAACAAGCTGCTCAGGAGCTGATGATACCACTCTTACTAACGAAATCAACCCAGTAATAACACCCATCCGACCCCTTGTGATTTCAACCTGGCAACATGGCTTAGCCGCAAATACAGCAGCCTGGAAAATATTGAGTTCCGGCGGGAGTGCTTTGGATGCGGTAGAACAAGGTGTGCGAATCACAGAATCAGACCCTGAAAACAATAGTGTTGGCATTGGTGGATTACCGGATAGAGATGGCCATGTTACCCTTGATGCCTGTATTATGGATCATAAAAATCAGTGCGGATCGGTTGCTTTTTTGCAAGGCATAGAAAATCCCATTTCAGTGGCACGAAAAGTAATGGAAGCAACACCCCATGTCATGCTGGTAGGCAAAGGAGCCTATCGTTTTGCATTGGAGCAAGGTTTCAAGTCAAAAGACCTTTTGACAGAAAAATCCAAAAAAAGATGGCAGAAATGGCTGAAAGAAGGTAAGTATCAACCTGAAGTAAACCGGGAGAATCACGATACAATTGGCATGTTAGGGATAGATCAGGCAGGGAATTTATCCGGAGCCTGTACAACCAGTGGAATGGCTTTTAAAATGCATGGCCGTGTAGGGGATTCTCCGATTATCGGTGCTGGCTTATTTGTAGATAATGAAGTTGGTGCTGCCTGTGCCACGGGAGTGGGGGAATCGGTGATGCGTGTGGCGGGAAGTGCTATGATTGTAGAACTCATGCGACATGGGAAATCTCCTCAAAAAGCGTGTGAAGAAGTCGTTCAACGAATCGTAAAAACTGAAAAGAATCTTGAAAATATTCAGGTTGGTTTTATCGCCTTAAATAAATTGGGAGAACACGGTTCATACGCCATTCGAAAAGGTTTTAATGTGGCGATAAAACATGCTAAAGAAGAAGCTTTGTTAGATGCCTCTTTTGCCGTTTTTTAATGAGCTTGTCAAAACAAATTGTACACGTAGTTGGTTTAAAACAATTTATTAATCATATTGACAGCTAAAAGCTATGAAGCAATGAGTAAATCAACCCTAAAACACCTCTTGCCCATCCTTCTCGTTACGGCCTGCACAGGTAATAAGAAAAACGAAACTACACCACCACCCTTATTCCCTCAACCCCAAGCGATAGAACTCAACAAAGATAGCGGCTATACCACCAATGTAGTAACAGGCGATACCATACAACCCATTATTTTAGAAAACGGCGATACGCTTATTACCGGAGTGCCGATCCCGGCAATACCCAAAATCATCCATCCCGACAGCGTAGCCAAACCCAAAGTTGTGAAAGCCCCTCCCATAGAAAACTTGGAAAAACACAATGCCCACCCCAACCGACATAAAATCCCGGACGATCTCACCGTAATTCCGGTAAATAAAGATTCGCTGACTGTAATTCCGGTACCGGAAATTGATGAAAACGACACCACACATTATTTGGTTAACAGCACTGCCGATACAATAAAAACCGGAGTGCCTATTCCCGCAAAAGGTAAGAAAGTAAAATTTAAACAACCACATCTTACTAATGCTCTTCAACCAACCAAAAAAGAGTTTGCTATTGCTAATTTTCATTACTTAGATGTAAATCAAGGTATGAATTCTTCTTATGTGTATTCTATTTTGGAAGACCGAAATGGGAACATTTGGTTCGCTACTAGAGGAGGTGGTGTTAGTTGTTACAATGGAAAAACCTTTAGACATTTTACTGACAAAGAGGGGATGTCTGATAAAGTAGTTATGTCTATCTGTGAAGATCGAAATGGCAACCTATGGTTTGGTACTTGGAGTGGAGGAGTGAGTATGTATAACGGGGAAACATTCATGCATTTTACTGAAGATGAAGGTATGAGCAATAATGCCGTTTGGTCTATTTTGGAGGATCAAAACGAAAATATTTGGTTTGGTACATGGGGCGGAGGTGTAAGTAAGTATGATGGAAATTTCTTTACACATTACACCGAAAAAGAAGGACTGAGTAATAATGCCGTTTTTTCCATCTATGAAGATAAAAAGGGTAATCTGTGGTTCGGCACTTGGGGTGGCGGAGTAACTAAGTATGATGGGGATTCCTTTACACATTTTACCGAAAAAGATGGATTGATTAACAATAACGTCACCTCCATTCTTGAAGATAAAAATGGAAGCTTTTGGTTTTGTTCTGGTGGCGAAGGTGTAAGTATGTATGATGGAGATTCCTTTACATATTTTACAGAAAAAGAAGGACTTAGTAATAATGATGTGTGGTCTGTTTTGGAGGATAAGAAAGGGAAACTATGGTTTTGTACAAGAGGTGGAGGGGTGAATATGTATAATGGAGAAACGACCAACTCTTGTCGTGAAGGAAATTGCAAACATGATATGGGAGTTCGAGAAGACCTTGAAAAACATAAACAAGCCACTTCTCAATCCTTTACACATTACACGGAAAAAGAAGGTTTGAGTAATAATACCATTTTATCGATCATAGAAGATAATAGCGGAAACCTTTGGTTTGGGACATGGGGAGGAGGAGTTAATATATACAAAAAGGAAACCTTCATGCATTTTACCCAAAGTGAAGGACTAAGTTATAATTCTGTCTATTCTATTTCCGAAGATGAAAAAGGAAACCTCTGGATTGGGACAGATGGAGGTGGAGTAAATATGTATAATGGGAAAACTATTACACATTTAACTGAAAAAGACGGTTTGAGCAATAATTCTGTATGGTCTATTTTGGAAGATAAAAATAAGAGTATTTGTTTTGGTACAAGTGGTGGTGGAGCGAATGTCTATAACGAAAAAACCTTTACACATTATACTGATGATGTAGGATTGAGCAGTAACTCTATTGTAACTAGCTTGAAAGATGAAAATGGAAATTTGTGGTTTGGATTCGGTGCTTGGGGTACAGGGGTAAGTATGTTTGATGGAGAAACGACCAACCCCTGCCGCGAAGGAAATTGTAAACATGATATGGGAGTTCGAGAAGACCTTGAAAAACATAAACAAGCCACTTCTCAAACCTTTGGACGTTTCACCCAAAAAGAAGGATTAAGTAATAACGCTATATGGGCTATCTATGAAGATAAAAAAGCAAATCTTTGGTTCGGAACTTGGGGTGGAGGAGTAAGTAAGTATGATGGGGAATCGTTTACACATTTCACTGAAAAAGAAGGATTGAGTAACAATAAAGTAGTATCAATTTTAGAAGATAAAAGTGGAAACCTTTGGTTTGGTACATGGGGTGGTGTAAATATGTTTGATGGAAAAACCTTTAGATGTTTTACAGAAAAAGAAGGATTGAATAATAATATTGTCACCTCTATTCTTGAAGATCAAAATGGAAATATATGGATAGGTACTGACAGAGGGCTTAACCTAATACCCCATGATAAAAATATAAAAGGTAATACTTCAATTGTTTCGTTTACTAGTCAAGATGGGTTATTAGGTTTAGATTTTAACGGCAATAGTGCTTTTATAGACAGTGAAAATAAAGCTTGGTGGGGTAGTGGAAAAGGGCTTACTATGTTGGATTTAAACAATTTTAAATTGGCTCAAAATCCCCCTAGAGTTTATTTAAACCAAATAGACATTAACGAACAATTTATAGATTACTACAACATAACCGATAGTTTGGGTAATGATATCAGCTTTAATGGGGTGCGAAAATTTGAAAATTACCCGTTAAATTTAGAACTACCATACCATAAAAACCATCTCACTTTCCATTTTGTTGCCATAGATTGGGCAGCACCGCATAAAATACATTACAGTTACTTATTGGAAGGCTTAGACAAAACTTGGAGTCAACCTACCAAAGAACCCAAAGCAGAATACCGTAATCTTCCTTTTGGAGCCTATACCTTTAAAATCCGTGCCATAGGCGAAAGCGGAGAATGGAGCGAGCCTTTTGAATATACGTTTACCATTCATCCTCCGTGGTGGCATACTTGGTGGGCTCGCGCATTTTATGCGCTCCTCGCTCTCACTCTCCTTCTCACTCTGTTTCGTTGGCGAACATCATCTTTAAGAAAAAGACAAGAAGAACTCGAAAAAACTGTAGAAGAACGAACCGCTGAAGTGGTTCAACAAAAAGAACACATAGAAGAAGTCCACAAAGAAATTACGGATTCTATCAATTACGCAGAACGTATTCAACGCAGTTTCCTAGCTACCAAAGAAATACTTGATCAAAACTTAAAAGAGTACTTCGTTTTCTTCCAACCCAAAGATGTCGTAAGTGGAGATTTCTATTGGGCTTCCCAACTCAACAATGGCAATTTTGCGATTGTAAACGCAGACAGTACCGGTCATGGCGTGCCGGGTGCTATTATGAGTATTGCTAATATTGCCTGTCTAAAAGAATCAATAACCAAAGGTTTAGTAGCACCCAATGAAATATTTAATGAAACAAGAAGGTTGGTTATTGAATATCTCAAAAATGACGGCAGTCCAGAAGGCGGAAAAGATGGTATGGATGCCAGTATTGTGAGTTTTGATTTTAATAATAATAAAATTGAGTTTGCTACAGCCAACAACCCTGTTTGGCTGGTAAGAAACAATGAAGTCATCCAATTCCAACCTGATAAAATGCCCATTGGCAAACATGATAGAGACCAAGAACCTTTTACCCTAGCAGAGCATGACATTCAAAAAGAAGATGTGATTTATACCCTCACAGATGGTTTCCAAGACCAATTTGGCGGCGAAAAAGGCAAAAAATTTATGGTGAAAAGATTAAGGGAATTTTTGCTTTCCATTTCACATTTACCCATGCAAGAACAGCACGATAAATTAATAGAAATATTCCAAGAATGGAAAGGAAATTATGAACAGGTAGATGACGTTTGTATCATAGGAGTCCGACTTTAGGAGAACAGCCTGTCCCGATTTAGTTGAACAGCGAAGCGTTGTGAAACTTATTCGGGAAACTATAACGCATGACGGAATACATCCCGATTGATGTTTTCAAGGAAGCGCAGCCAGTGCTTGTAGCTACTGCCTCAACGTTATTTTAGTATTATTTTGTCGAAGGCTGGATCATAGATAATTATTAATGGTTTTGAACTTAAGGGCATATACAAAAAATCCATTTTCTTAGACACTGTTTTGAAGGCAAACTCCCAGATAGGCTCGCTCGTATCGTCCAGATGTAAGCAAGTGTATCCGTCGCAGTCCAGCGTATCGTTGCAATTTTCTATTTGTCTAAATGTTAGATGGTAAACATTTGGACTCATTGCACTTCGACATTCAACTTCCAATGTATCGTTATGATTTCCGTTGACCATTATAGCTGTTTCGCCGAGAGTTCCCAAATACTGTTTGGATGTGTCTTGCGTTTCAGAGGCAATTTTGTAAATCACCTTTCCTTGAATAAATTTACCTGAGGCTTCATCCTGAACATTAAAAGCACCGCAACATTCATTGTACACAAACTGATATTTCCCCGCTTCTGTAATATTACAAATGATTGTGTCAAATTCTTGTCTTCCGCGGCCTTTGTACAGTAAGGTGTCAAAACGGTTGGGATCAACTTCAACTCTGATTCTTTCTGAATCGTACGTTAGTTTATTCCCATTTATAATCCACATCTGGTCTAATATGTAATCCGGTAATTCCTGTTTCTCTTGCCTGGAAAAATTCCACCCCAATGAACTATCCAGACTAAATTCAGCAAATTCCTGACTGAAAGCCACTGCGGGCAAAACATATAATATTATCGTAAGGATCTTTTTCATTTTTCTATATCTAACATTCTCAGCCGTTATAAGTGCTGGATTTCAAACTCCAGAACTTATCAGCACACCGGAGGCTAATGAACTACAAGATATTAAAATTAGAGAGACACAGATGATAATCAGAGAGCGAGTGCCAGATCTAATAAAAATAACCGTGTAATATTAAATCTTTTATAGAGAAAAAATGAAAAGACAGCAACCAAACCAAAGCCCACACTCAGCGCGGTTATAATTGAATATTACCTTTCTTACCAATCATCACCCTAGTGTCAAGTCAAGCTTAAACCTACGGGTAGTCCAGTATATCTTTTGAGATGTCTCTGCGTTCCAAAAAAATCACTTAACTACGGCTATGCTCATTTTTTGAGCCTTGATACATCTCAAAATCTACCACCGCCTTACCCGTCATTCAAGACTTGACTTGACACTAGACTTTTCTCAATTTCACTTCAATGAATTTAGAAACCGGCGTATTACTCCCTTTGGCGACACTTTCTAAAGGTACCAATACATTGGCTTCAGGAAAATAAGTTGCCACGCATCCCATTGCAATATCATAAGGGAGCACTTTGAAATTTCTGGCGATTCGTTCTTTTCCTTCGTACAAACCAACGATATCCACCACCTCTTCTTCTTTTAATTTTTTTGATTCCATATCTTCCGGATTCATCAGCACTACCCTTCTCTCTCCTTTAATTCCGCGGTAACGGTCATCCATCCCATAGATGGTTGTATTGTACTGATCATGTGTGCGTATGGTCATCATAATCATACTGTCATGATCTATTTTTCGATCCGGTACAGATACTACAGAAAACTGCGCCTTTCCGTTGGGGGTAGCAAAGTTTCTGTCTCTGGAACCATTCGGCAAATAAAACCCTCTTGGAATTCTAACCCGCTTATTATATTCATCAAATCCCGGAATTGTCGCCTCTATATGATCTCTGATAGTGTCGTAATTTTCCGTCATCTCAGCCCAATTGATTTTTTCTGACCCAAATACAGCATGGGCAATTCCTGCAATAATTGCCGGTTCACTTTTTAATTGATCTGAAAAAGGTGGCAGGCTTCCCTTACTCGAATGCACAATGCCCATAGAATTTTCAACTGAAACAAATTGCAATCCGGATTTTTGTTGATCCTTATCACTGCGCGCAAGGCAAGGCAAAATGATCGCCTCTTTTCCGGTCACTACATGAGAACGATTTAATTTAGTGGAAATTTGCACCGTCAGGTCACAGTTTTGAATCGCCTCACCTGTACGTTGACTATCCGGAGTGGCAGAAATGAAATTTCCTCCCAAAAACATAAAAAAACGAACCTTGTCCTTTTCACAAGCAGCTATTGATTCTACCGCATCTACTCCATGCTCAGATGGTACTTCAATATCAAAGTGCTTTCTCAAAGAAGCTAAAAATTCCTCCTTGGGCTTTTCCCAAATCCCCATGGTGCGATCGCCCTGCACATTTGAATGTCCTCTAACAGGACATGTTCCGGCTCCTTTTTTTCCGATACTCCCTTTAAGCAAAAGCAGATTCACCATCTCTTTAATATTATCAACGCCGTTCTCATGTTGTGTAATCCCCATGGCCCAACAGATAATGATTTTTTTCTTTTCAATGAGCAAATTAGCCACCTCCCGAATTTTCGATTCTGGCACCCCTGACTGTCTTACCATTTCTCCAAAATGGGTCGATCTAAGTTCTTTCATCAGCAAGTCAAATCCATCCGTATATTGGTTGATAAAATCCAGGTCAAACACTGAACCCGGAGCCTTATCTTCGGCTTCTAAAAGCAAGAGCATAAGTGCCTTTAACAAGGCGACATCTCCATTGATTTTTACTTGTAAGTAATGGTCTTCTAAATCAATTCCTCCTTTAAAAATAGCAAAGGGATTTTGGGGATTGACAAAGACATTGTTTCCGGCCTCAGGAATGGGATTAATAGAGACAATTTTTCCTCCGTTTTTTTTACATTTTTCCAGTGCAGAAAGCATCCTGGGATGATTTGTTCCGGGATTTTGCCCCACTATCATCACCACTTCTGCTTCATAAAAATCCTCCAGAGTAACCGATCCTTTTCCGATTCCCAAAGTCTGTCCCAAAGCTACTCCTGAAGATTCATGACACATATTTGAACAATCCGGTAAGTTATTGGTTCCGTATTGTCTGACCATTAGTTGGTACAAATAGGCCGCTTCATTACTGGTTCTTCCTGAAGTATAAAACACCGCTTCATTTGGATCATTCAAGGATTTTAATTTCTCTGCTATTTTTTTAAAGGCAGCTTCCCAACTAATCGGTTTATAATGAATCGCATCTGCAGATAAGTACATGGGCTGCGTCAGCCTCCCTGATTTTCCCAATTGATAATCCGACCATCCTGACAATTCTTCAACTGAATGTTTCTCAAAAAATTCAGGGGTAACACGTTTATCAGTAGCTTCTTCGGCGATTGCTTTTGCGCCATTTTCACAATACTCTCCCAAACCCGATCGTTTTCCATCCGGATCAGGCCAGGCACAACCCGGACAATCAAAACCGTCCTTTTGATTCATCTTATTTAATAATTTGATCCCTTTCCAAACTCCCATTTCTTTTGAAATGTGTTGAAATGTGCTGATCAAAGCCGGAACACCTGCAGCCTTTTTTTTGCGTTTTCCTCTTGTTAACTCACTGAACTCCTCAGGGGGCAAAATATGTAAATTTCTCTTGATTGGCATACGTTTTCGTCTTCTGATAGTGGAATAAAGATAATCATTTCTCACTGACCCAAAAAAACAACTTCCTGACCAGTACCACCGGTATTGTATGTTTTGTAAATGCCATCCAAACTAATTGCATAACCTATAGTGTCATTAACCATTTGAAGTGTTTTAAACACCTGTACTCAAGCCAGTATTTAGATTATTAGCTTCAGTTTCACACCATGATATCCAATATTACATAGATAATATGCCAATATTACATAGTTATTATTCCATATTTACATATTTATTTGCTACTTTTGGGTAATGATTGAAAGAGTCGCTAGTCATAAGGTTTTAGAAATGGCAAAAAAATTCCCCGTTATTTTACTCACCGGTCCAAGGCAGTCGGGTAAAACAACTCTATGTCGTAATATATTTCCAGATTACAAGTACGTGAGTTTGGAAAACCCCGATAATTTGTACTTTGCTGAATCTGATCCGAAGGGCTTTCTTAGTCTTTATGATAAACATGTGGTCATTGATGAAGCACAAAATTGTCCATCACTTTTTTCCTATATTCAACAAGTTGTAGATGAATCCAATTTGAGCGGTCAATATATTCTGACTGGATCACAAAATTTTTTATTGTTAGAAAAAATTAGCCAAAGTCTGGCAGGAAGGGTTTATATTATGGAGTTATTGCCATTTTCTCAACAAGAGATTAGTTTAAAGAACTGGCATGAAGCCTTATTAAAAGGAGGTTATCCAAGAATCTTTGATAAAGATATAGCACCAAATGATTATTTTCCAAACTACATTCAAACCTATATTGAACGAGATGTTCGGAATATTATAAATGTTCAGGATTTATCTCTTTTTCAAAAATTTCTTTATCTATTAGCTCACCATGTTGGACAACTTATCAATTTCAACCGCATTTCAAAGGAGTTGGGGGTGGATATAAAAACAGTTCAACGCTGGTTTTCAATCTTAGAGGCAAGCTATATTGTTTTTACTCTTAAGCCTTGGCACAAAAATTTCGCCAAAAGATTAGTAAAAACACCTAAACTTTATTTTTATGACACGGGAATTGTTGCTTTCTTACTAGGTGTTGAATCAAAAGAAAATCTGTTGCTATCAAAGTACAAAGGAGCGTTATTTGAAAATTTTGGAGTTAATGATATTATTAGAACTTATAAAAATAATGGTTTACGGCATCCATTTTATTTTTGGCGAGACAGTAATGGAAATGAAATTGACTTTATAATTGATCAAGGTAATAAAGTAAAACTGATTGAAATGAAGGCCTCCGAAACCGTGAAGAGTGAGTTTATTAAATCTTTACACTATTTAGATAATCAACTAAACAATTTTGATATAAAACATTACCTCTTAAACGCAATAAACACAAGTCAACCGAGAACAAATGAAACTATATTAAGTTGGAACAATGTTAGTTCATTAATAGACGAACATTAGTACTTCATGTTAGTTATATATTATTAAGTCAGATACAAATTTTTAAAACAATTTCCCTCGGTGCGTTGGCTTTGCAAGCACCACTCCTTATAATTGTATGACACATTTAGTGGTTTGAAAGTTAAGTTTCAACGTATCTGGATCAATGACGAAATATACTTTAGATCTACTTTTATTTTACATTCAAATCAAACAGGATAGTCGTAAAAACAAAAGAAATAACTATCTTCATCCTCTATGAAATTTACTGAATTAGGCCTTAAGGATGAATTACTGGAGGCCATCCACTACATGGGGTTTGAAGAGGCTACCCCTATACAAGTCAAAGCCATTCCAGAGATTTTAAACAATAAAGACATGCTCGCCTGTGCGCAAACCGGAACAGGGAAAACCGGGGCATTTGTTTTGCCGATTTTGAACAAACTCGTCGGTAAAAAAGATAGCAACATTGACACCTTAATTGTTGTTCCTACGCGAGAATTGGCCATTCAAATCGAACAGGAAATACAAGGGATTTCTTATTTTTTGAGTGTGGGTTCTCAAACCGTTTATGGCGGTGGAGATGGTAAAGACTTTGATGTTCAAAGGAAAGCTTTAAAGGAGGGAACAGACATCATTGTTGCCACACCGGGAAAATTACTTTCTCACCTTAAGCTGGGCTATGTCAACTTTGACCATGTAAAACATTTGGTATTAGATGAAGCAGATCGTATGTTGGATATGGGTTTTATTGATGATTTGAAAAAAATCATCTCCTATTTGCCTGAAAAACATCAAACACTCATGTTTAGTGCTACCATGCCCTCTTCCATCCGACAATTGGCAAAACGCATTACCAATAATCCGGTAGAGATTTCTTTATCGATCTCAAAACCAGCTGAAGGTGTTGACCAAAAGGCTTACCTGACCTTTGATAACCAAAAAGTAGGCGTTCTGGATGCTATTTTATCTGAAAGAAAACACCACGACAGTATTATTATCTTTACTTCTACAAAAAATAAAGTTTCTGAAATCGTTCAATCCTTAAAAAAGAAGGGGTACAAAGCGCATGGTATTTCTTCCAATCTGGATCAGGATATGCGGGAAGAGGTGCTGCGCGGATTCAGATCCAAACGCATACGTGTGCTTGTTGCTACAGATGTAATGAGCCGGGGAATTGATATTAAGGAGATCAATATGGTGATTAATTTTGATGTCCCATCAGATGCTGAAGATTATGTACACCGTGTGGGGAGAACTGCAAGAGCGAATACCAAAGGAGAAGCGTTTACACTGATCAATCCAAAAGACATGAGTAAGTTTAGCCGGATTGAGCAGCTTATAGAGACAGAAATTCCTAAACTTAATCCCCCAAAAGAAGTAGGAGAAGGTCCCGTTTGGGGAGCTAAGACCAAATCTCATCACCACAAGGGCGGACAAAAAAATAGAAAAAATAATTTTAAGTCGCGTCCTAAAAACAATGATCGAAAAACCAACAGATAATAAGTAGCAGGCAGATTCATCAGCCCAAGCTGTTACTTTTACAATAATCCTTGTTATTTTTACGTGAACCCAATACTTATTAATTTTTCAGGATTCATTTATGTGTAAAAATATCGTTTTTTTTCTTTGTGTTTTAGTACTTGCTACCCCCTCATTATCTCAAAAAAAGTATCAGGGTTTGTTATGGGAGATTAGCGGCAACGGACTGTCAGAACCCAGTTACCTTTATGGCACCATGCACGTTTCCAATAAACTGGCGTTTAACGTGAGTGATTCTTTTTATTACTGCCTGAACAAGACCAAAGGCGTGGCTTTAGAGTCATCCCCGGAAAGCTGGATGGAAGATTATCGGGATATGGGTGTTTTTTCTTTGGGTGGATATGATTTTGGATCCGATTTTTACAAAAGAGCTTTTAAAATTGAAGATCCCGGAACAGAAGTTATGTATGATTTACTGGAGAATAAAAACGGATTAATGAATCAGATCCTTTATCGCTTCAATCCGGGAAATGAAGATTATCAGGAAAACACCTACTTAGACATGTTCATTTACCAAGCCGGTGCTAAAAATGGCAAGCCCATTCACAGTTTGGAAGATTTTGATGAAGTCATGGAACTTTCTTTAAAATCCATGACCCCTGATCAGGATAAAAAACGAGATAATAAGAGTAATACCTATTTGGAGCAAGATGCGCAAAAGAAATACGTAAAACTAGAAGAAGCCTACCGCCGTGGCGATTTAGATCAGATTGATTCCTTAACCCGATCCAATACTCCCACATCTGTATACCATAAATATTTTATTGTAGAACGCAATAAGAACATGGTTCGACGAATGGATTCAATTATGCATCAACATTCCATTTTTACCGGAATTGGGGCAGCGCATCTTCCCGGCGAAGAAGGCGCTATTGAATTGTTGAGAAAAGAGGGATATAAAGTACGTGCGGTTTCCTCCAAATCTACATCAAAGGCTCACAAAATGAGAAAAAAATTGGAGAAACAGTATAAAGCTGTGGCATTTACAGAAACTTCCACTTCAGATGGCTTTATTAAATTATATGTTCCCGGTAAACTGTATGAAATGCCCACCAGCAAGCGCGGAAAATTAGAATACTTATGCCCTGAACCCATTAATGGCGGTTACTTTAGTGTGGTTCGTCTCTTTACGTTTGCCCCCATCTTCAATAAGGATCAAGCTTATTACCAATCTACTTTTGACAGTTTATTATACCCTGCTACACCGGGAGACATTCTGAAAGTAGAAAATCTTGAGCTCAACGGACATAAAGGATATCGTATTCTAACCACTACCAGTAAAAATGCACGCGTAAATTACAATGTATTCTTTACGCCTACTGAGATTATTGTTTTCAAAGGGTCGGGAATAGAAGATTATGTAGAACATTCTGAACCCCAAAGTTTCTTTTCAAAAATTGTACTGGCTCCACAAAGTAGTGAGTGGAAAGATGTTGCTCCCAAATTTGGTGGCGCTCAATGGTCTATGAAAGGAATGGTTTCAGGTCAGGACATGATTGATGAGATGGATGAAACTAATGTTTTTCCTCTCTATCAATCTTTTGATCAGGAATCTGGCGACTACTTTCAGGTGATGCGATATACTTTGAATGATTTGGATTACATTGAAGAAGATTCATTTGATCTGGCTTATTTAGGTGAGCAGTATGCAAAACAATTGGGTTGTGAAATCGAGAGAACGGAATATAAGCATAACGGAAGTTACGCATCCGTTAGACAAGAGTTAAAGGCAGATAAAAATCACCAAAATCAGGTAGCCGATTTATCGATCAAAATAATTACTAAGCGGGGGTTATACTACTTAATGTCTACTACCTCAAAAAATGAGAATGCAACTGCCTTTTTTGATTCTTTTAAATTTACCAAACATCAAGTCGATCAGGAATACACACTTTATGAAGACACCACCCTGTTTTACACCGTTAACACCATCAAAAAAGATGATAAACCAGACTATAAAGCCATGGGGTATAACCTTTATCGAAATTATAATAGTGATGATGAGGAAGATAAATCTTACCTGAGCAAAACTGACTCAAAATACCATACGAATCCTAAAACCAATGAAGTCATCTATGTAGGGTACACCAAATTTCACGATTATCAGGGTGCTGATTCACGCAATGATTTTTGGGACTATCAAATTAAACGACTGGAAACTGAGAATCAATTCATTGTATCTCAGAAAAAACACAAAGATGAAGATTCACTAACAATATCGTTCATGTTGACAGATACCGGTAGCGCAAAGGGCATCTACACCCAAATGCATTTACAACATGGCGTATTGTATACTCTTCAGTCTTTAATAGATACGTTGGAAGGCCCCACTGAATATGTTTCTACTTTCTATGACTCCTATACTCCTATGGATACTTTAATTGGTAGAGATGTTTTTGAAGATAAAGCCGAAGTATTCTTTAGTCATGTGTTTGGAGAAGATAGCCTGAATCGTGTAAACGCCATGAAATCTATTTCAAAAGTAATTTTCGAAGAAAAGGATGTTCCAGGTGTTGTTAAAACCTATTATGAACATGAGTTTGATGAAGAAAAAGAGACAGAGTATCGGGAAGATTTGATCATGTCTTTAGGAAACATTGAAGTACAAGAGGCTTACGACTTTCTGTATGCAGTATACGATTCTAACAATTTCAACTCTGATCTGCAATTCATTGTACTTAAATCCTTTTCTTATACTGAAACGCAAGAAGCCTATAATGCCATTAAAAAATTGCTGATCGACAACACCCCTTTTACGGAAAAGAGCAACAAATTGAACTTTTTTAACAACCTCTACGATTCCCTTGATTTAGCAGAAGGGTTTTTCCCTGAGATGTTAGATGTCGCTCAGTATCCGGAGTACAAGCCTTATATAGTAGAGATGCTTGCTCATGGTTATCTCAATGCCATTTTTGAATTTGAAGATTTCAGTTCAGAAAAGAAATCGATTTACAGAAATGCAAATATTGAATTAAAACGTACGGTAGCCAATCAAAAAGATGATAAAAAGAAAAAGAACAACTATTACTACGGCTATTCTCAATCTGCAGAATATCAATCATTGTTTTTAGATTATTACGCACTGATGTGTGCTTTTAAAAAAGAGAAACATATAGATAGTGAAGCCTTTTTTGAGGATATTTATCGTATCAACGATAAAAAGTTCCTTTTGGAAGCAGAAATCGTACACCACAAATTGGGTTTGCCGGTCGATACGGCTAAGATAAATGAGGTCAGTAAAGATCTGGATCACCGCGTCTGGGCTTATAACCGACTGGAAGCAGAAGAAATGCTCTCTTATTTTCCCGCTGAAATTACACAAGAAGAAATGGCTTTTTCCCTGCTTTACAATACCGGTTATGATAAAGAAAAGGATACCGTCTCTTTTGTAAAAAAGGTAGAGGTTGACAACGGGAAAAATACGGGTTACATTTACTTTTTTAAACGAAAAACAGAGGACACAAAAAACTGGATGATTGATTATGTGGGCATCCAACCACTGGAAGACGACCAGTTTAACACAGAACAACAAGACAAAAAGAAAGGACTTTCTGTGGTGAACGATCAGGAAATGGAGCAAACGATTGAAAAAACGGTAACTATTTTTGAATTAAAAAACCGTAAGCGTGTAGTGGTAAACGATTACAACTGGGGGAATTGGGGAGGTTTATTTTAATTCACCGGCTTTACAAGGCTTTCTACAATTTCCTTGATCGATCTGATTTTTTTAGTATTTTCAATCGTGGGACCTGCACACCACACGGTTTTATAAGTGGCACTAAATGCTGATTTTTCTAATGCTTTCATTCCCCTTACAAAAGTGAGCATCTTCACCCATTTTTTCAATCGCTTATTTTTGGATAACAAACGCTCAAACCAATTTTGTTTAGTGCCTATTTTCTGTACATAAGGGGTGTTAATCACCGTACAGGGAGTTCCTGATATCTTCGTACTCATCACAACATCTTCTTTTCCGTAATCTACACAAGCCTGTTTGTACTCTTCTGAGACATCTGATTCTTCTGAGGCAATAAATATACTTCCGATAGAGGCGCCGGCTGCACCTAGCGCTAATACTTTTTGTAAACCCTCATAATTACCTACCCCTCCGGCAGAAATGATGGGAATAGAACAATTTTTGTTGAGAAGGGGAATTAATTCTTCCGGCGGAAGCGGACCGGCATGCCCTCCTGCATTGCTATTCACCGCAATAACAGCATCTGCCCCTAATTTTTCTACTTTTTTTGCATAGGCCAAATCTACCACATCACAAAAAACTTTGATGCCGGCCGGTTTACATTTTTCAATCACCGATTTAGGGCTACCTAAAGAAGTAATGATAAAATCTACTTTCTTCTCTATGCAAGTTTCTAGCTGCTTAGGCATTTTGGGATTGGATTTATTCACAATCAGATTGATTCCAATCGGCCCGTCTGTATTTGCTCTAATCTCATCTATTGCCGCTCTAAAATCTTCATCTGTACGATAATTTAAAGCGGGGACAGCACCGGCTATTCCATTATTTCCGGCAGCAATCATCATTTTTGCGTTGGTGACCAAAAACATAGGCGCCATAATAATGGGATGCTCAATATTTAAAATCTCCGTGAGTTTTTTTGACATATAGTTTTAATCGATATGGTCCTGTTCTTTTCGATTCTGATTTTGTTCCCAGCGTCGTACGCGGTCTCTGAGTATGCGGGCGTAATCTTCAGACTCTTTTATTCTATAGTCGGCGTAGGCTTTTTGTGCCCATTCCACAGCTCCGTATATATCGCCTTGTATCTCAGCATAAATCGCCATATTGTGACAGGCTCTTCCCGCTATTTTTCTTTTTGGATTTTCAGTTTCTCTTAACCATAATTCTGCAGCACCATCCCAATTGTTTACTTCTGCTCTTCTGCCGGCTATCCTCAATGTTTTACTTCCTCCATCAAAATAATTTCTCCATACCCTGAAATACTGATTCATTACTCTTCCGGCGTAAAATCTACCCACCTGATTACTGATTTGACGCACTGCCTGCCCTCTTCTCATCAAAGTTGAAGCGGCTTTTGCTGGATTAATTCCGGATCCCGTTGTGCGTAAACGATCAGAAAGCCAAAATTCATCCCGCAACCATTTATTGGCAGGGTCATAAATTCGCCAACCTGTTTTAATACGAGTATTCATGGTGGCGGTATGTCTGAGTAAGGGAACAGTTCCTAAAGGCGTGTTTTGATTCACCGTTTGAGTAGAATAATTGATTTTTGTGTCTGTATCAAACACTTCCAACACAAATAAAACCTGTACGTTATTGTCCCTACAAATTTGCTCCACTTCATCCCAGGTAAGTTGTGCAGGAAAAACATCCATTCCCCCATTTTTCACCGTCATGCTATCCAACAGCACTACTCGCTTAAACCTTGGATTGACAGACAACTCATCAAACGCTCCCTGAACTGCGGCTTTTGATCCTTCGTGATCCAAATTTCCTTCAAAGGTTAATGCGTTATCTATCACATCAACGACTTTTGATGCTCCACTGGAATAGGTTCTATTAATTACCCCTGCGGCTTCATATTCTTCTTCCAAATAAACGGCCGGAGGTTCGGCAACTGTAAGATACACCCTATCCTTGCAGGATAAAATAAATAAAACCAATGCAGGTAAAACAAATTGTACTATTCTTTTCATGGAGTTGTTTTTAAGTTCATTCTCTCCCTTACAAATCTGATGCCGAAGCGATCATCTCCGCTATATCCAATACTTTTACATTATTTTCCTGATCAAAATTTTTGACGCCATCTGTCATCATGGTGTTACAAAAAGGACATGCGGTTGCAATTATATTAGGGTTTGTACCTAAAGCCTCTTCGGTACGTTCTATATTTACTTCTTTATCTCCTTTTTCTGCTTCTTTCCACATTTGAGCACCTCCCGCACCACAACAAAGTCCTCTTGATTTACACCGCTTCATCTCAGAAAGTTCGGCATCTAATTTTTGAAGTATCTCACGTGGCGCTTCGTAAACATCATTTGCGCGTCCTAAATAGCAAGGGTCATGAAAAGTGATTTTTTTTCCTTTAAATGCGCCACCTTCCACAGAAAGTTTTCCTTCTTTAAAAAGGCTCTCTATCAATTGGGTGTGATGGATCACTTCATAATTCCCTCCCAATTCAGGGTATTCGTTTTTCAGTGTATTAAAACAATGCGGGCAGGCAGTGACTATCTTCTTTACTTCATATCCGTCTAATACCTGGATATTCATCATGGCCTGCATTTGGAACAAAAATTCGTTTCCTGCACGTTTTGCCGGATCACCGGTGCATGATTCTTCAGTACCTAATACAGCAAATTTAACCTCACATTTATTGAGGATTTTGACCAGTGCTTTGGTTATCTTTTTAGCCCTATCATCAAAACTTCCGGCACAGCCTACCCAAAAAAGCACATCCGGTTTTTCACCTGACGCCATCATTTCTGCCATTGTAGGAACTTTCAATTCGCTCATCTCTTACTTTTTAAAAACTTGAATATTTTCAGTGGAATCAACCAAATCAGTAAACTTGCCCAAATAGCGGGTAGCTCTTACAATGTGATTATCGATCCAATGATAATTCCCTCCCCTTGGTTTCCCCATCAGCAACCCATGATACTTAAACCCATGTTTACTCAGCCATTTTTCCGTTACTTCACGGTGGTCTTCAATTCTTGATGTAAAAAAGGTGATCACATGTCCTTCATCATACCATTTGTTGATCGTGAGCAAGGCATCCGGGTACAGTTCAGCAGTAGCCATGCGCTCCGGTTCTTCATTGGGAATATCATCACAAATGGTTCCGTCAATATCAATCAAATAGTTCTTCACCTCTTCAGGTAAAATAGGAGAAATGTTCTCGCCATTTTCTTTTGTTTGTACTAATTTATGCTTCATCTTTCCATTTTAAGCGATCAGCAGGAGAAAATTGCCAGGGAGCCTGATTGTTCTCAATATTCGTATTCATGGTGACTAATTCTGAAGGAATTTTTGACTCTTCCATCACCAGATATCTTCGCAAATCCACAATAATTGCCAATGGATCAATATTGACCGGACATGCTTGTACACAAGCATTACAAGTTGTGCAGGCCCAAAGTTCTTCTTCTGTGATATATTCTTCTCCTATCAGAGACTTTCCATCCTCAAAATCTTTACCTTTTTTACGGATATTTTTCCCTACTTCTTCTGCCCTGTCACGAACATCCATCATGATTTTTCTGGGGGATAATTTTTTACCGGTAATGTTTGCAGGGCATTCAGCCGTACAACGCCCACATTCTGTACATGAATAAGCATTCATAATATGAACCCATTTCAAATCCTGTACATCTTTTGCTCCAAATCGTTGAGGCGTTGCATTTTCATCAACAGCAGGTGCAGCATAAGGATCTGCATTTGGATCCATCATCAACTTTACTTCTTTGGTAACTGACTCCATATTGGTAAAGCGCCCTTTTGGATTTAAATTGGAGAAGTAGACATTGGGAAATGCCCAGAGAATATGTAAATGTTTTGAAAAAGGAAGATAACACAAAAAAGCCAAAACCGTTCCGATATGTGCCCACCAGCCTATTCGCTCAATCAGGTGTAAACCCTCTGTTTCTAATCCACCGAATAAAGCAGGACCGATATATGAGCTCAAAGCAAAACCATAACTTCCTGATCCTGCCAAGTGGCTTTCTCCTCTTAAACGCAATACTTCATCTGCCCCATTCATAGCAAAGATAGACAGTACAAGTAAGGCCTCCAGATAGAGAATGATATTTCCATCTAAAGTTGGCCAACCATTCATCTCACTTTTTTTGAAACGCGGAATCTTGAGTAAATTTCTCCTTGCTAAAAACACAAAAGTAGCGATCAGTGCCAGTAAAGAGAGAATCTCTATGGTACTTATTATGAAGATATAAAAATTTCCCAGGGGATCTGCTAAAATACGGTGAGAACCGGATGCACCATCAATAACTATCTCAATTAGTTCAATTTGAGTGATGACAAATGCGACGTAAATGATGATGTGAAAAAAACCGGCAATCGGGCGAACCACCATTTTTGATTGACCCAGGGCCACGCGAACCATTGTTTTGAAACGTTCAGCCTTCTTGTCAGTCCGATCTACCTTAGTCCCCAGCTTAATGTTTTGTATAATCTGCCTGACTTTGTGAGCAAAAAATGCAGTAGATCCGATTAAGATGATAATGAATACAATGCTACTTATTTCCATTCGATTCTTTTACCGTATTATAACTCTTGACCTTAATTTGGTGGATTCGACTGTAGGGAATCCAACAATTCATCCAATACCTCCTCGCGCTCATTGGTTGTTTGATACCCCTTCACTTTTCGACCGAAAAGAGAGAAATGAACAAACTTGTTGGGGTTTTCATCAAAATCATCAAGTAAATTACGCAGTGATTGGTTGGTTTTTATTAATTCATTATGTAGGCTGTCGGTGTGCAAGAGTTTCCCCAGAGTTCCTTCTCCCTGATTCACTTTGCTTAAAACTCCGTTAAGTTCCGTCAGTGTGGCTTCTGCTTCTGTGATTACTGCTTTTAGGTCTGAATCAGCAAGTGTATCCGATATGGATGAAAAATTGTCAATAATATTTGAAATTTCTTCTGATTTGTTGGAGAGGTTTTCAGTGATCTTATGGACATCATTTAAAATCACATCAACTTGCTCCGTTTCATTCGAAATCAAAATAGACAGGTTATTGGCCAATTCTCCAAAAGTTTGAATTGCATCCCTTACTTCATAAAGACTTTCATCTATGGTATAAGCTGCAGAAGTATCCCAAAAAGCATTTACTGAAACTATTATTTGCTCAACTGAACCGATCAATTCTTCCGTCTTTTTTTTCAAGGGTAAAATTTCCTGATTGATCTGATCTTCTAAAGTCATCTCCATACGTGCCACTTTAATTTGATCTCCATCCTCATAATATGTGAGTTCACCTTTCTTCACAGAATCTGCCATAATTCTTAAATCCAATGCTTTTGTACCTAAAATATCAGAACTGATCAACCAAATTTCTGAATTCCTGGGAATCATTAATTCGTCATTTTGAATATTGAAGCGAATGATAACTCTGGAGGCGTCATTCTCTTTCAAATCTATGGCGATTACTTGCCCTACCTTAACGCCATTCAGTTGCACCTCATTAGAGGGTTTTAATCCGGCTGAGTTTGGAAATTCAGCATAGAACTCACGGGATTTAGTAAAAATACCTCCTCCTTTAAGAAAGTTCATCCCCATGAAAAGGAGTAATAATCCTAAAACGACAAGAAGCCCAACTTTAAATTCTTTAGAAACTCTCATGAAGGAGATTACTTAATCTGGTTATACAAAGTGCTAAAATAAGGTAAAATCTTTGGAAGACATCAATTTGAAGCCAACTTTATTGCCTTATCGAGATCAATGCGTTCATTGGCAAGAAATGCAACTACAAATGCATGCTCAAAACCTTTTTCTCTCAGTTCTTTTTTTAATCGATTAGCAGGTTCAATTTCAGTAAACAAGCCCACTGTATATTTGTGAAGCCCTCCACTTTCATATTGCCAGACAGGCATACTTTGAAACCGATCACTTTTTGTGTCCAGGGGTGTAGTAGACGTTTCAATCTGTACCCGAAAAACAACTTTCTGATCATTTAACAGAGAATCCGGCAGACCAAAAAAAGCGGTGTCTATTCCATTTAAGGTCGCGTCTACAGACCTATCAGTTCCCTCAAATTCTGCCTTAAATTCTTTAAAGGCAGTAAAAATAGAATTGGCCATTTTTGTTTGAGACTCTGAGGATGCTAAAAAGTTTTCTTCATTTTTATTGGTCAAGAAACCTGTTTCTATGAGTACACTTGGCATGGTGGTTTTGTAAAGCACAAGAAATCCGGCTTGTCTTACCCCTCTGTCATGTCTACCAATCCCTTTAAACTGATGTTGCAATTTTGCGGCAAAATTTATACTGTGATCCAAAAATGCGCTCAGTTGTAATTGTCGGGCAATAATTTGATCAGCAGTTAATGTCTCATAACTTGCACCGGCATCCTTTTCAAACTGTATCGCCGCATTTTCTCTTTGCGCCACTTTCTCTTGCGCTTCGGTTCGGTGCAATCCCAAAACGTAGGTTTCTGCTCCGTATGCATTTGAAGGGCCGGCATTCGCATGGATACAAATAAAAAGGTCTGCTTTGTTTCTGTTTGCGATTTGTGCGCGCTCATCCAATTCAACAAAAACATCAGTTTTTCGGGTATAAATTACATTTACTTCGGGAAATGTAGTTTCAATGAACTCTCCCAACTTAAGGCCTATTGCCAAAGCAATGGTCTTTTCATTGGAGTGTGCTCCATGACATCCGGGATCCTTCCCTCCATGCCCGGGATCAATTACTACGGTTTTAATTCCCCCCACCAATTCACTTGTCTGTCCGTATATAGTGATGGAAAAATTAAGAAGACCAAGCAATATAATTGCTTTCAAAATGTTTATATGCATTATCATCATCTGATAAATGTTTTAGTTTTGTGCTTTTTTCACACAAACTATAACAAAGTTAAGACCAAAAGTTGCGTTTGTCTATTAAAATATCGCTAGTTATCAATTTTTTGATGTTGATAAACTTCTTTTTCACCACAGAAGCAGCTTATGCTCAAGGTGGTCTGGATCAAGCTGTCACCTATGAAGCAAGGGATTCTATCGTAGCTAATGTTCCTGAGCAAATCGTTACATTATATGGTGAGGCCATTGTCAACTATGATAATATAGAGTTAACAGCAGACTACATTCAAATCAATATCAACAACAATGAAGTTACCGCCACTTACAGCACTGACAGCCTGGGAAACGCAATAGGAAAACCCTTTTTCAAAGCAGATGGAGAAGAATCGAGATGTGACTATATCAAATACAATTTCGATACCAAGAAGGCTTATATCAAAGAGGTAAGAGCACAACAAGACGAGGGCTATATTCACATGGGAGAGTCAAAACTTCATCCCAATGAGTACATCCACTTGAAGGATGGAAAATTTACAACTTGCGAAAACGATACACCACATTATCATTTTAAATTAACCAAGGCGATCATTGTTCCCGATAAACGAGTGGTTACCGGTCCGGTTTTCATGAAAATATTCAATATCCCGACACCTCTGGCGGCACCTTTTGCATTTTTCCCTAATTCCAAAAGCAAGAAACACGGAATCATTCTTCCCAGTTTCTCTACCTCTTCTCGTTATGGATTTGGTTTACAAGATTTTGGTTACTACATCCCCCTGGGAGATTATTGGGAAACCCAATTTAACGCAACTGTTTTTACCACCGGGCGGTTTGGAATTGGTAACACCACCAATTATATGAAAAAATATAAACACCGGGGATCCGTCAACCTCAAATTTGAACAGTTTAGGGGTCAATTTTACGATACCACCTTACAGAACAAAGCAACTGTAAGATGGACGCACACACAAGACCCTAAGGCTCATCCCAGCATGAACTTTTCCGGGAATATCAATTTCCAATCAGATAACAACGGTAAATCAAGTTTGGAAACCATCAATCCTGATTATTTCACCAATCAATTCAACTCTGCCATTTCTTTAGACAAACGTTGGAATGCGGGAAGATTTAATGGAAATGCATCCATCAAAGCGAGTTTACAGCAAAGTTCATTACAACAGCAATACACCATAAACCTTCCGGAAGTAAACTTTACGATCAGCCGGTTTGATTTGGGTGTACTTCGAAAAAATAAGATAGGAAGCAAATGGTATGAAGAAGTCAACGTCCAATACGGCTTAAAATCAAAGAATTTTATCGCTGCCCCTGACAGCATTTTCAACTTACAGGATTATCAGCAAATCGGAGACTACGCAATAAACGGGATCGCGCATAACATCACCTTAAACTCCAACCTTAAATTAGCCGGTGGAAGAATGACTTTTACTCCCTCTGTCAATTACAATGAATCATGGAATTTCCAATATGAAAATTACCAATGGGATCCTCAAAATCAGAAAATTGATACTTTAGCAGTTACTGGTTTTGGAAGCCATAGAAATCTGCGTTTCAACGGAGGATTGGCGGGAAATTTTTATGGGATTTTTAAGTGGAAAGGTGAAAAAGGAACTCGTTTCAAACATGTCGCATCCCCCAGCCTGTCTTTTAGTTATTCACCTGACCTCGGTTCTCATCAATTGGTTCAAATCGATTCAACGGGAGAAGAACAATATCTTTCTTCTTTCAGCAAAAGTCTTTATACCGAGGGGCGCAAATCTCAAGCCGGCATCATCACTTTTAATTTGATGAACACCTTAAAAATGAAAACGCGTGATATGAAGGACACCGTTAATCTGTCCGATAAATCTTTTAATCTGGTAGACGCCTTTTCAATAGGAGGAAACTACGACATTTTTAAAGACTCTATGAATATGTCAGACATCAGTATGCAGTTCAGAACTGCTAAGTTTTTGAAAATTTTCAGTTTTCAGTCTTCTGCATCATTTTCTCCTTATAGGTTAGACACTTTAGGCTACGCAAAAAAGGAGTATGCCATTGGAAACAATCAAGGATTGGGGAACTTAAAAACAGCAAAAGTAGTGGTGAATGCAAATTTCACCAACCGAACCGGTCGTAAAAAACAACAAGAGTTGAATAATGTCACCGCCAATAATGCCACCTTAAATGAACAAGTGACTAACCCCAACAAAGTCAATTTTGAAATTCCCTGGCAGTTAAATGTTTCTTATAACCTGAACTATGTCCGAAATCTTAAATCTCTGGTTACTGATCCCGATTTTAATTTGGTTCAAACAATGAGAGTTAATGGGGATTTCAGCATCAATAAAAAATGGAAATTTACTTATTTGGTAAATGCTGATTTACAACAATTCAATGAAGCGTATCAGCAAGATACAGAAAAACCATACAAAAACTTAATCTCTACCTATAGTTTTGAAGTTTGGCGAGACTTACATTGCTGGGAAGCCGTTCTTCAGTTTGCGCAATACGGTCCCTGGGAGCAACAAAACTTTACTTTTCTTTTTCGGGTAAACATCAAGGCTTCCATGTTTCAGGACATCAAACTGGAACTCAATCAGCCTCCTTTCTTTTAGTGCTGAGCAATCACTGTCTTTTTCAGATAGATGCCCGAGAAGATGGAAAAGATCACAAAAGCAACAAAAAAATGTAAGCCAATCAAAGTGGTTGATCCGGTATCAATTCCCAGATTAGAATTGGAAAAAGAGAAATACGCCAAAAAAATGGAGGCGACAAAAACATCTGCCATGCTCCACTTTCCCAGTTTGTTGATCGTGGTAACCGCATTTTTTGCAAATCCTGAAGCGGGAGAAAGAAAAACAACCACCGAAGAAATTAACTTAATCGTTGGAAATACAACACTGAAAGTCAAAAGTAAAATAGCAACAAAGAAGTTTCCCCCCGTATACAGCAATTTTATCAACTCCATGACATTGTGATTCTGATAGAAAAAATAAATCCGCCCCTTGATGGTGTCAGATAATCCGTAATCAGCCAATTCAGCACTTACTGTAAAATCATCTTTAAAGGCTTCTATCTCAAGAAAAGGGGACTGTAAACCTAAATACAAAAAACAAAGACTGGAAGACACCAGCGCAAGACCAATCATTTGATGACTGTATTCTTTTTTTCGGTAAAACCAACTATTTACAAGCAAGAAGACAACCACTACGGCAAATAATATTAAACCATCCCGAACCGCTGAATTATAGTATAAGTTTGCCTTTTTCTCCAACGCCCTTTTTTCTTCCATAATTCGGTCAGCAGGGCTGAATATGGGAATCCATTCCCAGACATTTCCGAGACGGGCATCTGATTGTAAAAGTGCCACCACTTCTTCTTTCTTACTCTTATAGTTATTCAGTTTTTGGCTGATACTAATTGTAAAGACAAAGGTAGCCGCAAACAAGACCGCTACTGATATAGAAATTACCCAAAAATTTTTCATTGCTAACGGTGATCTTGTAACTTGATGTTATGCGTATCCGCAAAAGCTTCCTGTGCTTGAAAAACGGATTCAAATGCTGCTTTCTCTTTCGCTGCAAAATTTTTGTCATATACCTCAAGCCGATCCAAGTCTTCATTCGTTAAGTTTGCTTTTTTCAATAGCGGGAGTATTTCAACAAACCCTGTTTTCAGCTCGGTTTCATAAAAAGCGATCAGTTTTTGCATTTCATCAAGGTAATCTTCTCCAAGACCTTCTTTTTGCATTTCACGGATGTTACTTTGGTAGATTTCCAGTTCAAACAAGGTGTTTTCATAATTCCTTTGAACGGAAGCAGTGTCTGATTGAAAAAGGACTGTAATTTGCTGAATGGCATCTTCTTGCATTAGAGTCAACTCATTATTAAATTCTACAGCCGTTAAGCGATCTTCATTGAGTGGATAATCGGCTATTGTATCTTCGGATACCAGTTCAATTCCACCATCCGACCCAGAGGAACCACACGAAATGAGTTGAAAAATCAGATAAAAAAAGATCACATTTTTGAACATGTGCTTACAAATAGAAGATAGGGTTTATTTTTTTCGGCTCACTATTTTCTGAAGATGTCTCTTCTCTCTGCTCATCATTAGAGCAAGAAACTAAAGTCACAAGAGCAAATAAGATAGAAATTAAAAATTTCATTGTTTAATGCCTTTTGAAGTCGCTACAATATTACCACTTATATCTTTAAAAACAAAAAGATAAGTCCCGGATTCTAAATTAGAAAAGTCATTTTGACTGCCTATCTTTTGTTGAGCAAGGCGTCGCCCACTTAAGTCATAGACTTCTATCTCTCCATCCAAAATCCCTGACACAGTAAATTGATCATAAAATGGGTTGGGGTAAAACGTTATTTCAGTTTTAGTCTCTTCAGGAAGATGACTGACCGAAAAATCAGTAATAAAAAAATAATCAAATGCTGCTTCTGTGATATTAAGGGTAGCCGGATAATCACTAATGCGTACAATGAGTTGCATATTTGACGTAAGGGGAATGAGTCCATTTACCGGTACTGAGTAGTTTGACCACACATTCATCACGGTATTATCCTTATGAATTTTTGCAATATTCACCGTTTGACTTCCATTAAATAAGCTGAAAAATAAGGTGTCATTTGGATAAAAAGGACCGTGAAGATTATAATAGAAAGCACTAAAATTAATGTGTGGGTCTGTAAAAGCAGTAAGGTTAAAAACAGGGGACATTAAAACGGTTTCTCCATTATAAACATCATCTGTCTGAGGAGATTGCGTGCCATTACCGGTTAAAAAAGCCATTTCACCACAGTCCCAGTCACTGTCATAAAAAGGTGCTTCTACCACTCCATTTAACTCAATTCCTACCGGTTTTTCCCGCTCCCACATTCCCTTTTCTGCATCTCCAAAAACCGACCATCCAAAATCCAACGAAAAATCATCATAAATACCTTCTTCTAAATAGATGACAATTGTTCCTGTTGAACTGATTACCAATGAATCCATAAAACATTCTGAAACGAATCCCCATTTGCCGGCAGTAATGTCATAATAATCCTGATAATAAAGATCCAACACCACTTCTCCATTCACATCTGTTACCCCCTCATGATTTATATAGGTGTGATTCATAGAAACCTGAGCATTTTCAATAGGATTGAGAGATTGCGCTTCCAATACCTGAACGGTGACAGAATACTGTGGAATTTTCTGAAGCACCACATCCTGAATCAAGACGTTTCCTGTGGATAAAATTGTTGAAATGGTCTGTGGATAATAAAGCACTTTAAAATAAGTGACGTCTACAGTTCCGGTATTGATCGTTCCTGTTGCATAATCTCCTACTACAGAAGAATAATCAGTAATGGTGGTTCCTTCCAGGCTAATCTCTACATCATTTAGTGGATTTCCGCTTCCTTGTTCGGTAATATTTCCCTCAAGATATGCCCCTTGCACATAATCTACAGAAAGAACAAAGAGACCCTCTTCCCTATCCGTGGCGAGTATGTTTCCGGATGATAAAAAAGGATAAACTCCCCAACAACCTGATGTGTTTGACGAACTCAAGGGAGAGGTGTCAAAATTACCTACTTCTACCATATTATGAGGGTGTGTAACATCATGTATCAGCACCCCGTCTGTGTAATAGGATGTAATGATATAATTGCCCAGCACATGGGTATTATGTGGTACAATTGATTGTGTTGGAGACGAGCGTATTTTATCTAAAAACTGAATATTAGCGGGATCAGAAATGTTGTATGCACCTAAGTGTCCTCCTGCAATTTCATCCGTTGTAAATGCATAATTTCCATCTGCCGTTGTCCAGATATTGTGACAGTATAAATCGGGTGAACTTGCTGTACCTAAAAGAACGGGAGATGATTTATCGGTTAGGTCAACAATAGAGAAAAATCCGTCATAGATATGTGCAAAATAGCCGGTATCATTCAAAACATAACCGTCATGTGCGTACCAATTATCAAAAACGCCTACTTCTATTGGGTTTAACGGATCCGTAGCTACATCCAGTATGATTACTCCTCCATTTCCTCTTCCGGCACCAAAAATATAGAGAAAACCATTGTCTATATAAAGGTTATGGGCAGATAACCATTCGCTTCCTGAAGGACCATTATAGGTTGAGACGGGAAGACTGCTGCTACCGGGTAAGGGAGAGAGGTCTATAATTTGTAGGCCTTGGCTGGCTTCTGTTGTGACGTAGGCGTAATCATCATATACTTTTATGTCTCTCCATATAGAATTCATTCCAGTGATCCAACTTAACTCCACCGGGTTTGCCGGATCGGTAACGTCTACCACACTCACGCCGTCTTCTGTTCCAACCATAGCATATTCATTCCCCGCTTCATCTTCATATCCCCAAACATCATTGCCTTTTGTTGCGTGTGCATCAGGAATATCCAAAAAACCCAACTGACTCATGTTTAGCTGAGCCTGTAGCATCAAGGGTAAAGTAAAAAAAAGTAAAAATACTATTCGCATAAAGTATTTATCGGATAAATCGCAGTTTCTCAAAGGTACGCTTTTTTAAAGCAGGCGTCAAACCCTTTTTTGTAAAACGCTGCAATGAGTTACTCTTTGCCCTTTTTTATCGATTCCCAGGTAGCATAAAGCGATTCTTGTTTTGGGCGATTTTTTTCAATAGCACGAAGCGGTTCTGTTTCTTTCAGTGTTGAATGACATTCTGCCGGAAGCATTTGATACAATCGGGTTCCTTTTGTCTTCCACTCCATCATCTCATCAGTCACTTTTTTGATAATTTTCCCCGGATTTCCCACCACCAAACTTCTTTTTGGGATAATGGTGCCAGCCGGAATAAATGATAAAGCGCCAACAATCGATTCATCTCCAATTTCAACATCATCCATAAGGACAGCATTCATACCGATCAAGCAATTTTTTCCCAAATTAGCGCCATGAATAATCGCACCATGACCTACATGCGCTCCTTTCTGTAAACGAATAGATTTTCCGGGAAACATGTGAACGGTGCAGTTTTCCTGCACATTACAGCCGTCTTCAATAATGATTTCTCCCCAATCCCCCCTTAAAGCACAAGACGGGCCGATATAGACGTTTTTTCCGATTATCACATTTCCCGTAACCGTAGCCTGAGGATGTACAAAAGCGCTCTCATCTACAACAGGTGTGAATCCTTTAAATGAATAAATCATGATTTAAAGATAATCATCCTTGATGGAATTGCTCTCATATAAGCGTTTAATACCTATATAGAAGTAAATGATTCCTACCGTCAACAAGACATGGCTCAAGTCATTTTTATCAAACAAGGGATGCAGGTTGATTTTTAGCAAAAACACAAAGGCAGAAGGAATCATAATTAGCACGCCCAACGCTATGTATTTATAGTAAGGTGATATCTTTTTCTTGAAATAATAAAATCCTAAAACACCTGCCGTTAAGCTGACGCCAACAATCGTATTGATAGCAATCGGTAAGAATCCCATTGACGGTTTTTTCTCAATATCATAGAGAGACAAGAGAAGGATCCATGTGGTAATCACAAAAATGAACTTCCAAAAAGAGATGGTCTTCAACCAAACAAATGTTTTTTCTTTGGGATAAACCGAAATCATAGCCTGCTCCAGACAATATACTGAAACCGGACCTGCAAGCCAGGTAGGGATCTTGCCCACAAATCCCCAATAATTGTAGAATGTATGCGCAAATCCACCGTAAAATGCACCGATTCCAAAAATCAGAAAAAACCACATCCAATATTGATAAAAAGGGTGTGCTGCATTGAATTTTCTAATTTTAAACCCCAAAATAATGCTGATAGTCCCCATGATAACATCTGTAATCAATGCCATGGGTTCTACGAGTTCCAATCCGAATAGCACGAATTGAATCTTATCAAAGTCTGCGCCGATCATGTGTACTGCTCTCTAAATTTGATTATTTTCCTTTGTAAACTCCCATTTCACAGAATTTTTCAATCCTTTTTTCCACCCGTTCATTTGGATCCATTTTTTTCAATTTTTCCAGATTTTTTTGAATGGAATTTTTGACATTTTCAAATGTTTCTTCTCTGAAACGGTGAGCACCTCCAACAGGTTCATTGATCACTTCATCAACAATTTTAAGTGATTTCATATCCGTTGAAGTCAATTTCAATGCTTCAGCAGCTTGTTCTTTATAATCCCAACTTCTCCAAAGAATGGTAGAACAGTTTTCAGGAGAAATCACAGAATACCATGAGTTCTCTAGCATGATTACCCGGTCTCCCACTCCAATTCCTAAAGCTCCACCTGAGGCTCCCTCACCAATAATGATACAAATCACGGGCACTTTGAGATTCATCATTTCATATATATTCCTTGCAATGGCTTCTCCCTGTCCCCGTTCTTCAGCTTCTAAGCCTGGAAATGCACCCGGAGTGTCAATTAAAGTAACAATGGGTTTATTAAATTTTTCAGCCAGTCTGAACAATCTGAGTGCTTTTCTGTACCCCTCAGGATTTGGCATTCCAAAATTCCTGTATTGCCGCATTTTGGTGTTTACTCCTTTTTGCTGTCCTACAAACATGACCGTTTGTCCGTCCATATCTCCAAAGCCACCTACCATTGCCTTGTCATCTTTTACATTTCGATCTCCATGCAGTTCAATAAAAGTACCGTTGGTCAGTGCCTTAATATAGTCTAAGGTGTAAGGTCTGTCCGGATGTCGTGAAAGTTGAACCCGTTGCCAGGGGGTTAATTTTGCGAAAATTTCTTTGGTAGTAGACTTGAGTTTTTTCTCCAGATCTTTCACCATTTTTGAAGAGTTGACACCACTGTTGGCTTCAATTTCTCTCGCTTTCTCAATTTCTTCGTCTATTTTCGCAATAGGTTCTTCAAATTCTAAATAATTCGTCATGCAACTTCTATTTTCTATTATTTAAACTAAATTGAGTTGGGGGGCAAATTTAAACTTTTTTCATCAGAAGGATTAAGAGCGATTCCTTTTTTTGCCCTTATCTTCGCAACAAACTGTTTAGATGATACTTTATCCTAATGCAAAAATTAACCTGGCGCTTTACGTATTCAACAAACGTGCAGATGGATACCATTCCATTGACAGTGTTTTCTATCCCATCCCCTGGTGTGATGTACTGGAAATTGTCCCCTCTTCTAAAGAACGCTTTACTCATTCAGGGATTCCCATCAACCCTGCTGACAATCTTGTTGTCAAGGCGTATGAAAAAATGAAAGCTACCTTTCAGCTGCCTCCTGTTCACATTCATTTACACAAACAAATTCCACTAGGTGCCGGACTGGGTGGGGGGTCTTCTGATGCGGCCTTTTGTTTGAAGGGATTGAATCAATTGTTTGATCTGCAACTCTCTCTTGATGAACTGGCAGACATGGCCCTGCAATTAGGCAGTGATTGTCCTTTCTTTATCTACAATCAACCGGCAAGGGTTCGTGGAAGGGGAGAAAAAATCGAGCCGATTGACAGTAAGCTCTCTGCCCATTTTATAAAACTGATTCATCCCAACATCCATATTTCCACTCAAGAAGCTTTTAGTCAGATCACACCTTCAAATAAAACCTTACCGACACCTCCTAAATTACTGGATGAAAAATGGTTGAATGAGGTTGGAAACGATTTTGAAGAAATGACGCTCTCACAGTATCCTGAATTAAAAAAAATCAAACAAGAACTGAAAGAAGAAGGGGCATTTTACACCGCTATGACAGGTTCCGGGTCTACCATCTATGGACTTTTTGATAAAGCACCACCTAGTAAACCCCAAGAAGCGGGAGTTCGTGTATTTCAGCTAAAATAACCATAGGTTTTTGCCAAAAATAAGCCCCTTACTTGCTAAAAAAGAAGTGATGGTTTCTTGTTCTTCTACCGCTAAAGGCCAATTGGTTAAAATACTTAATTGCGGTTTTAATTCATGAACAGAATGAACCTGATCTTTTGAAGTGTTCAGGTCAAAACAACGGAAATCGACATCTTTTTCACGCAACAACTCGGCTACTAATTTTGCTTTTTTACTACTGCCTATGAGTTGAATCTCATCTTTATTTTCTTTGTGAAAAGCTAAAAAGTAAGTTGTTTTTAATCGAAAAAATGATGCCTGTTGGTAAATGTCTGAATTCCGGGATGTTCTCTTGGGATGTTCCCGCCAGAGATGCGTAATCGCTTCAATCCCTTCTAGTTTATATCCTGCTTTTACCCACTGAAAAACCATGTCATAATCCTCCGGATAATTGAGCGAAGAAAAACGAAAATATTTTTCAAAACAATGGCGGTGAACCATCCAGTTTGGAGAAGCAATCACACATTCCCGATAGAGATAATCCTTAAAAGAATGATCCCTTACCACCTCATTCAACCAGTTTTCGTACCTTCTATACCCCTCTGAAACTTCGTTCTCAGAAAAATATCTCACCTGAGCCGTCACCACTACTTTTTCTCTTCGGCGCAAGCCTTTATACAAAGTAAGCAACTTATTAACCGGCATTAGATCATCTGCATCCATCCGGGAAATAAAGCTTCCTGATGAGGATTCAAAAGCAGTTTGCAAAGCCGAAATGATACCGTCTCCTTCATTTTTTAACCATTTTATCCTGGAATCTTTCACACTGTAAGCATCCAAAATTGTAGAAGAATGGTCTTCAGAATGATCATCCACTGCAATCAATTCCCAATTTTCAAAACTTTGATTCAATATAGAATCTAAACATTCCTCCAAAAAGTCGGATGCGTTCTTTACAGGCATTAAAATCGATATTTCTATAGCAGGAGCGATATAAAGTTTCTTTTATTACTTTTGATACAAACATAGGACGAATGAAAAAAATAGCGGCAATCATTTTCTTTTTTACTCAATTTTTAGCTTTTTCACAACCGTTATGGATGCGTTATCCGGCAATTTCACCGGATGGGAAGACAATCGCATTTTCTTATCAGGGCGATATTTTTACGGTGCCTTCAAGTGGTGGAATAGCAAATCAGCTGACTGCTCATCCGTCTCATGATTACATGCCTGTTTGGTCACCGGACAGTAAGCAAATTGCTTTTGCCTCAAACCGCCACGGAAATTTTGATGTGTTTTTGGCTGATGCTGAGGGAGGAGCGCCTAGCCGATTAACTTATCACTCTGCAAATGATCATCCTTATACTTTCAAGAAAGATGGAAAAAGTGTTGTTTTCGGATCATTGCGCCGGGATGATGTACAATCCGTTCAGTTTCCCAATTCGCGATTACCGGAAGTTTATGAAGTAAGCACTAAAGGAGGAAAAGAAACCCAATTTCTCACAATAGCAGCAGAAGATATTCAGTTTAATGCAGCCGGAACGCAAATTTTATTTCACAATAAAAAGGGATATGAAGATCCCTGGAGAAAACACCACTCCTCCTCTATCACCCGGGATATTGTTTTACATGACCTGGAAAACGAAACCTATAAAAATATCACCAACTGGAAGGGTGAAGATAGAAACCCCATCTGGGAAAAAGACGGCTCATTTCTCTTTTTAAGTGAAAAATCAGGCTCATTCAATGTTTGGAAAGGAACTTTTTCCAATCCCTATGGCGAACAACTCACCACTCACGAAAAACATCCGGTTCGTTTTTTAAGCCGATCAGATAATGGTGATGTCTGTTACGGATACGACGGAGAAATCTACCTGTTGAAAAACGGAACTGCTGAAAAAGTATCTATTACTATCAATAAAGATCGCGTCAACAATGAAACGGTTCTAAAAAAAGTAAATCGTGCAGGTGAATTTGCTGTATCTCCTAACAATAAAGAAATTGCTTTCATTTACCGGGGAGAGGTTTTTGTCACGGCAATCGATTATTCCAGTACCAAACGAATTACACATACGGCAGAGCAAGAAAGATCAGTCAGTTTTAGTCCGGATGGTGAGGCGATCCTTTACGCCGCTGAGAGAAATCAAAGTTGGAACATTTACCGTACGGTTCATGCACGAGAAAGCGAAAAATACTTCTTCAATAGTACACTCTTAAAAGAAGAAGAACTCGTCAATAACGGCGAAGAAACATTTCAACCACTATACTCACCGGATGGAAAAGAAGTTGCATTTTTAGAAAACAGGACTACACTTAGGGTACTTAATCTGGACAGTAAGAAAATTAGAACCGTTCTTCCCGCAGCATACAATTATTCCTATTCTGATGGTGATCAATACTACACCTGGTCTCCCGATTCAAAATGGCTGGTGGTACAATTTTTTGAGTATGAAAGGTGGACTTCTGATGTTGGTCTGGTAAATGCCAGCGGAAAAGAAGCTCCTATCAACTTAACCCAAAGCGGATATGCCAACGGTTCACCTAAGTTTGCTATGGACGGCCAGATGATCTATTATACCACTGCTAAGTTTGGGTATCGATCGCACGGTAGTTGGGGTGCAGAATCAGATGTTGAAGCCATTTTTCTTACTGAAGAAGCTTTTCAAAAATTTAATCTGACCGAAGAAGAGTTTGAATTGTGGAAAGAAGAACAAAAAGAAAAGAAAAAAGAAGATGACTCAGAAAAGGAAACGGAAAAAGAAAAAGATGAGAAGAAAGATGATAAACCCGTTAAACCTTTAACCATTGAATCAGAGGGATTGGATGACAGAAGAGTTCGACTTACCATACACTCTTCTTTTCTTGCTGATTTTTTAGTTAATAATGAAGGGACAGAACTGTATTATTTAGCTCGGTTTGAAAAAGGCTATAATCTTTGGCGGACGAAATTTAAAGAAAATGAGACCAAATTATTGGCCAACTTAAATGCCGGAGGCTCAAACTTAATTTTTGATAAGGAGGAGAAACATATTTTCCTGAATAAGCGTGGAACCCTCATGAAACTGGATGTAGATGCAGGGAAACCGGAAAGCATTTCTTTTGATGCCGAAATGACCTTGAATAAATCCGAAGAGCGGGCGTATATGTTTCACCATGCCTGGAGACAGGTGCGAGAAAAGTTCTATGTGAAAGATTTACATGGTGTAGACTGGAATATGTATAAAGAAGAGTATGCCAAATTTCTACCCCACATCAATAACGGTTTTGATTTTGCTGAAATGTTAAGTGAGTTGTTGGGAGAAATCAATGCTTCTCATACCGGAGCACGCTATGGGGAATATGATCCAAATGGTGACCAAACAGCTATGCTCGGGTGTTTTTATGACGAGAACTATAATGAAGATGGCCTCAAGATTATCGAGGTCATGGATAAAAGTCCGTTAAAGATGTCATCCGGGAAAATTAAAGCCGGAACCATCATTGAAAAAATTGACGGCCTTTCTATCACTAAAGGAATGAATCACTATCCGCTACTCAATCGAAAATCCGGAGAAAAGGTGTTGTTGTCTCTCTATGACCCTAGCTCTAAAGAGCGTTGGGATGAAATCATAAAGCCCATATCTCAAAGAGAAGAAATGGAATTGCTGTATGAAAGATGGGTAAGGATTTGTGAGCAAACCACAGAAGAAAAATCAGAAGGAAAATTGGGCTATGTGCACATAAAAGGGATGAATTCGGCAAGTTTTCGTACTCTTTTTGATAAAGCCCTGGGGAAACTCAACAAAAAACAAGCACTCATAATTGATACGCGATTTAATGGCGGAGGCTGGTTGCATGATGATTTGGCGACCTTTTTGAGCGGGAAATTATACATGAGTTTTGAACCCAGGGGACAAAAAAACATGGGTGGGGAACCTATTTTTAAATGGCAAAAACCTTCTTGTGTTCTGATGTCAGAAGGAAATTATTCGGATGCACACTTATTCCCTTACGCTTACAAAGCACTGGGGATTGGAAAATTGATCGGGATGCCTGTTCCCGGTACCGGCACCGCCGTTTGGTGGGAGCGAATGGTTGACGGAAAAACGGTGTTTGGTATTCCGCAAGTCGGAATGCGATCCGTTTCTGAAGGGTTTTTAGTAGAAAATCGTGATTTGATACCGGATATAGAAGTGAATAATGAATATGAGAAATTTACCCGGGGAATAGACCAACAACTTAGCACAGCCATTGAGGAAATGTTAAAATAACATACAGTTTGAAACCAATAAGGCGATTAGATATCATTATAATACTATTGATTTCCTTATCTTTTATTCAATGTAAGAACAGTAAAAGCGGCAGAAGTAACTATTTTAATTTTGGTGAACCCCGACTCAATCTTAGTCGACAATATTTGACTGAGATTCCACCCTATGTGTTTCAACTGAAAGAACTCAAGGAACTCAACCTCCGAAATAATAAATTAGACAGTATCCCCCCTGAAATTGGACGATTGGTCAATTTAGAACGTTTGATCCTGAGTAAAAATAATCTGCTGTATCTGCCTCCGGAAATTGGTCAATTGACATCACTCAGAAAATTATCCTTACGGGCCAATGAGTTGCATACTATTCCTCCCGAAATTGGGCAACTTAAAAACCTGGAAGAACTCTGGCTGAGCTTTAACCATTTGGAAAAGCTGCCGGATGAGATCTGTAACTTACCCAAGCTCTCTCATTTGTACCTGGAATTTAATGACCTTAAAGCATTGCCTGATAGCATTGGAAATCTACAAGCACTTGTTCATTTGGTGATTGGCAGGAACCAACTTAAAGAGTTGCCTTCTTCTTTTTACACCCTAAGGAAACTCAACATATTAGATTTATCTCAAAGCGGACCTGAATTAAAAATAGATCAGGATATTTGTGCTCTGTGGTATCTTGAAACCCTTTATATTGATCGCCCGACACTGAGTTTTGCTCCCAGGTGCCTGGAAATTAGAAGCCGATCTAACCCGAGATTTTCGATTATCCTCAAAAATTAACATTGCTTTTAGCCGGCGTAGCAAAATCAACTGCTTTCCACCTTGGGTCGCCATCCTCTACCCTTGCCCAATACATTTGCTCTGTTCTTACCGAATCATAAGTGTATTGATCCATCAGGTTTCCATTATAATACAGGCTAATCGTTTCTCCTTTCGCAGACAATTTGAAATTCGTGTGAATATCCTTGGTCAAAGTATCTGCTTTATCACACCAGATCAACAAATATCCCTTGGGCTCAATCAATGCCTCAGGTAAATAATATTTATCCGGATTTGACAGTTTATCCGAAATCGACCAGCTGCCGAATTTCAACTCTACCCGTTTATCTGATGCATTGTACAGCTCAAGCCAGTCAGCAGCTTCTCCAAATTCATTCTCCAATTCGGACATGGCACTGATCTCATTGATCAAAATACTACCCGAATCAATTGAGGTAATAATTTCTGAATCTTCATTTTCAGAAGAAGGAGCATTGATTTCCTGACAAGCAGTCATCAGAAAAAATAGACCGGTTATTGCAAAAACAGCTGTTCTCATTAGATAAAATGGTGAATGAATAATTATTATTTTAATTCAGGTAAAATTAAGCTATCTTTCTGTATCCTTTAGCATGGGAACAAATTTAAATTTTCCATAAGATCGCTGGCTGATTGCTCCATCTGCAGCTTTTGTCACAAGCATCATCTCCTGTACATCTCCTTCTCCCAAAGGAATGACCATCTTACCCCCTGTTTTTAGCTGTTCAACTAGCGCATCCGGTATAAACGGTGCGCCACAGGTAATTAATATTTTATCAAAAGGAGCATACACCGGCCATCCATTAAATCCATCTCCATACTTTAACTTTGGACTATAGCCCAATTTGGGCAACAATTGCTTGGCTTTTAAAAACAGTTCCTTTTGACGTTCAATGGAGTACACTTTTGCTTTTAACTCACATAAAACTGAAGTTTGGTATCCCGATCCCGTACCGATTTCAAGCACCTTATCTCCTTTTTGAATATCCAGTAACTGTGTTTGAAATGCCACCGTATAGGGTTGAGATATGGTTTGTCCTGCTCCTATCTGAAAAGCATGATCATCATACGCTTGTTTGGTGAATGCTCCATCTAAAAATAAATGCCGGGGAACTGCCATTAAGGCATCTAAAACGGCAGGATCATCTACCCCTTTTTGAGCAATTTTATCTACTAATCTTTTTCTTAATCCTTTATGTCTAAAATCGTCTATCACAGTGGGGACAAAAGTAAGTCCTAAATCTAAAGGATAAAAAAATAACCTGCTATTTATATTAACATTTTGATTTGAATTGCTGTTAAAACAATGATTTCAGCATGTTTTTCTGTACATTTCGGAGAAATTCTGATTTTCTATTTATAAACAGATGTTTAAACAGCTTACATTTTTCCCTCTGCTTTTACTAGTGCCTCTGGTTGTGTTAATTGGATGCAATGAAAAAGTAAAACCAAAAGATGTTAATGTTGAGAGTAGTAAATCTGAAACTGAAAATCAAGAAGAAGATGAATTAATTAGTGGAAAACCATTAAAAATAACACCGCTTGTTTTAAACCCTGATTCACTGGCTCCACCTGTAATCATTAAAGCAAGTGCGCCATTTCACCAAGCTGCAAATAAAAATATAGTCCCTTTAGATCAGCCCCGACTAAAATTATTGTCCACCCAACTCCCACATTTCTCTATTGGACGTGATTCTATTAAAAATCCAAAAGTTCAAAAAGCCATTCCTGAACTCTCAAAAGGAGGGTATAATCAACCCATTTCTGCCTCAAAATTTAATTTTAGTGATGCAGCAGCATACAATCTACAGGGAATTGATGTAGATCAGGGTCTAAGCTCTAGCTACATCATGGACATGATAGAAGATCGCCGCGGAAACCTTTGGTTTGCTACCTGGACCTCAGGCGTTACCATGTTCAACGGGAGGTCTTTCATTTTATTTAATGATAAAAAAGGGCTCATTTCAAATTACATTTGGTGTATTTATGAAGATCAGAAAGGAAATATATGGTTAGGGTCAGATGGTGCCGGCGTATCGGTTTTTAATGGGGATTCATTTTATAACTTTGATGAAGATGGAGGCTTACCTTCAAATCTCATTTTTGATATTTGCGAGGACAATGAAGGCAATATCTGGTTAGCAACAGACAAAGGTTTATGCAAATTTGATGGGAGACATTTTTATACTTATGGAAAAGAACAGGGGCTTGGTGGTGATTACGTTAAAAGTGTTTATCCCAGCGAAGACGGAAATATATGGGTCACTGTTGAGGGGCACGGGGTGAGTCGATTTGATGGTGAAGGCTTTACCCATTTTACGGTTCAGGAAGGGTTAATCTCTAACAACACCACAGTAATTTACGAAGATTCGGAACAAAATATATGGATTGGCACCAGTGATTCCGGGGTATGCATGTATGATGGTTACTCTTTTATCACTTATCAAAAAGAAATGGGTATGCCACATAATTTTGTTCGATCCATTTTGCAAGACACTAAAGGGAATATGTGGTTTGGTACAGAGGGGGGCGGAGCAAGTCGGTTTAATCGTTTTGAATTTAGCCATTTTACGCATTCTGAAGGAATGAGCAATGATAATATTTGGTCGATTCTGGAGGATTCTGACGGAAATATTTGGTTTGGAACTTTTGGAGCAGGAGCCAATATTTACAATGAAAAATCTTTTGAAAATTTAACCGAAGAACAGGGGCTGTCGCACCGTATTGTTCGCTCCATCACACAAGACAATACCGGCAATCTTTGGTTGGCATCAAATGGTGGATTGAGTAAATATGATGGTAAAGAGTATCTCCACTTTACAACAGAACAAGGGCTTCCCATGAACATTATCCGATCTATGCTGATAGATCAAAACGGCAACTTTTGGCTAGCAAGCAACGGTGCGGGAGTCTTTAAATTTGACGGTGAATATTTTTACCATTACACTACCGAACAGGGCTTAAGTGGGAACCTGGTACTCTCTATGTATGAAGACAGCAGGGGTGATATCTGGTTTGGAACATTTTTAGGTGGGCTAAGTAGATATGACGGTTATACATTCAGCCATTTCACTGAGGAACAAGGATTATCAAATAATACCGTGCATGCCATTATTGAAGACAGAAAAGGAACTTTGTATTTTGGAACCAAAAATGGAGGGTTGGAAAAATTTGACGGCCAGCACATCACACATATTACCACAAGAGAAGGCTTGAGCGACCAATCCGTTATTTCACTAATGGAAGCTTCTGACGGATCTATTTGGGCAGGAACCGAGGGCTATGGCGTGAATCAAATTACCAGAGATACTATTTTGCAATACAGTTTTGAGGGAAGTAACAGCCACAATATCATCTGGTCTATTATAGAAGATGAAAACAATAACATTTGGCTAGGAACTGAACGCGGACTCAACCAGCTGTCTTTTGATGATAGCACAGGTACTGTCATCACTCACTATGACAAGATGGATGGCTTAAAAGGAAGTGATTTCTATCCCAATGCAGCCTATCTGGACGATCAAAACCGAATTTGGTGGGGAACCGGTAAGGCCTTAGCTATGCTTGATCTCAAAAAACATGGTGAAAATAATAAAGCGCCACGCATTCAAATTACAGATGTACGGTTAGAACAAACATTTATCGATTTCAGAAAATTAAGTGACTCCATAGAAGACGGTAGTGAAATTTATCTGGATGAAGAAAAAAACAACTCTCTTAATTCGGTTAAATACACAGCGGTTTCACCTTTTACAAATTGTCCTGAACAACTTGAATTGCCTTATTATCTCAATCATCTTACTTTTTATTTTTCAGCAATAGACTGGTCAGCGCCTCATAAGCTAAAGTACCAATATAAATTAGATGGACTAGATGATGACTGGAGACCCATAACAGAAGATAACCGAGCTGTATATAACAACATGCCCAGCGGGAATTATGTATTCAAAGTCCGGGCTATTGGTGATGCGAAAATATGGAGTAATATTCGTTCTTATCCGATAACAATTCATCCTCCCTGGTGGACAAGTTGGTGGGCATATTCTCTCTACATTGTTGCAGGAATCGCCCTGATTTTATTCTTTATTCGTTTACGGACAAAAAAACTACTTCAAAATAAGCGGCAATTGGAATCGATAGTTTCTGTTAGAACAACTGAAGTCGTTCGACAAAAAGAACTGGTAGAAAGAAAAAACAAAGAGATTACAGACTCCATTACCTACGCACAACGCATACAAAATGCTATTCTTCCTTCCAAAAACCTTATAGAACACCATTTAAATGACTCTTTTTTTATCTACCAGCCCAAGGATATTGTTGCAGGTGATTTTTATTGGTTAGAAATAGATGCGGCGGGAGACACCATTTTACTGGCTGCTGCAGATTGTACAGGACACGGAGTACCCGGAGCTATGGTGAGTGTTGTTTGTAATAATGCTTTAAATAGGTCTGTCAGAGAGTTCCATTTGAAATCACCCGCAGCGATATTAAATAAAGTTAGAGAACTTGTCATTGAAACTTTTCAAACTACTGAAACTGAAGTAAAAGATGGAATGGATATTGCGTTACTTTCGTTGAACAAAAAAACAAAAGAACTACGCTATGCCGGAGCCAATAATGACTTATACCTTATACGGGACGGACAGCTGATCATCTATCCCTCAGATAATATGCCTGTAGGCAGGTATGTGGCTGAAAGAGAATTTAAAGAGCAGCTGATCCCTTATCAATCCGGAGACACATTCTATATTTTTACAGATGGTTACGTCGATCAGTTTGGTGGACCCAAAGGTAAAAAATTTAAATATGCAGCCTTCCGGGAACTATTGCTTGATATTCACAGTAAACCCATGCAAGAACAATCGAAAATTCTCATTGACACCATCATTGATTGGATGGGATCTTTAGAACAGGTGGATGACGTCTGTGTGATTGGCGTGAGACTCTAACGATAGTAAGCGCTAAATCTAACTGATCATACCGCTTCGGCAGCCATTGTAATAGGTGTGACTGAGGCAAAAGAAACACAGTAAGTTCATCAGTGAGATTTCCCCATTAAATTGGAAACTTTATGTTAGATGGCAAGATAGCTCACTCCTACTGGAACTTATGAGTTCGTCGTACCTTCCCGGTTCAAATAAGTTCTCATCTTGCCTTGCTTTTATAAATGAAGAAGAGCTATAACTTCATGTTATAGCTCTTCTAATCTGTCGGGGTGGCAGGATTCGAACCTGCGACCTCCTCGTCCCAAACGAGGCGCGATAACCGGGCTACGCTACACCCCGAACTGTAAAAAAATCCATCTCCTTCTTTGATCATCTGCCCCCATTTGAACAAATTACTTCCCTTACTAAACAGCAAATGATGCACTGCGTAAAACAGAAGGAAAAATTGCGGAGAATGAGGGATTCGAACCCCCGGTACCTTGCGGTACAACAGTTTTCAAGACTGCCGCATTCGACCACTCTGCCAATTCTCCGGGGCAAAAGTAGTACTATTTTTTTTACAGCAAGTCATTTTCTTTATAAAATTATTCCCCTTCTCCCTATCTTTATAAAACTTAAACCGTTAAATAAATCAGGGTATCCTTTGAATCAAAAACCAACCTTCGTATCTTTGCAAAACTGTACCTTGTACTCCTATGATGAAATTCAAATTTCTTTTCTTGTTGGTATTTAGCTTGTCGCTAACTTCGCTTTCGGCAAAGCCAAAAGTATTTTTCAATTATAAAGTATATTATACCCCTGATAACTCTCCTTATGTATCAACCATGCTTCAGTTTGCGGGAGGGAGTTTCAAATACGTAACCGCTGAGAATGGTGCCTTAAAAACCTCTGTTGAAATCACGCAAATCTTTAAATCAAAAGATTCAATTGTATTGGTAGATAAATATGTGCTTGACTCTCCTTTAATGAAAGATTCTATTGTTGATGATTTCTACGACATTCAAAATTACGGTCTTGAACCGGGGATCTATCAATACGAATTAAGTGTGAAAGATTTAGTAACCGGCGTTATTGTAACCGGAGAGCAGAGTCTAAAGGTAGAGCCACTCACAAAAGGCGGGCTTAAGTTTTCAGATGTGGCCTTTATTCAACATGCCTATTCAACAGAAGAACGAAATAATTTTGTGAAAAATGGTGTTTTTCTGTTGCCTTATATGACCAACTATTTTCCTCCTGAGATGGAGAAAATTGCATTTTATTTCGAAATCTATAACACTCCTGATTTAATGGGGGAAGATGAGAAATTTCTTGTTACCTACTCCATTTCAGAACATCTTTCTACACAACCGATAGAAGGTATTTTTCAATTCAAACGACTGACAACGGGGAAAATTGTACCGGTGGTGGGGTATCTTCCAATAGATCAGGTGCCCAGCGGTGATTTTCAGTTAAACATTCAGGTGGTGAATAAAGAGAATGACACCATTTCAGATGAACAGGTATTTTTTCAACGCCGGTCAGATATGAAAGAAGAGTATTTAACCATTGATGACGTCACTATTGATGAAAGATGGATGAAGGCCGTAGATCGTGATTCTATACCCTTTTTCCTTGGTAGCATCATGCCAATTAGTCCACGTTATGAATATGAAACGATTCGAAAAATGCTAAAGACAGATGACACGACAAAAATGGAGAAGTACTTCTTTGCTTTTTGGAAGAAAAGTGCGTCTGAAAACCCTGAAGCAGGCTGGAAAAAATACAAATCAACCGTTTACTATTGCGAAAAACTTTTTGGTACTCAGATCAAGCATGCCTGGGAGACAGATCGTGGCAGAATCTGGTTAAAATATGGTGCTCCGGATCAATTTATTGATCGTCCCAACGAACCTAGTGCCTACCCTTATCAAATCTGGCATTATTACCGAATTGGGCAACGATCAAACGTGCGCTTTGTTTTTTACAATCCTGATTTAGTCACCAATGACTATCCTTTACTGCATTCTGATATGCAAGGTGAACTTCAAAACTACCGTTGGCAAAATGATTTGCACAAAAGAGATTCTCCCAATTACAATGTAGACGATCCCGGAGGTTCTGTTCATTATGGAGGTAATTCCAATCTTTATTACAACGAAATCGACCGATAAACCAAGGCTATTTTGTAATTTCACGCGACATTTACTATGGAAGTCGCAGTTGTCATACTTAATTATAACGGGGAAAACTACCTGAAACAGTTCTTACCTTCTGTTCTCCTACATTCTCAGCAAGCTACCATTTGGGTCGTTGACAACTGCTCAACAGACGATTCCCTTGCTTTCCTTCGCCGTGAATATCCACAGGTTAAAATTGTCGAAAATTCAGAAAATGGCGGATTTGCAAAAGGCTACAATGACGGCTTAAAAAATATCTGTGCAGATTATTACATCTTGCTCAATTCTGATGTTGAAGTCACTGAAAACTGGATCACACCTTGTATTGAACTCATGGAATCCGACCCGGAGATTGCTGCCGTTCAGCCCAAAATATTATCGCAAAAGAACAAATCTAAATTTGAACATGCCGGAGCTGCCGGAGGTTATCTGGATAAAAATTATTTCCCTTTTTGTCGAGGAAGGATTTTTGAAAAGGTAGAAGAAGATAAAGGTCAATATGACGACACTGTGGAAGTGTTTTGGGCAACGGGAGCCTGTCTGTTCATTCGCTCTACTGTTTTTCACCGCTTCAATGGTTTTGACGAAGATTTTTTTGCCCACATGGAGGAGATTGACCTTTGCTGGAGGATGAAGCGTTGTGGATTAAAAGTTTTTGCCTGTGGATCTTCAAAAGTATATCATGTTGGTGGCGGAACATTGAATTATCTGAATCCTCAAAAAACCTACCTTAATTTCAGAAATAGCATTTTCATGATATTTAAAAACCATGAAGGAAGGATGAGTCGAGTGTTTGGACGAATGATGTTGGACGGACTGGCTGCCACCTTATTCTTGTTCAAACTACAGTTTCGTCACTTTTGGGCAGTTTTCAGAGCACACATAGCCCTTTACAGAAATTGGAGAAAATTAAAAAACAAACGAAAAGAGCTCAGTTTGAGTTCGACATCCTTTAATAAAAAAGGCTTGTATAAAAAGAATATCATCTTTAAGAAATTTTTAGGCGGTGTAAGTAGTTTTCGCGATCTAAACACGAAAGATTTTTATTGATGTTTCATCACTTAGACTCTCATATTGTCTATTTCATTTTCAGTGGCCTTTTTCTAATCGCGATTGCGGTTGTTGTTTTTTATTTCAATAAAAAGTGGGGAATTATCAGTTTGGTCATTGCTTCTCTGGTATTGGGGTTCGCAATGGCTAGTATCGATCCCTTTTTGAACCTATGGGATGAGCAACAGCATGCATTGGTTGCCAAACATCTTGCAGAAAACCCTTTTAAACCAACACTCTATAAAACACCCCTTTTAGATTATTCATTTGAAAGCTGGGTAGGAAATCATATATGGGTACACAAACAGCCGCTTTTTTTATGGCAAATGGCATTGAGTATTAAAATTTTTGGAACAACGGCTTTAGCAGTGAGGATTCCCTCTGTTATTTTACACGCACTACTTACTTACCTCGTTTACCGAATAGGGAAAAGCATCAAAAATGAACAGGCCGGGTTTATTGCAGCGATACTTATTACTGTCTCTCATTACCCCTTAGAGCTGGTTTCGGGAAGATATGCTACTGATCATAACGATATGTCCTTTTTATTTTATACTGCCTGGAGTGTGTTATGTTGGGTAGAATACCAAAAAACACAAGATAAAAAATGGTTGATCTGGCTGGGTATTTCGGCAGGTTGCGCAGTACTCGTAAAGTGGTTAATGGGATTGGTCATCTACGTCTGCTGGTTTTTATTGATTACAATTCAAAATAAATTCAGAGTATATCAAATACGTTCTTATTTTGTCATGATCAAGCCTTTTCTCATTTCCCTCCTTGTTTTTATCCCCTGGCAGATCTATATTTTTATTCGCTTTCCAAAAGAAGCAAAACATGAAATAGCAGCTTCATCCAGCCATTTTTCAGAAGTTGTTGAAGGGCATGGAGGGGAATGGAATTATCACTTTACGACTGGATTCAAAGAGCTCTATTTTTCGGGAGACCTCATGCCTTACCTTCTTTTATTGATTATCATTTTGGGAATATTCTTTTTGAAAAATAACCGTTTTCGGATATTCGTTAGCGTGTATATTTTCTTTATTTATGCTTTTTACTCAATCGCAGCCACCAAAATGCATGCTTTTCCGATCATTTCTATGCCCTTAGTGGTCATTTGCTTTGGTGTGGTGATGGAGAAGATCTATCAGTTTTTAGGTAAATACCTCAAACCAAAAATACTTCCCTATTTTATTATGATTGGTTTGATCACCTATCCCTCCTTTGCTTTTTTCAAATGGGACACCATTCAAACCAATCATTCAAAACAGCTTCTGGCAGTCAATGCGAATCGGCAAGAAAAATTAAAAGAACTTGCCACTATAATGGCTATAAAAGAAAAATATGGTAATTCTGGCAATGTAATTTTTAATGCCAACATGACGTTAGTTGGCCATATACCCTTTATGTTTTTTACAGATAACATTGCTTATCCTTACCCACCCACTGAAGATGAACTTCAAAAAGCTGAAAAACAAGGTTATCAGCTTATTATTCTTGACAACGGAGTTTTGGAGGATCATCTCAGAAAAATTCCCGATATTTACTTACATTCGATTGAAAGGTAAGCCCTATCTGTTTTGGCTTCATTCTTGTCGATAACATTTCTTCGCCTATTGCGTATATTTTAACACAATGGGGAAAATAGGCTTAATTTAAATATCATGAAAACAAAAATTACTCTACTTTTTCTATCGATCATCACGCTTGCGACGGCTCAAAACCTCACTTCTCCGGCATTAGAAGAGGCATTGAAAAACCCTGAAGAGCAAATCAATCTTGACCTTTCAGAAAATGACTTATCCGGATTACCTACTGACTTTGGAAAGCTCAGTCATTTAATATCTTTAAACATCAGTGCTAATCATTTTAGCTTTTTGCCTGAAAGCTTTGTTGAATTGAAAGAACTTTCCATACTCAATGCATCATTTAACAAGTTGAGCAGATTGCCAAATGATATAGGACGGTTAAACCATCTCACTGTTTTAAGCTTAAATAATAATGAATTTTCTTCTGTTCCAGCGTCTATTGCAGAGTTAGATTCACTAAGAGAACTGAATTTGGGCAGTAATAAACTTACCGAACTTCCTGAGACATTTGGAAACTTAAAAAATCTTCAGGAGCTTAATCTGGACAATAACAAGATTAAAAGTCTACCCAAAAACTTTGGTAGCTTAAGAAAACTTCAGCGTTTAGATCTTAGAAATAATGCATTAAATTCATTGCCAAAAATGGAGGGTTTAGAGCAGTTAACCCATCTTAACCTCAATGGCAACCCACTGGGTAAATTACCCAAAGACTTATTTACGCTTGATTCCCTAACAGATTTAAGAATTAGCAGATGCGAACTGAAATCGATTCCGGATAAAATTAAGCAATTAAGCGAATTGATCTTTCTGGAAGCTGAGGGGAATGATTTAAGTAAATTACCCAATGGGATAACCGAACTTTTTGCATTGACTCATCTGAATGTTGAAAACAATCATTTGACAGAACTTCCCCAAAACATTGGGAATCTTTCCAGTTTGGTTATGCTCAACTGCAAACACAACCAAATTGTGATTTTACCTCAGTCTATCGGACAGTTAAAGGAATTGAAAGAATTGTATTTAGCAGCGAACGGACTGGTTATTTTACCTCCGGAAATAGGCGGTTTAAAATCTTTGGGCAAGTTGAATCTGGAAGATAATTTCATTACTGACCTTCCGATTACGTTTGGTGATTTATTGCAATTAGAAGATTTGTATTTGGGCGGTAATCAATTAACTGAATTACCGGATGAATTTGGTAAATGTAACCGTTTACTACGAGTAGACCTTTCCAGAAATCAATTAACTAAAATTCCCGAAACAATAGACGGTTTGACCTTGCTTTCTAAACTAAATCTACGTGAAAATCAGTTGACGGATTTACCGGAAGAAATTGGAGCATTAACCAACCTTACAGAGTTGAGCATCAATGAAAATCAATTAGAAGAATTGCCTGAAACGATTGGTAACTTAGAAAACCTGGCTACTTTGAGTTTGGATGGGAACTATTTGACCAAATTACCAGAAGAATTTGGTTATTTAAAAAACTTACAACGTTTATATTTACAAGGTAACCAAATCAAGAAGTTACCTAAAAGTTTTACCCAGCTCAAAAATCTGGCTTATTTAAATTTAGACGCCAATAATCTCAAATCGCTCCCCAAAGATATTAGTGATTTACAAAATCTCTACTACTTGAGTTTAGAAAACAATGCCTTGAAGTCTATGCCTGAAAGCCTCGGAGAACTTACCAATCTCAAAACCTTACTGTTGGGCGGTAATTTATTTTCCGGAAAAGAGAAAGCCCGCATCCGATCATTGGTTCCCAAAGATTGCGTGGTAAGGTTTTAAAATAAAAACGGCTTACTTGTTTTTATAACAAATAAACCGTTTTGTTTTTTTGAATTATTGAGAATCGCTTATAAAATAGCGTCTAATTTTTCAGTAAGCTGAGCTTTAGGCACTGCTCCTACTGATTTGTCTACAATCTCTCCATTTTTTAAGAAGGCGACAGTAGGGATATTTCTAATTCCAAATTTACCGGCGATTCCCTGATTGTTATCTACATCAACTTTTCCGATAATCGCTTTTCCTTCATATTCGGTGTGCATTTCATCAATGATAGGGCCTATCATTCTACAGGGTCCGCACCAGGCTGCCCAAAAATCTAATACTACGGGCATCTCTGCCTTCCCTACAATCTCATCATAATTTGCGTCTGTTATTTCAACTGCCATATTTTCAATTTTAATGTGCTACTAATTTAATTGCTATTTTTCTAACTCAAAAGATATATCTAATATAATTTTCTGTCGTCTTGACATCCTGAGCTTTTTTCCTTAGATCGAATTGGTGGTAGATAACTTACACCTCCCTACCTGCTTTTAGTGTTACCTCATTCAGTTGTAATCCCTTGTCGGATGTAGAAAAAATCCATAAAGTAAAAAATACGAGGACAGCATTAATTCCGAGCAATTCTGAACCAAAAGCGTATCCTCCAAATAGAAAATCAGAAAAATCGTTCACAAAGTACATTAGAATCGGCACCAAAATGCTCACTGCTATTGTAATCCTATCATTCACGTACCTCTTTGAAATTACACCAAACATAAATAAGCCCAATAAGGGACCGTAGGTATAGTTTGCTGCTTTAAACAGTTCCCAAACCACACTTTCATTTTTCATTGATTTAAAAATGAGAATGGTAATTAACAATGCCACCGACATGATGATATGTGCCCATTTTCGTTGTCTTTCTCTTTTCTTTTTATCCAACTGCGAGCTCACTCCTAAAAAATCTACTGAAAAAGAAGTAGTGAGAGCAGTTAATGCTGAATCAGCACTGCTATAAGCTGCTGCTATCAATCCCAATAAAAAGAATATTCCGACAGCAAATCCCAAATTACTTTTTAAGGCGACAACCGCAAACAAAAGGTCTCCATCCCCTTTCTCAGTTCCTGATATGGTCAACCATTGCTCCATTATTTCAGGCCGGGCATCTATGTACAGAAACAATAACCCTCCCAAAGTGACAAACAATACATTGACAAAAAACAGAACGACAGAAAAACTCAGCATATTTTTTTGTGCCTCGGTTTGGTTTTTACACGTCAGGTTTTTTTGCATCATGTCCTGATCTACCCCTGTCATTCCAAGGGTGATAAACATCCCGCCCAAAACTCCTTTCCACCAATAATCTGAAGCCAGAGGATCTTTCGTTTGCCACATATCTGCCATTCCGGCTGCATCTATTGCCGGATAAATCTCCCCTATTGCCATATTCAAGTCATCAGAAATAAAGTAGATACTCAAACCAACGGATATGAGCATGAATAAGGTTTGCAAAGTGTCTGTCCAAATAATCGTTTTTATTCCCCCTTTAAAAGTGTACACCCAAATCAGTAAAATACTCAATGCTACAGTTGCTTCAAAAGGCACACCTATTTGATCAAAAACAAAGGTTTGCAAGACATTGGCCACCAAATAAAGCCGAAGGGCAGCTCCAATCAAACGGGAAACAATGAAAAAACCGGCTCCCATTTTGTAAGTTTTTTGACCAAAACGACTTCCGAGATAAGAATAAATAGATGTCAGATTCATACGGTAATACAGTGGTAAAAGGACAAAAGAAATAATCGCATAACCTATAATATAACCCAACGCCATTTGAAGATAGGTAAACCCGCTCCCCTGAATAATTCCGGGAATTGATATGAAAGTAACCCCAGATAATGAGGCGCCAATCATCCCAAATGCAACCACATACCATTTATTGTTTCTGTTGCCGGTAAAAAAAGTGTCATTATCGGCTTTTCTTCCCGTAAAGTAAGAGATCAGCAAGAGAACAAGAAAGTAGCCCAACAACAATAAAAGAATGTGTTCTTTTTGCATAAATGAGTATCTTTTGCTCAAATATCTGCATTCAAAATAAACTATGAGTGAATTGTTGAAAAAATTAGCCCAATTAGAAGAATTATCTGCTGCTCTTGAACCTACTTCTGCTGAAAGGGCTAACTACCTCCAAAAAATAGATCAATACACCCGTCATTTCATTGACAGCCTACAACAACGAAATGCTTACAATCACCGAAAAGCTGATGCGGAAAAGCTCAGTATCAAAAAACAACCGCAAAATCTGGATGATTTACTGGATGATTTTGAGCGAGAAGTTGTGCAAACGGGCATTGTTCCATCTTCCGGAGGTCATTTGGGATATATACCCGGTGGTGGGATTTACCTTGCTGCCTTAGGTGATTTTTTAGCAGCAGTGTCTAATGAATATGCGGGGATGTATTATGGCGGACCCGGGGCGGTAACTATAGAGAATGAATTGATCAACTGGTTGAGGGATCTTTTTGGTTTTCCGGAACACACCGTGGGTAACCTCACTTCTGGTGGTTCCATTGCCAATTTGATTGCATTGACTGCAGCACGTGATAAATATGGGATCAAAAATGAAAAGATTAGTTCGTCGGTGATTTACCTTAGCGAACAAGTGCATCACTGTACGCAAAAAGCCTTACGAATTATAGGGCTGGAAGACGCCATCATCCGTTACATTCCCATAGACGCTCACTCGCGTATCAAAGCAGACAAGTTAAGAGAATTGATAGAAAAGGATGAACAAGATGGATTGACCCCTTTTTTAGTACTCGCTTCAGCCGGAACAACGGATACCGGAGCAATCGACCCCTTAAAAAAGATAGGAGAAATCGCCAAAGAAAAAAAATTATGGTATCACATTGATGGGGCATACGGCGGTTTTTTTATCCTCACAGATCGAGCAAAAGATAAATTTGAAGGGATTGAAATGGCGGATTCATTGGTCATTGACCCACACAAGGGCTTATTTCTTCCGTATGGTTTAGGGGCTGTTTTGATCAAGGACAAGGAAGCTCTTTTTCATTCGCATCACTATACCGCAAATTATATGCAGGATGCCATTTCAGGTGATTTACCTTTAAATCCGGCAGATGTTTCACCGGAACTGACCAAACATTTCAGAGGATTACGCATGTGGTTACCACTTCAGGTTCATGGAATTGAACCTTTTAAAGCTTGTCTGGAAGAAAAACTGTATCTGACGGATTATTTCCGGCAAGAACTCCTTCAGCGTGGATTTGAGATAGGTCCTGAACCTGACCTATCCGTAAGCTATTTTTGGTATCCTTCTTCTGAAAATGAAAATGAGTTCAATCAACTTTTGATGGAAGAAATTCAAGGGGATGGCCGCATTTTCTTAAGCTCTACACAGCTCAACGGTAGAAAAGTTATTCGTATGGCTATTCTATCTTTTCGGACCAAAAAAAGTACCATTGATGCTTGTTTGGAAATGATTGACCGCTGTTTATTGAAGGTCAAATTGCTGAGACCTAAGCATCACTAAAGTGCATGCATTTTCCGTTTCAATTCCTTTCTCCTTTAATTTTTCCATCAATTCAGGATTAACCGTACCGGGATTAAAAATCACACGTTTTGCCCCGCTATTGATCAGGTAATCATAAAACGGTTGTTGGTTTTGGGGACCCATATATAATGTGATGGTGTCTAAATTCTCCATTTCAGGTAAGGTTTTTTGAATTTTGACTCCCCTAACTTCTCCTTCACGTAAACCAAAACCATACACCTCATGTTCATAATCCTTTAACATGTTAATGGCAATGTGAGAATACCTTGCCGGATTTAAACTCGCTCCAAAAACTAATACTTTCTGCTTCATATCTTTTAAATAACTGGTATTCGGGGAAATAAAGTTAGACTTCCCATTTCCACCATTTCATTTCCCCTTCCGTCACAGGCGCAAGTGAAATGGCTTGATCTTAGTATTGTCAAGCGATCCCTCCCTTTAGGGATGGGGAAAAAGGATCGCCGGAGATGGTTGTCATTTCTAGCTTTTTAAATTTTCACCAGACAGGAAACAATGACTCCTATTTCCGCCATTTCATTTCCCCCTCCCTAAAGGGAGTGAAATGGCTTGGTATTAGTATTGTCAGGCGACCCCATCCTTCAGAGGAGGAAAAAAGGACCCCCAGAGATGGTTATCATTTCTAGCTTTTTAAATTTTCACCAGACAATAATAATCTTAAATATACAATTTTCGGCAGCTCTTTCATAGGCTATCTGCTCAAATTATTCCTATTTTTGAAAAAAAGAAACAAAAGATGTCTGTTCATAAAGAAGTTAAGAAGATTACCACCCACGTGCTTTTGGAGATGAAGCAGAACAATGAAAAAATTGCTATGCTAACGGGCTATGATTACTCCATGGCCAGGATATTGGATGAAGCAGGGATTGATATCATTTTAGTGGGCGATTCAGCTTCTAATGTAATGGCCGGACATGAAACCACCTTGCCCATCACACTCGATCAGATGATTTATCACGCAGCATCTGTTATTCGTGCAGTAAAACGAGCGTTGGTTGTGGTAGACCTGCCTTTTGGATCTTATCAGGGAAATTCACTGGAGGCGCTTACTTCTGCTATCCAAATTATGAAAGAGGCCGGCGGACATGCTGTGAAATTAGAAGGTGGAAGTGAAGTTATTGAATCTATTGACCGAATTTTATCGGCCGGAATTCCGGTAATGGGGCATTTGGGACTGACCCCTCAATCTATTTATAAATTTGGAACGTATAGTGTAAGAGCAAAAGAAGAAGAAGAAGCCATTCGTTTACTTGAGGATGCCCGCTTACTTCAGGAAGCAGGTTGTTTTGCTATTATTTTGGAAAAGATACCAGCTGATCTGGGCAAAAAAGTAGCCAAAAAATTAGAAATTCCGGTCATTGGAATTGGTGCCGGAAACGGCGTTGACGGGCAAGTGTTAGTGAGTCATGATATGTTGGGGATTAACAATGAATTTAATCCTCGGTTTTTACGTAAATACCACAACTTACACCAGGAAATGCTCCAATCATTTCACAGTTATATCAAAGATGTAAGAACAGGAGACTTCCCGAATGACGAAGAACAATACTAACTCCATTCAGCCGCTTTATGAAGACAATCATCTGATCATTGTCAACAAACGCTCTGGCGATATTGTTCAGGGTGATAAAACCGGTGATGCCCCTTTGAGTGATTATGTCAAAGCCTATATTAAAGAAAAATACAACAAACCGGGAGACGTTTTTTTAGGTACTGTTCACCGATTAGACCGCCCTACTTCCGGAATTGTAGTCTATGCCAGAACTTCAAAAGCATTGAGTAGAATGAACCAACTGTTCAAGGATAAAGAAGTACAGAAAACCTATTGGGCGGTAACGGAAAAAGCCCCCACTCCCCCATCCGGAACGCTGATTCACTTTTTAGAAAAAAATCAAGAAAAAAATAAAAGCTTTCCTGTTTCAGAGGGGCGTGGAAAAAAGGCAGAACTGGACTACCAGTTGATTGATCACTCAGATCGTTATCATTTGATTGAAGTTTCTCCCCGCACGGGAAGACACCACCAAATACGGGTTCAGTTGGCAACTACCGGGGCAATAATAAAAGGAGATTTAAAGTACGGGGCAAAAAGATCCAATAAAGATGGATCCATTCATTTGCATGCGCGAAAAATCTCATTTATTCATCCTGTAAAAAAGAAATCCATCACCGTTTTAGCTCCACCTCCGGAAGACGCAGTTTGGGATTATTTTCATCAACGAAATGTATAGGGTTCAAAACAAAAAGAGCTGCCCTGAAAACAGAGCAGCCCTTCTTTTTAAAGTTTTCTTTTTTATAAGGTTTTAAACGGCCCTTTTAATACAACGTGTCCGATTGTGTTGCTGGTTGGTTTATCTACTTCTAAAGTAAATTCACCACAGGCATTTTCTTTGTCCAAATAATTCAACTTTACATATCCTTGTTTTGGCATTCCCATTGACCAATTGAACCAAACAGTACCTAGCGGTGATATAATGTTCACTCTTGCCCAGAAATCTGAATCGTAATCATTATAACCGTAATCTGCAGCCTGAAGCACTTGCCCGTTTTTAGAATGGAATTCTACCAATATTTTAAAATTGGTTGCTGTATCTGCTGCGCCCAAATCATAATTGTATAGACTCAATGTTGCTGTGGAATCATCTTTTTGGCTCCATTCACTTCTTACAATCTCAATTTTATCTTTATAAGTAAAAGTAGAGTCAAAATTGTGTCCATACTTTTCAATCTGAACAAAAACATCATTGTCAGTTGCGCAGCTCTCTTCAAAAGTAGGTCCGGTTTCTTCTGCAACATCATTTTCCTGATTCTCATTTGATTCTTCTGCGCCTCCGCAGCTTGTTAAAAGCACAACAACTGCCGCACTCATAAAGTAATTCAATTTTTTCTTCATTTTTTTTTAGTTATAAATTAATTAGTCGGCTAAAATAGTAAATTTTATAATTGAATCTTATAGATTACCTTCTCACTAAAGCATTTGTAATTTGCGGTTTCTTTAAATTTCATACCTTAGTAGTGATATATAATGAGGTAAGTATAGTTCATGACAGAAGAAGAAGTTAGTACAGAAGAGCTTTTAAAGACCAATCAACGCTTAAACGAGCAGGTCAAAGAGGTGACGCAGCGCAATGAAGAACTAATATCCACCATTCGTGAATTGGAAAAAGAGATTGCGGATCTTCATAAAAAAGTAAAAGGAGGAGGAAAGTCGATTAAAAAGAAAGGGATTACCGTCATGTATATTTCTTTTTCGGGCTTCAACCATATCCGAAAAGAGGATGCAGCGGATAATCTATATGATCTGCTGGACGAGATTTATATGCATCTGGATGATATTATCCTCCGCCATAAGTTAGAACGGGTAAAGTCCATTGGAGACGATTATGTCTGTGCCGGCGGAATTGCTGAAAAAAGAAGTACCAATCCCATAGACGTTTGTTTGGCGGCGCTTGAAATTAAAACTTATTTAAAAGAACTACGTGCCGATTATGAACACGAAAGCAAGCACTTTTGGACCCTGAGAATTGGTATTCATTCAGGAAATGGGATGGTAGAAACCCAGCGCAGCCGTAAGCGTAAATCTACCTATAATTTAAGTGGTGAGGTGATTAATACAGCTCCTCGAATAGCCGCTATGGCTCAAGAGGGTCAGGTTTTTATTTCGGATTACACCTATGAGGTTGTAAAGAGTTATTTCAATTGTGAATATTCCGGCTGCTTACCGGTAAAATACCGTGGAAATCTTGATTTATATCGCCTGAAACGCATCAAGCACATGTATTCAGATGATCGTAGAAAAGGAATTAAACCTAATGATGATTTTATTTTAAAATACCACCATAAAGAGTTTAATGACTTAGAAGAGCGGATGATCGATTTTTTAATCAACAATTTGCCGGATCATTTGCATTACCACGATTATACGCATACCATTGATGTGGTGAATCAGGCTGAGTTGATCGGTTATGGAGAAGGAGTCTCAGACGAGCAAATTTTACTCTTAAAAACTGCCGCCCTTTTTCACGATTCAGGCCACACCATTGAATCAAAGGGTCACGAGCATCATTCTTGTGCTATTGCACGAGAATGGTTACAAGAATACAACTACAATGAAAAGCAAATCAACGAGATCTGTCATATCATTATGGCGACAGAAATGCCACCGAATCCCAAAACATTGCTTCAGCGTATCATGTGTGATTCAGATTTGGATTATTTGGGACGATCTGACTTTATTCCTACCTCTAATGCACTGTATAGAGAATTAGAAGCGATAGGCGTAATGAACGATATCAATGAATGGAATAAATTGCAGATCAAATTTTTGACTGCCCATCAATTCTATACGGCAACATCTCGCCGTTTAAGAGAGGTGAATAAACAAAGTCAAATTGAACGGATTGAAAAATTGATTAAAGATTAATCTTTCCCTCCTCTCTTGTCTTTCCCCAATGTCACTACATAGTTCTCTGCATTTCCAACAACTTTCACATTGACAAAAGCTATTTTTTTGGTCGGATCCATGTACTCTATTTCGTCAACCTGCTCAGGATCGGTTTCTTCCTGCTCTTTTCCAAATAAGGTTTTCCAGCCTGTTTTTGCCACCAATTTTAAGGGAACCTTTATATAATATTCCATATCCATTGCATCATTCATAGTTTGTGTTCCGGATATTTGCATGTACCCCAGGCTTGAGTTAATGGTCATGTTTGGAATGTTGATCACCCCATTTTTGAAGTCTATGTGATTTTGCAAGGTGTCAAAACGCACAATATGGAGGTTTTTATCGCCAAAATAGGGTTCTAACGCCAGTAAGGTTTTGTAATCCACTAAGGTTCCGTTAAGCACCGATACATTCATGTGTATTTCCGAATCGTCCAAAATTGGTACCAAATCAGCATGCATGTGTACTTTTCCCCAAATAGAGGTTGTGATTTTTCCGTGCAAATTTTCTGAAACCAGGTGATCCTGTCCAAAATTTTCAAATTTGAATAAGAGTTTATCCAGGTCTACCCCTTCCAATCGCATCTTAGGACTGAAGTAAATCTTATCTTTATTAGAACCGTTAAAATAACCGGAAATCATCATTTTTCCTCCGGCGGCCTTCATTCTGAGTGTGTCTACGTAGATATAGTGATCAGGGGTTGTTCTCAGGCGTCCGTGAAAATCATGAAAGAGGTAACGGTGGTAATTCAAATGGTCAATATCCAGATCAAAAGTCATGTCTGTAAATGGGAGCTCATAAATATTAAAGACGTCTTCATGTTCTTCAGGATTTTCAGCTAAATCAGTTGGGGATGCATTATAATTGAACAACTCATCAAAATCTAATCTGCGGGCAACTATCCCAAAATGATTATCTCTTTTTTTGATGGCCTCATCTTCTCCTAAATAATAATTCAAATCCACTATAAAATTACTTTTCCCTATTCTCCCCCCAAATTTTTGAAGCATCAAATGTTCATCTTCATAATGCACACGCCCGCTAAAATTTTCAAATTTTAAGGGGTGAATTTTCATTTTTGCATCCACATCTATCAGATCAAAATCAACCGATTGCATGCCATCATTAAAATGAATCGCTACATCTCCATGTAATTTTAACCCACTTAATTCTTCGTGGCGATAATCTTCAGGCACAAAGTTTTCTCCTTTGTATGAGAATAAATCCTCCAAATGTAAAGCGTTTGACGTCAGATCAAAATCTATTTTTGTGTCTCCATACGGATGTGGCTGCAACCATCTTTCATAATCTAACAGGCGTCCATTAAAATGAAAATCACTATTGTCGATCATTCCTGAAAAATCAATCACACGAAAATTGCTGTCCTCTACAAATAAATCAGCATGAAAATCATGAAACGTATGCGGATAATGCTCCAGTTTGGCGTAGAGGTCTTCAATAAAGAATTCTCCCACCGGTAAATTGGGTGATTCAGTAAAGGCACGGGCAGAACTTACAAATTTGAGTTTCAAACTCAAATTATCAATCTTTTCCTCTACGGGTTTATTTTCTTCTTCTCCCGTATTCGTCAATTCTTCTATATCCAGTAGCTTTGATTGGATGATTAGATCAGCAATAATTTCATCCTGGGTGTGGTGAAGAATGGCGGGTAAATCATTGATGTGTCCTGAAATATCAATGTCTGATTTACCGATAACTGCTCTGAAGTAGTCAATTTTTGCCTCATGTCCGTCTACCGTAACCTTCATATCCAAATTTTTAAGGGGTAAATGATAAGCCGGGGTTTTAAAAGAAAGTTGTGAGATGTTTATTTCACTGTAATAAGCTTCATTGAGTTTTTCAATGCTCCTTTCGGGATGAGAAAGATCAACAATGTCGTGAAATTTCATGTGCATTTGTACTTTCCCTTCCAGGTTTTGAAAACTGGTTTGATTGATGAATTTGGCCAAAAACTCCAGGTCAAAATCAGAATCCAGACTCATTTCAATTTCCGGTGACTCAAAATTTTTCACATGAATATTGGCCACAAAGGTTCCCGCTTCAGGTCGTGCACTAAAATCCTCTACTGCAAACTCCATATTTGACAAGTCTTTCCCTCCACTATTGTTGAAATAGCCTTTAAAATTGAGTTCGTCAATTTTCTTGTGATTGATCTTGTTATTGAAGTACGCATCTTCACAACCGAAAGTAGCAGATATATAGGGGAATTCACCATTCGCTGTTTTTCCCTTGATCTTTGCATCAAAATAGATTTTTCCGGCATTTTCATAACGATTCAAAACCGGCCCCAGTTCTTCCGGTGCAAAAGCAAGAAACAAATCAAAATTTGATTTTTCACCATATATAGAAATATCCAGGTTAAAATCATCACTGATGTCTATGCTGCCTTCTCCATTAAAACTGGCATTCTCCAATTCAATTTCAGAAGGATTGATCAACAATATCTCATCTGCTTTTAAATAATCAATTTCCAGATGAGTTTTGAGGTGTTTGTGCTTAAAAAAAGAGGTGTCTCCACTCTGAATGATATTCATTTCCATTTCTGAATCGACAAAAGCATATACATGCTCATCACTGGTTTTAAACTTCAGTGTGGCTTCATCAACAAAGGTTTCTACCATCAAACCCGTCGCCTCATTTAACTTATAAATGTCCACATTAATTAAGTCAATCTCTTTCAGATCAATGTGAAATTCTTCTTCGGGATCTTCAATTTCTTTTTTGGGGGATAAGGCTTTTGCAATATTCAGTTCTCCATCTTCATGTTGAACAGCATGGATGTAGCCATTCTTCAGTTCGATCAATTTAATCGCATAATCCCCTGAAATAAGGGTCCAAATATCAAATCCCAGATAGACATCCTGAATATCAAGAATGGGATCTTTATGGTTTTGTTTATCCTCATAGATCTTCACATGATCCAGGTCTATTGAGATATAAGGAAAGTTTTCAAAAGGTGAAACATGGCTATCTTTAATCTCTATTTGCCCTACGAAATCTTCATTTAAAGTGGTGATCAATTCCTGAACAATCGCATCTTGCTTCCAGTAAACGATACCCACGAGTAAGAAAAAAAGCACTATGGGCAGTGCAATTGTCCAAACAAAAAGCCTTCTCCAAAATTTTCGGCGTTTAAGGAATTTGAATTTCATTGAATTGAAAAGATTACATTTTTTATCTGCCCCAAATTACACTTTATTCAAAGATGAGTTACAAGATTTATACCACGACTTAATTAGTCGTTCCTTAAAAAACAAGTTTTTTATTTCTCTCCAAGATTAAAGATATTA
>JBBDID010000060.1:0-1992 GCA_040880585.1 Crocinitomicaceae bacterium | reverse complement strand
TATCAAGCGATCCTACATCCGTCTTAGACGGAAAGGGGAAAAGGATCGCCAGGGATAGTTATTATTTCTAGCTTTTTAAATTTTCACCGGACAATAATGATAATAAAACTAAATTTAAGGATTCATTTTAAACTTTACCCAGAATTAATTCAACCATTCGAAAATTTAAAGGCAGCTTGATTTCAGCAGCAGTAGGTGGTATGCTAATGATGGTTTTTACTAAGGGACACATCCCATCTTCTTTATGTATTGCCTTATTGTCTTGGTATTGCCACAGACTGATCGTCAATAAAACAATCGTTGAGCAGCAAAAAAAGTATGAATTTCTCTCTGAAGAAAGTACTTTTTCAAATTATTTAATCCGTTTGATTGCTATGGTGATTCGGGTGGACGGAAAAAAGACGGACTCAGAATTCCGGTTCATTGAGAAATCATTGGATGAATTTTACACGCCTCAACAACTCAACCGAATCATGAGCAGTATTAAGCTGGCTTATACTCAAAAGAGCATCCCCATCAATATCATCTGCAAAATGATCATAAAAGAATTAAATGCAGCTTCCAAAGTACAGTTAATGTATTTATTGATTGGTATCAGCACTGCAGATGGATTACTCACAAAAAAAGAAAGAGAATTACTGCTAAAAATCGCCATAGGTATTCGGCTTCCCCACCGTACTTTTATTTCTCTGGAGAGCATGTTTCACTTTGTGCATGAAGGGGCTAAAAAGAAAAAAACAAGCCAACGTTTCTCATCAAAATTACAACTGGAACAAGCTTTTAAAATTTTAGAGATCGAGACATCAGCAACGACAAAAGAAATCAAAAAGGCGTACCGGAAATTGGCTTTGCTTCATCATCCTGATCGTCTTGTTCATTTGGGGGCAGCACATCAACTCGCAGCGAAACAAAAGTTTCAACGCATTGCAGAGGCTTACGACTTTATAAAAGAAAAACGTGGATTTAAGTAAATTTTACAGCGCTTTTCTCAATTTAAAAATCGCTTCTTCGCCAACTTGGAAACTGTTTTAGTGCTTTATAAGAAGATTTTTAAAATGTAGCTTTAAGCAACATTTGACTCCTTATTAATGAGTTCATATTCCTTTAGAAAAGACTGCTCCCCAATGCTAAATTTCTTAGCCAACTTACGGATAACCTCCTTGCTAAATCCTCTCTTGTAGTTTAGAATATCAGAGATAACAGATTGAGAAATACCCAGTTCTTTAGAGAGTCGATACCCAGATACATCATTCTCTCTCATTAGTGCTTTGAGTAAATCTACCGGTGTTAATTTTTCAAAAGGATGTTTCTGCTTGCTGTGGTAATCCTCAATAATCAGGTCAAGGATGTAATACTCATCCTCCATCTCCCCGTTGCCTTTTCCAGCAGCCAGAGTGTTGCCCAACTCAAGGTGTTTGGCGGTGTACTCCTTGTACTGTTTCTTATTTTCAATCTTCGAGTATTTCATAATACCTCTCTTTTATAATTCTTTTGTTTACAGTCTTACAAGCAATCAGTGCATTTGAACAGTGCAGGCATCAACCTTGTCATATTCAGCGTGTGTCCCAATGAAAGCAACATACAAACAACAGTTTTTATAAAAGTTGTAGTCGCAGATCATACGGTAATTGTTGCCTCCAATATCAAACACAACCCTGTTCTTATCACAGTTTCCGACAATACTCAGTTTGGGAAAATCCTTCTTCATATCATTTAAATCGTTCCAGTCACAATTTTCCAGCTTTTCCAGAAAGATATGGAAGCTTGGTCTTGCTCTTGCATTTTCTTTACAATAATCCCATATCACTTCCTGAGTAATAACCCTAACTCTCATTTATCAAATGCTATTAATACAAATATACTAATTACTTCGCATAATGCGAAGTAATTTTTAAAATACTTTTTGCCTATTTTATCAAGGAAAAACATGGATTTAAGTAGTCGTTCCTTAAAAAACAAGTTTTTTATTTCTCTCCAAGATTAAAGATATTA
>JBBDID010000059.1:34488-66684 GCA_040880585.1 Crocinitomicaceae bacterium | reverse complement strand
CCGCCCCCTATGGGGGCTATCTAAAGCCACCTTCTTAGAAGGTGTGATTTTTACTAAAGGCTAACTTATCAATTAATTTTCAAAGCAAATAAAAAAGTCCTTCTGTTTTGATACAAAAGGACTTTTAATAAGGGGAAATAACTAGTTTATACTTCTGCCTTTATTTTAGGCGCAGCCGATAAAATTTCATCATTTGCTCCTGATTCAAATTGGGAGAAGTTTTTCACAAACTGATTGGCTAATTTATTAGCCTTTGCATCATAAGCATTTTGATCTGCCCAGGTATTTCTTGGGTCTAGAATTTCAGAAGGAACATTTTCGCAACTTTCCGGCATTTCTAATCCAAAAACTTCATGTGTTTTATAATTGACATTATCTAATTTTCCTTCCAGGGCAGCAGTGATCATAGCCCGGGTATATTTCAAGCTGATTCTTTTCCCGGTTCCGTACTCACCGCCTGACCATCCGGTATTGATCAACCAAACACGTACATTGTTTTCTTCCATTTTATTTCCTAACATCTCAGCATATTTAGTAGGATGTAAAGGCAAGAACGGAGCTCCGAAACAAGCGGAGAATACCGTTTGTGGTTCAGTTACTCCGGCTTCTGTTCCGGCTACTTTGGCTGTGTATCCTGAAATGAAATGGTACATGGCCTGAGCAGGTGTCAATTTTGAAATGGGAGGTAATACACCAAAAGCGTCTGCCGTTAAAAAGAAAATATTTTTTGGAATTCCTCCTTTTGAAGGAACCATGATGTTGTCAATATGGTGAATAGGGTAGGAAACCCTTGTGTTTTGAGTAATACTTGAATCGTGATAATCCGGGGTGGAACTTCCCTCTTTAAAACCAATATTTTCAAGAATGGCTCCAAATTTTACAGCATCCCAGATCTGTGGTTCTTTTTCTTGTGACAAATCGATTGTTTTAGCATAGCATCCTCCTTCAAAATTAAATACACCATTTTCAGACCATCCATGCTCATCATCTCCAATTAATCTTCTGTTTGGATCAGATGATAAAGTCGTTTTTCCTGTTCCGGAAAGCCCAAAAAATACCGCTGTATCTCCTTCTTCTCCTACATTGGCAGAGCAATGCATAGAAAGTACATTTTTTTCGTGGGGTAAAATAAAATTGAGCACAGAGAAAATTCCTTTTTTGATTTCTCCCGTATATCCTGTACCACCAATAATGATCATCTTCTTAGAGAAGTTAATAATGGCGTAATTGTGTTGTCTGGTTCCGTCAATTTCAGGATCTGCTAAAAATCCCGGAGCGCATACAATGTGCCATTCAGGGGTAAAATTTTGAATTTCTTCATCCGTTGGGCGAAGAAACATATTCGAAGCAAATTGATTGGACCAGGGATATTCAGTAACTACGCGAATGTTCAATCGGTATTTGTCATCCGCACAGGCGTATGAATCTCTTACATAAATATCTTTATTGGTCAAATAAGCCTTCATGCGATTATAGAGTGCATCAAACTTATCTGCATCAAATTTTTTATTGATATCTCCCCACCAAACTGCATCTTCTGTTTTGGCATCACAAACAATAAAACGATCTTGTGGAGATCGTCCTGTAAATTCACCGGTACGAATAGCCAGTGCTCCGCTATCTGTTAAAACTCCGTGCCCGTTTACGATTGACTCTTCTACTAATTCAGCAGGGGTCAAATTCCAAAATGCATTGTCGATATTGTTTAATCCGATTGATTCTAATGAGGCATCATCTGCCTTTTTTCCATAGTTATTCATACGAATAGTTTTGTTTCCCTTCTTCTAGGATTTTGATTTGTAATACAAAATTAGGATAATATCAGCTTTTTTGAGCCTTTCACCCCATTTTATTTATGAAAAGATATCAACCGTTAGTGGGGAACTGCTTTTAGATAAAGCGTTTTAGTTTTTGAATAAAAACCTATTAAATAATTGCTTAACAGACGGTTGATAAGATTTGTTTCTCCTGATATCAGAGTTTATTCCCGCAATATTTGCAGTGATCTGCGTCTTTATCATGACCGTCTTTTGAACAATTGGGACAACTTCGGTTAGAGATGGGCTTTTTCCCTCCCTGCATCATTTCATTGGTTACAATTCCGGTGGGTACGGCAATGATGGCATAACCAATAATCATAACAGCAGAGGCAATGAACTGACCTAAAGGCGTGACAGGAGCAATATCACCGTAACCTACAGTGGTTATGGTTACTATTGTCCAGTAAATACTCGTTGGAATACTGTTAAATCCTGCTTCTTTTCCCTCTACTAAATACATGATCGTACCCAAAATACACACTAACATTAGTATAACAAATAAAAAAACAATGATCTTGTTTTTAGAGTTGCGTAGGGCAGTAGACAGTTTATTTGCGTCGTTGACAAACTGATGGAGTTTCAAAATTCTGAATATCCTGATCAGGCGAACACTACGAAGTACCCTTAACGGGTCAGCACCGTAAATAAATAATCCCAGATAAGCAGGCAGAATTGATAAGAGATCAATCAAACCATAAAAAGAAAAAATGTAAAGCAAAGGACGTTTGACACAGATGATACGGGCAATATATTCAAGGGTAAAAAGAATCGTTACTACCCATTCAAATACATATAACTCATTGCCATATAGTTCCTCATATCTGGGAACACTATCCAGCATTACTCCAATGATACTCAGAACAATGATGCTCAGTAAAGTGAGGTCAAACCATTTTCCGGCAGTGGTCTCTGAACCAAAAATAATCTCGTTCATTTTTTTTCGCCAGGGACTAAGTTTTGATATGTCGAAATTCGGACTCATTCTTGCAATGTATAGATTTCCAGTTTAGTATTTTTATGTAACTGCATTTTTATGATGGATTGAAAATCACGATTACTTTTCTTTTTCTTGAGAAACTTTCTGTATGTAGTCACTTCTCTTTTCAATAAATATCGCGGTATAAAACCATATCCCGCATATTGTCCCTCTTCTACCAATACGAAGGTAGACTCTTTAGAGTTTCGTCCTTTATCTACAAGAAGAAAAGATGCGGCATTAAAATTGAGATCACTGATCAGCTGACGTACCCTTGAATTGTAGTGTTCTACCTCTTCTTCTCCTACACAGGCTCCCTTACATTCTTCAATGGTATAACGAAAACAGGCCGAATTCCCTTTGTAGAGATGACAGAGCCGTTGACACAAGGAAAACTCACTCATCCAAAATTCCAAATACTTTTTTCCGCTTTGCAAAGAAGTGAAAGTCATTACCGCTTCTTCTGTGATCATATTTTTTTTGATGGATAAATTCAAATATCCCCTTTGATCGGTATGTGAATACAAGCCATAATTGAAATGAACAGTTCGCTGCGCACGGTTGTAGACGGGTTGATGCTTCTTTATTTGCTCGGATTCTTGCAAAAGAGCAAGCAATTCGCTGCCGGTAAGTTCGTAATCAATGCGCGCAATTATCTCCCGCATTTCCTGCGCTTTTCTGGTTTTTGTGTTTTTAAGATGTTCCTCAATGCGCTTGCGGATGTGTATACTTTTACCGATATAAATCAACTCATTTTCTTCATTGTAAAATTTATAAATACCTGTTTTATTTGGAACGTCATCCAAAATATCCACATTGAGTTTTGGATGCAACACTTTTGGGTTGATTTCTTTTTTGATGAAATTTTCCAGTTTATTCTCCCGGTCTTTATCGAACAAAATAGAGAAAAGTTCAGCGGTAGCTTCAGTATCTTGAATCGCCCGGTGATGATTGTTCAGTTGAATACCTAAACTTTTGGTGATTTTCTTTAATCCGTAAGAAGGGTAGCCGGGAAGCAAGACTCTTGAAGTTTGAACTGTGCAAAGGTGAGGCAGGCGATAATCAAATCCCAATCTTCTGAATTCACGCCGCACAACTGTGTAATCAAAACTAATGTTGTGTGCAACAAACACAGTACCGGAAGTAAACTCTACAATAGTTTTGGCGATCTCGTAAAATTTAGGAGCATTCTGCACATCTGCATCACGGATACCGGTTAAACGAGAAATAAAAGGATTGATGCGCTCTTCAGGGTTAACCATGGTGTGATAGCGATCGAGTTCTTTTTCGCCGTCGTGTAAGATAATAGCAATTTCTATGATCTTGAAGTTGACCGGCTTATCTCCGGTGGTTTCTATGTCTATAATGGAATAGCGCAATTCTTTACAAAATTAGGATTAGTTTGCCAACAATCCCCTGAGAAATGAAATGTTTTTATCTGTATTGAGATCGGCTGCACCAACTGAACGGTAAACGACCCGCATTTCCCGGTCTATAATGAACAAGGTGGGAAATGCTTCCACACTTAAAAATTCAGGATAATATTGAGCAGAATAGAGGAACTCATATTCTTCTGCCAGTCCGGTGTTTTTAATCACGTCCAATGATTCTGTACTGACCGCTAAAAAAGTAATCTCATCTCCCAATTTTTGGTATAGACCATTGAAACCCGGAAATTCTGCACGGCAAGATGAACACCAACTGGCCCAACAATTTAAAACAATCGGTTTTCCTTTAAAATCAGCAAAGTTGAGCATCTCGTCTGCTGTACTAAACAGTTCCCAGTTTTGTTGGGATTCAGGCACTGAAATAGGGGAGGATAACTCAAACTCAACTTCCGGTAAAAAAAGTTGTTGATACCAGGATTGAAAGGATAAGCGCCAGGAAGGAACAATCAGAATTAAAATAATGAGCAATAACATGAAGTTAAAAAAATAATTCATGCGCTTTTTTCGCTTTGATGATGGTTTAACTGTCATAGTTTACACGATTCTGAAAGTATTCATTTTTTCCGGTGAATTTTGGTTCATCAAAAGCACGGGTTCAAATTTAATCATCCCAACTTGAAATAAAATTCATTTTAGAAAATGATTCAATGGAATATTTTCTATATTTGATAGCGAACGAATTAAGTATTACAATAATTAATAGACAACTTATGAATTACTTTGATAAAGTCAAAGACTTTTTGATGGAATTGGAATATACCATTACCATGGAAGACAGGGAAAATGAAGTTTTTGTGGTAGCATCCCCGGAGGATGGTATTTCAAATTTAATGATCGGTATAGCAGATCCAATTTTAATCATAGAACAGCACATGTTTGATATGAATGGGAACAGTGGAGAAATTGCTAAACAATTACTGATGAAAAATCGTGAAATTGTAAGCGGTGCTTTTGTATTGGATGCAGGAGGTAAAAAAGTATTATTCCGTGATACCCTTTTGGTAGAAACATTGGATTATGAAGAATTAGAAGGGTCGCTAAACTCTTTGAGTCTTTTGTTGAGTGAATTTACAGATGAGATCATTGGCTTCTCTAAAAACTAACCCATTAACAATTAAATAAAAATTGACATGAATATATTTAGAAGATTATTTAAAATTGGACAGGCTGAAGCAAATTCAGCAGTTGATAAATTGGAGGATCCAATTAAAATGACCGAGCAGGGAATCCGCGACTTAAAGAAAGATTTAAGCGGAGCTCTTCAGGCTATGGCAGAAGTAAAAGCATTGGCGATCAGAGCAAAAAATGACGCAAAGCACCACACAGAACAAGCAAACAGCTATGAGCAAAAAGCAGTTCTTTTGTTGCAAAGAGCCGAAAAAGGTGAAATAACTATGGAAGAAGCGGACAGATTGGCATCAGAATGTCTGGTTCAGCAAGAGTCTAACAAGGCTTCTGCTACACAGTGTCTTGCTGATCAGCAAAAGTTTGAATCCAGCGTGGATAAACTGGACAGAAACATTAAAACACTCAAATCTAACATTAAGAAATTTGAAGTGGAATTGAAAACATTACGTGCCAGAGCAAAAGTTTCCAGTGCTACTAAAAAGATCAACCAGCAATTGGCCGGAGTTGATTCTTCAAGCACAGTTTCTATGTTGGAGAGAATGAAAGAGAAAGTAGCTCAAGATGAAGCCCTGGCTGAATCGTATGGTGAAATCGCAGATGAAGGAAAGTCGATTGATGAGGAAATTGATGCAGCAATCGATTCCGGTTCTGCTGAAGTCAAAGCTTCTGACAGCCTGGCTGCCCTTAAAGAGAAAATGGGAATGAAGAAAGCCGGAGAATCTTCCGCTACTTAACCGCTATAAGGGATTTATATGATATGAATGAAATTCCGGCTTAAAAACCACGGAGATATACACCCATGTAACAAATGAGCATGTGAGAAATATCATAAGTCCTTTTGATTCTGTAAATTAGTAACATAAACTGTAAAAGGGATGTAGGTAATTGCTTATATTCGGATGTTATATGCAATTCATTAGATGACAATAAAAGAACAATTACTTGAACAAAAAAGACAAATCTTAAATGGAGGCCAAGTAGACGTTAATTTATTTAAGGTTAGATCCTTGTTTAAAAAGTATTATGTCAAAGAAGATGAGGCAGAATCAAATTATAAATTATTAATTGATAGTTGGAATGATAACCATGGTAATTATGGTGCACATGACTCTTTAAACAAAAGACAAAGAGTTGCCGGTTTATTAAATGTCTTTATTGAAGATATGTCTGATGAAACATTACCTTCTACTCCTAGCAAAGCAAAACCAAGTCAAATGAAAGTATTCATTACACATTCCTCACAAGATGCTCAGTACGGTGAACTTTTAGTAGAACTTCTTAGAAGCCTTGGGCTTAAAGAAAGTGAAATTATTTTCACAAGCAATGTAGCTTATGGCATTCCTGTGTCTCAGAATATTTTTAACTGGTTAAAATCTCAAATTTCGGAAAAACCATTTGTTATTTACTTGCTCTCTGAAAATTATTACCAAAGTGTAGCTTGCCTAAATGAAATGGGAGCCGCTTGGGTAGTAGAAAATGAACACGCGGCCTTGTTTACCCCAGAGTTTGATTTGTCAAGTAAGGAATATCGGAATGGTGCTTTAGACCCAAGAGAAATAGGATTTTATATTAATGATGAAGATAGGATTCATTCCTTTATCAACTCACTTTCAAAAAATTTTGACATCTCTAATAACCGCCCTTTGGTATTTCAGGCTGTTAAAAAATTTCTGAAGGGTGTTAGTGGAATCGAATCTCATATATCAAAAAAGCCTAAGAATGAAGCAATAAATGAATCTTCTAAGAGTAAGGCCAAAGTATCAAATAAAAAAAATAAGGAAAGCGCAAAACCATTAATCAAAGGCGATTTGTATTCAAAATTTCTCGGGCTGATAGAAGCAGATAAGTTAAAGGTGGACGAAATTCTTCTTTTACATTACATGATTGATACTAGTCGAATAAAATTACTAACAGGCTGGCAACTAGAAGATGAAATCTTAACCATCCGAGAATGGGAAGAAATTAATGATGTCAAGTCAATTCTTTCTAAAAACTATGATGGAGTTCTTAGAAGGTTTGAAGTGAGAGGTTTCACTGAAGTATCTGAAGTAACAAGCCACGGAAATCCCAAGGAAGTCAAATTAAAGGAAGAAATTTCAAGCCATATTTTAGATTTACCGGAACCAGCGCTATCAAAAATTGACAAAGTTGTGAAAAACAATTTTCACGATCATTCCACAGACACAGACACAGATGAAATAGATGACTTCCCATTTTAAAAAAAAAACATATAACAATTAGAACCCAAAATCATTGGGCGCAGGGCGCTCCCAATGGCCTGGTTTAATTTGACCAACACCATAACTAAAGTTTTCATTCCCGGAAAAACCATAGCGTGAAACCATTTCCGGGAACCACTTCTTACCGGAAGTTTGAAAACTACACAGAACATTCGCTAAACATCAATTATCTTTTTTCTTCAGATATAATGAAAAATTTATACCTTCATCAAAAAGCTAAAACGTCGCTTAAGCTATGTTTAGCTTTACGTTATAGCACAATTACATGAATAAAATCCTTTACATATTTACATTCTTGTTTATTTCATGTACTTCTTCAGAAAAAAACATGGAAGTAATTTCGCACAATTCGCAAATTAAAACTCCGATTAATTTATTGGAATGTACAACCGAAACTTTTTCAGTAATAGCGAAAGAAGTAAATAGAATACTTCCAAGTCTTTATCCAGCATGTACCGAATTCAAAGTCGCATATCAGGAATTAACACAAGATGAAAAGGATCTGATGGTAAAATGTATGGAAGAAACAATAGACCACGTCAACCGTGATTCTCCTGACAAAGACAGATCAGTCTATTCTCAGGAATTCCTATTTACAGATTTGAAAACTTGTGGGAGGACTATCGAATATGATACGGTCGACAATTGTTCATTTTATGCTGGTGCAATTTATCACTCAAAGGACTTGAAAATCCAATTTGTAAGACTATTTCAAACAGGAAGAAAAGAGTACTTTGATGTTTATCTGAATTTATCAGGACCAAAACCTGAACTTATGGCATTCGGTTAAACTGTGCATCACACCGCATAAAAAGTAATAGCGCATTGGTTCATCAATTTCACATTAATAAATTTAAGTTTCAAAACATTGTAAAAACATTAGACACAACCGATAATCATTATGAACCACTTAAGGATAATTTTGCTAGCAATATTTGTCATACTACCATTGTTAAATATAATGGGACAAAATCAATTAGAAATAATTAAGATTGGTAAGTTAACTGTTCAAGGAATAGCTTATAATGCAAAAGCCGGAGCTGTAATTGTTACCGAAAATGATAGTACTTATTATATTTCAGGGATGAGAGAATGGAAAAATAAATATTATGAAAAAACTCTGAGTGTAACGGGATATTGTATTATAGAAAAAAGGACTTTTGAGAAGCGTTATCATCCTAATGGAGATGAAATAATAGTAGCTCATTTACCTGAAAGAATGGTAAAATTAAAAAGAACACGAAGAATACGAATTATAAAATAAATAACTGTTGCTAATAACACCCGTCTTGCACTATAATAGGTTGTATGAAAAATTATTTCTGGATTACTTTTATGTTTATTCTTTTCAGTTGTCAAGTTGAAGTTGAAATAGGACCACAGAATCAAGTTGAAAGTCCCGAAAAAAAACGTGATAAATTCTAAAAAGTCGTTTGAAGCTAATTTATTCTTGACGTCTGAAAACAATTTATTATGGAATGATACTCAAATTGACACAGTTTCACTCCAAGACTCCCTAATAAATTTGATTAACAATTCAATAGAAAATGGACAAAGACAAATAGAATTAGATTCATTAGGAATGATTAACCAAACACACTATCTAATTACTGTGAAGAAAGAAAAAACGACTTCAGATGCATTTAAGTCTAGGATTGCAACCATTATTAATTTAGCCGTTGAAGTTGTCAGAGATGAAAAATCCAAGCTAATCTACCATTCGTCTTTCAATAATCTTTCGACCCAACAACAGCACAATATGAGACGTGTGGTTGAAAAATGTGTGATCGAATACATTTAAATCCAAAGGAAAACAGTGCAACATGGATTAAAATTAATTGCCTCGTTTAGGTTTTCCAATTTCAGTATTTCATAAAAATTCCGCCAGGCAAAAAATTTCTTAATCAAAAACTCCCGAAGCTTCGGGATTAAAAAATTTGTTTGTCCGGCTTGTGGGTTAACCCCGATAAAAAGTCGGGATTAACGGTTGTAAAATTTTGAAGAAAATTCAAAATTAGCAACTCGTATAACATTAAGTTCAGTACATTTAATCAAAGATTGCGCTACTACTTTTATGCGTGCTACGTTACTCAGAATAAAATAGATGGTAGGTCATACGCGAGCCACTTGATTTTGTAAATTTGAAATATGGATTTAGATCAAGAATATAGTAGTGAATATCGTGGTTGGATCATTGAGTTAAAGTCAAAAATTCAATCAGCTCAATTGAAAGCCGCTATATCTGTAAATAAAGAACTTTTATCACTTTATTGGGATATAGGAAAGTCTATTTCATCAAAGATTGTTCAATCAAAATGGGGTTCTTCTGTTGTTGAGCAATTATCTAAGGATTTAAAAATCGAATTCCCTAACCAAAAAGGATTCTCAAGGTCAAATCTGTTTTCAATGAAGCAATGGTTTGAGTTTTATTCTGCTTCAGATATTGAGCTTGAAAAAATCCAACAGCTTGTTGGACAAATTCCGTGGGGACATAATCTAGCAATCATAACAAAATCAGATACCGTTGAGGAAGCCCTATTCTATTGCAACAAGACAATAGAAAATAATTGGTCTCGCTCTATATTATTAAATCAAATTTCATCAGGCTTTTACAATCGCAAAGGCAAAGCAATCACTAATTTCAATAACACATTAACCGAACCTCATTCTGAACTTGCGATTGAAACACTAAAAGACCCATATAAACTTGACTTTCTAGACTTACATGAGAAAATCCTTGAAAAAGACTTAGAAGCGCAGCTTGTTAAACATATAACGTCATTTTTATTAGAACTTGGGTCTGGATTTTCATTTGTAGGACAGCAAGTTCCGGTTAAAATTGACAATCAAGACTTTTACATTGATTTACTCTTTTATCATATCAAACTCAAATGTTATGTCGTTATCGAATTAAAAGCAATAGAGTTTAAAGCCGAATTTGCAGGGAAAATGAACTTATACTTATCCGCGGTTGACGACAGTTTGAAAAACGAATCTGATAATCAAACAATTGGATTATTGCTATGTCAATCAAAATCTAAAATTATTGCGGAGTACGCGTTAAGGGGAATGACTCAACCCATTGGAATAGCAGAATATGAATTAAATAATGCAATCCCCAAAGACCTGAAATCTGATTTACCGACAATAGAAACCATTGAAAAAGAACTTGCTATAACACTGGCTAAAAAATCATAGCCGCCCTTCGGGACAGCAACGCTTTTTAGCCTAACCGTTATGCACCATTAGCATGAAGGCTCAAGAATTTAACGAAATATGGCATAGTATAGCTCAAGAGCAACTGTTGAAAAGCGGCTTCATCAGAATTGGCAATACGTATATAGCATTAAGTGGAACTACTTTACTCCAATTCTCAAAACAAACACAGAAGACAAACTTTCATGGATTCATGTATGGGTATACTCATACATTTTTCCCAAAGTGGGCGGAAGAATATCCAAGTAAGTGGCCGTTGAATTGGGAAGAACTAATGCTGGTTTTCTCACAGGAAAATCTGAAGGAGTGTGCTCAAAAAGGACTAGAAAAACGTGCTGTCCTTGCTTTAGATTATTCTAATGGTAAACGGAACTTACTTGAAGATTTCTTGATGATTGATTTGGAAGACTGGTCTGAAGCCAGAATAACAGAATATGTTTCTGAGTCAGTTGCACTGGCGCAGAATGAAGGTCTGAGGATATTATATGATTTGAATCCTTCGGTATCTGCCAATATTCTGAAAGGTAATGTTAAAGATACCTACATGCCACAGATTTGGTTGAACCTGCTACGTGAAAACGGTGCATAACAATTAGAACCCAAAATCATTGGGCGCAGGGCGCTCCCAATGGCCTGATTTAATTTAACCAACACCACAACTAAAGTTTTCATTCCCGGAAAAACCATAGCGTGAAACCATTTCCGGGAACCACTTCTTACCGGAAGTTTGAAAACTACACAGAACATTCGCTAAACATCAATTATCTTTTTTCTTCAGATATAATGAAAAATTTATACCTTCATCAAAAAGCTAAAACGTCGCTTACGCTATGTTTAGCTTTACGTTAGGGTTAATTACAATAGTGTCATGAAATCGTTAGACCTGTTCTTATCAGTATTAGCATTTGTACCTGCATCCATTCTTGTGTTTTTTTCAACAGGTGTATTCGTGACGCTAATACCCGAATTTGAATTTGAGTTTCGAAAAATTATCGCAGTCCTTTATCTACTTCTTGGAATTGCTGGTTACATAGGAATTATTTTTGCAATGGTCGGGCGATTAGAAACCAAACCAAAATTAATTCTGACACTATTGTCTTGTGGAATTTTATCTTTCATATTATTTAATTCATTTGAAGGCGGAACTCGAGCATGGAAATGGATCTTCACGATTGAGGAACCTGGAGAATGGTTTTTGCTAGTATGGCCGACATTGGTATCTATTTATTTTGTAATAAGGGCGATTAGAAAACTAAGCCATAACAATTAGAACCCAAAATCATTGGGCGCAGGGCGCTCCCACTGATTTTTTCTAAATGTTGCACTAAGCCGCTTTAGTAGTATCTGTAGGAGTTGTGACGACTATATACCCTGCTGTGTGATTTCAATAATTTGGTTTGAGGTAAAGCGGGGTTGCGCCACAGAAATTCAAGGGAGTAATATTTGATTATGTCATCTTTTAAATGATATTTTCCGGCTTTTGTAGAGGATGTTCTCATGCTCATCTGAATCTTGCTGTTTTTTTAGCAGTAATCCCGATTTGATTTGAAAGTTTTGGCAACAGTAGTTGCTACTATTTATGCTTTTACTGATAAAAACCCTCAAGCGTGGATATATGCAACTGGAAGCACACCTACGAGGACTCGTCTTTATCGAATGGGTGTCACTAAATACATAAAAGAAGTTAAAGAGGACTTTGACGTATTCGGTGAAACCAAAAGCAAATGGGAACCTTTTAAAAAAGGGAAAGACTATTTTGGATTTTTAGTAAGGCGAAAAAAATCGTAACTTTGTAGTAATGAAAATTAAAGATATCAATAAGAAAAAAGTACCCATTGTTAAGGTTGACAAATCTCTTAACAAATACAGCAACAAAGTGCTTTTCCCTAAAAAAGTGGAAAAGGCTAATGACATGTTGCGCACAACTGGACTTCCCAAACTTCAATCAGGGAAGTAGAAAACTACTGTTAACAATTAGAACCCAAAATCATTGGGCGCAGGGCGCTCCCACTGACCTAGTTTAATTTGACCAACACCATAACTAAAGTTTTCATTCCCGGAAAAACCATAGCGTGAAACCATTTCCGGGAACCACTTCTTACCGGAAGTTTGAAAACTACACAGAACATTCGCTAAACATCAATTATCTTTTTTCTTCAGATATAATGAAAAATTTATACCTTTATCAAAAAGCTAAAACGTCGCTTAAGCTATGTTTAGCTTTACGTTAGGGTGCATTGCAAAAAGCCGTGAAAGAAGAATTAATTAAACGAATGGTGAGGACCAAAAGGCTTAAATTGTCTTTTTGGAGATTCTGTTCTTACTATTGGCCTGTTTTATTAATTTTTATTCCTCCAATTTTCACTGCTTATAGCTTGTTGAAAATCTATGTTTTTGATACCTATGACGGAGTGAGATCGCCGGAAGAATTGATTTCAGGAACTTGGATTTGGATTCCAATTGGACTTCTTGTCTGGTTCATTCAATGGTATCGTCTTAGATTTAAAATTGTCAACATCTCCATTACATCTGAAGAATTTAATGAAGCTTTGAAGAGAACATCAAATGAACTCAACTGGGAAATTGAAAACAAAAAGAAATTCAGCGTTCGGGCACACAGAAAAGGTGATTTTACAGGCAGTTGGGGAGAAATGATTACAATCTTCTTCAGAAATGAGAAACTCTATTTAAATTCAATTCCCGATCCAGACAATTATTACCCAGGGTTGACAACTTTTGGTTGGTGTAAGAAAGATCGTGACACATTCTTGAAGAATCTTCAAGAAGTTCGCGATAATATCCCAGAAAAGGAACTAACGGAAGAAGAAGGATTTATGACAAAATGGACATTTTGGGCAGTAATTGTACGAATATTCATTTACCCATTGGCTCTTGGAATCCTGTTTCTTGGCGCCTATATAATATATGATGGAGGCAATTGGATAATTGGTATTGCAGCAATGGTTGTACCAGCAACATTCTTGTTCACAGACATAAAAATCATGTTTGGTGGAAAACGCAGCATAACATAGTAAGCAAAATTCACCCCCGCCCGCATTCACGCGCAAAAGCTCCCAGTGGCTTGTACATAACCGGGTGGCCGGCGCACGTAGGACAGTCCGCCAGCTGGCGGAGATTTTGGCCTGCGCACTTCATGACGCAATTCAACTACTCCGCCTGCGACGGATCCGTTGAACAAAGTAAATGGCTAATTTTACTCAAACGTCACCAACTATTAAAATTTGAGCCGAAAACTTGGAATTGATGCGTTTTTGGTGTATTTTTACACCAAATAGTTTATTATGTCAAGACAAAGTATTTCTTTTACAAAACCAAATGAAGAATGGTTAAAGGCTCAAGTGGAGGGACAAGAATACTCCAGTAAGAGTGAATTGGTGAATGATCTTATTCGACAAGCTCGGAAACAACAAGCTAAAATCAATTGGATTGCAGCTAAATTAGAAAAGGCAGAAAATAGTGGTTTTACTAATGAAACACAAGAACAAATTTTAGCTCAATCTAAGAAGCAAATGAATGAGTAAATATGTTTTAAGTAATACCGCAAAGGAAGACTTAATACGAGTACATCAATTCGGAACTAAAAAATTTGGCCCACAGCAGGCGGATAAGTATTTCAATGATTTTTTTGAAGTCTTTAATTCAATTGCTAATCGCCCGTTTTCATTTGAATCAGTCGATTACATAAGAAGTGGGTACCGTAAATGTGTTTGTGGTTCCGACACCATCTATTTTCGCCTTGACCAAAATATCGTTCAAATTATGACGATAATTGGAAAACAAGATGTTGAAAAAGCGAAAAACAGTTGGTAACAATTAGAACCCAAAATCATTGGGCGCAGGGCGCGCCGCTACCGAATGCCCGGCTTAAAAACCATAGAGATATACACCCATGTAACAAATGAGCATGTGAGAAACATCATAAGTCCTTTTGATTCTGTAAATTAGTAACATAAACTATAAAAGGGATGTACGCTATAGTGTATATTCGGATGTTAACAGTAATTAAGAAATGATAAAACCCCTGATATATTCCAGTATAGCCATAGTTATCACTTTAACCAGTTGTAAAATCTCAGGAACATATAAGCGGGCTAAATTGAACACAAAATTGAATCCAGAGTTAGTTGAAAGCCTAAATAATATTGTGCCAGACCCAAATTTAAAGTATTCCGAATTTGATGTTTATGAACTTAAATTTCGAAAGCTTGGTAATATGAAATATAGATTTATTAACAGGGGAACCGAAGGAGGTGCTTCATTTAGTCAAAACCTACCCATGCATTCTGGAAAATGGGAACTAAATAATGATACTTTGTCAATTTATTATTCGGTTGAAAAAGATTACACACCTGATTTGTATATAATAAGAGAAGACTCTTTAATGCCAATAAACAACAGAGTATGTTGGGTGAAAGAAAAATAATACTGTTAACATTGTATAAACGGCATTAAAACGACCGTTTATACTAGACTATTATCCGCTACCTTTTTAAGGAATTTTATAGTAATTTTGACACCCCAGGTCGGAAAAAGAAAACTAAAAAGGAGTATTATTCTACATGAAAAAATTTAGGCTATTCTTGTTGTTAGTAGGTGTGTCGGTGAATCTTTCTGCTCAGGATAATTATTCAGTGATTGATGTAGAAGACACAGAAACTTTTTCTGAATTTGATTTATTGGGAGATACATTAGATCATTATACTGTTTACATTTTCAAAAAAATCCCCAGAGATATAACACGGTTTTAAGCAATGGAAAAATTAATTACATCAGCCTATTTCAAGACATGGAAATCCATGTTGGATATTGATTTGGATGCTGCGTTCACTGAAATCAAAAGGATTGAAATGGAACCCCATAGCTTTACCTTTTATACTTCCGTTTCCGTGATGTCCTCTTCTAAAATAGAAGGTGAGCAAATGGAGGTGGACAGTTATGTAAGGCACAAAATACTGAATGTAGAATACCTGCCAGAACTTACGGAGAAACCTAACGACCTCTATCAGGCGTATCTTTTTGCCAAGGACAATCCGCTCACAAAAGGCAACTTTCATAAAGCCCATCAACTGCTTGCAGCCCATCTGTTGCCAGAATCTCAGAGAGGCGAACTCAGAAATACCGAAATGCTGGTAATGGAACACGATACAGGCAGAATCCAATATGAAGCAGCAGAACAAAAAATTCTAAAAACGGAGTATGAAAAACTATGGAAAGAAATTGACGATCTTTTGAATCAGGAACTTACGGTTGATGAAGTCTTTTACTATACAGCTTTCATACATCTCGTGTTTGTAAACATTCACCCTTTCGGAGATGGTAACGGTAGAATTGCCCGTCTGTTGGAAAAGTGGTTCCTAACAGAAAAATTGGGTGAACGGGCATGGTATATTCAATCGGAAAAATATTACTACAAGCACGTTAACGACTATTACAAGAATCTGGCACGGTTGGGAATGTTTTACGATAAACTGGACTATGAAAAGTGTATTCCGTTTCTCCTGATGCTTCCGCAATCATTAATATTTGAGAAGTGAAGCCAATGGAATTAAAACCATATCAGCAACAGGTAATTGCCTTGAAATCCGCTACTGCTCTTATACTTGATCGTTAGGCCTCATACTTGTAAGTTGCATAACCATAAGGATTTAACATTAAAAATGAGTATATTTGCGGTTAAATAATTTGATTAAATGAGAGTAACTGATAGAAAATATTTAGACACTTATATTCAGGAAATTGGACATGAAATTCCAAGATTAATCCAGAATTTTGATTTTTCTGAAAATAAACGAGATTTTGACTATTTGACAAAATCATCTGCGATTTATTCTTCTAACATTGAGGGAAATAGCATTGATTTAAACTCTTATATGAACTATGAATTGAACAAAGATAAATTCAAGCTTGGAAAAGAGATAGAGGAAATTGAGAATTTAATTGAAGCTTACGAATTTGCCCAAAAAAACAATTTGAATGAGGCGAATTTATTGGCTTGTCATAAAATATTTTCAAAGACTTTACTGATTAAGAGCAAACGAGGAAAATATAGAATTGAGCAAGTTGGTGTTTTTGGCAAAACAGGATTAGCCTACATGGCAATTGAACCTGAATTTGTTGAGCAAGAAATGAAAACATATTTCAAGGATATTGAAGAATTGATTTCTTTAAATCTTAACGAGAAAGAAGTCTTTTATTTTGCGTCGTTGATTCATTTAAGATTTGCACATATTCATCCATTTCGAGATGGAAACGGAAGAGCTGCAAGATTAATTGAAAAGTGGTTTATCACGGAGAAATTGGGTCGTGATTTTTGGAAAATATCATCAGAGGAATATTATAAAGTAAACCAAGCCAGATACTATGAGATAATAAATTTGGGAGTAAATTATTACGAATTGAATTATGACGACTGCTTAGGATTTTTAGAAATGCTTCCAAATTGTTTAAAATAAAGCGCAAAAGCACAATCGAGACGGCTTTGCCACTTGCTTCACTTAGTGTCGTTACTCTCTCGTGTTCAGGACTTGCACCCTTTGGGACATTCTTGTAAAAGAACTATATTTATCATTCAAGGCACACACAAAAGATAAAGCGCATTAAAACGCACTTTATTCAGAACCGTTATGCGCTATCTTTTTAAGGAATTTTATAGTAATTTTGACACCCCAGGCCGGGAAAAGGAAACTAAAAATCAGTATTATTCTACATGAAAAAATTTAGGCTGTTCTTGTTATTAGTAGGTGTGTCGGTGAATCTTTCTGCTCAGGATAATTATTCAGTGATTGATGTAGAAGACACAGAAACTTTTTCTGAATTTGATTTATTGGGAGATACATTAGATCATTATACTGTTTATTTCACCGGTGAAAATCACAATTACCCTTCTTTTAATACCAAGTTAGAGTATAAACTTCTTCGTTATTTGCACCAATCTCAAGGAGTCAGACATTTTATTTTTGAACAGGGGCCTGCTGTGGGTTATTTGATTAATGAAGCAATTCTTTATGAGAATGAAGAAAACATGAATTTCTTGAAAGATGTCTTTTATGACCCCTTCTACTATTTAATAAAAAAATTACAACGAATGAATGATTCTCTCAGTATGGAGGATAAAGTAAAAGTACATGGAATAGACGTGGAGCGATTTCCTTATTTTTCGATCTATGCACTCAATCAAATTGTCGATACCCTGGATCGATCGGTGTTTGGGGGAGAAGTCTTTGAGCAAATTGAAGGTTTGAACACCTCGCCATTTAAAAATGGTCAGGCCGCTGACTTTTACGGAGAGGAAACGGATAACCGATTTGGTTTTGGGGAGATAAGCGCCTGGGGAACCTTAAGCTCTATCATCATTAGTTCCTATGAATTTCGTGATTCACTGGCTCCTGTATTGGGAGAAAATGAAGCAATTTACTACGCAATTATTGCCAGCCTTGAGAAGGGGAAGATCTGGTATCAAACGGAAAAAGAAGGGGATTTGAAATCACCGATTATTCGTGAACGATTTATGCGAAAAGAATTTGAACGCATTTACAGATTGTATCCGGATTCAAAATTTTACGGCCAATTTGGAAGATGCCACTTGCATAAAGATAAATCAGCGAGAAAATGTTACGATTATTACATGAATTCAGTGGCTAATCGGATTAATGAAATAGATTCTTCTTTGAACAACAAAGTGATGGTGATTCCTATCTTTTACTCCAAGGGAAAACAAAAGCTAGATAAAGACATCATTGAAAACCTGAATTTTGAAGAAAAATTTTTTGAAGACGACAAAGTCTTTCTGATTGACTTATCCTATAAAAAAGGCGATCATCCAATTGTAGGATTTTATAATGAGCTTCCATTTATGATTCTTTCTAATATGGAAGTGGATCCGTCAGAACAGTATGATTTTTCATGGAATACAACGATTCAGGAATATCATTTGGGCGCTTATTACGGCTACCATTATTTCAATAAAATTCGTACACTGAATACAGCACTTCAAAATTTGGGAGCAAATAATTTCACCACAAAATGGGTGGCGTATGACTTTGCATTTGATGTGTTCAAAGTAGATGATGCGGGAAGCAAGTTTGATTTTACGTATTATCCGAGAATCAGCAATGGAGATAATTTTGAAATCAGAGGTTGGCGTTTTGGAGTTGGAAGTTATTATGCGTTTGGAAATAAATGGCTGATTGCTGCGCCGGGTCTGCAATACGGATATGGACAATTCTACCTGACAGAGTTCACCGATAACACTATCCCCAATCTGATTCAAGTCAATGAACAAAATGCCAGTGTATACAAGAATGACATTTTTTATCTTGAACCAAACCTTGAATTGAGGCTTACACTCCCTTTCTTGAGTTTTAATTTTAAAACCGGTTATTCTTTTGATGTCTCAGGGAAACGCTGGCGATTGGATGGAAAACAAAATAATTTCACAAAAACTTCATTTTCTGCTCCATATATACAGGCCGGCGTTAGTTTAAATTACAAGAGCATTAAGTAATACCTTTGCAGAAAAAGAAAGTAATAAGTGAGGGGGACACCCATGATTTTGTGATTCATGGAAAAGCCTTTTATCGGTGAATAACTTATAGAACAGTGATGGTTTTTAAGTTGAAAAATCTACTATTTTTGACAGTTAATATATAGAGATAACCAACCAAATGGCAGTTTTGCAAAAACGACAGATACAACAGATTGAATACGACCGGAAAGATCTTTCAGATGGCGAATTGATCAAAATCTATAAAGCACTGATCAAGCCCCGTTTGATTGAAGAAAAGATGCTCATTTTGTTACGGCAGGGAAAAATTTCTAAGTGGTTTTCAGGTTGGGGACAAGAGGCCATTTCGGTAGGGGTTGCTTTAGGTTTGGAACAAGATGAGTATATCTTTCCCATGCACAGGAATCTGGGAGTTTTTACCTCAAGAGATATTCCTTTGAATAGATTATTTGCGCAGTTTCAGGGAAAAAAAACCGGCTTTACAAAAGGACGTGATCGCTCATTTCACTTTGGGAGCAAAGACTTTCACATTGTTGGGATGATCTCTCATTTAGGTCCGCAACTGGCATTGGCATCCGGAGTAGCATTGGCGCATAAACTAAGAGGAGAAAAAAAAGTAGCACTGGCAGTAACCGGAGACGGTGGAGCAAGTGAAGGTGATTTTCATGAAGCATTAAACGTAGCTGCCGTATGGGACGTACCCGTGATTTTCTTGGTAGAAAATAATCAATGGGGACTTTCAACTCCTTCCAATGAACAGTTTCGCTGTAAACAATTTGTTGATAAAGGAGTAGGTTATGGAATAGACGCTTTTCAAATTGACGGGAATAATATTTTAGAAGTCTATCATTCCATTCAACGCATTGCCTCTTCTTTGAGAGAAAAACCACGTCCTTTTTTACTGGAATGTGTTTCGTTTAGAATGCGGGGACATGAAGAGGCGTCCGGAACAAAATATTATCCTGAAGGACTGCAGGATGAGTGGGCAAAAAAAGATCCGATAGATAATTATGAATCCTATTTGTTAAATGAAGGAATACTTTCTGAAAAACAAGTAGACAAGATGCGCAATGAGATTAAAGATGAGATTCAGGCAGAGTTAGAAATTGCCTATGCTGAGCCGGCTATTGAGGTGAATACAGAGATTGAAATAGCAGATGTGTATGCACCTTATCAACAAATCATTACCCAACCGGCTTCTTCTTCTGCTACTGAAAAACGTTTTGTAGATGCGATTTCAGATGGATTGAGACAATCCATGCAAAAATATGATGAACTCATCCTCATGGGACAGGATATTGCCGAATATGGAGGTGTTTTTAAAGTGACAGAAGGTTTTGTAGAGGAGTTTGGAAGAGAGCGGGTACGCAATACGCCAATCTGTGAATCTGCAATCGTGGGAAATGCGTTAGGCCTTTCCATTAATGGGATGAAAGCAGTTATGGAAATGCAATTCGCAGATTTTGTAACGGTAGGATTTAATCAAATCGTCAATAATCTGGCAAAGCTGTATTATAGATGGGGTGAAAATGCAGATGTAGTGATCCGTATGCCAACCGGTGGCGGAGCTGCTGCCGGACCTTTTCACTCACAATCAAATGAAGCCTGGTTTACCCATACTCCCGGACTCAAAGTGGTTTATCCCTCTTCTCCTGCTGAAGCAAAAGGTTTATTAGCAGCTTCAATTGAAGATCCCAATCCGGTTATATTTTTTGAGCATAAAGGATTATACCGTAGCATAAGAGAAGATGTTCCAGACGATTATTATACACTGGAAATCGGAAAAGCAAAACTAATTAGAGAAGGAAATCGAGCATCTGTCATTACTTATGGATTAGGTGTGCATTGGGCAAAAGAACTGGCAGAGAACGAAAATCTGGACATTGATATTTTGGATTTACGAACGCTTTTACCCCTGGATATGGAGGCTGTTTTTTCAACCGTTCAGAAAACCGGTCGGGTGATTGTTCTTCATGAAGATTGCTTAATCGGTGGAATAGGGGGAGAGATTGCAGCACAAATATCTGAGAATTGCTTTGAACATTTGGATGCTCCGGTGATGCGTGAAGGAAGTTTGGATACTCCTGTTCCTTTTGATGCGGAATTAGAGAAAAACTTTTTCCCAAAAGATCGCTTTAAAGAAAAACTGCTTCGATTACTAGACTATTAATTAGTCACTCCTTGGTCATCTAAAAACAGATTATCGAATGGGAAAAAACTATCTCCACGCATTGATTCACCTCAAATCAACGCTTTTTTAGCCGCAACAGGATGGAATCTTAAAAAGATGATGCTTCATTAAAGATAGAAAAAGTCTTTTCTCTTTCAGTCATCCGCAGGATGACGGTCTTGGTTCTTTCATCTTGGAGAGAAATAAAAAACTCGTTTTTTAAGGAACGACTAATTAGTATTGTGACAAACGCTTTTTGACCACCTCTAAATTTTTTCTACTATCTGTAGAGATGAGTTTAGAGTTCAAAAGACTTTCAATCTCAGGGAGGTCTTCCTTTGATCGGCTATAAGAAAGGCGATACACCTTAGACAACTGTATACTTTCATCTGCGGAATCTTGCAAGTGAATTGAATCCCCCGTTTTTACTTCTCCCTCTTTAAGAACCCGAAAATAAGCACCGGAATAACTACAGTGGATGAATTGCTTTAACACCTGCTGCGTACCAAAACGAATCCCCAATTTGAAGCAAGGTTGGCGTGGCTCTGACAGCTGAATGAGCGCCGAGCCAATCTTAAAAATATCACCGATATGAAGTTGTGCTTCATCCAATCCCTCAATGGTTAGGTTTTCTCCAAACATTCCGTAAGTCCAATCTAAATCCGGATATTTCTTCTTCCAGTAAGGATAGTGATCAGCTGAATAAAGATAGACAGCTTTATCGATTCCTCCGTGATATTTTCGATCAATCACATGATCATCTGTCACATCTGTTTTTCCAAGGTAAATGGGACGATCCACCGGATATTTAAAAATTCCGGTAGCTACCTGTTTTCCGCGCCAGTTAACAAGGCGCTTTTCGCCAATATTAGTGGAAATGACCCGCATCAGGGAGTTGATTTCGAAACCGGTATAATTTTCCCATTCATCCATTGGTTGGCACGCAAAGCAAAGTCGGCAATGAACTCAGCCATTTCAACCGGACCCATTGGAGCTTGGTAATCAGGAAAAGCAGCTGCCAGCATTTCTGTTTGAACCGCACCTAAGGCCAGACAATTGACTTGAATGTTCTCTTCTTTTAATTCCTCTGCCAAACACTCTGTAAAACCGGCAACAGCAGCCTTGGAAGAACTGTAGATACCAATCCCCGGAAATTTTACAGAGCCCTGAATACCTCCAATTGATCCGATATTGACAATGTGGCCGCCCTTTTTCATGAAAGGAATCACCGCCTGACAACTTTGGATAAGTCCAAACACATTTGTTTTGTATACAGACTCAATATCTGAAAGTGTTGTTTCTAAAATGGGGAGATTGATTAATTTACCGGCATTGTTGATCAATACGTCAACGGTAGAGAAAGTAGCAGAAATGATCGATTCTAACTCCTCTTTCAGTGTCTCTGAACACAGGTCAATTGTTGCAATCTGTATCTTCCCCTTGCATTCGCTCTGTAAGCTTTGCAGCTGACTTAAATTTCTGGAAAGAACCAGTACATGATGTTCCTCAGAAAGTTGCCGTGCAATTTCTCTTCCTATGCCCTGACTCCCGCCAATAAGCAGAATGTTTTTTTTGTTTGTGCTAGTATTCGTCATAAGAAATGACTACTTTTTCTGTTATCGGGTGAGACTGGCAGGTCAAAATAAACCCTTGCTCTACTTCGTCATCCTCTAATGCAAAATTAAGATCCATTTTTACTTTTCCTTCCAACAACTTTGCACGACAAGTACAGCAAACCCCACCTTTACATGAAAAGGGCACGTCAGCATCTTGATCTTGTGCTGCAGAGAGCACATCTTTCCCATTTGATTTTAGCTTGAACTGAAATTTTTCGTCGTCAATGATAACGGTGACGTCACTCTCCACTACCACATTTGCTCCTGTATCTACTTTTTGCTCTGCAGCAGCTGTTGCGGGGGTGGTAAATAATTCAAAATGTACTTTGTGAAGCAAGCCTTTAGAGATATAGAAATCCTTAACACATTCGATCATTTCTTCAGGCCCGCAGGTGTAAATACCTTCAATCTTTAGATCCGCTAATTCCTCATTAAAGAAATGCGCACATTTATCTGCATCAATGCGGCCGCTAGTCATAGGGTGAGATGTGTTTTCACGGCTTAGGATATAGTGAAGTTTAAAATTGTCGTATTTCTCAGCCAGTTGATCCAGTTGATTGCGAAAAATGGTCTCTTCTTTTGAACGGTTTCCGTAGTATAGAAACACCTTACTGTTATCTTCTTTCTCTAATAATGATTTAATCATAGAGAGTACCGGCGTAATACCACTACCGGCAGCGTAAAAAACATAGGTATTGGCATTTCCAGAATTAGGTCGAACATTGAATCCCCCTTCAGGGGTCATCACCTCTAGTTCATCTCCCACTGATAGTTGGGTGTTCGCATAAGTTGAGAACAATCCGTTTTTAACTTCCTTTACTGCAACACGCAATTCATTTTCAGATAAAGCTGAACAGATAGAGTAGGATCTCCGCACTTCATTTCCGTCCAACATAGCTTTGAGTGTCAAATACTGCCCGGGTATGAATTGGTAGTTCTCTTTCAGGTCTTCAGGTATATTAAAAGAAATGGATACGGTGTCTGCTGTTTCTTTTTGAATGTCTTTTATGGTAAGGGTGTGGAATTTTGGTTTCATGTAAAAATTTTTGCGTAAAAATAAGGGTATAAATTTAAACAGACGGTGAATGAATCAATTTTCAAAAAGAAAAGTATTTGGTTGCCTCTTTTGAAATACGTATAAAAGCCCTGTTTAAGAAAGATATAAAGGGAAAAGAATAGAAAATTAATTGACTTTTTTAGCAATCATCACACTAGTTTTCAACTTGATTAAATGAGTAGGGGAAGCAGAATTTTTCTCTTTTCATCAAAAGTGTTAATTACGTGTTAATAACTACTCTCAAAAGCTGGTTATATCGCCGGTTTTTAGGTCTGCATTTTGTATCTTTGTTTGCCTTATAATATTCAGTGTTTACTGGATGTTGAAAGGGTTTTTGTTAAACTGAACTGATATATGAGCGAAGAAAAAAAGAAGAACGAATATTCTGCCGATAGTATCCAGGCCCTGGAAGGGATGGAACACGTAAGAAAGCGACCCTCTATGTACATTGGAGATGTAGGAATGAGAGGACTTCACCATTTGGTTTATGAGGTGGTAGATAATTCAATTGATGAGGCAATGGCCGGCCACTGCGACACCATCACAGTTGAAGTATTGGAAAACAATAGTGTTCGTGTTCATGATAACGGTCGTGGTATCCCTGTTGATATGCATACCAAAGAAGGTGTTTCAGCGCTTGAGGTGGTCATGACAAAAATTGGTGCAGGGGGTAAATTTGATAAAGATTCCTACAAGGTTTCCGGTGGATTACACGGGGTAGGTGTTTCTTGTGTGAATGCACTTTCAGAACATCTGGAGGCTGAAGTTCACCGGGATGGAAAAGTGTACCGACAAGAATATAAAAGAGGAAAAGCACTTTATCCGGTAAAAGAAGATGGAATCTCTACTGAGAATGGAACCATTGTAACCTTTTTAGCCGATTCAGAGATATTTGATGCGGTTGAATTTAATTACGATACACTGGCAACCAGAATGCGGGAACTATCCTTCTTAAATAAAGGATTAACCATTAAGTTGACAGATGAAAGACGTACGGATGAAGAAGGAAATTTTATTACTGAAACTTTTCATTCTGAATTGGGATTGAGTGAATTTGTTCGGTATTTAGATGAAGCACGAGAGGCTTTGATTGAAGAAGTAATTCATGTTGAAGGTGAAAAGAACGGAATTCCTGTTGAGGTGGCCATGATCTATAACAGTTCGTACACTGAAAATTTGCATTCGTATGTGAACAATATCAATACGCATGAAGGAGGAACCCATCTTTCGGGTTTTCGAAGAGGGTTAACCACTACGCTCAAAAAATATGCTGAAGACTCGGGGATGTTGGAAAAATTGAAATTTGAAATCTCCGGTGACGATTTTCGGGAAGGACTGACGGCTGTAGTATCAGTGAAAGTGCAGGAACCACAATTTGAAGGACAGACCAAAACAAAATTGGGGAACAGGGAAGTAACTGCGGCAGTTTCTCAGGCGGTTTCTACCATGTTAACGGATTATCTGGAAGAGCATCCCAAAGATGCCCGCTCCATTGTGCAAAAAGTAATTTTGGCTGCACAGGCAAGACATGCCGCAAGAAAAGCGCGTGAAATGGTGCAACGAAAAAGCGTGCTGAGTGGCTCAGGACTTCCGGGGAAATTAGCAGATTGTGCTTCTAAAGATCCTCAAGAATCAGAAATTTATCTGGTAGAGGGAGATTCTGCAGGCGGAACAGCAAAACAAGGTCGTGATAGACATTTTCAGGCTATTATGCCATTGAGAGGTAAGATTTTGAATGTAGAAAAAGCCATGCAACACAAAATCTTTGAAAACGAAGAGATTAAAAATATTTATACGGCTTTAGGTGTGCGTGTTGGAACAGATGAAGATGAAAGAGCCTTGAATACAGAGAAATTGAGGTATCATAAGATCATTATTATGTGTGATGCCGACGTAGACGGTGCGCACATTGAAACCCTTATTTTGACCTTCTTTTTCAGATACATGCGTGTTTTGGTTGAAAAAGGATACGTATATATTGCAACTCCACCTTTGTATCAAGTGAAGAAAGGAAAGAAAATGGATTATGCCTGGACAGATGATCAACGCGATAAATTGGTGATGGAATACAGGGGATCAGGTTCAGCTTCATCTGTTTCTGTTCAACGGTACAAAGGTTTGGGTGAGATGAATGCAGAGCAGTTATGGGAAACTACCATGTCTCCTGAAGGAAGAACACTTCGACAGGTACAAATTGAAAATGACATGACAACGGACAAAACATTCTCTATGCTAATGGGAGATGACGTTCCACCTAGAAGGCAATTCATTGAGGATAATGCTAAATATGCAAATATCGATACCTGATCATTATTGTCTGGTGAAAATCTAAAAAGTTAGAATAATAAGCATCCCTGGCGATCCTTTCTCTCATCCGCCAGTTGGCGGAAGGGGAAATGAAATGGCGGAAATGGGAGTCATTGTTTCCCCGGACATCAATGATACCTAATATAATTTTAATTTAAGTTCAAAAAAGGTCTGTTCATTCTGAATAAAATCAGGATTGTCAGGCCTTTTTTGTATGCTGCACTTTTTTGATGTATATTCGCATAACTTTAAACCTCAATTAGTTATGGAAGGTCATACATGGATATATGTAATTGCCATTCTTATCTACTTATATTATTTGTCTAAAATTCTGGATAAAAAGAGAGAATTATTGATCGCCCAAAACCGTTTACAGCAAGGATTTAATAAAAATTTAGAGGATGAAAATGGTCGGCAACAAAAAAGGCAGATCAAAAGAGAAAAATCATCTTTTCGGAAGAGATCTTTACTTTATTTTTTAGGAATTCCTGTCGCAGAAGTGATTTCCCATCTCATTGTGGGGAGTTATGAATTGAACGGGCAATTATTAAGCTTGTCCTTCTTCATTTTATTTTTACTCTGTTTGCTTTTAATTTTATTTGTCTTTCAAAGTCAGAAAGAAGAAATGGAGGCAAAAAAATATACCCGAACCCCAGATGTATTATCTGATTAACTTTCTTGAAGAATACTTGAAATATCCGGTCGGAAATAGAGTTCTGATTTCATGACTTTCCCGTCTTCCCGATAAATAGCTTTTCCGTTCTTGTCCAGTTTACTCATGTTGCTGCGCTGAATTTCTTCAAAAACTTCTGCAATTTTATCTTGTAAACCATGGCGCAGTATAGTACCACAGAGAATGTACAATTGATCACCCAAGGCATCTGCAATTTCCACCAAATCACCTTCTTTCGCTGCATCCAGGTATTCCTCATTCTCTTCACGCATCAATTTATAACGCAATAAAATCTCATCATCTGTCAAATCAGCTGTTGGGGCGTAGTTATTCCCAATTCCAAAGGATTCATGAAATTGCTCTACTCGTCCAATAACTTCCTTTAAAGTAATCTCTTTGTTCATTTTTACTATTTTTGACTAAAGATAATTCATGCTAAACAGACCAAAGCAAATGTATAGAATACTTTTACTAACAATTTTTACAGTCTTCGGGATGTCATCCTTTGGACAAATGTATTATCCTCCCATTGTCAATTACAGCACACATGATTATGGAAAAGAGTTTAATCCTGAAAATTATTGTCTCGTTCAGGATCAGCGCGGTATCATGTATTTTGGAACAGGCAATGGCGTACATGAGTTTGACGGAAAAAGATGGAACTATATTGAAGTTGTTTTAGGGACATTTGTCCGTTCTATGGCAGTAGATAGTACAGGAATTATCTATGTGGGTACCTATGGTGATTTTGGATTCCTTCAACCCAATAAAATTGGACAATTAGAGTACATCAGTTTGTCTGAAAATTTACCTGAAGAAGATCGGTTTTTTAGTGATATATGGTCAATTTATACGACAAAAAATAAGGTGTATTTTCAAGCACAGGAACAATTTTTTGAATACAATTTGTCTACCAGTGAAATTACCGTAGTTTATCCGGAGGAATTTTCTTCTTTTCACACCGCCTTCATCTTGGATGGAGTACTTCATTTGAGAGCAAGGGAACTGGGTATTGTAAAATATGAAGATGGGGATTTAAAACGCTTAAAAGGAACAGAATTTGTGCGTAATTTAGGGGTTTTTGGCCTGCACAAATTGCCGGATGACTCATTGTTGATCATCACACAAGAAATTGGATTGTGGAAATGGAAAAATAATGCCGCCAGACAATTACCTGAAGTAAATAAAACACCATTAACAGAAATTGGAATTTATGGATCGACAGCACTGGTAGATGGTAATTTTGCTTTGCGGACGAATACCAACGGGGCAAAGATCATTAACAGTAAAGGGAAAATTGTTAAATCCATTGATAGAAGTATCGGTTTGCGATCTAATGATGTAAAAGATGTTTTTGAAGATCGTGACCACAACTTATGGCTGACCCTGGGTAATGGTATCGCTAAAGTGAATTACTTTTCTCCTTTATCCTATTTCAATGAGTTATCAGGAATTGAAGGGAATGTGGAAGCCATGATTCGTTACAAAGGACGTTTGTACGTGGGAACCTCCTACGGGCTTTTTTATCAGGACTTGGAAAATATCTATACCAAGGAATTTGTAAACTCCTTGTTGCTTAAAGATCAGGTATGGGATTTTGAAATCGTCAATAACGTCTTATACATAGCTACATCTAAAGGGGTTTACAAAACAAGTGGAACTAATTTTCAGCTGCTAACGTCCAATCGGTCAAATGTCATTAAATATATCGCGGATAAAAATATTTTTGTCAGTGCGGGTTCTTCAGGTGTTTTTGTTTATAATGTTAATTTTGGAGTACTATGGAAAGATGAGGGTGGGCTTCGTGCCCTTTCTGCGGTGGAAGATCCTAACTACAAAAACACCTTATGGATAGGCACCACTATGGGAGTAAAGCGTTTACAGTATACCGACAATGGTTTTAAGTTTGATGAATTTGGAATGTTTGACGGATTAAATGATGATGAACGGACAGCCCCCATTCTTTTTAATGACAGTATCGTTTTTGGAACTTCAGAAGGATTGTTAACCTTTATTCATGAGGATGAGATGATTAAAGATTTACCGGATAGTCTCAAAGATGATCCGGATTATTATCGGGGAATGTTTCAGATCACCACACTTTATGATTCCCTCTTTACCTCGCAATTATTACTCATTGAAGAGGACGAAGATAAAACATGGTACTGCTCAGATGATAAGATTGGTTATTACGATCAAAAGGAAGATAAATTTGTAAATAAACCATTTTGGGGAATTGATTACGGAAGGGTAAATAAATTTTATCTGGAAGAAAATGGCGTATTATGGATCGGTTGCGCAGATGGATTAATTCGATATGAAAAAAATCAGCAAAAAGTGTATGAATCAAAGTTCTATTCCTTGATCCGTAAATTTTCAGTCAATCAAGATTCTATACTGTTTAGTGGAGCATTTTCAAAAGATGGCGTCATGAAAATTAAGCAAACCGAAGCGTATAAGTTTGTGATTGATTATGACTTTAATAATGTGCATTTCGTTTTCGCCTCTCCTTATTTTGAAGATGAACATGTGCCTGAATTTTCTTTTTTGTTGGAAGGACATGATGAGCAATGGTCTCCCTGGGGAACAGTGACAGAAGCAACTTTTACTAACTTATTTGAAGGGGACTATAATTTTAGAGTAAGGGCACGTAACGTTTATGGAACACTTTCTGAAGAGGCCAGTTTCAAGTTTACCATTTTGCCTCCATGGTATCGCACCAGTTGGGCATTTATTCTCTACGGACTGATGTTTATTGTCATTTTTATTGTAGGATTCCGAATTTTTTCTTTGCGATTGAAACGTAAAAATCAATGGTTAGAAGGGGTAGTGGAGGAGCGTACTCGTGAAATATCTGATAAAAACAAAGTGTTGCGGCACCAGCAACAAGAAATACAAGATAGTATCAATTATGCACAACGTATTCAGCAGGCCATTCTTCCCCTGGAGGATGAAATGAAGAAGTACTTACCAAAATCTTTTGTTTTATTTCGTCCAAAAGATGTTGTTTCCGGAGATTTTTATTGGTTTACCCATAAAGCTGGAGATAAAATGGTACTGATTTGTGCAGATTGTACCGGACATGGAGTGCCGGGAGCATTTATGAGTATGATAGGCTCTGACCGCTTAAATATTATTGTTGGAGAACGTAAGCTGATCCATCCGGGAGATATTCTCTCAGAATTAAATCGGGCCATTAAAAAATCACTCAAGCAAGATGGACAAACGGGCTCAAGTAGAGATGGAATGGACGCAGCTGTTTGCACCATTGATATGAAAACAAAAGAATTGCGTTATGCCGGAGCTAACCGGCCACTTTGGATTGTAAAAGATGGAGAGTTGGAAGAAGTTAAAGCCACAAAAGTAGCCGTTGCCGGCTTTACACCGGATGATCAAATTTTTGAAGAGCACAAAATAACGATAGAAGAAGGGATGAAATTTTACATGACTTCAGATGGTTATGCAGATCAGTTCGGGGGCGATCGGGGGAAAAAATTAAAGGTGAAAACCATGAAAGAATTTATCCTGGAAATTTGCAATAAACAATACAGCGATCAGCGCGAAGACCTGGAAGAATACCTGTTAGAGTGGATGGGCGATCACGAGCAAATTGATGATGTTTGCGTCATTGGGTTTGAACCCGTTTATTGAATTTCTTTCGATAAAGCAGGGAAATGGGCAATTTGATCATTTGTTAATTTACCCCGGCCGATCAGTAATAAAAATTGGGTTTTAGTTTGCACTATGGCAATAACCTTTCGTACTGTACCACCTTTTTTTTCTCCGTATACAGACACTTCACGATTTCCATCCACATCATGAAATAAGCTTTTGAATAATCCCTTAGAAGAAATGGCGCCATTGGCATATTGCTTGATGGCCGGGTTTTTTCCATAATAATTCAGGTACTTCAAGGTTGTCATAGATTGTAATATATCAATGGCCTCCGGATAATCTTCATCTACCAATAATGAAGCAGCTTTGGGCGGAATCACCTTAGCCTCCATGCCGAGATCATTTTTATGTTTTTTGTAATAATCACTAATGGGGTGTCCCATAAATGAAAAGGCAGGGATGTTTAGTACAATAAAAAGAGTCGTTAAAATAAGGGCTGGTTTCAAAAGGGATGTTTTCATGACGTTTGTTTTTGGTGTGTGTTGAGGTTTCATCTTTATAATACCTGCGCAGATGAAAAGTTACAACTTAAACTTTTAGATGAAGAAATAGTGAAGGGATTACTGACCCTGTATAAATGCTTTAAAGGAGCAGTCACTTATCACAGATTTTAAAGATGAAATGGGGGATACAATTCGTTTACAACCTGATCTGCCACTTGAAAAAATAAATTTTGCTACTGAAAGAAAATAAATTATTTTTGTATTCGATATCTACGGAATTATTCGTAATATTGCAGCCCGATTTCGGAGGTACATTCGAGTCGAAGAAAAGAAGTTGTCATGGAAAGCATTATTAAAGAGGTACAGAACGAATTGGCAGAAGGTATAGAAATTCCTGATTTTAAAGCAGGTTCAACCATTACTGTTCACTATAAAATTAAAGAGGGAGACAAGGAACGTATTCAGCAGTTTCAAGGTGTCGTGATCCAAAGAAGAGGAAAAGGTGCTACAGAAACATTTACAGTTCGAAAAATGTCAGGAAATATCGGAGTGGAAAGAATTTTCCCCAGCTCATCTCCTTTCATTGAAAAAATTGATGTCAACAAAGTTGGTTCAGTAAGAAGAGCCCGAATTTACTACTTCAGAGAAAGAAGAGGTAAATCTGCCCGAATTAAAGAAAAAAGAAGATTATAATCCAATAATCGAAAGATATAATTCAAAGCCTGATTCATTAGAGTCAGGCTTTTTTTTTACTTTTTTGTATTGGTGGCAGCGCACACCGAGCCGGAAATCGAGTCGGAAATCGAGCCGAAAATCGAGCGTAGTCGAGATTGTAGTCGAGATTGTAGTCGAGACTGCAGTCGATCCGCCCACTGAGTCGCCCACTGAGTCTCCCACTGAGTC
>JBBDID010000059.1:0-34388 GCA_040880585.1 Crocinitomicaceae bacterium | reverse complement strand
CCCACTGAGTCTCCCACTGAGTCTCCCACTGAGCCGCCCACTGAGCCGCCCACTGAGCGGAGCCGAAGTGGAAGCCGAAGGGAAAATTAAAAAGGAAGGTTTAAAGAATAACAACAAGCAATGTCAATTAACGAAGCACAAACTCGCAAACTTCAGATTGATTACAAACAAAGCCTTACTCCTCATAAAAAAAGCGACCGAGAAATCGGTCGCTTTTAATCTATTGAAATACTATTTTAATTAGGCATCCAACACCATTTCTGACTCTGAAACATCAGATTCTCCTATGTATTTTGCATCTCCATATCCCAGTATGCACCAGAAAATAGGTCCGAGAAAAACCAGGCCTACTGTAAACCCTTCACTTTTACCAAAATTTTTGGAAATCCCATTGAGCGTCATAATAGCAAAAATAATATTGGCAATTGGAACCAAAAGGATCATAATTGCCCACCAAGTTGGCTTTTTTGCTATTTCAAGCATTACAATGATGTTATAAATAGGAATAAAAACAGCCCATCCCGGCTTACCGGCTTTACGAAAGGTATAAATCATACCGATTATCAGCAGCAGATAAAGTAATATGGCAAAATGTATTAGATATTCGGTTAAATAAACCTGCAACATCCATCCATCAAGATAAAATTCTTCACTGCTTCTGACAAGTGTCATAACAATTGTATACACCGGAATAATAAGGAATCCTAAAGCGCCTGCTCCAAGTGCATTTCCAAATTTAATTTTACCGGCTTTTTTGTTAATTTCAACAAGCGGACCAATTATAGCCGTTAACAACAAAACCCAATGAATAAAGAAGTAAAAACCCCAGAGTGAATCAGGGAGAATATAGTAAAGAATGGATCTAACAACGAGGTAACCGGCAATCCATTTTACAAATGGTAATAGATGATTTTTCATAAAGCATGATTTTAGTTTATAATCAAGCTAAATGTAAAAAATAAATAGTTGTAGAACTGATTATTAGATGTTTTTATTTTACTTTTTGTTTTTTTTCTCTCTTCGTTTGTCTTGTGGAGAAGTTGTTTTTCTGAAATAAAAAATCCGATCCTCAGAGACCAAAATCAGAATGGTATTGCTCTTTATATAATAGGTGTTGACGTCAGAGTAAGTGAGTAATTTTGAAAAATCATCATCACAACAAATCTTTGTACATTCACTAAAGTATTTAAATTCAATATGGTGGTTTTGATCCACCACTACCTCGTTTGTACAGGTATTGATTTCCAGGTTGTATTTAACCAGATTGTCATTAAACTCAATATAGTACACATAGTCTTCAGAAGATTTATGAGAAGGCTCCATGGCTTCTCCGGTCATGTTGTCAATGATTTCAAACAACTCCCATCTTCCCTGAAGTAAAGAATCGGCTCCCCCTTGCCCAAAACTATTGAGAGAAAAGAGTAGCAAACAAAAGAATACTGTTTTTTCCATAATTACAATCGTTGAAGTGGAGTTTTAACACCATCTACCAAACTGTAACAGGCCAGTTTGTCTTTGAAAACGGAAGACTTAAAGATGGATTTGTTCAGTAACATACGCACACATTCCTGAACGCCTTCAACAATAGAAGGGTGAGGATGTACCAGTTCGGCGAGTTCTTCGACTCCCTGCTCCGTATTAATGAGTAAAGCTACTGCCTGTATAGCACTGGAAGCGTGTTCACCAACGGCGCGCATCCCCAATATTCTCATTTTATCGTCATTGGTGACTATGATCTTGAAAAAACCTTGCGTTTTACGCATGGCAATAGCTCTGGCAATGACAGAAAAGTCCAATTTCACAATTTTTACAGGAATATTTTGTTCAATACACTGCTTTTCATTTAAACCAACAGCTGCCACTTCAGGTTCAAGAAACATAATGGTACACACAATCCGATAGGAAAGGCGTTCTGTTTTTCCACCAAAAATTCGTTCTACTGCGTGCCGAGCTTCAATTTCACCCATATTGACCAAAGCAATCCTCCCAGAGACATCCCCGGCAGCAAAAATATTTGGAATATTAGTTTGTGTATCGTCATCTCCAATGTGTTGACCGGTTTTTCCCATTTCAATTCCCAATTCTTCCATACCAATCCCTTTTAGATTGGGTACCCGACCTACAGATAATAATGCTTTTTCAACTCGAATGATCTCTTTTTTTCCGTCGGTGAGAATCTCATATTCTACTTCGCCATCTACAATCTCCATCCGTTCAAGGGAAGCTTTATGGTGAATGGTAACACCTCTTTTTTCCAGATTTCCCGCTACGATTTTAGAAATGTCGTCGTCTTCAAAAGGCAGAATATGATCACCACGGTCAATCAGATAAACTTTTGTTTTACCAAAGTTGGAAAAAATGGTAGCGTATTCACATCCAATAACCCCGGCACCAACAATGACCATACTTTTTGGAAAGTCCGAAATATTGTCAATGCCATCACTGGTCATAATAATTTTTTCGTCCACCGGTATATTGGGTAGTTTTCTGGGTGTACTTCCCGTAGCTATAATAATATATTCAGTGTTGAATGTTTCTATTTCACCATCATCTTTAGTTACCTGTACGGTATGCGGGTCAATTACTTTTCCAAATCCGCGAGAATACGTAAATAAGTCAGAACGGTTAGTTTTGAGTAATTTAATATGGCAAGAATATTGGAATTTTCGTTCAAAAATAGCTTCTTCCAGGGTTTTTTTGACTTCTTCCCAGGACAACTCAAACCGATCTCTTCCGATTGAAACAATTGTTTCGTTAACACTTTTTACCCTTTGTGATAATTCCCACAGTGTTTTTGAACTAAGGGCGCCATTATAAACACCCGCCCCTCCAATTCTTGATTTTTCAACTAAACAAATGCGTTTTCCAAAGTCTACTGCCCGCATAGCAGCGGCATATCCCGCAGGACCACCACCTATTACCACTAAATCATATTTGCCTTCACTCATGTAATTTTCTTAAGCAATGTTGAAGATAGTTAAAATATAAGAACCTAAAATTTCAAGACCGACTTAATTCTGAACATCTTTTTCTCAACAATTTTTTTTCCTTCCCATTGGATGAAAATTTGAGCTCAATAAACTAATCCCAATAGAATTTACCTAGCTATTTAACAATTATTTATAGATTTGAAAAAGAAGAGAAGGAACCTTTTATAAATTTCGTCGTAGAAATACAGTAATTTATCATTTATTTTTTATCTTTCGGAGATAAAAAAAATACTTTAAATCGCAAATGTTGGCAGGTAACCCCATTGTAGAAAAGTGTAATGAACGTTTCCAGGAAATTTTTGGAGATTATAATAAGAATGCGTCCGGTAAAATTCTTGTCTCACATTTCGGTGAATTTTCTCAAGATCTGGTAAATTCTTTATCCACCAGTATTGAAGATATGATGCTTGAGTCTGGTGATAAAAAAGGCGTGGTGAAAAGAATGTTCAGCATTTTGGTTGAAGGATTACAAAACATTCGAATTCACGGAGAACGGGATGAGGATGGAAATCAGGTTTCTTTTTTGATTGTATTGCAGAATGAAGACAACTATAAAGTGACATTTGGCAACCTTATTAGGCGCATGAATATCAATACTATTATTGAACGAATTGACAGCTTAAATAAGATGGACAATGCGGAAGTGAAAGAGCTTTATATGAATGTGCTTTCTAATGGTATTATGTCTAACAAAGGAGGAGCCGGTTTAGGGTTTATAACTATGGCTTTGAAATCTAAAAACAAACTGGGCTACGTTTCTGAAGAGGTTTCAGACGATTTGGTTTTCTTTTCAGTAAATATAGATCTGGAAAGAGTCACTAAAAATTAATCAACTTTTAGTTTTAATTGCGAGTACACTGTCATAAACAGCCTCATATTTGGGGAGGATTTTGTCGATACTGAAGTTTTTGGAATGCTCCAATGCCTGTTTTCTAAATGTTTTCAACGTTTCTTCGTTTTCCAGTATATGAATAGCGTCTGCTGCCATTTTATCAATATTCCCCACATCACTCAAATAACCTGAAAAACCATCCTTATTTACCTCAGGCAAGCCTCCCGCATTAGATGAAATTACAGGAACAGATGAAGCCAGAGCCTCTAAGGCCGACAAGCCAAAGCTTTCGGTTTCTGAAGGAAGCAGAAAAAGGTCACTGATAGAGTGAATTTCTGATGCGGTTTGTACGTTACCCATCATGTGGACATCCGCGCAAATTCCTAATTCTGTACAGATTTGCTCAATTTTGAAGCGTTCGGGACCATCACCCGCCATTACAAGTTTTGCCGACATTTTTGCATGTATTTTTGCGAAAATATGAATCACATCTTCTACCCGCTTTACTTTTCTGAAGTTAGACATGTGACAAATGATACGTTCTCCGTTTGGGGCAATCTCTTGCTTTCTTTTTTTCCCTTCAGCAGAAAGTTTGCCACTGTATAAACTCGGCTCTATAAAATTGTGGATCACTTCAATCTCTTTATCAATTGAAAAGTGTCGATACGTATCTTCTTTCAAACTTTGAGAAACCACAGTCACTGCATTAGATTGATTAATACTGAAAGTAATGACAGGTTCAAAGGCAGGATGCCTCCCTACCAATGTAATGTCTGTTCCGTGTAAAGTAGTTACAAATGGAATTTCAATATGATGGGTTTTTAAGATTTGTTGTGCAAAATAAGCCGCAGAGGCGTGGGGTATAGCATAGTGAACATGCAGTAAGTCCAATCCTTCATAGCGGACTACATCTACCAATTTACTGGTGAGTGCCAACTCATAAGGCTGATAATCAAATAAGGGGTAATGAAAAGGACGCACCTCGTGGTAACGAATGTTGGGATGGAAATGTTCTAGCCGAACAGGTTGATTATAAGAGATAAAATGGATTTCATGACCCTTTTTAGCCAGTGCCTTTCCAAGCTCTGTTGCTACAACACCACTTCCGCCAAAAGTGGGATACAATACGATTCCTATTTTCATTCGATTACGATTCAATGACTCTCTCTTTTTGAAAGGATGACCGCTAAATTAAAGCGATTTGCCCTTCCAAAGATAATACATTGATGAACAAATTATGGCTGAAATTGTTTTCAGTGGAGGATAGATTATTTACAAGCGGTATAAATAGCTGATTGTATTCGGGTTCTGATATTTTCTTTTACAATTTTCCAATTCATAGCATCCGGATATACACGGTTGCTGAGAAATACATAAACAATATCGTGTTCAGGGTCTGCCCAGCAAATGGTTCCGGTAAATCCTGAATGACCAAATGAACTCAGTGAGACCTGATTGCAGGTAGGACCGCCATCTAAGGAGCGGACAGGTTTATCAAATCCGGCTCCTCTTCGGTTCCTCGGGCAAAACTGACAAGCAGTAAATTCAGCAACGGTAGCCGAGTCTAAGTAATTGACACCTCCATAATTACCGTCATGGATCAACATATACATCAAAGTGGCCAAATCCAGGGCGTTAGAAAATAAGCCTGCATGTCCACCTACACCTCCCTGCATAGCCGCTCCGGGATCATGTACGTCTCCCCAAACCAATTGCTTTCTGAATACGGTGTCTTGCTCTGTAGGTAAAATACGGTCTTTGTCAAAATAGTAAAGCGGATGATAGCTCATGCTGCTTAAGCCCATAGGCCGATAAAAGTTTTCAGCTACAAATTCATTAAGTGGTTGCTGCGTTGTTTTTTGAATGACTCTTTTTAAGAAATAATACCCCAGATCTGAGTATTTGTATTCTTTTCTTCTACGTAAGCCTGTTTCTGTAATTCGCTTTAAAATGATTTCTTCATAAGTGGATGAAATATAAAGATTTTCAGCCACCTTGTGGTTAAAGAGGGTGCTTGAATCGGTAGCGTAAATTTTACTATCTAGATTACCGTTTAGCAGGGTTTGGGTATAAAAGGGAATCCAGGGAATCAATCTGGCCTGATGTGCCAACATTTCCCGTAGTACCATGTTTTGGTACGGTGTGGAGTCAACAATTTCAGGGATATAATCTCCCAGTGTGCTGTCCAGATGAATTTTGCCTTCAGCTTGTAATTTAATCAGGCTGATGGTGGTTGCCGCAATTTTAGTGATGGACGCCAAATCATAAATATCTGAGGGCTGAACCGCTCTTTTTTTATCATACGTATGGTAACCAAATGCCTTGTTGTAGATGACCGCTCCATTTTTTATCGCTACGATCTGGCATCCCGGATAGGCTTGCATATTTACTCCTTCTATCGCTATGCGGTCAATCTCCTGCATCTTTTCAGAAGAAATACCAACTTCTCCAGGCATAGCATGTGATAAGCGCACTTGCTTTTCAAAGGAGATCCCGTAGCCTGCCGGAAATTTTTCTGAGGCACGAACGGGTAATTTGCCTTTGGGCACTAATCCGCCGAAAATAAGTTGAGCGGCTGCATGCTGGGTGTATTCGTTGTCTTCGTAAGCAACGATAAGGGCTGCTGTGGAAGAAATGTCCCCAAAATTTTCTAAAACATACGGATTTCCAAAAACAACAGAAATGACTTCTTGTCGATTGCTCAGCAACTCATGAATGGCGATCATTTGTCGCGTAATACCAAAATTCCTACGTGGATTATTATTTGTTCGGTGAAAACCGATAATGATGCGGTCAAATTTTTCCAGTTCTTTTAGTAATCTTACTTCTTCTTTTGCGCTCAATGCACGTGGAATTTGAATAGAGGGTATGGAGGTGTACAGCTGCATGCTTTTATGAAAACGAACATATTTTGTTCCACCGATATTAAGGTATACGGTTTTCAGGCTGTCTAAATTTTTTAAGGGAAGTGTCTGGGCTTTGTTTTGTAGCAATGTAATGCTCTGCTTGGCCAATTGATGATTGAGAACTTCTGCTTTTTCAGGATTCAGATCTGCAATCAATCCATTGGTATTTATAGGGGAAAAGTGGTGTAAACCGGCCCATTCTTTTGCTTTGAGGATGCGGAGGCAACGTTGATTGATCATTTCTTCTGTCAATTCACCATTTTCCAAAGCTTCTTTGATCTTTTTAATGGCTACCGGAACATCTAATGGGAAAAGCAAGACATCATTTCCGGCGATCAGGGCTTTAACATCAACTTCTCCCTTTTCATAATAGTCAGAAACCCCTTTCATGTTGAGCGCATCTGTAAAAATTAATCCGTTAAATTGAAGTGAATCGCGCAAAAGGCCATTCACAATTTTAGGAGATAGGGTGGAGGCCTGGTTTTTTGTGCTGTCTAAGCGGGGAATGTACAAATGGGCAACCATAATACTGGCCAGCCCTTCTTGAATCAATTTTTTAAAGGGATAAAGTTCTAACGAATCCAGGCGCTCATAATTGTGCGGAATGGTAGGTAAAGCTTTGTGAGAATCCATATCGGTATCCCCATGTCCGGGAAAGTGTTTGCCGCAAGCAAGGATCTGCTGCTCTTGTAATCCACGCATATAAGCAAGTCCCAGCAAACTGACTTGTTCTTTAACTTCTCCGAAAGAACGGTTGTTAATGACTGGATTAGCTGCATTATTATTGACATCTATGACGGGTGCAAAATTTATGTGAATCCCCATTCGTTTGCATTGTTCACCAATCTGTTTTCCCATTTCGTAAACCAGTTGATCGTCTTGAAGCGCCCCTAACATCATCTGCCGGGGGTATTGTACCGTTGAATCCAGTCGCATAGATAATCCCCATTCCCCATCAATAGCAATAAAAAGCGGTGTTTTTGCCTCTTCCTGAAAACGATTGGTCAAATGAACCTGCCTAAGCGGACTGCCTTTAAAAAAAATAAGTCCACCGATTTTATAATCCCGAATGAGGGTGGATAACCGATTAAAATGAGCATCATTTTTTCCGGAATAAGCCGCTACCATAAATAATTGGCCGATTTTTTCGCTCATGTCCATTTGCGCAAAAACAGAATCTGCCCAGGGGGTAGGGTGTTCTAAAAAAGGAACTGCTTTTTTATTATCTGTAAAAGGGTCGCTTTGTGCATCTACCATTTGCAGAAAAAATAAGAAAAGGCAGAAAAAGGCAGTTTTTATCATTTATTAAACGTTTTTAAAACAGTAAAAATACATGCTCTTATCCACTGTGTTTATGGGTTAAGGCAAATTTAATCATTAGATTCAGCATAAACCCTGCCATGGCACGTAATTTGTCCACTAAGCAGTGTGGACGAACAGGGATAAACGTGAATAACTTCTGGTTTTATTTGAATTTAATCTCCTTATATTTGTAGAACAAGCCGTCTTTATTATTCGTTAAAAACATTAAGTATGAACTGGAACAAATATTCTTTATTTAAACTTCCCAACAGACACCGGCGGTTTGAATATATTCCAAGGTATTATGATCCGCAGAAAGAGCAGTTGGAAAAAAAGGTGAAAGCAGCAGAAGCCACCTCAAAGGGTGACAAAGATTACCGAAGAGAAATTTCATTTCGTCAACACACGGCAGATAAATGGGGAAATACAGAATTTAAGTCTCAAGCCATGCGTTCCAATGTTCGTCTGATTATTATTTTTATCATTGTGCTCATTGCGGTATATTTTCTGTATCAAATGTTAGACGGTATTGTTCCTTTTTTAGAGAATCAACAACTTAATTAGCGAATGTCTGACGTCATAAAGTTACTCCCCGGTCACATAGCGAATCAAATTGCAGCAGGAGAAGTGGTGCAACGCCCTGCTTCAGTAGTAAAAGAACTAATTGAAAATTCAATTGATGCCGGAGCGACCAAAATAATGCTCATAGCCAAGGATGGTGGTAAAACGCTAGTGCAGGTAGTAGACAATGGTTCCGGAATGTCAGATACGGATGCGCGTATGTCTTTTGAAAGACATGCCACCAGTAAAATTGAGAAAGCAGATGATCTTTTTGCTTTACAAACCAAGGGATTTCGTGGTGAGGCACTGGCTTCTATCGCTGCTATTGCTCATGTGAGTATGAAAAGCAAGCAACATGAAGCTGAGTTAGGCACAGAAATCATAATTGAAGGATCAAAAATAGTTTCACAAGAAGCAGTGATGTGTACTGATGGCACTTCCATTGCCGTGAAAAATCTTTTTTTCAATGTTCCCGCCAGAAGAAACTTTTTAGCCAGTAATATTGCTGAATATCGAAAAGTACTGGATGAATTTTTTAGAATCGCTCTGGTGCATCCTGAACTGGAATTGATCTTTCACCATGATGACGAAGAGATATTTAATGTGCGCCCGGCAAATATTCGTCAGCGGATTGTGCAATTGTTTGGTTCGTCCTTCAACCAACGACTGGTACCGGTTAATGAAGAAACTGATATTGTGAAGATATCAGGATTTGTGACCAAACCGGAATACTGTAAAACCAAAACAGACCAGTGTTATCTTTTTGTCAATCAACGCTACTTTAAAGATCGTTATCTGAACCATGCGATTCTCAGCGCTTATGACGGATTGATACCTTCCGGAAAATATCCGCCCTATTTCATCTACTTTGAAGTACCGACATCATCCATTGATGTGAATGTTCATCCCACCAAAACTGAAATAAAATTTGAAGAAAATCAGGCGATTTATGCCTTTCTTAGAAGTAGTATTAAACAGGCTTTGGGACATTTTAATGTTTCACCTACCTTGGATTTTGAGCAGGAGAACAGCTTCAATATAGCACCCTTGAAAAAAGGAGAGCAAGTAAAAATGCCGGAGATTAAGGTGAACCCGGATTTTAATCCCTTTAAATCAAATCCAGAGACGGGAGGAAACCTTTCTCATCAAAGAAAAAATACAGGAAGCGGGCAGTTTTCACAAGGTTCTTTATCACCAAAACGGGACGAATGGGAAAATTTTTACGGGGAGAAGAAAAATGAATCTGAGGTATCGCATAAAGAAGAAACTTATTCGTCTTCTATAGATGATGATATAAAAGTAGAGAAGAAAAAACCGGTTCAGATCAATGAAAAGTATATTTTGAGTACCGTGAAAAATGGAATTATCCTGATCGATCAGTATCGTGCCCACTTGCGTGTAATTTTTGATGAAATTATTGAAAATTCAACGCAACCGGAAGTACAAAAAATCATGTTTGAAGAGAAGATAGAATTGGATAAAGCTGACCTTCCTATTTGGAAAGAAATTTTGGAGCAAATCAATCAATTGGGATTTGAAGTAAGTTTGGCAAAAGATGAAGTGATCATTTCTGGCCAACCCATGCTGTCAAAAGGAAAAAATCCGGTAGGCTTGCTACGGGAAATGGTGGAAGGATACAAGTTAAGTGAGCAGAATAAAGAACTGGATATAAGGGATAAATTGGCGCTTGCTCTGGCAAAAACCATGGCCATTAAAGGAGGGAAAGTATTGAATACAGAAGAAATGGAAAATTTAATTGACCGCCTCTTTGCTTCATCTTCACCACAATATTCACCACAAGGAAAAAAAATAATAGAGTCCATTACTATGGATGAAATCACAAAAAGATTTAACTGATGTTTAGAAGTATGTTTGCCAATATGCCGGGAGTGGTAAAAAACCTGGTAATTATTAACGGTTTGTTCTTTTTAGCGACCGTTGTTCTGGAAAACCAGGAAATAAGCCTAACTTATGAATTAGGTTTACATTATCCGGGTTCAGAAAACTTTAGACCTTATCAACTTGCTACCCACTTTTTCATGCATGCAGGGTTTATGCATATATTCTTTAACATGTTCGCACTTATTGTCTTCGGTTCGCAGTTAGAACGTGTTTGGGGTTCAAAAAGGTTTTTACTGTTTTATTTGATTACTGCAATTGGTGCATCACTATTACATATCGGGATCCAGGTGTATGAAGTTTATCAAGCGGCTGGTCAGGCTTTTCCCGACTTGACCGTGCTTGACGCGGGGTTTAACAACAGAGGAGAATTCATGACTGTGACAGATCCGCCTGAATACGGCGGTAAAAGCGTGGTTGGACAAAATTACGCCCGCCCAACCGTTGGAGCTTCGGGTGCTGTTTACGGTTTGATCGCTGCTTTTGCACTGCTGTTTCCCAATACCCAGTTGATGTTATTATTCCCTCCTATTCCGATCAAAGCAAAATGGTTGGCTTTGGCGCTGGCTGCTTTTGCATTGTATAGTGGTTACCAAAGAACAGACGGTGATTCTGTGGCACACTTTGCCCATTTAGGGGGGATGATATTTGGATTCATTTTGGTGAAAATTTGGCAAAAAAATTCAACCACTTTTTATTAGAAAAGAGCCATGCAGGAACAAAATATTTTTGAGTACATAAAAGCTGCTTACCGGCGTTCGGGTGCAATTGGGCAATTGATTGCAGTCAATGTGGTGGTTTCGATATTTTTCGGGATTTTATTTGCCATTCAGGAACTATTTTTAGTAGAGAACCTGAGTGATGCGGTTAAAATCTGGTTTGCTGCACCGGGAGACCCGGCAGAATTGATGTACAAACCCTGGTCGTTGATTACGCAGTTATTTACGCATGGCGGATTTGCTCATTTAGCCTTTAATATGATCTTTCTCTATTTTACCGGGCAGATCTTTGTGCAATTCTTTGGTGAAAGGCGATTGATTACAACTTATATTCTGGGAGGGATTTTTGCCTACCTGTTCCACATTGGTTGTTACTACATTTTTCCGGCTTTTCAGGAAGCAACCCCTCCGGGGCTCGTTGGGGCATCCGGATCGATTTACGGGATTTTTGCTGCCATAGCTATCCACCGACCAAAATTTACCGTTTACTTTTTTGGCGTTATCCGCCTGCCTCTTATTTTGCTGCTAGGGGTGTATATATTTTTACAGATAAGCAGTATTGGAAATACGGATGGAATCGCACATTTGGCACATATAGGAGGGGCAATTTTTGGGGCAATTTCTGTGATTAATGTACACTCTCCCGCTAATTTTATGAATCGATTTGACAGATGGTGGGGCAGGAGATTTAAGTTGCCCAAAGTATCTTTTAAAAGTCAGCCCAAAATGAAAGTGTACAAGGGCAATGTCAAAGAGATGACAGATGAAGAGTTTAATGCGGCGAAGAAAATACATCAGGAACGCGTTGATGCTATTCTTGAAAAGATCTCTAAAAAAGGATACGAGTCATTAACCAAAAAGGAGAAAGAAATCCTCTTTAATGAAAGCAAACGTAAGTAGGCCAAGAAGGCATTGGTTCATTAAACTCATGTTGTGGATGAATATAACAGTCGCCACTCTCATGCTGCTTGCCTATATCAATACCCATCTTTCACCTGCTACGGTTCCATACATTGCCTTTTTAGGACTGGCGTATCCTATTTTGCTGCTTGTTCATCTGTTTTTTATCCTGTTTTGGGTCTTTATAAAATGGAAATATGTCTTCATTTCTTTGCTTACCGTTTTGATCGGAAGTACGCACTTGTATCATTTTTATGCGGTCAATTTTTCTCAGGTCGTATTGAAAGATCCCTTGAAAATCATGTCATTTAACGTCCGAATATTTGACCTCTATAATAGGGAAGGAAGAGTTCAAAATCGCGACGAAATATTTGATTTTTTAGATGAAGAAGCAGCTGATATACTTTGCTTTCAGGAATTTTATCACCAGGAACAGTCTGTTGATTTTGTAACCAAAGACAGCATGATCCAACTGCTGGAAACGCCTTATTATCATGAGCGATACACCCATGAAATGACAGATAAGCGTTATTTTGGGGTGGCCACCTTTTCAAAGTATCCTATCTTTAATAAAGGAGAAATTGCTTTTGAAAATGATGACAATAATTTTTGCATTTATTCGGATATAGCGACACCCAATGAAACCCTTCGTGTTTTTAATGCCCATTTGGGTTCTATCCGTTTTCAAAGTGATGACTATTTGTTTTTTGGTGATCCGAAGGTTCCCCACTACCCAAAAGATAGAACTGCGGGGCAACGCATTGTTGAAAGGTTAAAACTTGCCTTTGAAAAACGAGCCTTGCAGGCAGAAAAAGTTGCTGAAGAAATCGGTAAATCCCCTTATCCGGTGGTTGTTTGTGGAGACCTAAATGATACTCCGGTTTCCTACTGTTACAGACAGTTCAGCGATTTACTGACAGATGCTTTTGTAGCGTCCGGAAATGGAGTAGGGCAAACGTATATCGGAAAAGTGCCTTCTAACCGTATCGATTATATTTTTTATGATAAAGATTTTGAATCAGCGAATTTCACCACCCATCAGGTAGATTTTTCAGACCATAAACCCATCAGTTGTCAAATCGGGCGGAAAAAGGAGTAATTTGGTACTAAGTTTGTTAGATGAAGACACAACCAGGGGCGTTTCAAAACGTCTTTTAAAAAAGAAAACCTATGAAGTGTATTATAATCGTACTATCGTTGTTTATGGCAACAGTATCCTTGTCTCAAGATCAGGAAGAGAATACGTGTAATCAGTTGCCCTACGCAAAAGTAGATCAATCGGCAAAGGTGAAGGGGGATCTGACAAAAATATTGAGTGCTGATCTTCCGTCTGAATTGAAAGAAGATGGAGAACACACAGCCGTTTTTAAATTGGTAGTGGATTGCAACGGAAAACTGATCAAAAAAATGTATACTGACGGAAATATGGAGGGGGAACACCAGGAGTATGTGCTTAATACCATTGAAAAAGCCGTTTGGAAACCTGCTGTCTTGGGAAAAAAAGAGGTATCCAGTACCGTTTTTGTAACCGTGACCATTACTAACGGTCAAGTGGAAGTGGAAATTCAGTAAACTTTATTTTCGGCCAAAATCAGCCGGAATTTCACCCCAAACTTTGGTTTCCCATTTTAATATGGGATTTTCATAGCGATTTTTCTTTAGCCAATTTTCGGCCCTTTTGATTAGCTGCTCAACTTCTGCTGAAGGAGTTTTTTTGGTACGACAAGTTTTGGCCTGCACCCAGCCCATGGCTATACGGGAGTCAGAATAGACCGGCATTTTTTTCATTTTCGGGTCTGTGTGTTGGTTCAAATAAGCTAATGCATGCACCAAGGCCAAAAATTCACCGACATTATTAGAACCTTTTTTGTACGGTCCCTGCTTGAAAACGGCATCTCCGCTAAATGTCCATACTCCCTGATATTCAAAATCACCTTTATGATTACAGGCCGCATCTACTGCTAAACTTAACTCCAGTGGTTGGCCAATTTTTTCAAGTTGCTCAGCACTCAGATCCTTTGTTTTTTTGTAGTCTCCATCTTTGTATTTATCCGGATGTTCCAGAAAAGCTTTTTCTGCCAGTTGCTTACTGCCAAATGTTTTGTAAATGGGCTGCTTAACTCCTTTTATATTTTCCTGAACGGTTGACCAATCGGTGTAAATTCCGGGCTTTTTCCCATGCCAAACTACATAGTAATAATTCTTCTTTTTTTTATCTGATTGCGCATATTTTTCAGGATCTTTCATGGCTGCTCTAGCTTCTTCCAAACTGTTGAAGGATTTGAATTTAGCATTGGGATACCCCTTTATTTGCGCCTGACACTTTTCCCAATCATCATAGATTCCGGGAAGATGCCCCTCCCAAACTACATAGTATTTTTTTTGCTTCTTCACGATTCAAAAATACACTTTTGATGAAAACAATAAAAACATAAAAAACAAAAAACATTAAAAATGTTTCCTATGTTTAAAATCTATTTATATTTGCCCCCATGGAAGAGAAAAAGAGGGAATTGGTAATGAAAGCGGCTGAGGTCTACTTGAAGTACGGCATCAAAAGTGTTACCATGGATGAAATGGCAAGGCAGTTGGGAGTTTCCAAAAAAACAGTCTATCAATATGTGAAAGACAAAAATGATCTCGTAGAACACTGTGTAATGCTCAATCATCAGGAAGAGGAGCAGATGATTCGGAAAATTGTCGAACAAACAGATAACCCCATTGAGCAAATGCTGAGAATTAGCCGATTTATTATTCAGGAACTACAAAAAGTACACCCCTCCATTTTTTTTGATTTGGAAAAATATCATCCCTCAGCAAAAGAGATGATCGAATGCCATAAGGATGAATTTATTACCGGATGTATAGAGCAGAATTTGATTGATGGAATAAAACAGAACTTATATAGAAAAAATTTGAACCCCAAAGTGATATCTGCTATCTATGTGGGCATGATTGATCTGGTGATGGGCAGTGAAATGATGCGAAAAACCAATTTGCGTCCGGATGAAATTTATACAGAAATGTTTCGCTACCACATCAGGGGAATCGCTTCAGAAAAAGGACTGAAATATTTAACTGAATTGCTCAAGAAAGACACTACACTTTCTCCGGGATTTTAAGATGATGAAAATGAGAACACAACTTTTATTGATCGTATTTACTTTTTTAAGCTTGTCTGGGAAATCACAGGATCAAAGCACTTTTTCATTAGCAGAGGCTGAAGAATATGGCGTTGATCACAATGAAAAGATGAAAAATTCTCTTTTGGATTATGAATCTGCCAGAAAAAGAGTGTGGGAAACCACAGCTATTGGCTTACCTCATGTGAGTGCAGACGCTAATTTTCAGGATATGATCGACATTCCCACATCAGTAGTAGACGCTACTTTATTTAATCCTATGGCAGATGAAGGGGAAGTAATGACCTTTCAAATGGGGCAGAAATATACAACGTCTGTTAATCTGAATGTTAACCAACTCATTTTTGACGGCTCGTATGTGGTCGGATTGAAATTTTCAAAGTTTTGGATGAAGATGAGTAAAAATGGTATTGAACGAAGCCGTTCAGAAGTGAAGGCAATGGTCAGAGAAGCATACTATAATGTGCTGGTGGCAGATAAAAATGTAGCACTGATGGATTCTATACTTATTTCCACCCAAAAACTGCAAAGAGAAACACAAATCATGTATGAGAACAATTTTATCCTGAAAGAAGATGCTGATCAGATTAAATTGGCACTAAACCGGATCAAAAATTCCAAACAAACTGCTGAACGACAAGCAGAGATCGCTACCAACCTCTTGAAACTGCAAATGGGGTATGATTTTGAAAAGGAAATTAATCTCACAGAAAATTTAGATGATGTTTTAGAAGAAATTCTTGCAGACTCTCCGGTTCTAAAAGAATATGGCCCCCAGGACAATAGCAATTACCAGATGTTGACAGAACAAAAAGTGCTGGATGAGTTCAATGTAATGAATGAAAAAGCGGCTTACTATCCTTCAATAGGAGCGTTTTTTACACACTCTCAAAATGCGTTTAGAAATGAGTTTGACTTTTTTAATGGAGGCGCCTGGTATCCCACTACAATTTGGGGAATTCGTATGCAAATACCGATCACAAACTCCGGTCAAAAAGTAATGCAGGTGCAGCAAGCTGAAATTAAGGTAGAGAAAGATGCAAATAATATTCAAAATTTAGAGCGAAATCTGGAATTTCAAGAATTGCAGTTGAAGGCTCAGTTTCAGAATGCTCATGACCAAATGATGATTGAAAAAGAAAATGTAGAACTGGCCAAGTTCATCTATACACAAGCGCTTAAGAAAAAATCATTGGGCTCCATTTCATCATTGGAGGTCACCCAGTTACAAAATCAATTATTACAAGCTGAAGGCACTTATATCAACTCAATCATGCAGCTGTTAAGTATTAAAATTCAGTTGGATAAACTGTTTAATAAAGAATAAAGTCCACAAAAAAATGAAACGAAATCACATCCTATACCTAACCTTTTTATCCTCTTTTTTGGTAGCTTGTAGCGCCGGGAACGGTTCTAAAGAATCCCAAGAATTGGATGATTTATTGAGTCGTAGAGATTCACTCAAAATCCTCCTTGAAGAGGTGAATGAAAAGATAGTTGAATTGGATACAGCAACTGCAATCATCCATCCCATTGTGTCAGCAGAAGTGGTGGAGCGGAAATCGTACAGCCATAAAGTAGAAGTACAGGGAGCAGTTGAAACGGATAAAAATGCCTTGATACACGCTGAAGCGCAAGGCAACATTAAAAGCGTGCATGTAAAAGAAGGACAAAAAGTAAAAAAGGGGCAGCCCTTGCTGACCATTGACGCAGCTATTATTTCTTCACAAATTCAGGAACTGGAAACCCAGCTTGAGTTGGCCAAATTCATGTATGAAAAACAGAAAAAGTTAATGGAGGAGGGTGTTGGAACTGAAATTGAATACGAGCAATCGAAAGCACAGAAAGAATCCTTAGAAAAAAGTATTCAAACATTGCAAAGCCAACAAGGGAAATCAGTTGTTCGCGCGCCTTTTTCAGGAGTAATAGATGAACTGATGGTCAGTATGGGTGAAATGGCTGCGCCGGGAATTCCACTTTTACGAATCGTGAACAACGATAAAGTGAGAGTTGTTGCTTCGCTGACTGAAAGTTTATTGTCATCTGTGCACAAGGGCACTACAGTAGAATTAATGGTTCCTTCTTTGAATGACACAGTGATTCATACCAAGGTAAGCAGCAAGGGAAATTTCATAGACCCGGTAAATAGAACATTCAGAATCCGAATGGAGATTCACAACAATAAAATGCTATTGCCCAATCAACTGGCAAAAGTGAAAGTGACAGATTTTACAAGAGATAGTGCCTTGGTGATCAATGACAGGGCTTTGTTGCAGGATGTACAGAACAACACTTATATCTATAAACTGTACGGTGATGTGGCAGATGAACAATCGGTAGAAAAAGTGTATGTAAAGGTATTGAGTCAGTATAAAGGTGAGGCGTGTATAGAACCTCTTAAGCCGGGAACTCTCAATGAAAAAGATCGGATAGTCATTAATGGCGCAAAAGGCATTACAGAGACTGACCTTGTAAAAGTGCAATAATTAAGAAGGATGAGCAAGAACATTGAGAACCAAAAAGAATTTGGCCTTTCCTCATGGGCAGTAAAGAACCGTAAAACGGTTTATCTGTTAATGATTATGATCCTGATTGGCGGTTTTACTGCGTATCGGGGGATGCCCAAGGAAAATTTTCCTGAATTAACGATTCCTGAAATCTATATCGGAATTGCTTATCCCGGAAATTCTCCCAAATTGATTGCCGATAAGATTACAGACCCCATAGAGAAAGAGTTGAATTCGATTAAAAATGTGGACGAAATTGTCTCCAATTCAATTGATGGTTACGCATCCATTCAGGTAAAATTTGACTTTAAAGTAACTCCCAAACGAGCTTTGCAGGAGGTGAAAGATGCTGTAGATAAAGCCCGTGCTTCTAAAGGGTTTCCAACTGATTTACCGGTAGAACCCAACATTTTTGAAATGGATGTTTCGGAAATGCCCATTATGAACATCAATTTATCCGGAGATTATTCCATTACCCGTCTGAATGAATATGCTGAAATGCTGGAAGATCGAATTGAAGATTTGCCTGAGATATCTGAGGTAGATATTCGAGGTACTCAGGAACGGGAAATGCAGATCTTGGTTGATCCTAAAAAAGCAGAGGCGGTAGATGTTTCTTTTAATGACATCCAACAGGCTATTTCCAATGAGAACATTACCATGTCAGGGGGAGAATATATAGACGGCATAACAAAACGAACCATACAGATTGAAGGAAAATTTAAATCGGCTGAAGAAATAGGGAATGTGATCGTCAGGCAGGAAGATTATAAGCCGGTTTACCTGAAAGACATTGCAGATATAGCTTTCTCGGATGCAGATACAACTTCTTATGCCAGAGAATGGGGGAATACTGTTGTGATGTTAGATGTGAAAAAACGAAGCGGTGAAAACTTATTGGAAGCATCCCGAAAAATCAATGAAATTCTGGTAGAAGTAAAAGTCAAAAAAATCATTCCTGAAGGGGTAAATGTTTCGGTGACCAATGATCAGTCGGGTAAAACAGAAGAGATGGTATCCAATTTGGAGAATTCCATCATATTTGGCGTCTTACTGGTAGTAGGTGTCTTACTTTTTTTTCTGGGTTTACGGAACTCGCTTTTTGTTGGTGTGGCCATACCACTTTCCATGTTTATGTCGTTTCTCATTCTCTCTTCAATGGGGGTGACGTTAAACGTCATGGTATTGTTCTCTTTGGTATTGGCTTTAGGGATGTTAGTGGACAATGGAATTGTAGTAGTGGAGAATGTACAACGGTTAATGGAAGAAGGTCACGATAGTTTTACCGCAGCAAAAAAAGGGGTTGGAGAGATTGCCTGGCCGATCATTGCTTCAACTGCAACTACTCTCGGTGCTTTTATTCCGCTTGCCTTTTGGCCGGGAATTATGGGGGAATTCATGAAGTATCTGCCCATTACCCTCATCATTGTGTTGGGTTCTTCCCTCTTTGTTGCACTTGTGATAAATCCGGTGTTGACAGCCATGTATATGAAAGTGGAGGGCGGGCAATCGACTAAGAAGAAACCCTTTATTATTTCAGGGATAGCTGTTATTTTAGGAATTCTATTGTTAGGAATGGGGTTTACTGCCGGGGGAAATATCTGTATACTGCTTGGAGTAATGATTGTGTTTACCATCTTTGCTTTAAATCCGGCAACACGTTGGTTTCAGGAAAAGTTTTTACCGGGACTTGAAAATGCCTATGAGAAACTACTCTCTTTTTCTTTAAAAGGGAGAAGGCCTGTCGGTTTTTTTCTGGGGATGTTTGGTTTGTTGTTTTTATCCTTTGTGATTTTAGGATTGTTTACCCCCAAGGTGCTTTTTTTTCCCGAAAATCAACCGAATTACGTAAACATTTTTATTCAACATCCCATTGGTACGGATATAAAGACGACCAATCAAACGACGGAAGAGATAGAGCGTTTATTGTTTGAAGAGATACTTGCGAAAGAAATTTCGGATACAGTAGGCAAACCGTATAATGAGTGGATTGTTCAGTCAATTATTGCGCAGGTTGGTGAAGGAACATCTGATCCCGCACAAGGAGTTGTTATGGGAAATACACCGCACAAAGGCAGGGTAACGGTTAACTTTGCTGAATTTAAACACCGGGGAGATCATGAAACTTCTGCCATCATGGAGAAAATTTCTGAAGCGCTCAAAGATCGATTTCCGGCAGATGTGCAGGTGGTGGTGGATAAAAACAATGAAGGTCCGCCCACAGCCCCGCCCATTAATATTGAAGTTTCCGGTGATGTGAAGTATGATCAACTCATTGCAGAGGCTGAGAAAATGCGTTTGTTTTTAGACCGCAAAAATGTTCCCGGTGTAGAGCAATTAAAGTTAAATGTAGAAACAGGTAAACCTGAATTGGAAATTGAGATCGACCGAGAGAAAGCACGACTCTTTAATACCTCTACCGGACAAATTGGAAATGCCATCAGAACTGCTCTCTTTGGCTCAGATATCTCTACTTATAAAGTAGGAGATGAAACCTATGATATTGTACTTCGATTTGACAAAGATGCCCGTGAAGACTTGGATGCCATTTTGAATCAACGCCTTATTTTCAGAAATAACAAAGGACAATTGTTACGGATTCCGGTACGTTCTTTAATCAAAGATCCAAGACGAACTGTCACCTACAGCACAGTGGTTCATAAAGATCTTACTCCACTGGTAACCGTCTATTCTTCCGTTTCTGAAGGGTATAACCCCAATGAAGTAGTGAAAGAATTGGAAAAAATGATGGAAGAGTACGCCGGTGAAAATGAAATCAATCCGGCCATTGGATATAAATTTACCGGAGAACAGGAAGAACAGGCAAAAGAAATGGCATTCTTGTCAAAAGCACTCTTGATTGCAGTCTTTATTATTTTACTGGTGATTGTGGGGCAGTTTAATTCGTTCTCTACCCCTGCAATTATTATGTTTGCGGTTATATTCTCATTCATTGGAGTATTGTTAGGAGAAGTGATCTTTCAGATGGAATTTGTGATCATGATGACCATGATTGGGATTATTTCACTGGCCGGGGTAGTGGTGAATAATGCCATTGTATTGATAGATTATACCAATTTGATCCGAATAAGGAGAAGAGAAGAACTGGGCTTAAATGAATTTGAACAGCTACCTATGCCTGAGGTGAAAACTGCTATTATAACGGCGGGTAAAACAAGATTGAGGCCGGTATTGCTTACTGCCATTACAACGGTTTTAGGATTGATCCCTTTGGCTTTTGGACTAAATATTAATTTTACGTCATTATTGACCAGTTATGATCCTCACTTTTACATTGGAGGAGATAATACCATCTTTTTTGGCCCCATGTCCTGGACTATTATTTTTGGTTTAACCTTTGCCACTTTTCTTACACTCGTTATTATTCCGGTGATGTATCTACTGTTTTATAAGTTTAAACTGTGGCTGTTTAAGATAAGTAATCAGCCTATGCGCTCAAATATTTAAGAAAATTGGTGAACCTGGATAGACAGAAGTTACAGCTATAGCAGATATCTCTTTAGTAAATTTAGTGCTTGAGTACGATCCGCACAAGCGGTTAGCTTTACTTATGTTAGCATGTGTTTTCTATTCCTCATTTTTATAATCATTCCTACTCCAATATATAAGTGTTTCATGGCCAGCGTAAAGTTCACACGAATCATCACACTCTGGCACTGCAACTTTGTTATTATTCTTACTTACTATCACATATGAATGACACAACCAGTCTTTTTCGTCAAATGTTTCATTTAAAATTATTCTTGAATCGGTTATTTCATAAGTACCATAAATCATGTCAGTAAATACCCAGCCTACATGACCTATATATTCACCATTTTCTTTCAAATCTACGCTAAGTGTTGACATTCCTTGGTTTTCACTTAATGTGATAACATTTGAACCAGTATTTTTCCAATGTTCTTTGAATTCGTATTTAAAATAAATCTGTAGTGATTGTTGTAAAATAAGACAAGATATTCCAAAAGTCAATAAATACCATTTAGTTTTTTTTAATATGATACGGACAATTTCTATGCATATAATTCCAAATATTAGGATTCCATAGATAATACTTTCAAAAGTGAAGCTTGAACTGTACCATACTGACTGATAGCCTTCATAAATTAACAGAGGAGTAAGTAAAAGAAGCAATCCAAATAGAGCAATGTTAATGATTTGACTTCTTGACATAATGCATGCTATCTCTTTACTTTATTCCTCTTTGATTAAACAATACATACCCAAAACTCAACTGGAAGGTAAGGGGATTAATGATAGATTGACTTCCTACATAGTTTACGGTTGCTCTGAGTGGTCCAAGAGGAGAATGATAGATGACCGAAGCGCTTCCAATCCCAAAACGATCTTCAAAAGGTTTTCCGTCAACAGCTAATCCATTTTCTTCCCGGATGCGGATAATGGGCTGAAAAATATATGCCTCAATACGGATATCTACTTTATCCTTGATCGTAAATACATTCATCAGTCCGCCCCCAAGGTATTTATTGGCTCTGAAATCATCATAAAAAGCAAGGTATGTATCCGGTATAGGCTGAAAAGCGTGAGCAGATAATAAACTGGCTCTGAAATTGTGGAAATAGGGTTGGAATGAATACACGCCTTCAGCCATAATCCCTAAACGGTAAATACCTCGGCTCATGAAATAATTGGTGTATGAAGTCTTGAGGTAGATCCAATTTCTGAATGCCTTATTTCCAATTGAGTTTTGGGAGGTAGAACCGGGGGTCGTTTCTTCAACACCGTGCACAAATCTTGTACTGAAAGAGAAAAAATGACCGGCTGAAGCAAACTGTTTACGATTTAAAGAATTCATGGAAAATTCCAAACCGGGAGAGTAAAACAAAAAGGAGGTGAAATCTGCCGTGTCGGCATTAGTGAACTGGTCGGTTTGATAATAATCATCTTCGGTTCGCCCATTGCTGAAATCCAGGGTGAGCTTGCTTTTGTTAGAGGTGGCCAGATGATACTGTAATCGCCAGTAGATTTCATTTTGTACGATATAGGAAGGTTTTACATCTTCAAAAAATGTGGCGAAACTTCTGAAATAATCCCAACGGTTCATTACAAAACTAGGTTCCAGATAGGAGATGGAACGCGTGGGTAAGTGAAATTTAAAGCCGGCTTTAACAGACCCGTAAAATTTTCCGAAATACGTATTGCCATAAATGGTGAAGGGAGTTACCCTAAAACCGGAATAGGCCAAACTTAAAAATCCGGTATTTACGGGTCTTGAAGAATAATGCCCTCCAAAAGAGGCTTGAAAAGGTTTTTCCTTCCGGATGTGGATGTCTAATCGTTGGGTGCTATCCGTAATAGGGTTCAAAAGGGGAAACATAGATCGGATTTGCTCTGATTGATAAAGGTGCAAATACCGCTTTTTTAAAAGATCGTATGAAATAATTTCTTTTCTTTTTTTGCGGAGCAATTTGTTCTCTATATGTCTGGCATACTCTTGGTCTACGCCTTCAGCATGTACTTGAGAAATCTGTAAATCGATTTTCTTTTCAGCATATTTTTCTCGCGCTTTTTGCAGTTCTTCGGTTGAAACACGAAGTCTCACAAAGTATTCAATAGAATCTAGTTTTGAAATGGTAGCATCATAACCAAACTGTATGGCTTGCTTGATTTTATCAAATTCAAAGGTGCCTAATTCAGAAATTTCAGGAATAATGATGATGCCGGATTCACAGGGTAGATTGTAATTAGAATGAGAGGTAAACATATTGCGCACTTGTGACATAAGGTCATCTTCGGTGGGAGGAGGCTCGTTAAAAGAAACATTGCTACCTATGATGTAATCCGGATTAAATTCCCGATACATATCCTCAGCCGGAAAATTATTATACAACCCGCCGTCAAATAATAAACTGCCATTCACAGTAATAGGACTAATAAAGAAAGGATAAGTCATAGATGCTCTTATTGCTTGATTAAGGTTACCAGAATCAAACACCACTGATTCTTTTGTAACAATATCGGAAGCAACACAACGGAAAGGGACAAACAAACTGTCATAATTTTGAAGAGAAGCAGGAGGGTTCAGTCCAAATAAATACATCATTTCCAAATCTAAAAAAGTGGGATTCAAAAGGTTTGTACCTAAAGCTTTTTGGATAATAGAATCTTTTGCCAAACGGATGGTGAATAAACTGGCATCACGGTCGGGTTCTTCTATGTAATAGTTGTATTCATTCTCAATGTTTCCCGAAGCCAGGGTTTGAAAAGATTCTGAAAGCACCATAGCTTCAATTTCATAGGGCGAATAGCCCGAAGCATAAAGTCCGCCAATTAATGCTCCAGCCGAAGTGCCGGTGATATAATCAATGGGAATATGATGTTCTTCTAATGCTTTGAGCACACCAATATGTGCAAATCCCGTCGCTCCTCCACCTGAGAGAACAACACCCACTTTTTGACCAAAGCTGATGGTGAAAAGAGAAGAGCAAAAAATCAGTATGAAGAAGTGTCTCATCATTTGTTTCAAATCTAGCTATTTTTGCGCATTACATCCTAACGGATAAATCTGCTGATTCTTGTACTCAAATCGTATCTTTGTAAAAAAATCAGGATGAAATTAGTGGCGAAAACATTTTACGGCTTAGAGCAAGTGTTGGCGAAGGAACTTGAAAACCTTGGTGCAACTGCTGTAAAACCCGGAAACAGAGTAGTGGAATTTGAAGGAGATAAGCGGTTCATGTATATGGTAAACCTCTGGTTGAGGACAGCCATTTCTATCCTGACTCCCGTAAAATCATTTTCATTTAAGGACGAGGCTGATTTTAAGAAAAAACTTTCAACGATCAATTTTGCTGAGTTTATGCAGGTGAATCGAACATTTGCAGTAAAAGGAGCAGTGAATTCTAAGCAGTTCAGTTATTCCAAGTATCCCATGTTGCTGCTCAAAGATGCAATTGTAGATTTTTTCTCTGATAAAGTTGGACAGCGCCCTTCGGTAGATACAAAAAGTCCACATGTTTTATTTGATGTGCATATTACTGAATTCCAATGTACCATTTCGTTAAACAGTTCTGGAGCGCCTTTGTTTCAACGCAATTACAGGAAATCTACAGGTGATGCTCCTTTGAACGAAGTGGTAGCGGCAGGCCTGATTTATCTGTCAGGATGGGATATGAAGTCTAACTTTATTGATCCTTTTTGTGGCTCAGGAACATTGCCGATTGAAGCCGGATTGATGGCAAATGGAATTCCTCCTAGTATTGCCCGTAAATATTATTCTTTTATGTACTGGCCGGATTTTGATCAACAATTGTGGAATGACATTTACGAAGCAGCTCCCAAAGTTCCTCTTCGTGATCTAAACTTTGTGATACAGGGAACAGATACGGATGGAGAAATGATTAAAATGGCGCGCAATAACAGCAAAGCCTTGCCTTTAGGGAAAACGGTACAGTTTGAGACAAAAGATTTTGAAGATGTAAATCCACCGGAAGGGGGAGGCACTTTGATCGCTAATCCTCCTTACGGACAGCGATTAGATGATTATGAAATTTGGGATATGTATAAATCATTGGGAGATTTTTTCAAAAATAAGCTGCCCGGATATACTTGCTGGGTATTGAGTTCAAATTTTGAAGCTTTTAAACGAATTGAATTAAAACCGTCCAAAAAAATTCAGATTTACAATGGGTCAATCAGTTGTGATTTTAGAAAATACGACATTTTCAAAGGCAGTTTGATAGAACATAAGTACGGCGTAAAAGAGTAGTGATTCATTTGCTTAAATATCGCAGAGATGAGCTGATAGGTGAATTACAATTTGAAACTTCTCGTAGTGGAGGAAAAGGCGGCCAACATGCCAACAAAACGGAGACCCGTGTTACGGCTGTGTTGAATATCCATCAGTCAAATGTGCTGGAAGAAAAAGAGAAGAATCGTATCCTGAATCAATTAAAAAATCGAATAAAACAGGGTGTACTGAGAGTTACTGCTGAAGATAGCCGCTCTCAAAGCATGAATAAAGCAATTGCAATTGATCGGATGATAGCTTTGTTGGAAGAGACTTTGAAAATACCCAAAAAGCGTAAGCCGACAAAAATCAGTCGGGCAAAAAAAGAAGCCCGTTTGCAGGAGAAAAAGAAACACAAAGAGAAAAAGAAGTTTAGAAAAAATCCGAGAAAAGAGGATTTTTGACAGTAGAGTCTTCCGTATTGTGCATTAGTCGGTCTTCACATCTACCACATCTATATTTAAAAACTCTGCTTTTTCGTGACCACTAAATTTTTCCTTAAATTTTTTGCCAAATGTGTTTTTTGGACGAATTTTATAATTGTATTCAACCGTTTCTATTCCATCTGAGAAATTGAACATTAATTTCACATGATTTACAGTCAAACTATCATCTATATTAAAGAGTTTTCCACTAATGATCCATTTATTGCCAATCAAAGCTTTACGTGAAGAAGTGTTTCTCACCACTAAAACCTCTCCCGAATCCTCAGTAGAGAGTAAGTCAGATTGCTCTATGCCTATGAAGTTGAGCAATTTATTTTTTTGTTCTTCAGGAAGAATAAGAAAGGTCAATACACTTATCCCACACAATACAAGCAAAAAATAGAATAGCTGTTTACTAAAACTGTTCTTCTTATTTGTTGCGTTCATACTGTCAAATGTATACTTTCTATAAAATTTATTCTGCCAACAAGTAATTAAAATTGATGTTAAAGTGTTTTTTAGTTGCCCTCTTCTTTAATGCTGGTTGAAAATTGAACGATTACCTCACGTAATTGTATTTTAAAAGAAAATGGTGATGATGAGAATGTTTCTACTGGCTTTAATTTTCCCCTTTCTGGGTAATTCACAAAAGCACCCTACCGATTTTTCTGTGAAACGAACGATTTTTGGAAAAGTAGTGTATACCTCTCAATATATAGGCGGCGCTTTCAAAGGATCGGATATAAAATTGAAGGAATACCCTTATTCTGATTTGACACTTTATGTGGTGAAATTGCATACGGTTACTCACTTGCCAAAAGTGGTGAGAAAAGTGAAAACAAAAAAAGATGGTGAGTTTAAAGTAATTCTACCTGCAGGAAAGTACGGATTTGTTGTTCGTCGAGATATAGGTAGACTTAAGAAAGGACAGTTCTTACCCGGCTATAAAGAATGGTATGAGGGGAAGGGAAAAGGGGGTATAAAAATAAGGTGGGAGTGGTATAGCAATTGGTCTTCAGCGATTGATGTTTCGGAAAAATCGGTGTCAGGTTTGAAAATTATCAATAACAGAATAAGCGTTTGTAACAGGTGTCCCTGATGAGATGCTCTTCATTTTGTAGCTGCCGGATAACAAAATCGGTTTATTACTATAGAGTAACAATCTACTGAATCTCTTGCTTTTGAATTTTTACAATCGTTCCGTTTTGATCAACAAGGGTGAGTATATATAATCCGCTTTTTAATCCGGAGAGCTCAATTGTTTCACTAATATTTGTTGAGAATACCAGCCTGCCACTCAAATCATGGATATGAATATTACCTGCATTTATTCCCTTTATCGTAAGGCTTTCGCTTGCAGGGTTGGGGTAGATGGCTATTTCTTCTATTGGCTTGAGTACTTCTCCTGCAGTAGACAGTTCTTTTATCAAAAAGTGATCCACTCCTGCTTCCATTACGTGTCCTGAACCGATATCAGCCGCCTCAAAAGTAAGCTGCATTTGATCTGTGGCCGCCATGAACTGAGTAACTTCAATCGTATAATTTGTCCATTGGCTAAGGGTTGCGTTGCTCAATTCAAGAGAGGTGATGAGTTGTGTTTCTATTCCATTAGAAAGAGAAATATTCATATAATCATTGGGTGTTCCACTCCCAAATCCATTAAAAAACCAATATGAAAAGTTGATTTCCGGATTGGTGAAGTCACTGAGGTCAAAGATGGGAGAAACCAATGTTACAGCACCATCATCAATGTCGTCACCACCTACAGTTGAAGCACTATTTCCGCTGACAAAACAAATCGTTGAACAATCTCCAAGATCATCAGAAAAGGGATTGGCAATCTGTCCGGAAGCTTGTGTGCCTACAGGCACTTCTCTGACCCATAGACCGGCAGTTGATGTGGCACTGCTCGTCCAACCAAAGTCAAAGGTGAAATCATCATAAATACCTTCTTCTATAGGAAGTTGATAATCGGAATTGGAGGTGGTTAGCATCACATTTTGGACACAATTGGTGATGTATCCCCATTTTCCGGCAGTAATGTGATAGTTGTCTTCATAAAACAGATCAATATGTGCTTCACCGCTTGCGTCTGTCACTTCTTCAAAAGACTGTTGCGTATGTTCAATAAGAACGTTTGCATTTTCTACAGGAAGTCCCGTAATATCATCTACCACAGTAATGGTAGCAGTAAATAATGGAATTTGTTCCAATGCTACATTTTGTGTAACAATCACTCCATTAGTAAAAGTAGTGGACAGGGTGTCCGCATAAAACCCTGGTGCAGAATAGCGAACTTCAAAGATGCCCTGATTAGTTGTACCGATACTATAATCACCTAAAACATCTGTGTTATCTGTTATTGTGGTAGTTAATACTTCTATCAAGGCGTTGTTGATCGGTTGTCCGGTTCCTACATTTGTTACCGTGCCTTGCAAGTAACTAGAGAGAGTGGGGCTTAACTCAAGTATGTATAAGCCTTCTTCAATATCTGAAGCAATGATAATTCCGGAGCTAAAAAAGGGGTAAACTCCCCAGCAGCCGTTAAAAGTGCCTCCACTATAATTGGGTGAAGTGTCAAAGTTGGCAATTTCTACCAGGCTAGAAGGGTCACTCGCATCATGCACCACCACACCATCAGTGTAATAGGACGTGACCAGATAATTATTTAAAACATGGGTGTTGTGTGGAATGATGTTATTTCCGGGAGAGGATTGGATTTTATCAAGAAAGAGGGGGTTGGTGGGATCTGAGATATCGTAGGAGTCAATAAATCCGTCAGTAACTTCGTCGGTTGTAAAAAGGTATTGACCATTGTCAGAAAGCCAGGCGTTATGAGTAAATACGTTAGATGTTGTCAGTGAACCGTATACCTCTGAAAGCCCAACGGAAGTTTTATTCGATAAGTCGACAATGGAGAAAAAACCATCATTCACGTGAGAAAAATAACCGGTATCATTACGTACAAAACCGTCATGACAATACCAGGGGTCAAATCCCCCCACTTCAATAGGATTCATTGGGTCAGTGGCCACATCCAGGATAATGACTCCACCGTTCCCTCTGTTTGCTCCGAAAATATAGACATACCCATCTGCCTGATACAAATTGTGAGCAGATTGCCACGTATTGCCGGACGGTCCATTGTAGGTAGCGGTGGGTAAAGTAGTGCTTCCCGGTAAAGGGCTCAGGTCAATGATCAGCAATCCTTCATTTGCTTCTGTAGTAACGTAAGCGTAATCATCATATACTTTCATGTCTCGCCAGATGGAGTTTAAACCTGGAAACCAACTAATTTCAACAGGGTTGGCAGGGTCAGAAACATCTACAATAGAGGTGCCGTCCATGGTGCCGACTATGGCATATTCATTGCCCATTTCATCTGTATATCCCCAAATGTCATTCAACTCTGTACTGTGTAGCGTAGGGATATCAAGATACCCCAGCTGGCTCATGTTGATCTGAGAAAAAGGAAGAAAAGGAAAAGTAAGGAGAATGCTAAGCAGGATTAAATTTTTCATGGTAATTGTTTAAAAGGTATTCAAGACCACCCAAATGTAAGGAAATCTTAAAAAATAAGAAGTGCAATGTGATGAATGGTAAGAACAAACGAGCCAACTGTTTACTTATTGGAAAAGTTATTCCAAATCAGTAGCATAAAAAGATTTGGTGAGGGTTATGTACTCTTTTGAATAGCGATTGGAAGTATCTTTCACCAACATTTCTTCCTGAATGGGATCAACATCATCAAACCCAAAAGAGATAAGTGATCGCTTACGCAATCCATCTTCCCGGAGGGTGTGCAAGATGTTTTGAATGTAAAGGCTTTGGTCATAAGCACGTTCAATGTGCTCCCTTTCTTCAGTATAAGGTACAACCACGTTTAAGCGCCCGTCCTCTTTTAGTAATTCAGCCGCACATTCGTACAGTTCATAAATGGCTAAATCTGCTGTGTGACGTGCTTTGTTTCGGTTTTCATCTGAACTCAAATAGGTTCCGTCATAATAAGGAGGATTGCAGATGATCAGATCAAAAGCTTCCAGGCTGCTGAAGTCCTGAAGTGGTGTATGTATACACATAATCCGGGATCGAAAATCGGATTGATTGAAGTTGTACAAAGCTTCTTCAAAAGAGGGGAGGTGAGGTTCAATGGCAGTAATAAAGGCTTCCGAATTTTTTTGTGCCATCATCAGGGCTAAAATTCCTGTTCCTGTTCCGATATCCAGAATTTTTTGGTACGACCCACTTGTCCAGGCTCCCAGCAGCATAGAATCAGTACCTACTTTATGGGGATTAGCCGTTTGAAGGAGATCAAATTGTTTGAATTTAAAAACATCACCCATAGCTTATTCCAGATACATATCAATAAGTCCTTCAGGTGCCTCTATGTATACAATTCGCTCTTCCTTATCTACTTTTTTGATGAATTCATCTTGCTTGGGGATGAGGATTTCACGTCCTTCAAAATCAATTTGTATGACCGGATTACCGGATAAATCGAGCACTTGTTGTACCAAACCGATTTCACCATGGATATTATCGATTACCTTAAATCCTACAATTTCGAAAAAGTAATATTCATCTTCAGCCGTCTCAGGCAGAAGGTCAAGTGGCAAGTAAAGCCCGCATTTGAGTAATCGACTCGCTTTTTTTACCGAATCAATCGTCTCAAACTTTACCACAGCAAATCCCTTATTTCTCAGAAAAAGATGCTCCAAAAAAAAAGGAACCAGTTTACCGTCTATTTCAACGAAAACTGATTCCAAATGTTTGTATTCGCGAGGATGGTCTACGTCAAGGAAAATTGAAACTTCCCCTTTATATCCGTGTAACCGGGCAATACTGCCTAAACGGAAACAATCCTCTGTTTGAAACATGATGTCTCTTCTTATGATTAAGAAGGGTTTTACTCTTCTTCTTTAGCTGCTTCTTTCTTCTCTTCAGCTTTTGGCTCTTCTTTCTTCTCTTCAGCTTTCGGCTCTTCTTTCTTCTCCTCAGCTTTCGGCTCTTCTTTCTTCTCCTCAGCTTTCGGCTCTTCTTTCTTCTCTTCAGCTTTCGGCTCTTCTTTCTTCTCTTCAGCTTTTGGCTCTTCTTTTTTCTCTTCAGCTTTCGGCTCTTCTTTCTTCTCTTCAGCTTTCGGCTCTTCTTTCTTCTCCTCAGCTTTCGGCTCTTCTTTCTTCTCCTCAGCTTTCGGCTCTTCTTTCTTCTCTTCAGCTTTCGGCTCTTCTTTCTTCTCTTCAGCTTTTGGCTCTTCTTTTTTCTCTTCAGCTTTCGGCTCTTCTTTCTTCTCTTCAGCTGCCGGAGTTTCCTCTTCAGCTTTCGGAGCTTCCTCTTCAGTTGTCGTAGCTTCTGTAGCAGTCTCTTCTGTTACTGTTTCTTCTACTACTGGAGCTTCTTTTGCAGCAATTTGTGCCGCTTTCGCATCACTTTTTTCTTTTTCTTTCGCTAATTTTGCAGCTTCAGCATCTGCTTTGGCTTTAGCAAGGGCATCAGATTTGCCTTCAATCTTATTTTCTTTTTCTTTCATCCAGGCTTCAAACTTCTTTTCAGCTTGAGCTTCTGTTAATGCTCCTTTTTCAACACCTTTATCCAGGTGGTTTTTAAGTAAAACACCTTTGTAAGATAAAATAGCTTTTGCTGTATCGGTAGGTTGAGCCCCTACTTTTACCCAATGTAATGCTCTGTCAAATTTCAGGTCAATTGTTGCAGGATCAGTGTTGGGATTATAGATTCCGATCTTCTCAATAAATCGTCCGTCTCTTTTTGCTCTTTCATCCGCAATCACTACGTGATAAAATGCAGCTTTCTTTTTTCCGTGTCTTTGTAATCTAATTTTAGTTGCCATTTAGCAGTTATAATTTGGAGTGCGAAACTCCGGTTAATAATTAATACTTCCATTCTCGCTTTATTGAATGGGTCGGCAAAGATAATTATTTCATTAGAAATACAACACAAATCTATAAGGATAGTTGATTTTTTCAGGCTGCCTTCGCTTGCGGCTACCCGTCTCTGGCCTTTAGTCTCGTTTTAGAACTATTACAAATGTAGTATACAAAGGTGTTCATTACATTCCACACTTTTTAATGTGCATTTGTATAAATAGTTCTTGTACGGGAGCTACCAGCCTTTGTCGGGGCAGAAAACTCAGTAAAACTTCATTATTCAGCATTCGCTAATTAGTGTTCGGCATTCAAAAAAGAATAACGAATAGGACAACTGAAGTCTGAACACTGAAATCTGAAAAACTGAACACTGAAATCTGATAAATCATTTATCCCCTTCCTCGGGAAAAGCAGATTTGTATTCTTCAAACCGTCGTAAAATTTCAATCACATAATTATAGGTCTCTGTTCCTCTGCAATAGCCATATTTTACCACTTTATCCCGATAATATTTTGGTTTTGACAAGTTCAGCAGCATTTCATCTACCTCACCGGTCCAGACATTGGGATCACAGTTATATTTTTCACACAAAGCCCGGGCATCATCTATATGTGATCGTCCTGCATTGTAGTTGGCCAGTGTAAATTTTATCGCTTCGGTAGAATCGGGTATTTCTTTTAACCATTGCTTATAGTTTTTATTAAGTTTACGTATTCCTGCCCGAATCTGAGCTTCAGCGGATGAATTCCTTGAAATCTCATAAGATGCAGCCGTGGCGGGCATGAACTGAAAAATACCAAATGCGCCGGCCCAGGAAACTTTCCAGTTCTCGAATTTTGACTCCTGATAAATTATTGCAGAGATCAATCGCCAGTCCCAACCAATTTTTTTGCATTCTTCTTTAATGATCTCATCATAGGGCGATAATTCTCCCTCCTTTTTTAAAGAAGAATAAGGTTGATTGGCTTTTCGACTTAAATTTTTGCGATCAAAATATTTTCTTTTTACCTCCCCTATAGTAGATCGGTTAGAACGGTCATTCAACCAGAAATTCAGCGTATCTAAAAGTGTTCCTGAGTTTTTTCTCAGCGCAAAAGCAATCTCGTTGTCCTGACTGAGTTTTAAAGAAATATCCAGATTATCATAATAGTTCATGTCAATTTGAGCGACACTTTGATCGGCAATGGTATAATCAATTTCCCCTTCACTCACTTGTCTCATCAATTCTTCAGTAATCATGGCGCCTTCTGTTGCTACAATGGTCATGTTCAAATTCAAACTTCTGTTGATTTTTTGAATATTGTCGTAGAAAGAGGAGCTTTTCCAAATGTGAAGGGTTTTATTTTTCAGTTGTTCAATTTCAGTAATGAGTACATTGACAGTGTCTGTGTCATGCGGAATGCGCTGTACCAATACATCATGGGTGACAAGGTGGGGGGTACTAAAATCTATCAGCTTTTTCCGTTTATCGGTGACAGTTAAATGCGCTGCAACGATATCGCCTTTACAATTGCATAGCAGATCATACATCTCATCCAAATCATTAACCATTTGAACTTTTAACTCCATGTCAATGTCCTTGGCAAACTCATGAAGCATCTCATATTCAAAGCCCATGTTTCGTCCCCGGTAAATAAAATAAGAAGCAGGACTGTTCTCTGCCAAAACACGGATGACGCCTTCCTCCTGTATATCTTTCCAGGTTCTACGACAGGGTTCTTTTTCAACTGTTACTACTTCTTCTTTACAAGAAATAAGTAAAGTCAGGCTCAAAAGAAAGAAAAATCGAATCATGGCTCAAACTACGCAATTTTGATTAAAGTTGCTCAATAAATTCGACTGATGATTTATTGATGTCGACTAAAAAGGCAGAAAAATGAAGATCAAAAGTGGCTCTGTTCTTTAAATAAATCTGAAAGCAATTCCCCAAATCGTTCTTAAAGTGAATGCGGGATGAAAATTGGGTCAGTATTTTTTGAATGCCTTTCTCTGAAGGATAATCAAACAACCAGCCATGCAATTTCAGTTTGACATACATGTGTTTGAATTCCGGTGCAAGTTGCTCGATAGCATGATCAGTTTGCCGGTAGATCAGGGAGATGAAATCGGCGTATTTTATATCGGCATATTGCGACCAGTTTTTAGCCAGATAATGATCCAGAATGATATCTGTAGCAATGTATGCAATCCGGCTGATCCCGGCTTTGTGCAGCAAGTGCCCCGCCGCTAAAATATGGGGAGATTGATCTGTGTAATCATCAATAAATCGGTGAAGCTTAATTCCCTTTTGGATATTCAAGGGCAAGTGGCTGAAGTTATCCAAATTACCTTTATAGGCATCACCGGCAAAGTTTCCTGCAATGAGTTCAGGATAGTTTCGGGCGATATAGGCGTGTCCTAAAAAATTCAAAAGAGGGGTGGTGTCTTAAGACCCTAAATATAACTTTTCTTATGAAATTTCTTCTACTTTCACCGTATAAGCTTATTTGTGAAGATTGAAGTTGCTGCGATACATATTATTTCCTTTCAGTTTGCTTTATTTGGGCATTA
>JBBDID010000058.1:0-11894 GCA_040880585.1 Crocinitomicaceae bacterium | reverse complement strand
CAAGAGGCTTTATGTTAGATGCTTTGCCCGGTAGAGCAGTGGAACCGCATTCGTAGTTGCGCTCTGCCTGGGTGGTAAATACCGAAGTGTTGCTCCAGTCGGTTTCAGCTCCGCCCGCAAGGCCTTTCACCCGGCATTCATACTCGGTTTCCGGCTCCAGCATGTACATTTTCTCTTCTACATCTGAAGTATTGAGGGGATGCCAGTTGAATTCCGGATTTCCGGTCTTTCTCACCTCTAGCACGTACTCTTCAAACATGGCCGAACCATTCCACCATGCCGCTCCAACATTTTGACCGCTACCGGTTGATTCTAACTGTAGGGTAACGCCATCCAGAAGACTGCTGGCTGCGTTGCCATACTTGAAAGTACAAACCTGGGAATACCCGTCATTGATAAAGAGACTTCTGCCCGTAGCGTCGGTTGCTTTAACACGCCAGATATAAGTAGTGCCAACATTTAGCGGAGCCTGTCCGCTTTCAACAGGGCCAAAGTTGAAAAAAGTATTTGTTGTAGGGCTGGATACGAAATAGGGCGTCGTGGATTGCACATACTGATTAGGATCCTGACCATCCGGCAACATCTGGTAGAGGTAAAATTCATATTGCGTTGCTCCATTTGTAGGGGACGACATGTGCAAAGGCGACCAGGAGAACATGATCTGAGGAGGATCGAGCGGCATAATTTCAGTTCCGCAAATTGGTGTATTCAGCAAAGGAGGATTATACAAGGCAAACCAATATTGTCCGCAAGCGGGATTGCTCAGAACGGCCTGGTTGGCGTTTCCTGCGTTGATGACCTCTACGCAAACAGTGGCAGGACCTTCAGGGAGCATTTGTGAAGTGACATACTGTGCCTTGTCCATTCCCTGAAAAATCAAATTATCGCTGGACAGATAGGGGGCTAAAAGAGTTCCGGAGACCTCTGTCGGCACGCCGGCAGATAACTGAATCGTCGGTAATGCAGCCAAATCTTGCACAGTTTTTATTGTATAACCTTGTCCCTGAATGCTTAGCCTCAGTTTTACCTCGTAAGTTGATACTGAAAAATCCGTCAGGGTCAGTAAAATTTTCATCTGATTATTGAACGGATCAGCATAATCAGGTAAATAAGAAGAGTACGGCGGTGTGATGGTGACAAAAGTCTGAACCGGATAGTTTTGCGCGCGAGAGATCACAGTTGTTAAAAACAACAGGCATATCAATCCGTATTTCAGTACTCGTTTCATTTCATTTTTTTAACCGCAAAGGCTGATTGCATCAGCTTCGCAAAGCAGGCGCAGAGATCGCAGAGATTTTTTTCTACAACCCCAGTGTTACATTTTTAATATTGTGTTTCTCTCATATCTTTTAATTTCTTTGTGCTCTTTGCGTCTCAGTTCGGCTGACGCTCACTGCGGCGTCTTCGTGTTCTCTGTGGTTAAATTAATTTTGTTTTTTATCCCTCCTTTAAAAACTATAATTCACATTAAAAAACACATTCATCTCATGCACATTCGGATCGCCGACTTCTGTTGCAAATCGTTGCATTAAATTTGTATTGAGCGACAATCCTACCTTGCCAATTTTTTCGTTATCAAATTTAGGATTAAAAATCAATGCCAGGCGGTGATTGAGAATATCACTGGTCAAATTTTCATTCGCATACTGCCGGTTATACGTACTTCCAACAGTCAAATTGAGTTTTTTACCCGCCAAAGCCTTGTTGAAATTTATCGTCGGACCAAAGAAAGTGGAGTTCTGATCCGTCACAAATGTTTGATTGACATTGGCAGCGATCGTCAGTCCGGCTTCTATTTTCGTGAACTGAGAAGTGTAAGCTAAATTGCCCATGTGTACTTTTGTCAGGATGCCAACAGCAGAGGTCTCCACCCCAAAACCAAATGCGCCCGCATTCGCAATATTCCCTGAAAGGTTCGTAGCCTCCTGGTAATTGTACAGCAGCTGAATCACATTTTTAACATCTCCTTCTCCAAGGGTGTAAGAGACCATGGCAGACGCATTTTGGGTCAACTGGTAAAAGTTAAGCGTATCCGCCGGTTGATAATAAAAAGGATCACTGATAGGTCGGTTTCTTGTGAAATTACTGAAGTTGGAATAGGTAGCACTGAATACCCATTTTTTTGACGGAACATAAGTTGTGTTAACAGATCCAACCCACCTGTTTGTAGTAGAAGCCTCCAGCTCAGAAAGATTATTGCGCTGAAATCCGGTATTCAGGGCCACGTTCAGCTTGTTTTTAAAAAGCGTGAAGGATGGCGCAAGCGTATAATTCTGCAAATCGTTATTGAAGAAATAACCTCCCAGGGTTTTGTATTGTGGGTCAATGTGTTCAAACTTAAAGGCAATACTCATAAATTTGAGCTTATAACTGATCGACGAATTAAAAGCATTGAAATAATCTGTCGTATTATTTCCTCTGATCAGTGCATGCAGAAAAGTAGATTTGCTTGCTGATACATCCGTAATGTCGTTTACATTTTGGGTAAGCGCACTAAAGGCATATTCAGCTTCCACATGTAGGTCTTTGGTAATATTGGCCTTTCCCTTAAGGCTGACAACAAGGTTATCCTGTGGTTTAACCGTGCTGTTTAAGGGAATAAACTCCAGTGAATTTGGATCATCATTGGCTTTAAAGATAATGAGTTCACCACCGTAACCTTTGTCTTCATAACCTACACTCAGGCCGTAACCCCACCTGCGGTACGCAATGTCATTCAAATTATCTTCGGTAGCATCATATTCAACGGGCTTCACCAAACGTCCACCCATAGCTTTAATTTTCCATTTGCCCGGCGTGAGCTCTACACCGCTTCCCAAAAACAGGTGCCCCGTCAGGGTATAAGGTGAAAAATTCATACTCACCAAACCAATATGCGAATTGATCCATTTCCATTGCGGATGTAGCGCACTGCGGTTGAAGGGTTGGGTGAATTTTCCTCCCTGGTTGGAGTAAGTATAGGTGAAAGGCAAAGCAACATCCAGAATAGATAGGTTTAAATTTCCGGAAGCAAACCAGGTAAAAGGTTCTCTTCTTGCGGAAAATAATCCGGATTGTAGATAGGTAATCGTATTAAAAGTCAAGCCACCACTCACTTTTAAGGCCTCTTTTTTGCCGACCTTTTCCAGATTTTGCCCAGTTACAGTGAAGGGCAAAAAGAACATGAGGATAATATAGAGGGAGGTTCGATTCAAAAATTTATGGGTTCAAAATAAAGGTGATATAGGCACTGTCATACTCCGCAGCAATGCGAAGAACATAAGTACCGGCAATCAGGGAAGGATCTAAATTAAATTGTGCAGTAATTTGATCGACTTTGAAATAGGAATATGGTGTTGAAGCAGGAGTGACTTCTACTCCACTCATATCAGTGATCGAGAGTTCTACATTTTGCTTTTTATAAAACTCCACTTCTACCGTAAAAGACCCGTTATTGGGATTTGGGTAGAGTTGCATGGATTTGATGCCGTTTGCATTATGAGAGGTGGCAATGGTCGTATCAAATTCAGAGACATGCACTTCTTTCGTTAGGGAACTGAGGCATGTTCCGTACCAGGCGTCAATAGTGATAAAGAAAGTACCGGTGTCAGGTAGGATGACCAGTGGCAAAGTGTCATTGTCATCCAGTATGATCATTTCCGGAGGGAAGATCCAGTCAGCACTATCCGGCATAGGGCTGCTGATATTGACAATGGCGATAGTGTCTGTCTCATAATTCTCAGTGGATAGGAGAAAATCAGGTGCAGGAGGTGCGGCATCTTCCGTTAGTTCGGCTACAAAATCATAGGTGCAGCCCAGCGTATCCCTTACAGTGACTGTATAGGTACCGACATCCAAACCAGTGATGGTAGATGATGTCTGAAAGTTAGCACCTCCGTCATCAGAATATTCAAACGGTCCCCATCCTGTAAGCGGACTGAATACAAGATAACCTGAATTGGGCGTTCCGCAAGGAGCAAACCCCTGGACTTCCATAGTTGGATAAGGCGGAATCGAAATCCTTACTGTATCAGTCCCATAACATCCGCCATCACCATTAATTTCAACAATTGCCAGGCTGTCATTTCCGGCGGTGTAGGTTGCTATAGACGTGTTCGTTCCGTTATCCCACGCATAAGTGATTCCGGTAATACCACCGACATAATCTGCAGAAACAGTAATAGGATCTTTATCACAACCAACAGTATCACTGCTTATTAAAACATCTATGGAGTTATCCTGAACGATTAAAATAGAATCAGAAGAGGCACAGCCGTTTACTGACGAAGTAGCTGTTAAGGTATAATATCCGGAATCATAAACAGCTAAAGGTGTGCCGGATGGTGGAATACTTAACCCCGTCCATTCAAGTGAATTTGACCCACTGGTTGTGCCATCAAGTATTAGTGAATCATTTGAACAGTTAAGTACTGACGCCGGTGGGATAATCACAGGAGTTACAGGCGGATTTGTATTCAAGCCTACTTTTAGTGGGAAAAAATTATGGCAGTTGTTGTCTGAATTGTAAGCATGAATGTAATAAGATCCTGAATCATTGACTACAATGAAAGAGCCGATTGGACTTAAGGTATCTTCATCTGTCCAATTTATGACAGTGTTTGCAGTTGTTGTAATCGCTTCAAAAGTCAGCGTGGTAGAGTCGCAAGTGATATAAGCAATAGGTGACCCAAGGGGGGGTAAGGTATAATTATTTACCCCAATGTCCGGTGGGTTTTGATCAGTCCCCAGTAATATTTCTGTACTATCAACACAGCCGTTTCCAGTAAACTGTGTATAAAACCGATAAGAGCCCTGAACAGTTGCGGTAAGCGGGTTTGGTAACTGCGTTGTATTGTTCACTTCTTGCCACCAATTCAAGGTGTCCGTACCATTATTACAGACTCCGGCTACATAAACGGTATCATTACAACCTATGTCATCTGCAATAAGGGGATCAAAATTTGGACGTATCGTATCTACATCTACGAGAACGGTATCGAAACCTAAACAACCATTCGCTGCTTCGACTTTTAGAATATAATTGTCATATTCAGTAGCGATATAATCCTGGCCGGCATAATTATTACCAAGAGGGTTCAGTTCTCTATTCCAGTAGTAATTAATATTTACACTCATAGAGCTGCCCGTTAACGTGATGCTGTCATTATAACAATTAATAACAGTATCTAAACCGGCACTTGCATCAGGAACAGCTTCTAAATTAAGATTTACCGTTATAGGTTCCCCGTAAAGTCTGTCTCCATTTACGGTATTACCTCCACAGGTAGAATATGGAATAACCGATAAAACCCCGGGAGTGAAATTTTCAAGTATTTGCACCTCTCTATAGCTAACTGTTGAATCAAACGTAGCTTGATCTCCAATTAACCAGGTATTAAAGTCAACACCAGTTCCCGTGTAGCTCCATTCGTAACCATCTGCGTGTTCAGCTGCATTAACTGTATATGTGATCACATCATTTTGACAAACCGTGACATCCGGCGAAATAAAACCTCCTTGATTTTTGGGAGGCAAGCAGAAAGCTGCTAAACCTATTCTGGAATTACCGGCTGCAGCTGTCAGGTTTGAATAAGAACAAAAAAGCACATTTTTCTTAATCATGATGTTGGACTTTAAGTTGTCGCCGTAGGTTAAATAGGGAAAATTAATATCTATGTAGTTTAATGAGCCTGATAATGGGATGGTTTGCGAAGGTTGAATTCCGGTAAACAGATTAATGTCCTCAGTTTCATATTTTAGTAAACTTGAGTTATTGCTTGAATAAAGAACTTCGTTATACGTATCAAATGCCTGGAGACCTCCTACACCAGGATCGAAAAGACTAAACGCATGATCAGTTTTTTCGGTTAAATCAGATTTTCTAAGAACAGACAACATGGTTATACCATCTCCACCACCACTCAAATAGTTATAGCCGATTAACATCAGACTATCGTCGAGGTCTGACATACCTATAGCCTCATTAAGGTTTGGAGGACCCTCTATTGCGTAAGTTCCTGCCGGATTCATTTTAATATACTCGTCTGCATTAGCTGCGAGATATATGTATGAACCGAAAATCCCAATATCCCACACCGTTTCAAAAGAGTATGCCATGCCCATAGGATAATGATCGATTGTAGTATAATCAGAGCCGGTATTGCCCCAAAAAAGAGCAATCCTTTCTCTAGCAACAGGGCTAGTTGTAGAATGAATTGTTGTAAATTCACCGCAATATATAATTCTATTCGACCAAACTTCAATAGATGATACATAGTTAAAGTCAAAGTCAGGATTCCAAGCTTCTAGCGTTTCTGAATTTGCTATGTAATTAAATTGATCATCTGAAATTTCTAATCTGGCGGCAGCCATTCTGGTTTGTCCCCCAAATGAAGTAAATACTCCTCCTATATGAATAGCAGTAGTATAAACTCCTCCTCCAATATAATATCTATAAGCCGCTACAGCATGAATTGGGGCATTTGCGCCTTGTTGAAAAACAGAATTCCAGGTTAACGGATCTACATCAAAATATTCATCAAGGAATGCTATATTAGAACATGAAACACCACCAATAGAACTAAATTTCCCAACGACTACATATTTGTCTATGACCTCTAAGTATTCTACGTCGAATACTTCTCCACCGGTATTTAGGTTAAGTGAGGTACCGGTATCCATTAACACCTGCCCAAAAGAAAATTGAGCATAAAAAAGGATGACTATGAGAGAATTAAATCCTTTTATTATATTTGACATCATTAGTGAGTTAAATGAGACCCAAAATTATAAAATCGAAACGTTTATACAAGAATTTCTTGAAATTTTTCCTGTATATTTTTCTGAACACACTCTTAGCGGTCAATAGTTTAGCACAAGACACTACCGCAAACGAGAATCCAATGTATGAATTTGTAATGTCTCGCACCTATGCGGTAGAGGATCCGGATAAGCAGGTCGGAACCTTTGATCCAAACAATGCGCCAAGTTTACCAATCGGTCTGGTAAAAAATGTTGGGGAAAACAAGATGATTATCTGTATTGACAGTGCCTATTTTTTACCGGATGGTGCCTATTTTTCCGCCTATATGGCACTTGATTTTCCGGGAGCTAACAAACGAATCGCTTTTGCAGCTAAGGATATAAAATTTAATCCGGAAGGAATTATTGGAAGCGAGCAATCTAAATTGATGTTGGTTAGCGAGCATATTATAGACCTTGGGGAAAATACCAGACTCAGATTACCCCCGGATGGTAGAAATTATGTGAGTTGGGATTGCAACGGCTTTCAGTCAGTGAATCTTGGCGGAGAATTTATTTTATCGAAAAAGATTGTTGTTGATGCTGCAGATACTTCAAAAAATGTGATCGCCGGCTTTGAAATTAATGTACAGGATATACAAAATATTGTAACCACAGTTAATTTCACTCCTTTTAAAATAAGAGGGTTGGAAGATTTTGAGTTTAAGGTCACCCAGGCTACAGTTGATATGAGTGATTACGAAAATCCGACAGTCCAACTACCGCAATGTTATCATGAGATATATCCGGATGACATCAATTTATGGCGTGGATTTCATCTGAGTTATCTTGAAGTCCAATTACCTGAGAAAATGTCTGCACATGAAGAACCAACACAAATTTATGCACAAAACATGTTTATTGATGATGCCGGAGTGACCGGGAGTTTTGGGGCGAATAACATATTATCTGTGAATAAAGGGGATGCCAATGGATGGGGATTTTCAATAGATAATTTAAATCTTGGTTTGACTGTTAACGAGCTTACTTCAGGCGGAATGGCAGGCATGATTAAGGTGCCTATTATGAATGACAACGCGCTCGATTATTCTGCATTGATCACCAAAAATGAACTGACAGGTAAACCAGATTACTTTTTTTCTGCCAGTCCGGATCAGCCTATGGCACTAGGTGGATTACATTCTACTTTAACGATAAACCCCAGTTCCGCACTCAGTATGTCTGTTAAAAATCACAAGTTTGATCCCAAACTGGTACTCAATGGAGATTGGAAGTTAAACAATCCAAGAGCAAAATTTGATGGAATTGAATTTCAAAATGTAACAATAGTTACGGGATTTCCTTATGTAACAAATGGACAATTTGACTTGGTAGGTACCCAGGGCGGTTCTAAAATGGCAAAATTTCCAATTTCTCTTAACGCCTTAACTCTGGGTATTAATAATGGCGAAGTGGGAATGCAAGCTAATGTTGGACTGAACCTTGGTGATTCCACGAAGACCAATATTTCGGTGACCAGCGGCTTTTCCATATTTGCCAAAACAGAGCTGGTTAATGACCGGCCATCATTCGTATTTGATCGCTTTAATATACACACTATTGATATTGATCTACAGACAAATGCATTTACACTTAAAGGCCTAATTAATTTCATGAAAGATGATCCGATTTACGGGGATGGATTTCAAGGAGGTATAAACATTGAGATACCAAAGGTTCTTGGTGATGGCAACCCAATTGCCATGTATACCATATTTGGAAAGGTCAACAGTTATAAATATTGGGCGGTTGACGTTACCGTTCCCCTGCCATTGCCCTCTGAAATAACCGGTTTTACTGATGGTTTACGACTGGGAACTTCAGTTGTTCTCACGCAGATAAGCGGCGGATTATCCTGGCATATGGATAATACAAGGTCTGTTCAGAGTATAATTGATAAGGTCAAGGGTCCGGGTGCTTTTGATGATGCCCTTTCACCTGATTATATACCGGATAACTCCAAAAGTATAGGTTTTAGTGCAGGAGTTGGTTTTAGATATCAACCTCCTGGAACTCCTGGAGAAACTGCCGAACAGTTGCTTAACGGTGAAGTTATTTTCCAAATTGAATTTAATAGTAATGGAGGGTTGTCTAATGTGTTGTTAGCTGGAAATGCTTATGGATTTGCAAAAAAGAGTGAGATACTCTCTGGGGGAGCCAAGCGCTATGCTAAAGGCACAATTGCTGTTGGATTTGACTGTGATCAAAAGGTCTTTGATTTGCAAATGACGGCAGATGCGCAATTTGACGGAGTACTAACCGCAAGTATTTGGTCACAGCTTTATATTTCACCGAACCTTTGGTTCTTTCATTTCGGTAAACCTAGCGCACGGTGCTATGCAACCGTTCTAAATTTTGCGACCTTTGATACTTACTTCATGGTAGGACAAAATCTGGAGCCCATGCCGCCGCCGCCGCCTCAGGTTAGTTCTGTTTTAGGTGGTTTATCAAGTGGTCGAGACAATACTGCCATTGCCAACGGAACAGGCTTTGCTACAGGCGCAAGTCTTAATGTCGCAGTTGGAGGAGGTCACCAGAGAGTATTTAGAAAATGGCATGCATACGCTGGGGGAAATTTTGGAGTGGGATTTGATATGACAATGGTGAGGTATGCAAGCGGGACTCACTGCGTTGGAATGACAGAGCCAATAGGAGCTAACTTATGGTATATGCAAGGTCAGTTATATTCTTATGGAGGAATGAGTGCTGGGGCAGCTAAACTTGAAACTGATGGAGATTGGAATATTCAATATGACCAGAATGGTAATCCTATTATACTTAATAATTACACTGTAATTAGCGCTTCAATGGCCATGTTGTTACAGGGACAGTTTCCCAACCCGTCTTATGTGTACGGTGGGGTGAATTTACAAGCTAGCATATTTAATATTTTTAACCTTGATCTGACTATGGATTTTGAGTATGGTACAGACTGTCAAATTGTAAGTCCATGAGAATTCTGTTTTTACTAATCATACTGTTGCCCTCTGTCTTGTCCGCCCAGGATAAAATTATCCTGAAATCTTTTGTTAAAGAAAATGGTTTGGTACAGTTGCGTTGGGCACCAACATCTGCTGATATTTTTCAAAGCGGGTTGAAAGATGGTTATACGATCATGAGATCAGGAAGCAAGGGTGATGAAAAATTTCAAATCAAACCTTTGAAAGAAAGAAAGACAACATTATCTAAGCTGAAAGACTCTACTGCTGCCGATATGATAGAATTTGCAGAAAGTGTGGCAAACACAAGTGATGAGCAAGTTCTTAAACAGAGCTACGGCATGCTTACCTTGGCAGGAAGCGGAAATAAAACTATTTCAGTCATTACAGGTGTTTATTTTGAAGATGAAAATGTACCGGCGGGTAATTATACCTATCGCATACAGCTCAATAAGTCAGATATCGTTTCAAATGAAGTGAATGTCAAATCAAATAAAAAAGATGAAAATCCTGATTGTTCAGAACTGACAGGTTTCTCCAGAATTGACTTGAAAGAGGCGTATATGGAATGGGAAGCGAAAGCACTGAATCCCTATTATGGCGGGTATTTTATTTACAAATCCACCGATAAAAAGAACTTCACTAAAATCAATTCCACCCCATTCTTCCACTTTACTTCGCAGTACGAGCCTGACAAAACTGTCATCAATTACGTGGATACTACGGTAAAAGAAGGGATGGCGTATTATTATCGCGTGCAGCCCATCAACCATTTTGGTGATCCGGGTAAACTTTCAAATGTCGTGGAAATCTATATCCAGAAAAGGTTAAAAGGATACTGTGTGATTGATACCGTTGAAGCGAAAGAATATGAACGCAGAATTGTCGGGTTTTACGAAGGTAAGGAGGATGAGGTTGTCAAAGAATTTATCTTCATGCGCTCAGATAGTATCAACGGAGATTATAAAAAACTTGAGAAATCAAGCGGAACTGAAAAATCATTTTCGTTTACTTATACAGCTGATAAACTAAGCGGAGATAGGCATTATTTCAAGGTGGCAGCCGTTTCGCCTGATGGTGATTCAGCCTACTCTTATCCCTATTACAGTTTCTCTCTGGATCAGGAGCCTCCCGGAATTCCAACAGCACTGGAGGGAATCATTGATTCTAATGGAGTAGCAAGATTACATTGGCAAGCGCCTGAAGATGATGACCTGCTCGGTTATCGCGTTTTCCGTGCCAACACCCTAACCGAAGAATTCATAGAAAAAACCACGCGTTTAGATGTAGCAACCGCCTTCACCGACACCCTTGATCTCAACAACCTGACATCTGAAGTGTATTATTACGTCCGCGCAGTAGATCAGAATTACAACAACGGAGAAAATACGCCGCCCGTTCTTCTCCTCAAGCCCGATACTATTCCGCCGGTTCCGCCCGTTTTTAAAGCCTACGCAGTTCGTGAAACCGGCGTGTATTTGAAATGGGTCAACTCAGGCAGTTCAGATGTGGCGCAGCAATTTTTAGTGCGGCAAACAGATGTGTTGACGGATACCGTCTTACACTTCGCCGCACCACAAGACACCCTCCTTGACACTTCAGGAGAATTGGGTACGCGCTATCGTTACCACCTGCTGGTAGAAGATAAATCAGGCAATCAGGCACGTTCAGCAGAATTACCCGTGACTTATGAAATCGGGTATCGGCCTGCGCCGCTCATTCAACAAATAGAAGCCAATTTAGAGGAGAAACAGATCATCTTGAAGTGGGAGTATGTCAACGCACCTATCTATTCCATTCAAATCTACCGCAAAAAGAATGACGGAAAGTACAGGCTGCATGCCACTCTGTATGAAAATGCCACTGATTTTTCAGACGGCAAACTGTCCATCAACAACGAATATCACTACAAAATTCGCATAGTGCATGATAATGGAGTTTCTTCAAAAATGAGCGAACCGGTGAAGGTGATGTATTGAGATATTTGGTGTCAGGTTAATCCCGTTGAAAATGAAACACCCACTGTTTTTGCACAAGATTTAGGATTTGAGCTTTACTTTGAGTTCATACCGTCCAAAAATCACCCCTCCTCCCCTCGGGAGGAGTCCCCGCCTGTGGCGGGGAAGGTGGGACAAAAAAAACCTCACTCCATAAATGAAGTGAGGTTAAAAAAGT
>JBBDID010000057.1:0-13388 GCA_040880585.1 Crocinitomicaceae bacterium | reverse complement strand
TTAGTTGACCGGTAGTTGGGGGGTCAGTGAATTCAACTGTACCCGTTGTTGAATAAATACCGGGAGGTGAACATGCTCCAATACTAGCTGTTAGGTTATTCATTATACAGTTAACTGAAGTGCAATTAACCACCCAACCGGAAGAACAGCCTGTATTAGTAAGTGTTAAGGTGGAAAACGGAATGGTTGAACAAATGGTGACCATCACATCTCCATAAGGACTTGGTCCTACACAATTATAAGGTCCAATTACATTGCCTGATACTCCAACATTCACGCCGGTAATAGTAAGTATACCTCCGGTATCCGTAGTCAATGTAGCATAATCATCTGTATTCACTGCTGTATAAGCAATTGTCAAACAGCTCACTGGTCCAGAGGTTACCTGTGAAATAATCACTCCCGAACAACCAGATCCAGTCCAGGCTCCAGTAGCATTGACCGTTCCGGGAACGTTACTATTACATGCAGTATTAGAGCCGGGAAGGTACGAAGAAGATGTTGTTCCCGTAGAAGTGTAATTACCACAATCATTAGCAGATTGTCCAAAACTTAAACAAATCGTTAATAATCCACTAAATAAAGTAATAAAATTTTTCATGATGTTCAGTATCTATTTATAGGACCATTCAACTTCTTTTTCCACTTTAGATGAACAGCCGGTATCATCAGAAACTAATAATACAATTGTATACTTTCCTTCTGATGTGTATGTTGTAAAAGGATTCTCCTCTTCAGAAGTTTTATCATTTCCAAAACTCCAATGATAAGTTAATTCTGCTCCATCAGGAAAAGTAGTTGAATTGGAAAACTGTATACCGCCGGCAGCCAAAAATTTTTCAAATGTAAAATCAGGAGTAACTCCAACACAAGGATCAGCATCCTGACTATAAGAATAATTTATGCTAAATAATAGAATGGTCAAAAGAATTAATTTACTCACAGTATTTTTTTTTATATAACAATATACATAATAGACGTTAAAAATAGTAAACCGTTGCCTAAATTAACAATATTAGTTCATTGTAAAACAATAAACTCCTTAGCTACTCAATGAAGTTTTTTAAAATTATGCAACTTACCCTTACTTTAAGACTGTAACATGTCCCCGATACTGATGTCTTTTATCGCTATTCCTTTCCTTGAATTCTACTTGCCAAATATAGACCCCGTCAGGTACGACACCACCATCTCCATAATGACCGTTCCATCCTCTTGTAGGATCATACGTCTCAAACATAGTTTCTCCCCAGCGATTAAAAATAATCAGGTGAAAGTTATAGTAATCGATTCCGGAAGTAAAGATCGGAGCGAAGGTATTGTTGAATTCATCATCATTTGGGGTAAATACATTGGGAACATAAAAAGTTATAACATCATTGATTATAACAGTTTGTGAAGTAGAATCGATACATAATCCATCCGGAGAAACGGCCGTCAAATAAATGATGTACTCATTCGCAACCTCTGGATATACATGAGTAGGGTTTTCTTCAGATGAGTTAGGGCTTCCATCACCAAAATTCCAACTGTATGTAGCACTATTTTCTGATCTGTTATTGAATTCGATTTCAGTAAACTCTATGTTTGTAACTGCCGGTGAGGGAAAGAATTTTGCTTCAGGGAAAAGGGTGATATCAATATAATCTGTATAAGTTTCCGTTGCTTGACAACCCTGATCACTCACTACTGTATGAGAAACATCAAAAAGACCTCCCAAATAAGTATTTTGAGCAGAATAACAATTTGTAGAAGTATTGCCATCATCAAAATTCCAGAAGCAACTTTGCAATCCGCTTTGTTGGTCTGCTGTAAAATTGATTTCAACCGGTTCACATCCCATTAATTGATCAGCCGAAAATCCGGCATCCGGGCTTGGATGTATAATAATCTCCACTTGAGACGAATCGGGACAAGCTGAATTACCATAAGTAGAATATTTTATACCATAGTTCCCGGGATCTGAAGCAGAAACATCTATGGATCCATTCACTGAATTAAGCACCAAGTCGGGACCTCCACCTAATAAAGAATAGCTAAACTCACCCCCCGGTGTGCCAGATATAGTAGCAATGGGGTCGGCGTCTTCAGGGCAGTATTCAGCGCCTGAACTATAATTAAAAGTGGGATCATCTGCCGGGTTTACTGCTACCTGCACCTGATCTGTATTTTCGCAGTTGTTAGCATCAGTTCCGGTGACGGTATACGTTTGTGTAGAGGAAGGTGTAAAAGACTGTCCGTTTACCACTCCATTGTCCCAATCATAAGTTTGTGCACCGCTTGCTGTCAAGGTCACCAACTCTCCGTCACAAATCGTCTGATCCTGACCTGCATCTACATTAGGCAATGGATTTATAGTAATAGAAACGGTGGAATCTACCTGACAGCCAGGAGTTGTAAACTCATAAGTAACATCATAAGTGCCGGCGGTAGATGTAGTAGGATCAATTTCTCCGGTAACAGCATCAAGCACTAATCCAGCAGGAGCTGAGCTAAAATCACCTCCGGCAGTTCCTGTAATTGACGGGGAAAAAGCCGGCACATCTGCACAATGAGTATACGCCGCATAACTAAATCCCGGATCAGCAAGGTTAACGGTAATAGTCACATCATAGGAATCTGTACAGCCTGAATTGGGTTCTGTCATAGTAGCTGTATAAGTTGTTGTTGCCGTTGGGCAAGCCTGGGGCGTACTTATAGTTGGATCATTAAGACTTCCTGCCGGCGTCCATGAATAATCATAATTCAGTCCTGGAATGGTTGGGCTGTTAAAATTTTGAACAATTAATGTGGTACAATCTCCACAGTCTACTGAAGTAGAAAGAGCAGAAGCAAATACATTAAATGGAGAAACATTTACTGTAAGGCTTTGAGAGCAGGTGTCATCCGTAAAATTTGTAAAAAGAATATCATAGGTTTGAGAGGTGGTTGGTGTTACTGTTGAATCTTGTACGCCCACTACCCCATCAAAAATATAATCATACGTTCCTCCTCCGCATGCATACGGTTGAATTGTTACATTATCGATACCCCAGTGGTCGAAATTTGCGCTACTTCCATCCTCTTGTCTCCAACGAAACATGGTGTTTGCGGACCAACCGGCAGCAGGCAAATCAAAACAGTAATTAGCCCATTGATAATACGCATTTCCCTGTCCTGAAGCCGGTTCAAAATAGAAAATAGTACTCCATGTTGCTCCCCCATCTGTTGAATATTCAAAATAAACCCCTTCATCAATCAAATCAGGGTCTTCACAACTGCTACAGCCTCCACAAGCCTCATCTCCCGCAAAGTCCAAATCAAAACAAATTTCGGCACCACATTGCAAATCAAAACCAATGGTTGACAATGTACGCGGCTGTGTAGCAGTATTTCCCATCCAGGCAGAAGGAGTCCCATCTAAGCTAGGGCCGCAGGGGTTGGAATAATTAACCGTTTGAGTCGTTGCCCAACCAGGACCAAGCGTCTGCCCATTAAAATCTTCTGATAAAACCGCACCAACAGCAAATCCTGTGGCTACAATATCAACACTTTCACCACAAACTATATTTTGTGTGGTTGAAGGTGTAATATTGAGAGAACATTGAGCCACTGAAACTGTAACTACCATTAAAAAAATAGTAGTTATAAAACTTTTAATTACAAGGGGTTGTCTCTTTTTCATTTCAGATTTATCTGTTCTTCGTCTTTTACAAAAAATGTCATTCTTTTTTAAGGGTAATGACTTCACCAACTATAACGAATTTTCTAGTCAATAGTTGCCTCAACTGGCTCTAAATAAACGCAGCTGTTAAAAATATAACGAAAATCACACCTCTTTTCCAAAATCTCTACGGTTTATAACAAAAAAAGCGACCAAAGTCGCTTTTTAATATCATTCAATCAAAGAGATTATTTCTTTTTCTTTTTGTCACATTTCTTTTTGCAACATTTTTTCTTCTTGTCACATTTCTTTTCTGTTTTTGTGACTTTTTTCTCTTCATCTTGCGCAAAAGAAGAAGTGTATGATCCGATAAATGCAGTCATGGCTGCAAGCATAAATAATTTTTTCATTGTCTTTAGTTTTAATTACAATTATAAATTTAGCTAAAAAAAGGCAAGTAGAGTGGTTTTTCCCTGTACTTTTTCATCTATTTTAACATTTATTGTTGCAGATAGGGGTAAAAGCACATCCACTCTAGACCCGAAACGAATGAATCCTGCCTCTTCTCCTTGCTTCACTTCTGCCCCTTCTTTTGCGTAACATTTAATTCTCCTTGCCACTGCTCCCGCAATTTGTCTAAACAACACTTCTTCTCCACTATGATGTTTCATCACAATAGTCGTTCGTTCATTTTCAGTAGATGATTTTGGATGCCAGGCCACCAAATATTTTCCGGGATGGTAGCGGTAATAAGTAATTTCACCTGAAATGGGATACCATTGACAATGCACATTTAAAGGCGACATAAAAATGGATAACTGAATGCGTTTTTCTTTAAAATATTCTGTTTCTTCCACTTCTTCAATCGCAACCACTTTTCCATCCGCAGGACAAATGATCTTCACTTCTCCGGAATTTGTTACTCTGGCAGGAACACGAAAAAATTGTACGACCAAAATCAACATGACAATACATCCGACAGTCAGTATCCAAAAAAGCCATTGGATGTCTCTAAAAAACACAAAATTTAATCCGAATATGGTTCCTAAAATCAAGGTAGCGATCAGAATTACTCCGAATCCTTCTTTGTGAATTTTCATGGCACAAAAATAAATTTAAAAATCAGGAAAAGATGAGTTCTACCATAAAAATGACAGGAAAGACGATTAAGATGCTATCGATCCGATCCAGAAGACCGCCGTGTCCGGGTAAAATTTTACCTGAGTCCTTAATGAACAAGCTACGTTTGATCATAGATTCAATCAAATCCCCGATTGTACTGAAAACAGCTACCAAAGCAGCAATTACTGCATAATATAAATACGGTTGCTCATCCAGAAAATAAGCCATAACTAGTCCGGCAAGAATCGCAAAGAAAAAACCTCCGAAAAAACCTTCCCAACTTTTTTTGGGTGAAATACGCTCCAGTAATTTGTGCTTTCCCAATTTTCTTCCTACCAAATAAGCAAAGGTATCAAAGGCCCATATCAGAATAAAAATGCCGAGCAAAGGAAACAACTGATCCATTTCTTTCGCTTGTCCCCGGGCTGAAAGTTCATTGATAATGATCATGGGAGGAACAATGTAAACGATTCCAAAAATACTGAGACTCATATTATAAATGGCTTGCTTTTTTTTGCGCAATAACTCATTGGAAAGTATCAGTAACAGACTCGCAAAAACGGTTACTACCAAGGGCAGAAATCGATCATTGAGATAGACACTGTACTCGGGAAGAAGGCTGGAAGCATAAATTAAAAACCCAAGAATAGGCGCCAATATGTGTTGAGGCTGAACATTTGATTTCCTGAACATGGCGTAAAATTCTTGCAGGGTCAGTAAAGTCAAAATCCCAAAAAATAAATGCAGATACATACCACCCAGGCAAACTGACACAATAATCGCCCCTATATATACAGCACCTGTTATGCTTCTCTGTATTATTGTATTGACCTTTTTCTTTCCCAAATCACTTGTTTAAATAGAGATGAATTGATATTGCCACTGGACTATTAAAACCGCCAGTAAAATCACTATTCCTACTGTAAATATAATTTTCCCATGGAAACGGCTGTCTGTATCGTACACAAAAACTTTATTTCCATTGGGAAGTGTCTTAGTAGCCTTCATCATGGCATAACCGATTAAAATTCCTACAAAACCGAAAGATAATGCGGCGATATATCCCCCGACTATTCGCTGTATACTAATTTTTTCGGGCTTTGAAAGTTGCTTGATTCTGTCTTCTTCAAAATGCTTGATTTGCTCATCCGTAAAGGTTTGACCACGTTCAACTAACAATTTTCGGGCTATGATACGATCATACACACTCCACTCATCTATTTTCTGTATCACCTCTATCAACTCCTGATCGGTGAACTTCTTCAGGTAATGCGCTTCGTCCTCCAAAGGCATCCATTCTGAGGCTTGCTCTTGCAGCAGCTCATCTGCCCGTTGAAATGCTGAACTGTCCAGCTGAATTTCATAGCTATACGCTAAATTATTTCCGCTAAATGTCACGTCAAAAGGAGGTAAATCATCTGAAAGATAAGGATCCAATCCGTGATTCTTTAGAAGATTAAAAAGTTCAGTTGCCCGGTCTAAACTGCGAAATTGTTTGTAAACTACCTTTTGCATAAGCGACTACAATTGGCTAAAAAAGAAAAATAAACTGAAAAGTAAGCAACTACCTTGTTACCTGATCCACAATTTTTTTTGCTTCCTCGGCATCTTCATCATTGACGTGAATCTCCCATCCACCGATTACTTCACTGATTGAGTCGTGTTGATCCAGAATCAAAACATTGATGCCTGCTGCTTCCAATTTATCTCTAAGCATAGTCGCCACGTGTTCGTAACTGGTGGTGTGCACTAATGTTCTATTCTCCATCTTTATTTTCTTTTTCTGTTGGTGATTGCTCGTTTTCAGACGTTGTATCCTGAGAATCTTCTGTATCTGTGGTTGTATTCTCTGCGTCCTCTGCTAAAGTACTCAAACCTGCCTTCTTTTCCAATACTTTTTTCTCTTCTTCACTTTTCGTGTCAGCTTTTTTCTCATTGAGCATTTCCCGGTTTTGATCCCAAATTCGTTCTCCAAATATTTTCACCAGATTATCTTTAAAGATCACCTCTTTTTCCAATAATTCATCTGCCAACTTGATAAGTTTATCTTTATTCTCCAGTAAGATTTTTTTAGCGCGTTCGTATTGCTCTTCAATAATGCGTGTTACTTCCTCATCAATTTTGGTAGCACGGGATTCAGAATAGGGTTTTTGAAAAGGTGACTGTCCCTGCGGATCGTAATAGGATATATTTCCGATCTTTTGAGAGAGGCCGTAAATAGAAACCATGGCATAAGCCTGCTTGGTTACTTTTTCCAAATCACTCAAAGCGCCGGTAGAAATTTTACCGAACATGATCTGTTCAGCTGCTCTACCCCCCATAGCAGAACACATTTCATCTAACAACTGTTCTGTGGTAGTGATTTGCCTTTCTTCCGGTAAATACCAAGCAGCGCCCAATGACCTTCCCCGGGGAACGATTGTTACTTTAACCAGTGGTGATGCGTGCTCTAATAGCCATGAAGTAGTTGCGTGTCCGGCTTCGTGAAAAGCGATTGTCTTTTTCTCCTGCGGAGTAATGATCTTGTTCTTTTTCTCCAAACCTCCCACAATTCGATCTACAGCATCTAAAAAATCCTGTTTTTCTACGAATTTTTTCTTTTTTCTGGCTGCGATCAGTGCTGCTTCATTACAGATGTTGGCAATATCGGCTCCTGAAAAACCGGGAGTTTGACGGGCTAAAAAGTCAATATCCAACTCACTCTCTAATTTCAGAGGTTTCAGGTGGACTTTGAAAATTTCTTTCCGCTCATTCAAATCGGGCATATCTACCATAATTTGCCGATCAAATCGTCCGGCGCGCATCAGTGCAGAATCCAATACATCAGCCCGGTTAGTAGCGGCCAAAATAATTACACCAGAATTTGTTCCAAACCCATCCATCTCAGTCAATAACTGATTGAGGGTATTTTCCCGCTCATCATTGGATCCCATATTGGCATTTTTACCTCTTGCTCTACCTATGGCATCTATTTCATCAATAAAAATAATAGAAGGTGCTTTTTCTTTTGCCTGTTTAAATAAGTCCCGTACTCTGGATGCCCCTACTCCAACAAACATCTCCACAAAATCAGATCCTGACAAAGAGAAAAATGGCACCTGGGCCTCACCGGCCACTGCTTTTGCCAATAAGGTTTTTCCGGTTCCCGGAGGTCCTACCAACAATGCGCCTTTCGGGATTTTAGCACCTAGTTCTGTGTATTTTTTGGGATTCCTCAAGAAATCGACAATCTCTTCGATCTCTTCTTTTGCGCCTTCTAGTCCGGCTACATCTTTAAAGGTGGTATTGGTTCCTTTTCCTTTTTCAAACACTTTTGCACGGGATTTACCGATACTGAAGATGTTTCCACCGCCACCACCACCGCCGGCTCCACCGGACATTCTTCTCATAATAATGATCCAGAAAACAATTAATAGCACGGGGAACAGCAACCATCCCAATAAATCACCTGCCCAGTCTTTCCTGTTTTCACGGCTTACCGGAAAAGTATATCCACTTCCCTTTTTGCTCAATTGTTCTTTCAATTCTGAAAGGTTTTCTTCAAATGTGCGCATCTCTGGTGTTGAGAATTGCATATCCGGTGTTTGAGAAACTCCTTTATTGGCAGAAAGCGATTCATATTCCTCCCTCATAGTCTTCACCGAATCAATTTTATCCGGTTTCAGGTAGATCTCTGCAATCTCCTTGTTCTTGACCACTGTCAACTTTTCGATATACCCTTTTTTCGCTAATTCTTCAAAATCACTTTCTTGTATTTCGATCGGTCCACTACCGTAGGGAATTAAATTAAAGGCTATCAGTGCTACTGCTAAGATTGCGTAGATCCAATAGAGGTTAAATCCTTTTTTATTGTTTGGTTTTTCTGCCATAATATTTTTTAGTCAAGGTTTGGTATGTCGGTTCGTTTTGCATCTGCCCACAGATCTTCGAGATTATAAAAATTGCGAACATCCCGATAAAAAATATGAACCACCACATCCACATAATCTAATAAAATCCATTCAGAATTACTTAATCCTTCCTGATGCCAGGGCTTTTCTTCCAGTTCTTCTTTTGTTTTACGCACTACAGAATTGGATATACCCTCTACCTGTGTGTTTGATTCTCCACTACAAATGATAAAATACTCTGCCACCGCATTTGGAAGTTCACTCAAATCCATCACCACGATATCTTTTCCTTTTATATCCTGGATTCCGTCAACAACTGTTTCTACTAATACTTTTGTTTCAACTTCCTTCTCGTCTAGCGCTTTTACCATAAATGTATTTTAGGAGCACAAAATTAAGTCTTTTGTTTTACTTTGGTTTAAAATTCGTAACATTTGTTCTATGGCCTATAAAAGATTAGAACGTATTCTAATTCAATTAGACACTATTGATTCTACAAACAATTATGCTGCCAAGCTGTTAAAATCGACAAAAGTGTCGGAAGGTACTGTAATTATGGCAGACTGGCAGCATAAAGGCCGAGGTCAACGCACAAATGTATGGACGGCTGAGCCGGGAAAAAATTTGACGTTCTCGGTTATTTTTTATCCTGAGCTTTCCGTTGATCGATCTTTTTACCTCAATATCATGGCATCACTGGCAATTAGAAAAGCACTGGAGAGATACGGTTTAGCTGCAGAAATTAAATGGCCCAATGATATTTTAATCCGGGAAAAAAAAATCTGTGGCATTTTAATTGACAATCAATTATCCGGAAAAAAAATTAAAAGCGCAGTCGTTGGAATTGGTTTAAACGTCAATCAATTTGATTTTGATGTCTCCGCCACTTCCCTTTTGTTAGAAACCCAACAAGAACAGCACCTAAAGCAACTATTGGACGAAGTATATTTACAGTTAGATTTCTACTATGACCTGCTCCGATCCTCTAATTACCAGCTGTTGAAAAAACATTATTACCATCATTTGTATCGATTGAATCACTTGTCAGAATTTGAAGATAAGGACGGGAGATTTTCAGGTACGATTCAGGGAATAAATGAAAACGGATTATTGAGTGTATTGAGAGACGGTACAAAGAAATCCTATGATATACAAGAGATCAAGTACTGCTAATCTAACTTCTCTTTCAGCTTATGAGACATGTAATTAAACAAATTAGTCAAAGGCTTAACCACCATCATTTTCAAAAAAGCATTGATCTCTCCTTCAAATATCATAAAGGCCTTAGACTGTTCTTCCCCTTCATTTTTTTCTATGTGGATGACCAATGTAAAAGGAAAAGGCGCATCATCACCCGAAACAATATGAATTTTTTGATCCAGTTCAGTTTTCTCTTTGATCAGGGGAATTTTTGCCGCATTTTGTATTTTAAATGAACAGTCATCCTTTGTTGACTTCCAATCTGATATTTTATCCTGTGGCAGAAGCTCTTTGATGTTGTTAAAATCATTCAGATAGTCAAATACTTCTTTATTAGAAGCCTTGATCATTACGTGGTCACTTTCAATTCTTGTTGACATTAGTTTTCCCAGTTTTCAGGATTTGATTTCCATTTCTTTAAAGATGCAATATCCTTTTCGGCAATGTAGTTTGCTTTATTGGCTTGTTCAATCAGGTGATCATAATCCGATAAAGTAATATATGGACAATCAGCAGAAGAAAAACTCTTTTCTGCGGTATCCAATCCGTAGGTAAAAATCGCAGCCACTCCCAGGACGTTCATTTTTTTCTCTCTTAATGTATCTACAGCATTCAGGCTGCTGGCACCTGTTGAAATCAGATCTTCAATGAGCACTACCCGTTGACCTTCACTGTAGTCTCCTTCTACCAGATTTCCCAATCCATGACCTTTTGCTTGTGAACGGATATAAATGAATGGCAACCCTAATTCTTCTGCTACCAATACTCCAATACCAATACCCCCGGTTGCTATTCCGGCAATTACCTCAATATTACTAAAGTATTCCTTGATCTGGGCTGCAAAAGTTTGCCGGATAGCTGTTCGGATCTGCGGGTAAGAAAGTGTTTTTCGATTATCACAGTAAATCGGTGATTTCATGCCACTTGCCCAGATAAAAGGCATTGAAGGTTGTAGTTTGATTGCTTTAATTTGCAAGAGGTAATCGGCTATTTTTAATGCCTTATCTTTGTCTAAAATCATAATGATGCAAATGTATAAAGTTTTTATAGATAACGTTCCTGTCGTTTATGAAGTTGCTAAGGAAAAAGATTTATTATATACATTTAAAGACCACAGATTTATTGAAGCCGCAGGCGGAATTGTACGAAGAGAAAATAAATTTCTTTTTATCAAGCGACACGGACTTTGGGATATTCCAAAAGGAAAACTAGATGCAGGAGAAACACCCAAAATTGCTGCTGTCCGTGAGATAGAAGAAGAATGTGGTTTAAGTTCCCCGCAGATTATTGATCATTTAATGAATACCTGGCACACTTATGAAGAAAAAGGTGAGAAAATACTCAAGAAAACCTACTGGTATTTATTAGAAGAGGTCGCAGAGACAAAAGAGTTGATCCCTCAAGAAGAGGAAGGAATTACAGCCGTTCAATTTTTTAAGTGGGAGGAACTGGATGAAGTCAAGCACAATACTTACCTTTCGATCATTGAAGTTATTGCATGCCTACAGGAACATTTAAACCAATAGTGTTACTATTTAGTTATAACTGAATTGTAGAGACAGCATCAATCAAACATTTTTGAAAAACAACGATCCGACATATCTTGATGAGAAACAGTTGATAGCTGCTGCCCAAAAAGACCCGCGCGCTTTTGCTCCTTTGTATGATAAATATTTTCAGCCAATCTTTTTGTTTATCTTTAAAAGGGTGCAGGATGAAGCTGCTGCCGGTGACATCTGCCAGGATGCCATGCTAAAAGCCATGTTTAATATTCATAAATATGAAGATAGAGGCTTGCCCATTTCGGCTTGGCTATACCGGATTGCCTCTAATGAAGTCAATCTTTATTTTAGGGCAAAAAAGAAAATGGTGACGGTAGAAGTAGAAGACCGACATGTGAAGACCATGATGTCTGAACTGAAAATAGAAACCTTAGAAAAAGAAGAGGATCAAGACAAATTAGTAAAAGTGTTGAGTAATTTGAAACCTGAACATAGCGAAATTGTTGAATTGCGATTTTTTATGCAGTATTCTTTTAAAGAAATAGCAGAATTTTATACCATTACAGAAGCTACAGCAAAAATGCGCCTTTACAGAGTTCTGGAGAAAATTAAAAAAACCTGGGATCATTACGCATGAGAAAATACAAGGTAAATAGAAAAAAACCTGTCAAGCTTCCTTCAAAAGAAGCCATTGAAAAGTACAAAGACTTTCCACGTCTGCGGCATGAGTACGATCGTTACGTGAAACGACCTAAAAAACCATTGTATAAAGACAAGAAACTATTTTTCTTTATACTGATGATAGCTTTACTGGCATATTTGATTGCACAGGCCATACAAGAAGAGGAAGAAGAAAAAAATAAAGACAAAGGAGATAATACAGAGGTTTTGGTAGAATAGATGTTGTAGCAGAGAGTCAGCTTTTAGGTTTTTAATACCTGTTTTACTCGTCATTCATTTATTTCTTTTTTGAATATCGAATGCTGAATTTTGAAGTATGTACCCCTGATATAGCGTTGACCACTTAAAGTCAATTTATATGAAAGCAAATGTCCAATTTACCACACGAAAGGATTGACTTTCGTCGAATTCGTAAACTCATTTCGTACGGTAGCAGGGGGTCAACATCAGTTTTTCACTCCATAATCATAGGATGTGATTTTGAATTTTATAGTGTCGTTTATGCTAGCTGATTTAGTTGACAGTAGGAGTCTTTCAGGTTGCACATTTTTTTCTCCTAGTAATTTTTGCAAATGGTTAAATCGCTTTTGAGATATGGGAGTTTCATTCATTTCAACTGTCAATATGGAATGACATTCATATTTTAAAAAATCTATAATGTATTTGAAAGATTGGATCCCTTTGGAGTCAAGTCTATGGCAATTACCACAGGAATAGGAAATTTCGGGAAATGAAAGTGGGTGGAAACGTTTAATTGGTATAAACTGTATTTCCCTGATGATTCTTGTATTTTTGGTAATGTTATTGGTGAATATTTTTTCGCTAAAGCAAACAATAGAATCTTGTTTGGTTCTGATGACAACCTGATATTCAGAATTAATTTTTGGCTTTATAGGTTGGTTAATATAATAACCAATTGGATATTCAGAACTTATGTAGTTTGAGTCAGGAAAAATTGTTTCGAAGATAATATCGTCACCATTTTTGATAATCATCTGATACTTTTCCTGAGTATCAGAACAATCATAGTTGTTTAGTTTATATTTTTCCGTATTCACTAACAATAACAAGTCTATTTCAACGGATTCGGTTTGGCTGTGACTCAAAAAATTTAAGATGCAACATATTCCAAGTAAGTATATTCGAAATTCTGCTATAACGTTTTTAAATTTACGCATTCTAACATTGCAATTAATTGATATTAACGTTTTGCCTAAAATTAGGCATTTTTAATTTGCCCCGCTAGTGCGCTGGCCAAACCCCGGATACTGGGGCGCAGGGAGGTTTGTTACAATTTACCACACGAAAGGATCCTCAAATCCGCAAGTTATTATAGAAAAAAACTGTAAA
>JBBDID010000056.1:0-73492 GCA_040880585.1 Crocinitomicaceae bacterium | reverse complement strand
CGTGTCATCCATCCCGACGTGTATTTTCTACGGTCGCTGCGCTTCCTTGAAAATATCAATCGGGATGTATTCCGTCATGCGTTCTAGTTCGTCAGGATTATATCCTGACTCCTATAACACAGACGTCATCCACTTGCTCCAAATCTCCTTTCCACTCCTGGAAGGATTCAAAAAGATAAGTTTTTTGTTCATGCATACTCATCTGTTGTATAGTGAGTAGTAGCTTTTTGAAATTACCGGTTTTCATTTTTTTTCCACGGTCGCCACCGAATTGATCTGCAAATCCATCTGAAAAAATGTAAATGGTATCTCCGGGATACAATTGCATCTCGTGTGTGGTAAAAGGAGCCGCTTTATCAAATAATCCGATTGGTTGTTTATCAGCTTTGATCTCTTCTATTTGTGAAGCATCTTTTCGTATGATCCAAAGCGGGCAGTGTGCACCTGCATATTTTAGCTCATAGCAGTCTGAGCGGAGCCGAAGACTGCAAAGCGAAATATCCATGCCATCATTTACTTTTTCTTCAGATTTTTCAAATTCTTCCAGTACGATCTCACGGGTTTTGTTTAGAATTTCCCCGGGATCGGTTAGGCCGTATTCCCGGACCGATCGGTTTAAGCCGTTATTGCAAACCACACTCACCATGGCTCCCGGGACGCCGTGCCCCGTGCAATCAGCTGCTGCAAATAAAACTGTTGCTGGTTCTCCCCCTTCGGGGGAGTTAGAGGGGGAAGCAACAGTTTCTAACCAGTAAAAATCTCCTGCCACCACATCTTTTGGTTGATAAAGGATGAAAGCGTCCGGCAACAATTCCTTAACCCTTGATTTGGGAGGCAGTATTGCCGATTGAATTCTTTTTGCATAGCGGATGGAGTCATAAATCTCATTGCTCTTCTCTTCAATTTGTTGATAGGCGACCTGAAGTTGTTCGTTTTTTTGCTGGATGATTTGGTTCTGTTGTAGCAGTTTTTGATGGGCTTTCTTTTTGAGTAAAAATCCTCTGATAGCAATTAGAATAATAATTAGCAGACCGATTAATCCGAAAATCAATTGTATTTGCCTACTTTTTTGAGCCTTCATTTCCTGTTCATGCTCTAAACCGGCAATTTGTTTTTCTTTTGTGATCAATTCGATTTCTTTGGCTTTGTCACTCAGCTGATATTTCATTTCCATCTCCCCCATCATGCGTTCTTTTTCCCGATCAAAAATGCTATCGTTTAGGGATTTAAAAAGCTCCAGATAGTTGAGCGATTTTTCATAATCTCCATTTTTTTTATATAAATCATAGAGTAATTCATAGTTTTGTGACTGTTCAGCCAGGGCGTCTATTTTTCTGCAGATTTTCACATTTTTTTCCAGTACTCTTACGGCTTTGTGAAGTTCTCCGGTTTGCTGATAAAGGTTTCCCAATCCCCTCAAAGGGTTGCTTATACTCCAGGGGTCATTGATGTCTTCAGCGATTCTAAGCGCTTCAAGCAGTTTTTTTTCTGCCAGATCATATTTTTCCATAGCGATATACGTTTCACCAATGTTGCTGAGAGAAATACATTGCCCTTCTTTATTGTTCATCATCAGATCAACTTCATACGCCTTTTGATACATTTCAAGGGCTGTCTCCAGTTCGTCTGTTTCAAAAAGTGTATTGGCCATGTTGTTATAGTACATCCCAATTCCGGAAGTATCTTGAAGTTGCTGAAAAAGTGTAAGGGATTGATTAAAATAATCTCTGGCGATTTCCTGATTTCCCACATAGTAATGCAACACCCCTATATCGTTATAGCTACTGGCTTCACCCGCCTTGTTTCCAATCGTATTGAAAATTTCTAAGCCTGCCTGACTGGCCGAAAGTGCTTCAGGATATTGCCCCAGATAATCATGTAGAATGGATTTGTTTCTGTAGGTCTCTGCAAGTGAAGGAAGGTCATTGTTTCGTTGATAAACATTTAAAAGCGTATCAACACAATAAAGAGCGAGAAAAAAATGGCTATTTTCTTCGTAAGCATCCTGAAGTGCCGAATAATAATTGATTTTTTGTTGTTCTGATAGTTCTGCACTGTGCATTTGTAAGCAACTATCCAGATAAAAGCAATCTTCTTCTGAAAGTTGATCTAATGATAGATGATTGACAGCGCTGTCAAAACTTTGCGCCAACAGGTTTTGAGGGATAATACCCCCAGAAAGTAGTAGAAAAAATATGTAGAGTTGACTTAGTCGCACTTAATAAATAGGTTTGAAGATAAGGATTATCCACAAAATAGAATATATATGAGTAGATAGCGTGTGATTTTTAAATTAAAATTGTTCAAAGGCAGATAGATATGAATTATCCTTTATAAGGACAACCTAATTATTATCAGTTAAATATATTCTTCATAAAATAATATTCATAGATCTTATACTCTAAGCTTGATTAAACCATTTAAAATTTGTACATTATTGGTAAGTATTAACAACTAAATCAGACAGAAAGATGAAGAAATTATTTAAAATAAAATCAATATTGATAGGGCTTGTTTTAATGTTTTATTTTCTAATGATGGATCTTGGGGGGCTTTCAGATCAAATAGAATTAAGATTATTCAACGCCGTTATTTTGGGAATTGGTTTGTGGTTGACGCTCCATAAAAAAGCAGCTGAGGGTGGCAAATACGGGATGGATTATTTTGCCGGTTGGAAAGAAGGCTTAAGAATTAGTTTCGGAGCTGTAGTTACATTCTGCATCTTGTTTATCATTTATATGTCATTTGCAGGTACAGATTTACTTGCAGTACTTCAGTCTGAGTCTTATGTTCCTGAGTTTTTTACCCTCTGGCATTTTGCCGCTATCATACTCATTGAAGGAATGGCTTCAGGATTAGTAATGACGTTAATGTTTATGCAGTATTTTAAATACAAACAAAGAAAAAACACGGGCAGTGTCACATCAGGTGGAGCAAGCTGATAGCTGATAAAGAAAAAAGTAAAGTAGTTGCTTTGCCTGCCTCGGGCGGATGATTGATTTTCTAAATGGATCGTTTTCATCCCCTTTTGAGACAGCTCTTTTTTGTGTAGCCACAGGAATCAATCGCCATAATTTTGATAACCATCTCTCTTTTCGTAAGAGCTAAATTGAATTTGTATCTTTGCGCTGCAATTTATTCAGATGAAAAAATTATACAAGTGGCTTTTGCGAAATATCCCGCGTCCATGGCTCATTCGATTGAGTTATGTTTTTCGTGTTTTTGCTCCGGTTTTTTATAGAGGAGATAAGGTGGAATGTCCGGTATGTGAAAAATCTTTCAGAAAATTCCTTTCGTATGGATCTAAAATAGCACACAGAGAAAATGTGCTTTGCCCTTATGACCTTACGCTTGAACGCCACCGCCTCATGTGGTTATACCTAAAACAAAAAACTAATTTTTTTACTCAGACAAATTTAGATGTGATGCACATTGCTCCGGAACAGTGCTTTCATAAAAAATTTAAGCGACAAAAAAATCTCAACTATACTACGGGAGATTTGGAATCGCCAATAGTGGATATGCATTTTGACCTTCATGAAATTCCACTAGAAGATGATCAGTATGATGTGATTTTTTGCAACCATGTGATGGAACATGTGAAAGATGACCTGAAATGTATGCAAGAACTTTATCGCATTATGAAACCGGGAGGTTGGGGAATTATGCAAGTTCCTATTGATGTTTCAAGAAACACTACTTATGAAGATTGGTCAATTACCAGCCCTGAAGAGAGAGAAAAACACTTTTGGCAATACGATCATGTGAGATTGTATGGAACCAACTATCCGGATCGACTCAGAGAAGCCGGCTTTCAAGTGGAGGTGGTGGATTATTCAAAAGAACTGCCCAAAGAACAGTTTGAGCGGTACAGAATTCCGAAAGAAGAGTTGCTGTATGTGGTGAGGAAGCTTAAACAATGATTAATATTATTGAAATCGAATCAAACCTAAGCGTTCTTTTCGTTTCTTTTTACTAAAGATATATAATGTATTGAGTTGACGATCGCTATGGTAAACTTTTGGAACAGCAATAGTTTTAAGTTCTGATTTACTAAACAATTTTTTCTTATTCATTTTACCGTCAGAAATATTCATCTCTACCAGTGAGGTCACATTTTTTTGGTTACCTAAGTTAGCAGCATATGTTTTTCCACCAACAACGTCACCTTTTTCGAAATTTTTGATGTTGTCGTTAAACATGAAATACAACTTTTCTTTTCCTACGTGAAACGAGTAACTTGAGTAGTAGCCTCCATCATTGGTAGATACCTGAAATTTAGGAATTTTAGCATACCAATCAAATTTCCCACTATTGTTGAGCTTCATTACAATAATGTCGTTGTAGTAATAATAATACGTTGTTCTAGTATTTCCATTTGCATCCCTGTATGTCACTACACGAACATAGTACTGTTCAGCTGTTAATATAGCACCACCATCATCTAATGCCACTACATTTCTGATGTCATAGCTGTACAAGGTTGGATTGCCTTTCCCTTTGTCTTTTCTTTTTTTAGCTTTCTTTTTCGAGCGATCACTCCATCCGGCAGTAATAAACTCCAATGGAAAATCCTTAAAACTTGCTTCTTCAATGGCACGAGATACTTTATTTATCCTCAAAAAGAATCCACCTGCAACACCATCTCTTTTTGGCTCACCATAAAATCCTGAACATACCAAATTTCCTTCAGGATTCGTTTCATAAGTGTAATCGTAAATGTATTTCTCTTGTAAATCTATCAAGTAATCATTTAGCTTACCGCCCTCAGACACCTCAAAAATGTGATGTTTTATCTCAGACGGCAAACGAAACAACCTTTTTTCACTTACTTCAGTTGCGGAGATGTAAAACCGACCATCATTTGATAAATAAGGATTTCCGAGTGACATTAGTTCATCCGGAGAAGGCAGTGTAACGCTGGCATCTAAAATCACATCAAAATCGCCACTAAATACAGCTACACCAAATTTTTCAGCCTCTCCCTTATTGTATGGAAGGTCGTAGTAAACAGCAAATTTTGTGCGATTTTCAGATGGAACGACATTAAAACCTCCCTTGCTTGAGAATAATTTTCTTTCAAATTCAAATTCAGCTATTTTTATAGATGATTTCTCAATGGACAAGGTGTTTGGATTGTAGATATGGTAAAAGAGCTTTTGTAAATTGTTTTTAATGTCTTTTTCTCGCTCAAAAATCACTAGTTTGTCATTGATTAAATAGATCCCCTCAAAATTTTTGGCTTTGATGTCAATTTCTTTTTGCTCAATGGTTTCGAGTGAATTTGCATTATACTTGTGGATGTAATGTTTTTCTACCCCCAGAGGTAATGATTTATACTTGTAGACGTAAATGTTTCCATTGAATTCTCCGATAATTAATGTCTTTCCTCTTTTTCCGGCTTGTTCAGTTGGCCCAAACTTTACTTCATAACCGAGTGATAAAAAAGAATAGCTAATTAGGAGAATAAATGCGCAGATGTACTTTTTCATATTTTTTTAGGTTAAATAATTATCTTTAATATTAATCTATTTGATTTAAATATAGTTAATGATAACTGAAATTCTCGATTTACTATAAATTATGTCCTGTGAATAACTTGTTTTCTTCGTTAAAACTAGATATTGAAACACAGACATCATGAAGGTGGTCAGTTTCCCCTTTCACTGTTACCAATAAAATCAATGAAACTGTATGTAACCAACTATCCGGATCGACTAAGAGAAGCCGGTTTTCAAGTAGAAGTGGTGGATTATTCAAAAGAACTACCCAAAGAACAGTACAGAATTCCAAAAGAAGAGTTGCTGTATGTGGTGAGGAAAAAGTAAGAAATTTCTTTTTGTTTGTTTTTCTCTTTATTGAGAGGTGTTACACTCGGGCTCCTATAACCACTCGGCTGTCGCTCGTGGTAAACTGCTTAAATTGGTGTTCGAGTTTATACTCTCACCCCAATTACGCAGACGTCATCCAATTGCTCCAGTGTTCCTTTCCATAGGTGGAATTCTTCTTCTAAAATTTTTCTTTGTTCGGTAGTGGTTTTATCACAAATGGAGAGTAAGAGTTCTCTAAATCGGGAGTATTTGTATTTTTTCCCGTTTTCACCGCCGAATTGATCCATGAAGCCATCTGTGAACAGGTAAAACAAATCTCCTGAATTCATACGTATATTGTGTCCGGTAAAAGGTTTGGCTTTTTCAAAATTACCAATGGGTTGTTTGTCGGCAGCAATTATTTCAACTTCATCTACTTTTTCTTTTCGGATGATATAGAGCGGGTTGTTTGCCCCGGCATAATGCAGCATTACACTTTGATTTCCATCCTCACTCTCCGTGCCGTGAGTAAGTGAAATGAGTGAAATATCCATACCGTCTTTTACATTGCTTTGTTTGGAAGCAAAGGTTTCAATAACGATTTCTCGGGTTTTATTTAAAATCTCTGCAGGATTGGTAATGTTGAGTTCCCGAACAACCCGGGTAAGGGCATTGTGACAAACAATAGATACCATAGCTCCCGGCACACCGTGTCCGGTGCAATCTCCTACAGCTAATAAAGTCAATCCCTCCCTCCTGTTGAGCCAATAGAAATCACCACTCACCACATCTTTTGGCTCATACATCACAAAGGCACTCTTAAGGTATTGCTGAATAAAAGCTTCTTCAGGCAAAATAGCATCTTGAATTCGTTTGGCATACGAAATGGAATCAGAGATTTCTTTATGTGTAGAAGCAAGCCTAATGTGTTGTTTCTCAATCTCTACTTTTTGAACTTCTACTTTTTGCTTCTGTTCATTGATTTTTTTATTATCTCTTTTCTTTTGCTGATAGCTTTTTATCGCATAAAGTAAGAATAAACTCAAAAGTCCTATTCCACCAAAAAGTGCATAGGTTTGTGTTTCTTTTTCTCTTAATTTTAAACTGGAAACTTCCCGCTCTTTTTCATACTCAAGGCTATCTTTCAGTGCCTCTTTTTGGTATTCATATTGCATGCTTTTTTTAAAAGCGGTATTGGTATTGTCCTGATTTCTTACTTTCTCGCGCATATCAATATACACTTCAGAAAAGTGGAGTGCCTTCTCATAGTTTCTTTCTTTTTTATAGATTACTGTAAGTGTTTTGGATGAGTTTTCAATATCCATAGGAAAACCCAATTTTTGCGCAATTTCATAAGATTCTAGTGCGTGTTGTTTTGCTTCTTCTGGTTTCCCCATTTCCAATAAGACATTGGCCATATTATCCAGGGAAGTTGAAATACCTACTTCAATACCGGTTTCCTTCCAGATCGCCAGTCCTTTTTGGTAATATTGATAAGCCTTGCCGTAAATATGTTGTGAAGCATAGATGTCCCCTATGTTATCATACGCCATAGCAATTCCTCTTTTGTTGTCAATTTCTTTACTGATCTCTAAGCTGGATTCAAAATATTTCAGTGCTTTAAAAGGTTGATTATAATTTTCATAGATCGTCCCCATATTGTTAAAAGACATGGCTACTCCTTTGTGATCACCCATTTCAGATTTTGCTTTCAAACTTCGACGGTGATAATCAAAGGCCTTGGAAGAATCACCTACCAGACTATAAATAACACCCAAATTGTTAAGGGTTCTTGCCGCTCCCTTTTTGTTTTGAATGCGCTCATACAAATAAAGCCCTTTGTGGTAATATTCCAATGCATGTAATAAATCACCTTTTTCATCATACATATAGCCAATGTTGCTGAGTGCGCCTGCCAAAAAATAAGTGAATTTATCCCTTACTTTTTCAGACTGTTTAATCACTGATTTTTTTTCAATTATATCAATGATCAGAGCATTGTATTTTGGCCAGACATCCGAATCCCAGCAATTATCAACAATGTATTCCAGAATGGCTAATTCAACAGTGTCATTCAAAGTGTTATGATACTTTACCAAATTGGTGTCCAATAATTCTCTATCGGATGAACTTAAACTTTTTAATTTCAGAGAATCAATGAGATAAAAGTTTTTATTTCCAAATTCCTGGGCGTTCAAAAAGGCAGACTGAAAAGTCAGTAACAAAAATAATGTAAGGTAGTGTGTAATTCGTGTAAGCATAAAAAAAGAGCCTTCTCAAACGGTTAAAGATACAAAAACCTTACAGTGAGTGATGTGTCAACAGCAATTATTCTTGAATTAGGTTAATCCATTACGGGGACGGCCTAAAGTCGGACTCCTATAACGCAGACGTCATCCAGCTGCTCAAACTCACCTTTCCAGTTTAGAAAATCTTCTATGAGTAGCTGCTTTTGTTGCTTCATAGTCTGATTAGCGTGAGTCTTGAAAAATGCTCTGAAACGCCCGTATTTATACTTTTTACCGGTTTTCGAACCAAATTGATCGGCATATCCATCCGAAAAGAGATAGAGGTTATCTCCCGGTTGAACGGAAATCGAATGGTTGGTGTATAAACGGGCGGTTTCGTACATTCCTATGGGTTGTTTATCAGGAGTTAAGATTTCAAGTTCCAGGTTTTCCTTTCGGATAATATACAGTGGGTTATTTGCTCCGGCCCATTGTACGACTTGAGTTTCTTTGTTCCAGCTACATAGAGAGATATCCATTCCGTCTGAGATTTCTTCCTGATTTTTTGAGAAAGCTTCTACTACCAAATCTCTTGTTTTATCTAATATTTTAGCGGGTTCTGTTAAGTTAAATTCCTTTACCGCCCGGTTTAGTGCATTATTACATACTACAGACACCATGGCACCCGGCACACCATGTCCGGTGCAGTCGGCTACAGCGATTAATACAGAAGACCCCACCGTTTCCATCCAGTAGAAATCACCAGCCACAATATCTTTCGGTAGGTAAAGCACAAAGGAATCCTGAAAATGTTTCTGAAGTCGATCAGGGGAGGGGATGATCGCATTTTGAATCCGCTTGGCATATTGAATAGAATCGAGAATTTCCTTATTTTTTTCTTCGACAATTGATTTCTGTGTGTGTAAATCTGTATTAGCGCGTTTTTTTTGGCGATTTGCTCTGATCGTAAATCCCGATAAGATCAAAAGCAGTGAACTGCCACCGACCAAAACGTTCATAATGGTTTTGTTTTTATCATTCTCCAGAGTTTGAATTTCTTTCTCAGCACTTAGCAGGGAGATTTTTTTCTCTTTTTGTGCAGTTTCATATTTCGTATTTAACTCCTCCATGATTTCTGTCTTGTTTTCAGTATCCAAACTATCTTTTAATTGAGTGTATTGAGAAAGGGAGTGATAAGCGAGGTTATAGGCATGATTTTCAGCATAAATATCTGAAAGGGTCTTATGGGCTTTCATTATATTGCTTTTGGCATCAATTTCCCGAAGAAGTTTAATGCCATTTTCTGCTGCCACAACAGCTTCGTTTAGCTTGCCATTATCTGCCAATAGAACAGCTTCAAACAGACTTATTTCTCCTGAAAAATATTTATTCTTCAGTTGTTCATTTTGTTTTTTTGCTTTTTGAAGCCAGATGAAAGATGCATCTTTCATTCCCAGATCATAGCTATAGTTGGAAGCATTGACATAACAAACAACCATAGCATCTGTTCGATTAATTCCTTCAAAAAGAGGAATGGCTTCTTTAGTGGTGTTGAGTGCTTTTTGAATTTCTCCCATCTCATCATAAATAATAGACAGACCCACCAGGGGAACAGCAATTGCATTGGTGTCTTTAATGATCATTCCTGCCTCATAAGAAGCCTGATAGTAGTTGATGGCTTTTTCGTAATCTTCCTGATCTATAAATGTATTAGCTAATGAGTTGGTAACAATAGCAATTTGCTTGTGGGCTTTAAGCTCTTCATAAATAGAAAGTGCTTTAAACAGCTGTTCCAGTGCAGCTTGACTTTCTCCCATTGAGTTGTATGCATTTCCTTTAGCATCCAGCGCATTTGCAATACGTAATTGGTCGTTCATCCGGATGGCATAATTTAATGCTACATCCGAATATTGAACGGCTGCTTTATTGTCAATATTAGTAAGCCTACGGGCAATTTCTGCCGCAAGATCAGATTTCATATCTCCCCGGACTTCAGTGCTGAGAACTTCTTTTAAACTATCTATTTTGTTAGCAAATACGTTACTATGGAAGCCAGTTCCCAGAAAAAATAAGAGTAATAAATAGATAAGGAATCTCATGGTTTAAATATACCGAAAAATAAAACTAATCTTTGAGTTCGTCAGAAAATGCCGCTTTGAAAAAATATTTTTTATGCAGCCAAAGCATTAGTAGAAAAGTGAAGGTACCTAAGGCTGCTCCGGCGAGAATATCTTCAATAAAATGTTGAGAGATATGTACCCTGGAATAGGCTGCCAAAATAGCTAAAAATGCACAGAAAATTTGCACATATCGATAGCGGCGAAAGAGAAAAGCGAGATAAATAAATAACACAAAAGATACCGTTGAATGTCCTGATGGAAAAGAAAAGCTTCCGTGAAGGGTGACACCATCAATTAAGTTTAGGGATTGCTCACCAAATACTTTAAAGGGACGCTTAAAATCAGAAAAAACCAGGCGCTTAAAAAATTGCGCCAATAATCCTCCGACGGCAAAGGAACTTAAACCCAGACTGAGGTAAGCATAAAATTTTTTTCCCTTCAAAAAACTGAACAACACTATAATAATTGCTACTGTAATACCATCTCCTACATGTGTGAAGTATTTAAAAAACACATCTGCACTTCCGCCGACTAATGCATTTGCTGAGAGGTGCAACAATTGTTTGTCGGTGATCACTATTAGTATGACTCCGGTCAGTAAAAACAGTAGGGTGATCACTAAAAAAGGGAGTAGTGTTTTAAAAATGTGCATAATCAGGTTTGAATGGCGCCTACATTATAACGTTCTTCTGTTTTCTTTTGGTTGGCCATTTCAATTCCCATAGAAATAACTTTTCTTGTTTCCAAGGGGTCAATAATGGCATCTACCCACAAACGGGCGGCAGCATAATAAGGTGAGATTTGCTCGTCATAACGCGCCTTAATTTTATCGTAAAGTTCTTGCTGCTTGACATCATCTACTTCTTCTCCTCTTGCTTTGAGAGAAGCTACTTCAATTTGAAGCAGGGTTTTGGCTGCAGAAGCTCCTGACATAACAGCAAGTTCAGCCGTCGGCCAGGAAACGATCAGTCTGGGATCATACGCTTTTCCACACATGGCATAATTTCCGGCTCCGTAGGAGTTTCCCATAATCACGGTGAATTTAGGCACTACCGAGTTGGCCATGGCATTCACCATTTTGGCGCCATCTTTAATGATTCCGGCATGTTCAGATTTTGACCCTACCATGAAGCCACTGACATCCTGTAAAAAGACAAGGGGGATATTTTTTTGATTGCACACCATGATAAAACGAGCTGCCTTATCTGCCGAATCGGTATAAATAACTCCGCCAAACTGCATTTCTCCTTTTGCACTTTTTACCACTTCTCTTTGATTGGCAATGATGCCGACACTCCAGCCGTCAATTCTTGCATATCCGCAGATGATGGTTTTGCCATAATCACTTTTATATTCAGTAAATTTTGATTCATCCACAATCCGCTTGATGATCTCTTTCATGTTGTATTGCGCAGATCGATCTACCGGAAACATCCCGTAAATTTCTTTTTCATCTTCTTTCGGTGGTTTCGACGCTTTGCGATCAAAGCCTGCCTCATCTATTTTTCCGATTTTATCCATCAGGTCACGGATGGTCTGCAAACAATCTGCATCATCTTTTGATTTGTAATCACAGACACCGCTTATTTCTGTGTGCGTGCTTGCTCCTCCCAGTGTTTCATTGTCGATTGTTTCTCCAATGGCAGCTTTTACCAAATAAGATCCCGCCAAAAAGATAGTTCCGGTTTTATCGACAATTAAAGATTCATCTGACATAATGGGAAGATAGGCACCACCTGCAACACAGCTGCCCATTACCGCTGCAATCTGGGTAATCCCTTTAGAGGACATGATTGCATTATTCCTAAAAATTCGTCCAAAATGCTCTTTGTCTGGGAAAATTTCATCCTGCAAGGGAAGAAAAACACCTGCGCTATCCACTAAATAAATGATCGGCAGATGATTATCCATGGCAATTTCCTGTGCCCTTAAATTCTTCTTACCTGTAATCGGGAACCATGCACCGGCCTTAACAGTAGCATCATTGGCAACAATAATACACTGTCTTCCGCTTACATATCCGATTTTTATCACGACACCGCCGGAAGGACAGCCACCATACTCTTTGTACATGCCGTCCCCAACAAAAGCACCAATTTCAATGGTTTCAGTGTCGGGATCAATTAACTTACTGATGCGCTCTCTCGCAGTGAGCTTTCCTTTTGAATGATGTTTTTCGATTCGCTTTTTTCCACCCCCTTCATAAACTTTCCTCAACTTATGTTGCATATCTGAAATGAGCATCTTCAGTTGATCCTCATTTTTGTTAAAATCCAATTGCTCTTTTTTGATTCCCATAGGTTTAAGCTGTTTCATGGTTGTATATGCATACAACTCGATCGTCAAATATAGTGGTTTGCGAATAGATTCTATATTTGGAGAATATATTTTATGAATAGGCTGCATGGAGATTAAGCGATACAATATACGGGTTTACGGTTTGTTGATGGAAGAAAAAAAAGTATTGGTCACCCATGAACACAGATTTGGAATGCGAATGACAAAATTTCCGGGTGGCGGACACATTCCCGGAGAAGGTTTAGCGGATTGCCTGAAGCGAGAATTCATGGAAGAAGTTGGGATTGTGGTTGAAACGGCTGAATTGATCTATCTGAATGATTTTTTTCAACGTTCTGCTTTTGACCCGGAGGAACAATTGATCGTCATTTATTATAGGGTAAAAACAAAAAAAGCAGATGAAATTGTGCATACGCCATATCCTGAAGATTTAAAAGAAGGAGAGCAGGTCTTTGAATGGATTCCGATTCGGGAATTACAGGAGAAAAACTTTACTTTTCCATTAGATAGGGAAGTGGTGAAGAAATTGAAAGCAGGTTAATTTTTTACCCCAGTCTTTTCATCACGTACCGATTTATAGAGGAATAAAACTGTTGTGGCGTCAGGGTTCTCCAGCTGAAATCTTCCAGTTCACCCCCTAAAACAAAATACTGATCCAGGTTTTCTGTTTGCATTTCTTCCAGTACGTGTTGTCGTAAATTCAAAATAGCGATCCAGCCGTCTTCTTCTTCAACTTCTTCAAACCATTCTTCGTAATATTCATCCTGATCAGCGTGAAAATTGAGTACGTTCTCTGCAATCAATATAAATTTATTTACACCGGCATACATCAAAGGCTCAACAATATCACGCTTAAGCATCATAATATCATTTTGAACCGCATCATTCCACTCTCCAAAGATCTCTATGACACAAAAACCCTCATCATAATCGGTAAACAAAATTTTAATGAATAAAGAAGGAGAACCGATATTGTCCCATTGCGGATGAATACAGTAATTGTAAATAGTATCGGTAAATTCAAATTCAGAATATTCACGACCATAGAACGGCGACTGAATGTCTTCCGCCGCGACGTAAAACCCCCGCCAGTTATAATATGGTTCTATGGTGTGCATGATGCAAAGATAACTTTGATTAACGGCTTGACAATGGAAGAATTAATTAACTTTGGCGAACAATTGTGAAATATATGAAAATGAAAAAAGTTAGATCTATTTTAGTGACAGCAATGATTGCTGTTTTGTTAATGGGCTGTTCAAAAGAAAGAACAAGAGAACAGAAAGTTTCTACTATGATCAGTGAGATCCGCTCTCCATTTTTTATTGCCTCTATGAACCTTCAGGATTTGATGGACAAATCAGAAGTAATGAAAGAAGGCACCTTACCCTTTACTTATTATCAGGTGATCACCTTTTTTCTGGAGCAGGACGTAACGGGTATTGATTATGAAACAGAGGCACAAGTTGTTGTGGGGGAAGGAAAGTCGTTTTTACCCAATTTCTACGGTATATTTAAGATAAAAGATGAAAAGAAATTTGTGGAGTTGATAGAAAAAGAGGCGAATGCAGAGGTGAAGGAAAAAGAAGGGATGAAATACGCCATCAAAGACAAGGAAAAATATTGTGTGGCCTGGAATGATGAATTTGCCGTAATCTCCAATATTCCTATGGATTTTGCAGCTATGTTGTCAGGAAAAGGAGGAAAAGAAGGGATGAAAATGATCGATAAAAATATTGCATTGATTAAAGCAGCAAATGACAATGAGATCAATGATACCTATGTGACTTTCCTTGAAAACAAATCAGATGTGGCCATGTTGTATGAAGGAAAAGGATTTTATGGGTATATGGAATCCATGGCTATGGGAGAAAAGGAAGATTTGGAAAAAGTGAAAGAGCTTTATGAAGGAATGTCGTATGAATTGTATCTGAATTTTGAGAAAGGAAGTGTGAATATGGAGATGGTGGCAAATCTTACGGATGAGCTCAAAGAAAAAATTGATTTTATTGGGAAAGAAGGGGTGAGAGAAAAACTATTGGCTTATGGAAAATCAGCTAATCCTATGATGGTAGGGTCTTACAAGGTGGATGTAAATGGTGCATTGGAGTATTTCAAAAAACTTTCAGAAGATGATTACCAGGGAATGGAAGATGAACTCAATCAAGAAGGTTTGAAGATTGAAGACATCAAAGGCGCCTTTTCCGGCGAGGCCGTTTATATGATTAACGGAGTCGAGAAAAAAGAACAGGTATATGATTTTGGTTATGATGAGCCTATCATTATCAAAACCGACGAGCCGGTTTTTGCTTTTGTTTTAGGAATAAGCGATAGAAAGATCATTGAAGCAGAGATGAACGAAATTGTAGCTCGTGAGTTGATGGAGACAGCAAGTACTGAACAAATGGGGGGATATGACGGAGGGTCAAAAGTGCAGGTGCTGCCCAATGGGGTGATCAATATGGGAAAAGCTTTTATTTATCTTTCTGATGAGGTATTGTTTATGTCAAACGATAGCTCCTGGGCAAATTTAATCGCTATGGGGAAAGGTGTAAAAGTGAACAATCCTAAAGGGGTGGTGAATGAAAATCCGTTTGGGATGTTTACCGACTTGACGCAATTGAGTAAAATTGAAGGTCTGGAAAAAGAAGGTGGTGAATATGCGAAATTATTTAAATCATTTTACGGATCAGCCAATATGGATGGTGGAAATTTCACGCTTGAGTTGACAGATGCTTCACAAAATTCTTTAAAAGTGTTAACTGTAGCTGTGGGAGCTGCTTTGGCAGATTTTGAAAAGCGAATGAATCCGGATATGGAAACAGAACTGGAAGAGGCAGTCAAAAATACGGAAGAAGAGTTGGATAAAATGGATCTTCCCAGCGAAGAAGAAATAGAGGAAGCAGTGGATGACGCTTTTGATAAGTTGGGTAAATAAATCAGTGAAATAACTGATTTCAAATAGGATGAGATGAAAAAATCCCCGACCCACTGCCATGCAGTAAGTCGGGGTAAATCAAACTATGAAAAGCTCCCTTTTTTGACTGTTCGTCTTAAACGGGGGGAGTTACCCGCTATGAGATGTCAATTAATCGTGACTTTTGCGCAACTTCTTTTGTTTTAGGAACCGCAATAGTTAAAATCCCATCTTTATATTGCGCTTTTACCCCATCTTCATCAATGTTTTCAGGAAGCGTAAAACTTCTGCTGAATGAAGAGTAATTGAATTCGCGCCGGGTGAACTTATCGTTCGCCGACTCATGTTCCTCTTTGGTTTCAGAGGAAATGGTCATTACTCCATCATCAATTTCAATTTTAAAGTCGTCTTTTTTCATTCCCGGTGCTGCAAGTTGTATTGCAAATTGCTCATTCTCTTCTTCAATATTTACTGCCGGAATATTACTCATTAGGTCATTGCCACTATCTCCGATAATTTTTGGGGTGAGAAAAAAGTCATTAAAAAAGCGATCGAAATCATGGCTTAAGCTGTACGGTTTGTTATATTTTCTTAGTGTCATAATTATAAGGTTTTAAAGGTTTATAAATGTTTTTCACTGAACGTAAGTCAATTTATGTACCAAGGATATAAAGCGGACTTTGTGTCATGTATCTCCTTTAAAAACTGCCAATATGGCAAATTGAATGATTAAGGAAAGTACTTGTTGAAAAGAGGTGAAAATTCATTTTTACAATATTGTGGAATAAAATGAGGGGGTGTTGATAAGTATCTACACTTTTTTTTAATTTGCCCCCTTGAAAATTTTACTTTTGGGAGATAAAAAACAAAAAACAAGCAATAAAATGTCGATTTCAAGAAGTAAAGCTTTTGAAGAAGTGCTAAAAAGAGTTCCTCAGCACATGAAAACACCTGACACACGAGTTTCTGAGTATTTTGGTGAAAACACCTTTCATTTAGATAAAATGCAGGAATGTCTGACAGAAGATGCCTATCGAATTGTAAAATCTGCTGTTGAACACGGCACGCCGGTAGATCGTACACACGCTAATCAAATTGCAACTGCAATGAAAGATTGGGCCATATCAAAAGGCGCTACACATTATACGCACTGGTTTCAACCGCTTACGGGTTCTACTGCTGAAAAACATGACGGATTTTTTAAACCGGTGGGGCCGGGAAAAGCAATTGAACGCTTTGAGGGAGATTTATTGGTGCAACAAGAACCAGACGCTTCTTCTTTTCCGCATGGTGGAATTAGAAATACATTTGAAGCCCGTGGATATACAGCATGGGATCCTACTTCGCCGGCATTTGTTGTAGGAAAAACACTGTGTATACCAACTGTTTTTATTGCCTACACAGGAGAAGCGTTGGACTACAAAATGCCGCTTTTGAAAGCCTTGCAATCGGTAGAAAAGGCTGCGAAAAGCGTATGTCATTACTTTGATAGAAATGTAAAGTCTGTAAAGGCTACTTTGGGTTGGGAACAAGAATATTTTTTGGTGGATGAAGCCCTGTATAGTGCCCGTCCTGACTTGCTGCTGACCGGCAGAGCAGTTTTTGGACATGCTCCGGCAAAAGGACAACAATTGGATGACCATTATTTCGGATCGATTCCGGAAAGGGCCACTGAATTCATGCGGGAATTTGAATATGAAAGCCATAAATTGGGAATTCCGGTGACTACCCGACACAATGAGGTAGCTCCCAACCAATTTGAATGTGCGCCCATGTATGAAGAAGTGAATATGGCGAACGACCACAACCTGATGTTGATGGACATCATGGAAAAAATTGCCAGAAAACACAATTTCAGAGTGCTTTTGCATGAAAAACCCTATGCAGGAATTAACGGTTCAGGAAAGCATAATAATTGGTCAATGGGAACCGATACCGGCGTTAATTTATTGCAACCCGGAAAGAATCCGAAATCAAATATGCAATTTTTGACCTTTTTTGTAAACACGATCAAGGCGATACACGACAATGCTGATTTATTGCGTGCTTCTATTGCTTCAGCAAGCAATGATCACAGGCTGGGAGCCAATGAGGCTCCACCGGCAATTATTTCTGTTTTTATTGGCTCGCAGCTTTCCAAAATGCTGGATGACCTGGAAAAAAGTATCAAAGCCGGCAAAATGACCCCGGAAGATAAAACAGAGTTGAAGTTAAGCATTGGAAAAATCCCGCAATTATTGTTGGATAATACTGATAGAAACAGAACTTCTCCTTTTGCTTTTACGGGAAATAAATTTGAGTTTAGGGCGGTAGGATCTGCTGCCAACTGTGCTCAGGCCATGACAGTGCTCAATACCATTGTAGCCAATCAGCTAATAGAGTTCAAAAAGTCGGTTGATCAGCGCATCAAAAAGGGAAATAAAAAAGATGAAGCCATCTTAAAAGAATTGCAGTTGTTGATCAAAGGATCTAAAAACATACGTTTTGAAGGAAATGGGTACAGTGAAGAATGGGTGAAAGAAGCAGCCCGAAGAGGTTTGTCTAATTTGAAAGATACTCCCCGAGCGTTGGATGTATGGAGCAAAAAAGAAACCAAAGACTTGTTTAAAAAATTGGATATTTTAAATGAAATTGAAATAGAGGCACGACACGAGATCGAATTGGAAAATTACATCATGAAATTGCAAATAGAGGCACGTGTAATTGGAGATTTAGCAAAAAATCACATCATTCCGGCAGCCGTTGAGTACCAAAATATGTTGTTGGAAAATGTAGAGTCAATCATCCAGGTGTTTGGTGATAAAGAGGGGAGAAGAACGGCAAGAACACAAATTGAGTACGTTAAATCTATCTCAAAACACCTCAACACCTTAAATGATAAGGTGAATCAAATGATTGAAGAGCGAAAAAAAGCAAACTTAATTGTAGACAAACGTGAGATGGCGTATGCCTATTGTGACAAAGTAAAAGCCATGTTTGATGAGATTCGCTACCATGCCGATAAATTAGAAATTATGGTAGATGATGAAATGTGGCCTTTGCCGAAATTGAGAGAGCTGTTGTTTACTACCTGATGGGTAATTAAACAGGGGCAGAAGGATTTGATGTCCTCATAGCAATGAAAAGATGGATGTAGAAAAGGAACTCAAAAGGGGAGAGCAGGATCAAAAAAAGAACCGAAAATTGGTAAAAACCCTTAAAAAGACCAAACCAAAAGGGTTGGATGCTTGCGTACAGGAACTACACGATTCTACTTTTGATGAAATTGATTGCCTGAGCTGTGCCAATTGCTGCAAAACTACCAGTCCGGGTATGCATGAACGCGATATTGATCGATTGTCCGGATTTCTGAAAATAAAACCTTCTGAGCTGATTGAACGCTACATGGAAATGGATACTGACGGAGAATATGTGTTCAGGTCGGCGCCTTGCCCTTTTTTGGGCGAAGATCACTATTGCTCAGTTTATGAAGCCCGACCTCTGGCTTGTAGAGGCTATCCGCACACCAACCGAAAAAAGTTCTATCAATTGCTAGACATCAGCCTGAAAAATACAGCGGTCTGTCCTGCTGTCATTCGGATTTTTGACGGCTTACGAGAGCAGTTTGAGAACTAAGAATCCATCAATACCCATAAAAGATACTCTTTTTTGACGATCTGAATGAAGGGGGAATGTGATTTTCTGAGGCTGTTGTTTTCTGTGAAAGTTCCGAATTTACTGGCTTTTTCGCTATTTGATGCGTATATTTGTAACGGTTTTCTTTGACAAGCCCATGTGAGTGTATTGGACAGACTCAAACGATATTTAAAGCGGCCCTGATTGATAAGCGGGCAGATCCAATCATAATGTCTTAGCTATGTAATTGCTGTACTGGCTATCCCGGATGTAACTTCCTTGTCCATAAGAATCGCATGCCTTCAAAAAATGACAACCATTAAAAATATTATGGAAGGAGAAAGAGTATACAAAAAAAGAGTAGTTGTAAAAGTAGGTACCAATGTGATGGTGAACAAAGACAATCGCATTGTGGGACCTATTTTAAAGCACTTGGTCAATCAAATTGCACGTTTGTATGAAGAAGATATATTTTGCGTATTGATATCTTCAGGATCTGTGATCGCCGGAAAAGAAGTCTTGCGTAACAATACCATCAAAGATAAAACCATTCGGAGACAGGTATATTCTGCTGTCGGCCAACCGAGAATGATGCGCCACTATTACAGCATTTTTCACGATTACGGTATGCGGTGCGCACAGATCTTGGCCACCAAGCGGGATTTTGACCATGGAAAACACCGGGAGAACATGATCAATTGTTACGAAGGGCTCATCAGTCAGGGGATTATTCCAATTGCCAATGAAGATGATGCCGTTTCACTCTCCATGTCTATGTTTACCGATAATGATGAATTAGCCAGTCTGGTAGCTGAACTCATCCATGCAGACTTACTGATTTTGCTGACAGATACGGATGGAATATTTGATGGTCATCCTGAACATGATGACACCCATGTTATCCGCTCGATCACAACGAATCAGAAAGTAGAACAATACGTGCAGGAATCCATTAAAAAAGAAGGAGAAGGAAGAGGAGGGATGAAATCAAAAATCAATGTGGCAAAAAAGACTGCAGCAAAAGATATCCCTACCTATATCGCAAATGGCAAAAAAAAAGATGTCATTATCGATATCGTAAAAGGAAAAAATGTAGGAACCCGGGTGTCTAATGATAACGAACAGGACCACACCTCCAAAAATATAATTTGAATAGAAAAACAGAGAATAAGATGATATTATTGAGTACAGAAAAGAAAAATAAAGTTTTACAATCCATGATCGACTATCTGGATGCAGAACGGGAAGAAATCATAGCGGCCAATGGAAAAGACCTGATAGATTTTGACAGGGATGACCAGGCATTATATGATCGTTTAGTGGTGGATAGTAAAAAGGTAGATGATATGATACGGGCAGTAAAAGAAGTGAAAGAACAAGCAGATCCCGTAGGTGCGATTATCAGTGAAGACACCCTGGATAATGGACTGAATATTATTAATAAAACAGCTCCTTTTGGTACGATCATGATCATTTATGAATCGCGGCCGGATGTTACCATTGAAGCAGCTGTATTAGCGTTTAAAGCTAATAATAAGATTTTATTAAAAGGAGGAAAAGAAGCCCATAACAGTAATGAAAAACTGGTAGAATGCTGGCACAAGGCTTTAAAGGATAACGGACTGGAAGAAAATTGGATACAGTATTTAAAAATGGATAGAACCGCTACCCAGGATTTTTTAAGAAATCCTGACCAACCTCTGGATTTAATTGTCCCCAGAGGAGGCGAGAGACTGATTGATTTTGTGAAAGAGCATGCCAGGTGTGCTGTATTGATCAGTGGACGGGGAAATAATTTTGCGTACGTATCTGCCCGCGCAGATATAGATAAAGCCATTAAAGTGATTTTAAACGCCAAAACGAATAAGATTTCAGGCTGCAATGCCCTGGATAAGATTTTGGTAGATAAGAACCATCAGGATTTTGATCAGGTACTCAGAAAAATTGAATCTGAATTAATAAAAAGCGGAGTAAAACTGGTGTCAGCCAAAGAAATTACGGATAAATTGGATTCTAAAGCAGTTATTGAAGATGAAGCGGTTTGGTTTGAGGAGTTTTTAGCCATGAAAGCGGCAATCGGTTCAGCTGATGGATTGGATGACGCCATTGAAAAGATCAATCATTATTCGGGAGGACATTCAAATACCATTCTTACCGAAAGTAAAGAAGAAGCAGCAGTTTTTATGGAGCAGGTAGACAGTGCAGCGGTCTATCACAATGCCTCTACACGATTTACAGACGGTGGTCAAATGGGTGTGGGAGCAGAGCTGGCTATAAGCACTGACAAGCTACACCACCGTGGACCATTGGGCTTAAAACAATTGGTGACCAATAAGTACTATGTTCACGGAGACGGGCAAATAAGAGAATGATCCCAGCTTATTTTCGAATAGGAGAAGCACGGTGAAGCGGAGTTTTCACCATGAAGTGAGGAACACTTTCCATAGCATGACAGGCATTACAATTTGCGGTCAACATTTTAAAACCCTGATTGAATGCTACGGTATCTTTTTCCTGAACAGATAATTCCATTTCAGGCAGAGCAACCGTTAGAAAATGTTGAGCTGATTCTTCCCGCTTGGGGCGGCGCTGTAGTCCGGACTCAATGGCTGTTCGGATTTTTTCTAGCTGATAATTGGCGTATTCCCAATTTTCATCCTGTCCGGCCCAGTAAAGCTCTTGGTAACGGTAGCCCGTTTCTACCATGGCCTTATCAAAACCGCGGAATTGCCTTTCTATGGTTTCTAACTTTTCCTCTTCATTTCCCTGAATCCATTTCCCCTCTGCACCTGACTGATCTTTGCCGCCACAAGCCGTTAATAAAAGTAAAAGAAAGGGAAATAAAATGCGGTGCATAATGGTTGGTTTTAGCGAGGAGTGGGGGCCACTCTGTTCATCTCTTGCTAATTTAAGAATTTATTATGATTTGAAAGGGGGAATAAGTGCGGGTGATGTTTTGATAAAAGCATTTCAACGGGTGGCCATTTACGAGTTAGTTTTACTTGAGTACCCAACCTTACTCCCCATAAAACTAATAGTAGAGACTGACACAGGAACGTCTTTATTAACGTGCTCCGGCCTTTATCAAGACCAGATAATACCACAGCATGGTTATAATATAATTCAGGATTTATACTATCGATTGATATTGCTCCAGTGAAGTCAAACCACTGGGTGGTATTACTTGTTATTAATGTTTCTTCAATAATAAACACAATGGGGTGATACCAAACTCACGTCATGTACAACTTATTACTGTCTTTATTCGTCTTTGAGCAAAGCATCCATCCCCCTATGAAAAAAATCACCTTTTTAATTCTATGCCTGACATCACTATCGGCTTTTACTCAATCTAACAATAACGGGATGTTAGATACCATTACAGAGTTCACTACAATTGTTACCGTCCCTTTTACCATGGCGGATGGTACAAAATTGGCTACAGACATTTATTTACCGGTCATTTCTGATTCTGTTTCAACGCAAGTAGATGTAGGGGGAAACCTGTATACCATAGAATTAATCCCGAAAGGAACCCAACTCTTTGTGTATCCGACAGAAAATGGAAATCAGGTACCCAATAAATACAAATTACCCTTAGTTTTTACCAGAACTCCTTACGGTAAAGGAACGTATGATATTTTTGGTGTCTATATGAATTTTTTAGGGTACGCTTATGCCCTCCAGGATATGAGAGGCCGCTATGAATCTGAAGGGGTATACTTACCTATGTATTCAGATGCCTGGGAAAAGAATTCGTACCATCCGGGCAGTGGACATATTTTAGATGTGACACCATTGAATGATCCGAAAAATGGAAATTTTCATAAAGACGGTAAAGATGCTATTACTTTTATTATGGATAGCCTGTATAAATGGTATGATTTAAATGCAGATGGAATAAACGATATCCACGATAAGGTATACAATGGAGATATTGCCATGTTTGGTGCTTCAGCTTTAGGGAATACGCAATATCAAGCGGCTTCAACAATCAAAAATGATGTTTCTACAGATGGTTTGAAAGGTCTTATACCGATTGTAGCGACCAACGAACAGTTTCATAGTGTGCTCCAACACAATGGTGTTTTTAGACAAGGTTTGGTTCAGGGCTGGCTGACAGGTCAGTTACAACATAATACAACTACTATCCCCTCTGATAATGACATCCATAATGATGTACATTCTATTTTTGATTATGGTAATATTCCTGCCGGGCAAGTTTATGAAGATGCCCTGGACATGATAACCACTGTTCCGGATCAAAATGGATTTACCGGAATGTACCCAAATTATGATAGAAGATGGGATGTAGATGCAAGTAAAGCCTTTGTCAATGCCAGTGGAAATTCTGATCCAAATGGAATGATCAATCGGTACACCCATCTCGAGTTGCCGATTTATCACCTAACAGGTTGGTGGGATATTTTTATAGATGGACAGCTGGATACGTATCAGTACGTCATGAATAATACCTCTTCTGAAATCCAATCTAATCAAAAAATCATTATTGGCCCCTGGACGCATGCCACCATTGGAGAAAGCAATGTGGGGGATATTAATTTTCCTTCCTCGGTTACTGATCTCAGCATTTCACCTGACCTGAATTCTTTGGGAGATATTTCAAGTTTATTTGATTCTGAAGTGGTTGATTGGTTGCGATACTTGTTAAACTATACCGATAATAAATACCTGGGTGAACCTCAGGTAAAAATTCCGGAAAGCTTTAAATGGCAGGCCTTGGGAACGGATAGCGTTCGTGTGCCTTCTGGTGATTACTACATTTCATATGCTGATTTTATCAATTACATTACCGGTCATGGCCCCCTTTCAGGCGTTCCTGTGCAGTTGAACAGTGGAGGGGCTCAACTGTTGTTCGATATCCCGACTGACAGTTCTATTCAGGTAGCAGGCTCAAGCCCTGTTTCAGATCCGGTCAATCCGAAAGTGGATTTTACGGCTGTTCCCAATGTGCGGTTTTATGTGCCAGGCCCTGTGAATGACGGTGTCGCTCAAAACGGAAATGTCGGTAATTACTGGAAAAGTGCTGATGCATTTCCTTTAGCAGCCGGAACACAGCCTATGAGCTGGTATCTTCATGGAGATAACAGTTTGACCCAATCAGCTCCAATGGTCACAGAAGCAGATTTGACTTATTTACATGATCCGGATAATCCGGTTCAAACTATTGGCGGTGGAAATTTAGGTATACAAAATCCTCAAAATACCGGTGTTACTGCTGGACCGGTTAACTATGCACATGTGAATAATGCCTCATACACTATGGATCGTCCGGATGTGTTGAAATTTGAATCAGATCCCATTCAGGATTCACTTTGTATGATAGGAGTACCAACCGCAAAAATATTTGCCACTTCAACGCCACAAAGCGGGCCTATCGGATCTACAGACACGGATTTTTTCGTGCGAATATTGGACGTTTATCCTACCGGAGAAGAAGTGTATGTTGTAGAGGGTGCAGTAAACGCCAGAGCCAGAGATTATGCCCAACAACTCGCAAATGGAATAGATGACGATTCCATTCCCTACAGTAATATACAGTCGGGAACCGTTTATGAATACGAGTTCAAATTACTTCCAATTGCCTATACTTTTGGTCATAATCACAAAATTAAAGTATTAATATCCAGTAGCAATTCTCCACGTTATCAAAGTAATCCCAATGTTCCGATAGAAGAAGGTGATTTCTTCCGTAGATCTCCGGGAGATGGACAGACCTATACTTATAATTCAACTACTTACAGTCCCAGAGTTGCTGAAAATGCTATTCATTTTTCCCCTTCCTACCCCAGCCAAATTACCTTGCCTATCTATGATGGCGTGACAGGAGTTGGAGTGGAGGAGGTAACAAAAACGGAGAAAGAAGCGATCTTTATATATCCCAATCCATCTAAAGAACAAATTACATTGATCACTCATTTTAATGAATCATTCAATTGGTTGATTTATGATCTGTCCGGAAAGATAATTCAGTCAGGAACTTCAAATCAGACTTCAACTCAACTAATGATTGAAAATTTTCAGCCCGGCCTGTACTTTCTTAAAGTTCAAACAGAGTCTGGAATAAAGAGGATTGAAAAATTTGTAAAGCAATAAAAATTTAGCTTCTAATTGGTCAGTGAGGATTAACAATTTAGAAAAGCAATATTGACGCTTGAGTTTTTCCGCGAGCGCTAAAGCTACTCTGCGGAGGCGCTTGTTACTTTTTTGTGTTGTACACTGAGCTGTAAATCGAGCAGCGAAGCCGAGAATGGAGCCAAAGTCATCAAAAAGCTAAACGTCGCATTAAGCCATATTTAACTCTACGTTACTAGTAACCATTATATCTTCAGTTTTCCTTAAAAATGATTAATTTTAACTCCTTAATGATAAACAAAAAATGAAAAAAATATTTTACCTCTTATCCTTTATTGTTTTATTGAGTTGTAAAGGGGAAGTCAACAATGAAACCGAAGATGTAACAGATTCAACACAAACAGAAGTTCTTGTTGAGGACACTTTACCTCTTTTTAATTCCATTCCACCTAATTTTAATACAACCGATTTGTTATTGCCGGAGGGATTCACGTATCGCGTTATTTTCACAGAAAGTCGTGATCAGGTAACACGTGAGGACGGGCAAAAGTTTCCCGCCAAAGGCAAACATGACCTCTTGGTTTTTATCCCTTCAGATGAAGATCCCGAAAATAAAGGAATTGTTTATGTGTCTCATGAAACCAAAGAGCCACATAAAGATCTTGGAGATGGAGGAGGAGGCACCGTATTCGATATCGAAAAAATAGATGGGAAGTGGCAGGTAGTTGGTGATTTTCATCACATTGATTTTTCGTCCATTGGCTTTACAGACAGAAATTGTGGCGGGAGTTTAGGGCCCAATGGAAATGTATTTACCTGTGAAGAAACCTGGGGATATGAAAATGAATATTTTACCAAGCGAGGAATTGCAGACCGGGACTTTGGAAATAATCGCCCCATGTGGCAAAATATTGGCTATGTGGTGGAAGTAGATCCCCGAAAGCGAAAAGTAGTGAAACGACACTTGAGTATGGGGAAGTTGGTGCATGAGGATGTGCACATCACAGCAGATGGAAAGACCTGCTACATGACAGATGACTATGGTCCGGGAGTATTTATGAAATTGGAGATGGAAAAACCAAATGACTTTGACAATGGTCAATTGTACGCATACAAACAGTCAGAGGACGGGACATCCGGAGAATGGTTAAAATTGCCAATGGATACCACTTCACTGGCAAACTGTCGGAAAATTGCCGTGCAAAAAGGCGCAACCATGATTGTTAGGCACGAATGGCTGGAAGAGATAAATGGAAAATTGTACATCTGTGAAACCGGTGAAGACCACATGAATTGGGACCAGTCTTTAGCACTGGGCGGAACTGTTCCAACATGGGTTAAAGAAAAGCTCACAGATGAAAACGGACAGATGGATGATCCATTTGGTAGAGTTTTGGAGTTTGATCCGTCGACAAATTGTATGCGCTCATACTTGGAAGGGGGTATGTTTAGCGATTCTTTAGGGGCTTTCTCCAACCCTGACGGTAATACCTCCGTTATTATAAATAACAAGACTTATTTGGTGTTATGTGAAGACATCAATTGGTGTGATAGAGGTAGAGTGAGCAAAGAAGCAGAAGCAGCAAAACAGTTTTATAATGAAATTTATTTTTTGGATATGAGTATTGAAAATCCAACAGTTAATGATTTACTGCGATTTGCAGTTGCTCCCGTTGGAGCTGAAACAACCGGACCAATTTTTCTACCGGATGGGGAAATGCTTGTAAATATTCAACATCCTTCGCCGTCTAACCCTCCACCTTTTAATAAGTCATGTACAGTAATTATTGAAGGATTTAATAAATGAGACAATTTGTAGGATATATTTTTTTAGTAGTAGTGCTTTTTCATTCTTGTCAAAAGGACGGAACAAAACCGTGTACGGAAGAGGAAAAAACAGCTGCGATTCTCACCGCTTTTCCCGATAGCTTAAAAGCAGGAGAAGCCTATGATGTCAATATTAAATATGTATTGGATAATTCATGTGGTTCTTTTGATCGATTTGAAATCAATAGTACAGAAAAATCATTTGATGTGAAACTCATAGCTGAATACGAGGGCTGTAATTGTAATATTGAATTTTCAGAACATCAGGTTGAATTTACAATAGATGTGGATTATCCAGGTGTTTATGAATACCGATTTTGGCAAGCTGACAATGATTGGGATATCAGAAGTATTACCATTTATGAGTAGGCTGTCTTAAATTGACTGTGAATAACTTCCCGATTTCAACGCTCAACTCCCAAACGATCTCCTTAATTTAGTAAGCATAGACATTTTCTATGCTTAAAGTTGAAAATCTTACAGTTGCTTACGATAAAAAGCAAGCGGTGAAGAATTGTTCATTCCAAATGAATGAGGGCGAAATATTGGTAGTACTAGCTGCTTCAGGAGAGGGGAAAACCACTTTGCTAAAAGCCATAGCCGGATTGTTGCCGCATCTTAGGGGAAATGTTTATTTCAGAAATGAAAAAGTCAGTGATGCTGCTGAACAATTATTACCCGGACATGAGCTGATTCGTCTGGTAAATCAAGATTTTGAATTGGATGCTTTTCATACGGTAGAAGAGAATATCCGCCTGAAATTGTTGCGTTTTAATAAAGCTTATCAAGATCAAAGAATTATTTCATTACTCAGATTAGGGCGCCTTACCCCATTGAGGAATAAAAAAGCATCTGAATTATCAGGAGGACAGCAACAACGATTAGCAATCGCACGTGCATTGGCAGATGAACCCGAATTACTGTTGCTTGATGAACCTTTTAATCAGCTGGATTTTCAAACCAAAACAAAAATTGCCGATCACATCAAAAGATACTTGAAGAAAAATAACATTGCCGCAATTATGGTTACTCATAATGGAGTAGAAGCCATGGAGTGGGCAGATAAAATCATTTTTATGGAAAAAGGAAGAATTAAACGGATGGATACCCCTGAATTTTTTTTTAATCATCCTGACAACATTAAAGAAGCCAGCTTCTTCGGACAAATAAACCGACTGAAAATAAAAGGGAAGGTATGTTATTTTCGACCCGGATTCTTTTCGGCTGAGAAAACTGCCGCTTTCAAACGTAAATTGGAAGTTACTTTTCTGGAGAAAAAAAATCTAGGATGGTATGCTGCTTTCACTTTTTCGTTTGATGGACAGCCTTTTCAGTTGTTTTCAACTGAGGATATCTCAAATTTAAAACAGGTCTATATCCGATTCTTTGAGTTTAATGATTAAAATCTCATCTATTTTTTATATATTTGACTAATTATTAATCAAAACAGGCTGTGTATTTTGATGTATAGCCCCAATAAATATGATCGGAGAAAATTTAAAATTACTCAGAAAAAGAAAAAAATTATCGCAAGAGGAAATTGCCAATGAATTGGGGTTGACCCGATCTTCGTATAGCGGATATGAAAATGGCGTGGCAGAGCCCAACTTAGGTAATTTGATCAAATTCAGTCAATTTTATCATATTTCATTAGATAAGTTGATTCAACGGGATCTCAATAAAGTTTCAGCATCAGAATGGGAAAAAATTGATAAGGGAATAGATGCAGATGTTGAAGGAAAGAATGTGCGAATTATTGCCATGACCGTTGATCAGAATAATAATGACAACATTGAACTGGTTTCGGAAAAAGCAAGAGCAGGATATACAACCGGCTTTTCAGACCCCGAGTTCATTTCTGTTCTTCCCACCTTTCAACTCCCCTTCTTAAAAAAAGATAGAAAGTATAGAACTTTTCCCGTTAAAGGCGATTCTATGCCGCCTGTTTCTGATGGATCTTACGTCATTGGTGAGTACGTTGAAAACTGGAATAGCATCAAAGACGGATATCCACATATTGTGGTTACCCTGGATGATGGAATAGTATTTAAGAATGTTTATAAACGCCTTTCAGATAGTCAATCTTTTCAATTGTGTAGTACAAATCCCATTTATGAACCTTACGAAGTGCATGCAAATGAGGTGGTTGAAATTTGGAGATTCGTAAATTACATTTCCAGTGATGTACCAACACAAGAATTTAAAGAAAGTGACCTCACCAAAGCTATTCTGGATCTGCAAAAGGATGTAAAACATCTTAAAAACATCTACATTCCCAGAAAATCCTGATAAAATAAATCTTTAAAAAAAACGAAATCGATTAGAAAATTAGTTGGTAAAATATATCTTTACGACTGATGAATACTTATCGTATTTTATTGATCGCTTTTGTTTTTGCCTTGAGTTATAGTCAGCTTGGCTTTTCTCAGCAAAAAGACATGAATCAATTTTTTCGATTCAAAGCTGAGCAATTAGGAGGTAAACAAATCAGTAAACAGTTATGGGATGAAGAGGGTGGATGTTATTATACAGATGAGGCCGGGTTCAATTATTTTGATGGTTATCAGACGATAAAATACCGGCGACAAGAAAACGATTCAAATTCAATTTTATCAGACAGCCTTCAGAGTTTTCAGAAAATTGGAAATCATGAGATTTGGATAGCTTATCTAAGCATTCCAAAACTTACTCGCTTTGATATGCGCAATGGAAAATTTCAGCATTTTGATCTTGACTTCCTTGTAGAAGATTCTGTTTTTGCGTATCCGGTAGTGACCACGAGAGAAGATCATGATGGAAATATATGGTTGTTGACTTGGGGAAAAGGGATTTATCGATTCAATGAATCTTCAGAAAATTTTGAACATTTTGATTTACACCTACCCTCTGATACTGTTGAAATGAAAGCGAGAGTTAAAGTTTTTGAGCAGATAGAAGGAGATGAATACCTGATCTGTTTTTTTAAGCAAGGAAAGAATGAACGTGATTATCCTCTGCGCTTCAATATAAAAACAGGAGATATTCATCCCTACTCAATAGAAGGATATCTTGAAGGTATAGAAAATAAGAAGGAACGCTTTGTTACAGGGGTGTCAAGTAGAATTGTTCACTTTGCGCATGTGGATGAAAATCAAAATTTTTGGTTGGGAACATACAGTGGTCTGCTTTTTATGGACAATGAAAACAAGACCCTGAGACGCATTCATCATCCGGATGACTCTCCTCAAATTCAAAACCATTTTAATGCAAGGGGGTATGTAAAGATGGGAAATGAATTGTGGATCACTTCTTCTAACCGGGGTATTGTTACCGCAAATATGAAGACGAAGAAAGTGGACTTCATAAGAAGTGATCCGGATAATCCAATTACACTTTACGATAATCGGATCATAAGTATGGAGAAAGATCCTATGGGAAACCTTTGGGTATGTTCGGATGATGGGATGTTAAGTGTCTATGTTTCCGAAATAAATGGATTTAAAATGCATCTATGGAGTAAAATGAATCTTCGGTTTATGCATGGATCGATACAGGCAATCCCGGTGAATCAGATGTGGGTAAACGGGGATGGAATTGTTTATTTAAGTGATAGAGAAGGGTTGAAACTGTATGATCCTGCTCAAAAAAAAATGAGAGCTGTTCACCAGCTAAAAAAAAATAAAAATCTTGGATACAATAGTGAAGGAAATTGGATTAAACACTTTAAAAAACTGGGAGATACTATTGTTGTGATTTCAATTTTTCGTCCGGGATTTTACAGCTTGAATCAAGAAAAACTGATGGATTATTTTCCTACCGAAGAAAAAGGACGAGAACTTAATATTCTTTTCAGGCATACTCCCACACATCCTGAATTTGGACTTTATTTTTGGGGGAAATCAGCACCGACACAGCAAAGTATTTTTAAATACGACTCAGAAAGAAACAGTATTGACCCCATTCACGATCTTACTAAAGGGATTCACTTTACTGAAACCTATACGCATATATTGCCCTCAGGTAATTGGATGATATCAGAACGTCATGGACGGTTTGTAATTTATGATCCTCAAAAAAAACAAGATTTTCTCTATAGTCCTTCTCAAAAAGAAACCTTTTTCCCGGACAGTACGATTAATATTGCTTATGTGGATGAGGAAGATATTTGGATAGGCACTGATAACGGATTCTATTTATTTAATGAACGTACCGGAAAGTCTGAAAATTACAGCGATATTCTTGGTCTGAACGGGCAGGGTGTAAATGCGATCATTAAGGATAAGAATAATAATTTTTGGCTAGCACTGCACAGTGATCTCTTGCTTTGGAATCCTCAAAAAAAACTTGTACAACGCTATGATGACCGGCATGGAGTAAGTGTGGGCTCGTTTCTACCCGCAATTGCTCAGAAAGATGATAAAGGAAATCTCTACTTTGCATGCAGAAACGGATTGTTAGTGTTTAACCCTAATGAAGTAATGGCTCCTGATTATCCACTGAAAGTAAGCTTGACAGGGGTAAGTAGAAACGGAGAGTTGCTTTCAAAGGAATCCCAACAAAAATTGATTTCCGGGAATTATGTTTTTCATTGGGATGATGATGAAATTGTCTTTGATCTGCGAACAAATCAGATTTTTAAAATAGCCCCCCACCGTTTTAAATATAGGCTGAGTAACAAAGACAGTACTTGGGTAGATAATGGAGTTCAGAACAAGATAAGGTTGTCTAACTTGCCTCATGGTTCGTATACTCTAGAGATAAAGGTGATAAATGGCTGGGATATAGAAAGTGATTCATATCTCGTTCACTTCTTTGTAAAACGTCCCTTTTGGTTGTCCGTATGGTTCTATATAGTGACAGCTTTGGTTTTCTTACTTAGTATGGGGTGGTTGGTGAAAAAGCGCGAGAGAGTGCTTAAGAAAAGAAGTGAGTTCTTAGAGCAAACAGTCATTGAGCGAACTGCAGAAGTAATAGAACAGAAAAAAGAGGCAGATCATCAGAGAGAAATAGTAGAAGAAAAACAAAAAGAAATTACCGATAGCATCAACTACGCCAAACGTATTCAAGAAGCCATCATGCCGGGGTTGGATTATTTTGATTCCTTTTTTAAGGAGTCATTTATTCTCTATAAACCAAAAGATATTATCGCTGGTGATTTTTACTGGTTAGAAACTGTTGCTTTCCCCTCTAACTCCCCCAAAGGGGCTGCCGCAGTAAATAAAACTGACTCTCCCCCTCTGGGGGAGCCAGAGAGGGACACAGTTATTTTTGCTGCAGCTGATTGTACTGGACATGGAGTGCCCGGAGCTATGGTGAGTGTAGTATGTAATAATGCTTTGAATCGCTCTGTTCGCGAATTTGGTATAACAGATCCGGGATCTCTTTTAGATAAAACCAGGGAATTGGTGATTGAACAATTTGAGAAGGGAAGTGCAGGTGTGCATGGCGAACAAATTGGAATTAAAGATGGAATGGATATTGCGCTATGCAGTTTGAACTTTAACAATACAAACTCCGACAAGGCTCAAAACTCTGTCGGAGTTGTTGCGCAATTGCGGTACGCAGGGGCAAATAATCCGCTTTGGTTATTGAGAGGTAGTGAATTGATTGAAATCAAAGCAGATAAGCAACCCATAGGAAATTATCATGATCCAAAACCATTCAGCACTCATGAGCTCCAACTAAAAAAGGGAGATGTGATTTATCTTTTTTCTGATGGCTATGCCGATCAGTTTGGAGGAGAAAAAGGGAAAAAATTTAAAAGTAAATCCTTTAGAGAATTACTTATTGAGAGCAGTGAGTTGAGTTTAGATGAGCAAAAATCAAAAATTAATCAAGTCTTTGAAGATTGGAAGGGAGAGTTTGAACAAGTGGATGACGTCTGCGTTATAGGAGTCAGGATATAATCCTGACGAACTATAACGCATGACGGAATACATCCCGATTGCTATTTTCAAGAGAACGCAGTGAGGTAGAAAATACACGTCGGGGTGGATGACACGCTCAAAAAAACATCAACGTCTGCGTAATTGGGGTGAAAGTATAAAACTCGAACACCAATTTAAGCAGTTTACCACGAGCGTACTCCACTGAGCCGCCCACTGAGCGTAGTCGAAGTGGAAGGCGAAGTGACAGCCGAGTGGTTATAGGAGTCAGGATATAATCCTGACTGCCTGTCCTGATTTAGTTGAACAGCGAAGCGCCGTGAAACTATGACGGATGACATGATCAAGATTTTTTCTTCTACTTTCACCGTATAAGCTTACATTTGTGAAGCTTGAAGTTGCTGCGATACATATTATTTCCTTTCAGTTTGCTTTATTTGGGCATTACTTCCATTAAGAAACGGAATATACAACCGTGGTATCATGAAGTCTTCTAAATTTATCGTACCTGTTATTAATGTGGGTAATTTGAGTATGGGAGGAACCGGAAAATCTCCACATATTGAATACCTGATTCGATTATTGAAAGATGATTTTCGTTTGGCAACTTTGAGCAGAGGTTTCGGTCGTGCCGAGAGAGGTTTTTTTATAGCTGATGATTATTCCACCGCCCAGAAAATTGGAGATGAACCCTTGCAATTCTACAAGAAATTTGGAGAAGATATTACGGTAGCTGTTGAGGCAGATCGCGTTTTAGGTGCAATGGATCTTTTCAAAGAGCGAGAGGTTGACGTTTTGCTGTTGGATGATGCTTATCAACACCGCGCCATCCATCCCGGATTGAATATTTTGTTGACCGATTATAACGCTCCTTTTTATAAGGATGTGATACTGCCGGTGGGAAATCTGCGGGAGAGCAGAAGAGGAAAAAAACGCGCCGATATCATTGTCGTAACCAAATGCCCTGAATTGGATGATACTGAAAAAGCCGCTGTGGTAAAGCAAATTAAACCCCTAAAAAGTCAAAGCGTCTTTTTTTCACGGATCATGTATGGAGATGTTTTTGATTTTAAAGGTAACATCACCACCTTTGACAACAGAAAAATAATTGTCGTCACCGGGATCGCAAATGCCACCCCTTTTCTTCAAATGCTGAGCAAAAAAGCTGAGATTATAAAGCATTTTAATTTTAATGACCACCATAAATTTAGAAGAGCTGAGCTGGAATCGATTCATAATTTATTTGATAAATTTGCAGAAGAAAAACCATTGATTCTGACCACTGAAAAAGACGCTATGCGATTGCTGGCAGATGAATTTGCAGAAATAATCAAGCCGTATCCCTGGTGTTACCAAAGCATTGAGATACTGATAGACAGAAAAAATGAATTTGATAAACTAATCACATGCTATGTTAAAGAAAATCATTGAAACGGTTGAGTATATACACGATAAGGTAGCGCTACAACCTGAAATAGGAGTGGTGTTAGGAACAGGACTCGGTGGACTTACCAAAGAGATGGAAATCCATCACAGCCTCAGTTATGCAGACATACCCAACTTTCCGGTTTCTACCGTTGAATCACATTCCGGGAAGTTGTTGTTTGGGAAATTAGGAGGAAAAGAAGTAATCGCCATGCAGGGACGCTTTCATTACTATGAAGGCTATGACATGAAACAAGTGACTTTTCCCATTCGAGTGATGAAGATGTTGGGAATTAAGCGGCTATTTCTTTCCAATGCTTCAGGTGGGGTAAATCCGGATTATGAAATTGGTGATATCATGATCATCCGCGACCACATTAATTTATTTCCTGAAAACCCTTTGAATGGGCCTAATTTGGATGAATTGGGAAATCGTTTTCCCGATATGAGTGATGCCTACGATAAAAAAATGAGGGAGTTGGCCGGGAAAATTGCAGCAGAAAAAGATATTCGGGTGAAAGAAGGAGTGTATGCAGCTTTAACCGGTCCTACGCTTGAAACCCCGGCAGAATATAAGTATATACGCATCATTGGAGCAGATACCGTAGGGATGTCTACCATACCGGAGGTAATAGTGGCCCGTCACATGGATATTCCTGTGTTTGCGATTTCCATTATCACCGATTTGGGAGTAGAAGGAAAAATAAAGAAAGTAACTGTGAAGGATGTTATTGCCGTGGCCAAAAAGCAAGAGCCTAAAATGACCATCATCATGAAAGAATTGATCAGTAGAATTTGAAATGACATTAACAAAAGAAATACGAAATAAGTACCGAACGGTGATTGGTTTAGAGGTGCATGCGCAAATGTTGACCCAGTCTAAAGCCTATTCCAGTGATATCAATCAGTACGGATCAGCCCCCAACACCAATGTAAGCGCAATCAGCCTGGGACATCCCGGAACTTTGCCACGCATGAATAAAAAAACCATCAATTATGCCATTAAAATGGGAATTGCATCTGGGGCAACTATTTCCGAATTCCAACATTTTGCACGGAAGAATTACTTTTATCCGGATCTTCCCAAGGGATATCAAATAACGCAAGACACTACTCCAATTTGTACCGGAGGATCAATCCTGATTAAAGATGATGAAGGGAATGACAAAGCGATCGGCTTAACCCGCATTCACATGGAAGAAGATTCGGGAAAAAGTATTCACGATATGGATCCCCTTAACACATTGATTGATCTGAACAGAGCCGGAGTTCCTTTGATTGAGATTGTTTCTGAACCGGATATCTGCACCTCTCAGGAAGCTTATAATTATCTGTCTGAGATTAGAAAACTGCTCCGCTACCTTGAAATTTGTGATGGAAATATGGAGGAAGGCTCACTGCGTTGTGATGCCAACGTTTCGGTGATGCTGAAAGAAGCAGATGAATTTGGTGTTAAAGTGGAGGTGAAGAACATGAACTCCATCCGTAATGTGCAACGTGCCATAGAATATGAAGTAGAACGGCAAATCCTGGCGATTGAGAAGGGAGAAACCATTTATCAGGAAACGCGAAATTTCAATGCCCTGACAGGGAAAACGGCAGCCATGCGTACAAAAGAAGCCGCAAATGATTACCGCTATTTTCCTGAACCGGATTTGCAGCCCATTCACGTCACCAAAGAACACATTGAAAGCATCAACGCAGAAATGCCTCCTTTACCCAATGAACTTTTTAGGAAATATGTCAATGAATTGGGACTGTCTACCTATGATGCCGGCTTGTTGACCGACCAAAAAGAAATCGCCCTGTATTTTGAAGCGATTATTGAACATACCAAAAATTATAAAGCGGCAGCCAACTGGGTGATGGGAGATGTGAAATCATATTTAAATGAAAAAGCCGCACACATAGATGAATTTCCCATTTCAGCAAAACGCCTGGCCGGATTGATAGAACTGATTGCTGCCGGAAAAATATCCAATAATCTTGCTTCTCAGAAACTCTTTCCTGCCATGTTGAATGAAGCAGGGGATGCGCTTGAAATAGCAGAAAAGAACGATTGGATTCAGGATTCGGATGAAGATAATATACGAATGCTGGTGTCGGAAGTGTTTCAGGAACATCCCGGAGAATATGAGCGATTTAAAGCCGGTGAGAAAAAACTGATGGGTTTCTTAATGGGGCAGTTAATGAAAAAAAGTAAAGGAAAAGCGGATCCTAAATCGGCTAGTAAACTAATTAATGAAATGATTGAGAAATGAAAAATAATTATACATACATCTTGAGCTTACTACTTTCTTTTTTATTGATCGCTTGTGGCGGAAGTGAGGAAGAAACCGACACTGAAGAGCGGGAAGGAATCAAAATCACCGGAAATATTAAAGGTGCTGAGGGGCAAAAAGTGTCCATGTGGGTCTTTGAAAAAGGAGAGGGCAGAAAAGTAGACTCTACCTTCATAAAAGATGGTAATTTTGAATTATGGACAGAAACCGAAGAGCTAAGACAATATGTGGTGCAGGTAGGCGAACAGTCCGGAGAGGTCATCTATATTTTTCCGGATGAAGAGGTTGAGGAAGTGGTGATAAAAGGAGAAGTACCGGGATTATATAGAAACTACACCATAAGCGGCGATCAAAACTCAATCGATTATCGGGAATATTGGGCGTATATTCTTCCTTATCTGGACAGAGAGCAAGTCTTATTTCAGAAATATGAACAGACAAATCCTGACAATACACAAGAACGTGATGAGATCATGGAGCAATTAGATAGTATGTATCGGATTGAACGGGATTACGCCATTGAGTTCATTGAAAATAAGCCGGCCTCACCTATTTCCTGGGTAATGCTACAAGAGTTTTATCCGCCACAAGGAGTGGCAAGTTTTGACACCACCGATTTGGATTATTTTGATTGGGTAGCCACTGAAATGCGCGCTAAATATCCTTACTCAGATTATCCCGATATGATTGATTTTAATAAAGAAAGTATAGTGACTCAAATGAATCAAGTAGAAGCGGCTGATTTGAGTGAAGGCTTGGCACCCGAACTAGAATATCCCAACCCGGATGGAGAGTTGATCGCCTTGTCATCCCTCAAAGGAAAAGTCGTTTTGATCGATTTTTGGGCTTCCTGGTGTGGCCCTTGTCGGGCAGAGAATCCGAATGTGGTAAAAACCTACAACGCTTATAAAGACAAAGGCTTTACAATTTATTCTGTATCTTTGGATAACAATAAGGAGGCCTGGGTCAAAGCAATTGAAGCAGACAACCTCACATGGTCCAATCACGTCTCCGATTTGAAAGGATGGCAATCAGAAGCTGCTGCAATTTACGGGGTAAGCTCTATCCCTGCTACTTTTCTCATTGATCAAGAAGGTCGTATCATTGACCAAAACCTGAGAGGTGGGCGTTTGGAACAAAAATTGAAGGAAATACTCGGATAAAAAACAGAAACAGTATGTTACAAAGAACAATAGTTACTTTACTCATTATTGGTACAGGGATTTTACAGGCACAGGAAATCGGACCAAAAAATCAGCAAAAGTTAACGACCGTTCATATTTCAGGACAAATTGTTGGATCAGAAAATCAACCCATAGCATTTGGGAATCAAAATAAAGGAGGGGTAAATAAACCTTTACATACCATCACGGCAGACGAAACCGGAAAGTTTGCTTTTTCTTATGAAATCCCTTTCCCGGATTATTATTTTCTCAAATTCCACAATAATCAAATCCTAAACTTGATTTTGCATGGTGGCGATTCTATTAAAGTATTTGGAGATACAAAAGACATTTTAGCAGTATCCAATATTGTAGGTTCTGAAGCGTCAGAAGCAATGAACCAGTTTTTATTGAATTTTGGAAAATTCAAAAAGGTGCAGGATTCTTTGAAATTTGTTTATCAACAAGATCCATCTAAGGGTGATGAAGTAAATGCTGTCTTTAAACCTGTGGCTGAGGCGTTTTATCAAAAGAGAAACAATTTCATTAATCAGTATGCTCAAACTCCTGCAATAGTCGTTGCCATTAATACGATTGATCAGGATAAAGAATGGGAGCTCTATCAAAAAGTAGTCAGTCTTTTAGAAATCTCATTCCCTGATTCCCCCACCACTAAAAATCTGACGGCATTAGTAGAAAACAAGAAGAAAGAGAGAGAAGCCAAGGCCTTTTTAAACCCCGGAAATCCGGCAAAAGAAATTGCATTGCCCAATCCAGAGGGAGACACCATTCGTTTATCAGACTTAAAAGGAAAAGTAGTTTTAATTGATTTCTGGGCTTCATGGTGCCGCCCGTGTCGGGCAGAAAACCCGAATGTGGTTAAGATGTATAATGCCTACAAAGAAGATGGGTTTACGGTATATTCTGTTTCTTTAGATCATAGTAAAGAACGTTGGGCAGCTGCCATAGAACAGGATCAATTAATCTGGCCCAACCACGTTTCTGATTTAAAAAAATGGCAATCTGTAGCCGCAGCAGATTATATAGTAAGGAGCATTCCTTTTACTGTTTTAATTGATAAAGAAGGAAAGGTGATCGGGACAAACCTTAGAGGAGAGGCACTTGAAAATCAATTAAAAGCTATCTTTGAACATTAATGTCAGGCAAAAAAATTTATTTTGCATCCGATTTTCATTTGGGAGCTCCCGATTATGAAAGTAGCCTTGAACGGGAAAAAAAAATCGTTCGCTGGCTGGATATGGTCAAAAAAGACGCTGCTGAGATTTTTCTATTAGGGGATGTTTTCGATTTTTGGTTTGAATACAAAAGAGCTATTCCAAAAGGATTTGTGCGTATTCAGGGGAAAATTGCAGAACTTACAGATGCCGGGATTCCGGTGCATTGGTTTATCGGGAATCACGATATGTGGATCTTTGATTACATCCCAAAAGAATTGGGTGTTCAGTTACACAAAACAGAAATAGAAAGAGAGTTCGGTGGAAAATCTTTTTTTATTGGACATGGAGACGGTCTGGGACCGGGAGATAAGGGGTATAAGCTGATAAAAAAAATATTCAGAAGTCGTTTCAGCCATTGGTTGTTTGCACGCATGCACCCAAATTTTGGAATTGGATTGGCCAACTTCTCTTCAAGAAAGAGCCGGGCTGCTACCGGAGTTAAAGATGAAACCTTTTATGGAGAGGATAAGGAAATGCTGATTCAGTTCTGTAAATCAGAACTTCAAAAAAAACACAGGGATTATTTTATTTTCGGACACCGGCATCTGCCGCTGGAAATTGAGCTGGGAGAGCATTCAAAATACATCAATCTCGGGGATTGGATCAGTCATAATACTTATGCAGTTTTTGACGGGGAAACCCTGTCGTTAGAGACGTTTGAAAAGTAATTGAACGAATTCAAGAAAAAAACTGAAACCTTTTTGGTACTATAGCGTTTATAAAATTGTAAACGATCATTATGACGATTACAGGTTAAGGGTTAGGGGGCAATTTAATTTTGCCCCCTTTTTTTTGATCGAAATAAATATTTTTATTACCTTAGCACCTAAATTAATTTATTACCAAATGAATACAGGAAAAGTAAAATTCTTCAATGAAAGCAAAGGATTCGGATTTATCGTAGATAATGAGTCCAAAAAAGAACATTTCGTTCATATCTCAGGATTGATCGACGCTATTCAAGAAGACGACGAAGTTGAATTCGAACTTCAAGAAGGAAAAAAAGGTTTAAATGCGGTTAATGTTAAAGTAGTTTAATTACATCACATATAAATTCTTACCCCAGGCATCTGCAAAGATTGTCTGGGTTTTTTTTGTCATGATAGAAAGAAAATGTTTAAGCTGCGGGGTCTGGAATAAAGGAGAAGACTATTGCACTAACTGTGGGGCTGCTCTTTCACCTAAAGCACTAGACAAAGAAAGAACGGAACAACGCCTGAAAGAGGAGGCTGCTATTCCGCTTTCTAAGTCTGAAATATGGATGAAGAAGGCAAAAAATTCCAAATGGTTATTGGTGCGCTGGGGGTATCATCTTATGTATTCCATTACAGTGATTGCCGGTTTGATCGGAGCATTTTTAGCCTGGCTGGTAGCTATGAGTAATGCCTAATGAAAACATTAATTACTCCCGGTTTCCTCATCCTATCTGTTCTCTACTTATTGATAAAGTTCCTGAAAATGTATGTTAATAATTGGCTTCCTGTATGGATCGAAAATTATGGAACCGATTTGTTGTGTATGCCTATTATCTTGACCTTGGTTTTGGTAGGTGTTCGTCTTATTAAGAAAGATGATCAGCTGGTTTTACCTCTTTTTTCAATCTTAATAATTACAATTTTCTGGTCTGTTTACTTTGAATATTATCTCCCTCAAAAATCGGACGGTCATACGGCAGACATATGGGATGTTGTCATGTACACGACCGGAAGTGTTGCATTTATCGTCTGGCAAAAGATGAAAGCTAAGAAGCCTTTGCATCCATCACATTGTCGGTAGGGTAGACAGCAAATTCAATTTGCTCGGCGTGATTTTTTACTTTCTCAATGAAATCCCTCATCCCATCATCTGAAGATTCATAGTACCAGTTACATTTGACATGAGTTTTGCCACTGGCCTGCAAGCGATTTAAGCAGTGAAAAATTTTAAAAATCATACTTGAGCTACTTGAATTCAGATATTTAAAAGATACGTTGATAATCGTCTTCTGACTGGGATCACGATAATAATCACTGATCCAATCCATGATTTTGAAATAAAACGCTGCAGCATCTTCAGGCATGGATACGCCACCGAAACTGAAGTCACCATTTCTTAATAAAGAAAAGTGAGGGGTTTTATTCGAGCCTTGAACAACCAGGTTTTCCATAGGGTCGAGATTTAGAGGTTCAAATAAATATACAATAATAAATCGGGATATGCATCCGTTTCGTATCTTTAATCGCTTCACTTTTCGACGGATAACCTCAAAAGTTGAATGAAAATGTAGTAAGTGTAGATGAATCTCATAATCATGAAAGTTAAATTATTTATAATCAGTGTTTTATTTTCTCTAGGTCTGTTTGCTCAACAAAAAGAGGTGGAAGTAGTGATCTCATCCGGCTGGACAATAGCACAATGCTCTGCCATTAGTTCAAACAACCAATATACCGGACAAGCCATGCAAAACGCAGCCTCTGTATGGGATGTGAAAACGGGTAGGATGATCCGAAATGTGGTCTACACAGAAGATTTTTCAGCAGCCTTGGATTCTATTTGGTTCAATGAAGATAATACAAAATTGATCGTAGGATTTATGATGTCTAATGACCGTTATGAAATTGATATCGCAAGTGGGGAGGTAGTATTTATAAAAGGAGCACCTTATGATTTTTCAAATTACCAATACCGACCCTCTAATTTTCAGAAAATCAACATCTATTTGTATAACCAGGAGAAAGATGATTTGACTTTCCGCTCTCCGGATGGGAATGCAATATTGATCTATCATAAGATTAAAAATCCGCTGCGAAATACCAGTTTACAGCCCTTTTCATACGAAGTACGATTGAAAATTGGCAAAGAAAACCCCTTTTCTATTGATACAACGGTGCATGGAGGTTTTGTTTTTAGTGAAGACTCAAGGTTGTTGATGGTTAATAAAAATATTTATGATCTCCAATCAGGACGCAAAATTTCTGATTTGAGAATGGTTCCATTTTCCGGCTGGTCGGCCATGTTTTTGCCGGATTCAAGAGTTCCGGTGACGGCCGCAATCGGGAGTATAAGAATTTGGGATTTTCCGGATGTACAAGACATAAAAATTCCGGATTTAGTTGATTTTCGACAATCTGCAGTAGGGGATGTGGTAGTGTGTGAGGTGTTCAGTATGCTAAAGAAAGAAAAAGTGTTTGTTGCCGTAAACCTGTTAACGAAAAAAATAGCCGTTGATTTTTTTAGTTCAGAAAAAAGCGGATACCTACAGGATGTCTCTGCCAGTGGTGAGCGCTATTGTTTTATGGAAATGGAAAAAGAAAACGCAGAAAGTATGGAAACAAAGTACACCATTAAAGTAATCGATAGAAAATCCGCAGATTTAATTTCAGATATCCCGGGATCTACCAAAGCCTTTTTTACCTTAAATGAAGATGAATTACTCGTTGATGAAAAAGGGGTGGGTACATTTAAATACCATCTCCAGACCAAAGAGAAAATCCCATTCCCTACAGAAGGTTTGAATGAAACAGATGTGATTTTAGCGGTATCCAACGATCATAAGTACATATTTGGCAATAAATATGTGACGGGAAATGAAGGAACTCCGAAATCAATAGCAGCAGTATGGGAAATGGAATCAGGAAGTTTAATTTTTGAAAAAGAATTGAGCGGATATAACCTGACGGCTTTTCAAAGCAGTAAGGATGGTCAACTATTGGCTGTGGGCAGTACTTATGAGAATGCGATTTATGTGTTCAATCTGCAAACGAAAAAACAATTACACCGATTGATCGGACATACGGCTTATATTCGAAGGCTCGCTTTTTCAGATGATGGAAAACGTCTCATCTCAAGTGCTATTGATGGTACAAGAAGAATTTGGAATTTGGAAGAAGGAACTGAAATGGTCAGTTTAATCAATACCGGAGAGAAAGATTATGCTATAGTTACTCCACAACAATATTATTACGCAACCAAAGGGGCCAAAAAGATGATCCACTTTGTGAAGGGAAAAGAAATTTACCCCTTTTCTCAATTTGATTTGAAGTATAATCGCCCGGATATCATTATTCGGGATATGGAAGCAAGTAATCAAGCGTTACAACAACCATTTTATTATGCGTATCAAAAGCGACTGAAACGTTTGGGCTTTACAGAAGAGATGCTGGATGGAAGTTTTCATATGCCTATTGCAGATATTGCCAATGACAGTGAGTTACCCATTTCAACTACCGAGAAAAATATTCACCTGAACGTTCATGCTGCAGACCCTCGTTTTCTATTGGATCGATTGATCGTCAGAGTGAATGAGGTGCCTGTAGAAGGAAAGCTAGGAACAAGTCTTAAGGGAAGCAAACTCCATGTTTTTCAAAAGACGATACCGGTAGAGTTGTCGCAGGGAAAAAACCGAATTGAAGTGAGCGTGATGAATGAAAAAGGGGTAGAGTCAATCGCCTCTCATGTTAGCATTGAATACCTTCCAAAGGAAATTAAGCGGGCGAATTTTTACCTGTTTGCGATCGGTGTTTCATCCTATGAGCAAGCTGAATATAATTTGAGCTATGCCGCTAAAGATGCCAAAGATTTGGCAGCACTTTTTGAAACAAATAGTACAACCTTTGGCCGTGTTCATGTTACACAAATCACCAATGAGCAAGTTACACTTGAAGGAGTGAAAGCTTTGAGAAAAGAATTGGAAAAAACAGAGGTGGATGATGCGGTTTGTGTATTTTTTGCCGGACACGGGCTGTTAGACGTGGAACTCAATTACTATTTGGCAGCGCATCCCATTAATTTCAAAAATCCGGCCGAAAATGGAATCCCTTATGAAGTGCTGGAAGATCTTTTAGATGGTATTCCTGCACGTAAAAAATTGATCATGATAGATGCCTGCCACAGTGGGGAGATTGATAAAGAAGAAATTGCTCTTGTAGAAAGCACAAAAGCAGGGCAGGTGAGTGATGAAATTACTTTTAGAGCCGTAACTTCTACCACTTTGCAAAGGGTAGGATTGAATAACAGCTTTGAATTGATGAAAGAATTGTTTACCGATATTCGAAAAGCTTCGGGAACCATGATTATTTCATCAGCTGGAGGAATGGAGTATGCAATGGAAGGCGGGGAATGGAAAAACGGAGTGTTTACTTACAGTTTTCTCAAAGGAATTAAGAGCAAAGAAGCCGATTTAAATGCAGATGGAATGATTATGCTCAGCGAAATGAATACCTACATTCGAAATAAAGTGTTTGAATTGACAAAGGGTCGTCAGCAACCAACTAATCGGGCAGAAGTGGTAGAGTCAGATTGGCGAATATGGTAGATGAAATGTGCTAATAATTGATGCTGTAACTACTGGTGTCAAAAGGATGCAAGTAAAGCGAATCAGTAAAAGATTGCCCACTTGCCACATCTGAATAAGTGAATTTGAAATAGCCCCCGGCTGCGGTTACAAATTTTAAGGTCGTATCGACTTCTCCGTAAAAATAATTGAAATCCTTCTCAATACATTGTTTACAATCTTTTTTGTAGGTATAAAAAATCAGTTTCAGTTCGTCTGAAGAACTACTGGGAGATTGATTCAACAGATCAAATCGAAGCCATGATTTTGCTTCCATTTCATAATTCACAATATTGACATCTTCTGAAGAAACAGCAGAAGAACTTAAAGGAATTGTTACATCAAAATAACCCGATTTTTGCAAGTCAACCTTAAATTCGGTTGCTTTTTCCCGATCAAAGTTTAAGTGGTACGAACCATCTGAAAGCGTATTGGTTTCAGCCATTAATTCAAAGTTGCTGCTAATAAGTGAATTGTTGAATGGAAGTTGATAAGCACGGACTCTCACGCCCTGTAAGGGTGAATGATTGATGTACTCAGTAATGACACCTTCAAAAGTGTATTGAATGGTCTCTTTTTTACACGAAAAGAGAAACAGTGCCACCGCAATTAAGAAAGTATTATTCATTTCTAATAACAAAGTTAGGTGGTTTTATGATGTGCTGCAAGAATAATTTGCATCTTTAATAAAGTGGAGCATAAGATGGCAGCATTTTTGATATATTATTAGAGATGAAATAAAAAAAACCGGCTTAACTTTACGAAAACTAATAATTTTCAGCTAAATTAGTCAGAATACGATCAATTGAATATGAAAATAATAATACTATTACTGTTACTTGTTGGGGTGCAAATCGGATATGCTTCGGATATTCAACAAGACACCACAAAAACTGAAATGATCTATGATATGCCTGAACAAATGCCTCAGTTCCCCGGTGGAGCTGATGCTATGGAGCAGTTCATCAGTAGTCATATAAAATATCCTCCTGAAGCCAAAGCAAAGAATATTCAGGGAAAAGTCTATGTGCAGTTTGTTGTTGAAAAAGACGGGTCTATTTCTGAGATAAAAATCAGAAGAGGCGCACATCAATTATTGGATGATGAAGCTGTTCGGGTGATAAAATTAATGCCAGACTGGAAGCCGGGATCTATGCGAGGAAAAAAGGTGCGGGTGAGGTATACTATCCCCATTACCTTTGGATTGTCTTAACCCGTATTATTCATGAATTTTCTATTCCAAAGTCAAACTGCCTGCTACCTTTCAATCATCCAGTAGATCAGGCCTTCGTTCTTTGGTGCGTTTTACGCTTTGCTCATGACGCCATGCTTCTATTTTAGGCAAATTACCCGATAAAAGTATTTCAGGAACCTTATGACCTTTATAATTCTCAGGGCGGGTATAGACAGGTGGAGCAAGTAAATTGTCCTGAAATGAATCGGTGAGGGCAGAAGTTTCATCATTCAAAACTCCCGGAATCAGACGAACCACAGCATCTACCAGAACCGCAGCCCCCAGTTCTCCGCCTGATAAAACGTAAGATCCGATTGAAATTTCTTTTGTGATATACATATCCCTGATCCGTTGATCAACACCTTTATAGTGCCCGCAAAGAATTAAGAGATTTTTGAAGGTTGAAAGTTGATTACAGGTGGATTGTTCAAGTAATTCACCGTCCGGGCTCATGTAAATGATCTCATCATACTTCCGCTCTGACTGAAGTCGGTCTATACAATCGGCAATGGGTTGAATCGTCATCACCATACCGGCACCGCCGCCATATTGATAATCATCTACGCTTTTTTGCTTTTGTGTTGAATAATCACGAATGTTATGAATGTGAATTTCAACATGACCTTTTTCCTGCGCACGTTTCATGATAGAATCGTTTAACGGACTCTCCAGCAAATTGGGTAGTATGGTGAGAATATCAATGCGCATCAGATTAAAAATAAACCCACATAAACTAAGACGGAAAAGAGTAAAGCCGAAAGTGCCACCACCTTTAGTTCCGGATCAAATTCACGGGCGGTCTTAATTTTTGTAACACGGATCAAATGTAAGCATTGCAATAGAAAAACCGGGATCAAAAACAACAATAAAGTCGGATGAATATCCTCTCGCATGCAAACAAATAAAATAAAGCTGCTGTAGGCTACTGCAAATAATCCGTAATGATAACGTTTCGCATTTTGTAAACCCAATTTCACCACCAGGGTGTTTTTGCCGGAATTACGGTCGTTTTCCAGATCGCGCATATTGTTCAAATTCAAAACCGCCACTGAAAAACATCCCATGGTAGTTGCCGGCAGCATAAAGTTAAGATCAAGCTGTTGCATTTGAAGGTAAGCGGTTCCGATTACTCCTATCCATCCAAAGAAAATAAAAACAAAAAGGTCACCTAAACCGTGATAGCCGTAAGCGCGTTTACCCACCGTGTAAAATACAGCTGCAGCAATGGCCGCTATTCCCAAAGTAAAAAATAAGATGATTCCTTCCCCTAAGTTATCTTGGAAAGTATAGAGCAGAAGAGAAGCACCCAGTATAAAAGCCAAAAATCCGGTAATGACCATAGCCTTTAACATACTTTTTGCTGAAATACTTCCACTTTGGACACTGCGCAAAGGACCCAGGCGTTGATTATTGTCGGTGCCTTTTGAAAAATCACCATAATCATTGGCGAAATTGGATAGGATTTGGAGTGCCAGGGTCGTTAGTAAAGTTAAAATAAAGATGATAGAATCAAACGAATAAAGCGCATGTGCCAATGAAGTTCCCAAAAGAATATTTGAAAAAGCCAGAGGTAAAGTCCTCAATCGCATTGCTTTGATCCATTTCGTCATCTTTTTATACTATTCTTATCAACCCAACTTAAGTGCTGAATTGATTACTTTACTTTTTGTATTTTTCTCCCCATAAATTCCGAATAGTTGCTTCAATATCCTTTTCCCGTTGAGAACTTCCCGATTGATAGAAATTGCTTCCTTTTATTTCATCCGGTAAAAATTCTTGCGCAATAAAATTATTGGCACCATCATGTGAATATTTATATTGGTCGCCGTATCCCAATTCTTTCATCAATTGAGTAGGGGCATTTCGTAAATGTAAAGGAACAGGTAAATTCCCGGTTTCTTTCACCAATTTTTGAGCTTTTCCAATGGCCATATAAGAGGCATTTCCTTTTGGAGAAGTAGCCAGGTATACTACGCATTGCGACAACACAATTCTCCCTTCCGGCCAACCAATTTTACTGATGGCATCAAAAGTGGCGTTGGCAATGATCAGCGCATTGGGGTTAGCTAATCCAATATCTTCTGAAGCTGAAATAATCAATCTTCGGGCAATGAATTTTGGATCTTCACCTCCTTCAATCATTCTGGCAAGCCAGTATACAGCTGCATTAGGATCACTTCCCCGAATGGATTTGATAAAAGCCGAAATGATATCGTAATGCTGTTCGCCGTCTTTATCGTATTGGGCAATGTTCTGCTGAAGGATATGGGTGACTGTTTTATCCGTGATCTCTATCGTTTCACCTTCTATCTGCGAAACAACCATTTCTAATCCATTTAACAATTTTCGGGCATCTCCACCAGAAATTTTAAGTAGGGCATTTGTCTCTTTCAGTTCAATTTGATGTTGCTTAAGGATGCTATCTTCTTCAATGGCACGTTTCATAAGTCGTAACAGTTCCTCTTTTGTATGGGGCTTTAAAACGTAGACTTGTGAACGTGAAAGTAAAGCGGAGATCACTTCAAATGAAGGATTCTCTGTTGTGGCGCCAATCAATGTAATGACCCCTTTTTCTACGGCTCCTAATAAGGAATCTTGTTGTGATTTACTGAAACGGTGAATCTCATCAATAAATAAAATGGCATTATCATTCCCAAAGAGCCCCTGTGAGCTTACTTTACTGATAATCTCACGGATGTCTTTCACACCGGAATTGATGGCGCTCAGCGAATGGAATGGGCGATCTACCGTATTGGCTATGATCTGTGCCAGTGTCGTTTTACCTACACCCGGAGGCCCCCAAAAAATCATAGAGGGTATATTTCCGGATGAAATTGCTTTTCGCAATCCGGAGTTTTCTCCCAAAATATGCTCCTGTCCGATATATTCATCTATCGTTTGAGGACGCATCCGCTCTGCTAAAGGAATTGCAGTCATAGGAGTGAAATTACAAATTATTTAGCGGTTGGGGGCTGATGCTTCCAACGTTTGTGTGACCACAACCAGGACTCGGGCTTATCCCGGATCAATTCTTCAAGAATACCGGAATAAGCATCCGTGATCGCTCCTTCTGAGGTAGATTTTGGGTCATCTGTTATCAGACGAAACTCCACTTCATAGTATCCGCGTTTGATTCGTTCAGCATGGCCAAAAATAACCGTGTAATCAAATTTTTTCGCCAATTTCTCCGGTCCTGTATTCCACCCGGTTGTTTGATTTAAAAAGGTATTCCAATGTGCCATTTCCTTATTGCTGGGCGATTGGTCGTTGACAATAATAACCATTCTTTTTTCATAGGTATCTTCTTTGAAAAACGGAATCAGCTGTTTTGTTTCGATCAAACGCATGCCGTTTCGTGAACGGGAATTATATAAAATTCTATCGTAAAAAGTGTTTTTCAAGGGTTGATATACAGAATAAGTTTTGAAAGGCACTTGTTTGGGTAAACTCAAGGCGTAAAATTCCCAATTATTAATATGTCCACAAGTTACAATTACATTTTTCCCCTCTTCAAAAAGTGCTTCAATGAATTCGGGATTTTTAATTTTTGTTCGCTTGATGAGTGTTTTATCTGAAATACTGACCGCTTTAATACTCTCAAAAATGAAATCAATAAATCGTTTATAAAACTTTTTTTCGATTTGTGTTAATTCGGCTTCAGATTTGTTAGGGAAAGCGTTAATAAGGTTTGCGCGAACAACGGCACGGCGATACCTGACCACATAGTACGTCAAAAAACCAACAATTCCTGAAAAGAAATACAAGATCCCCAGCGGAAAGTACGAAAGTGGTTTTAAAATAATATAAAATAATATTCGGTCAGCAATTTTTACCATTCACGTGATAAGAGTAAGCGTGCAAATTTACAAGTATACCTTAATTGAGCTACATTATTCTGCCGAATTATAATATAAATAAGTAAACGAAGCCAAAATAGCAACCATATAAACGCACGAAAACAGTAAATTTGTTGCGATTAAAGAAGATGAAACAATTGTTTTTAATACTCGTGTTGCTCTGTAGTTTTTCAACAACTGCCGGAAAGCTGTCCAGGGCTTTTGATGCCCTTGAAGTGTATAATTACTTTGAAGCTAAGCGCTTATTTGAAAAATCATTAAAAAAACACGCCGTGCCGGCTTCATACGGCTTGAGCATTATTTATGCCCGGAATGACAATCCCTTTTCAAACTTAGATTCAGCACTGAGTAAAATTCGATACGCAGCTGAAAATTATGAAGCGCTAAAAGAAAAACAGAAACTCAAGTATGATTCAAAGTATGGGATAGATAGTTTGTCCATCATAAAACAACGGGATAAGATCAGTAAATTGTATTTTGAACGTGCTAAATTCGTGAATTCAGAATATGCTTTTCAGGATTTCATAGACAAAACACCATGGTCTGACCTTTCGGATTCTGCCATTTATTACCGGGATAAAGTAGCTTTTGAAAATGCAGTGGATTTAGGAGGGGCAAAAGATTATAAAGCATTTTTGGAAAAATATCCGACATCTGTTTTTACGGAGAAAGCGGAGGATAAATATCAAGAAATGCTGTATGTTGAAAATACCTATAAAAACAATTTCATTGACTACATCAACTTTGTCAAGAATTATCCCAATAGTCCTTTCAGAGAAAAAGCAGAAGACAGGATTTATGAGATCGCTACAGAAACAGGTAGTGTAGAAGCGTTTAGGAGTTTTATTATTGAATACCCCGCTAATCGCAATATTGACAAGGCCTGGAAGCATTTGTATAATGCTAAGCTACAAAAGGGATATTCTGCTGAAAAAATTAAAGCGTTCAAAAACGAATATCCCGATTATCCATATCAAGCCAAGTTGCAAAAAGAATATAGTAGGGCGGATAAGGTTTTTTATCCTTTCAAAGCAAATGGGAAATGGGGATTCATAGATCGCACAGGAGAAGTGCTTGTGGATGCAAAATTTGAGGCCGTAGAAGCGTTTGAAGAAGGACTGGCTGTGGTGAAAAGTGGTGGACAATATGGTTATTTAAACAAATTGGGTGAGGTAGTAATCGCTACAAAATTTGATGATGCTTTGCCTTTTCAGGAAGGACGTGCTGTAATTGATGTTGGCGGACTTTTGGGAATGATCGATAGAAACGGCGATTTTGTCGTAGATCCCAACTATGAAGATTTGGGTAACCTCAGTGATGGACTGGCTTATTTTTTAAAGGATAGTTTGTATGGTTATTTTGATGAGAAGGGGAAAATCCGATTGAAACCCCAATATACAGAAGCCTATGACTTTGATAATATGCGAGCAATTGTGAGTAAAAATGATTACTACGGATTAATTGATGCCTACGGCACTTCAATAATGGCTTTTAAATATGAAGTTTTATATCCTTTTTGGGACAGTATGTATATCGTTCAACTGAATGATCACCGTGGGGTGATGAATATGTCAGGCGATACGATCATCCCTTTTGAATATGATTATATTGGTGCCTTGGTCAACGGAAAAGCTCTTCTTGAAAAAGAGGGAAAATTTAATTATGTCCTTGAAGATGGACAATTTTTATTGAATGAATGGGTTAAAACTTATCCGGAGTATAGACAACTTGCTTTGTTTAAAAACGGTTATGCAAAAATTCAATTTGAAAACGGCTTTAATTTAATGGACACCACCGGAAAAAAACTGTTCAAACGAGAGTACGAAGATGTAGGCAGTTTCTCGGATAAAATTGCTGTAAAAAAAGAGGGACAGTGGGGGTATGTAAATCTAAAAGGAGCAAAAGTGTTGGATTTCCAGTTTTCTTATGCTTTTTCTTTTTACCAAAATACGGCAATTGTTAAAAGGGATCCCTTTTACGGATTAATTGATGAAAAAGGAGACTTTATTATATCGCCTTATCAGGAAGAGATGCGTTATATCAATGATTCGATTTTAATTTGTAAACAATTGGGGAAATACGGACTGCTTCACCGAAATGGAGACACTTTACTGAATTATCAGTACATTAATATTGAACCAATCGACCACTTAGTCGTAAAAGTAGAAGAGGGGGGAGAGTTATTTTATTTTGACCTGAAACGACTGGAGTTTATTCGGCGAGAAGAATAATGGATCAATTTTTAGATTACATAGAGAAATATAAATTTGCGATACTGGGTACTGCCCTGGTGCATATTGCTTTCTTTTTTTACGCCAATTTTACTACCGTCGACCAACCGTTTAAATTTCCAAATCCGGAAGTGGAGTTATCGGTGCCGTTGGATGATGTGACAATTGATCCTGAAATACTCAAGCAGATGGAACTCAATAATAATCTATCCTCAGAAGAGATTCATAATTTGTCAGCAGATGCCGCAGACAAGCGTGAAAAGTCCTATGAAGATTATTCCAGTCAAGAATTGGATGAGATGGTAGAGAGTGAGGCAAAAGAACTGGAACAAAAATATTTTGAAGAATGGGCGGCTACACATGATGGAGAAGCTCCCCCGAAAACAGGAACAGATATAGAAACAGAAGATAAAAACGAGCAAAAAAATCAGATCGATAAAACGACAATAAAAACAAATGGATCAAATGCTTTTGCCGGCGAAGTACTCGTATCTTATTATCTGGATAAAAGAAAAGCCCATGCGCTTCCCAAACCGGGATATACTTGCAATTCTTCAGGCACCGTTGTTTTAGATATAAAAGTAGATAAAGCCGGAGATGTAAAAAGCGCCTCCTTCAATGCTTCCCTTTCTTCGTCTGCAACAGAATGCATGGTGAATAAAGCACTGGAGTATGCTAAGCGATCAAGGTTTAATTTCAGTAATTCTGCATCTGCTAGCCAAAATGGAACGATCACCTATAAATTTGTGGGGAAATGAGTTGGAAAGATGTGTTGAGAAAAAGCACGCCCCAATTTTTATTGGATTGGAACCGAAGAAGGAAAAAACGAAAGCGGAATGCTGTATTGGCTGAGCAAAAGAAAAATTTAAAAGGCATTTCTACAGCTGATATAATAGCAGATTTGCAGCGTATAGGGATTGAAAAAGGAGATACCGTGCTGGTGCATTCAAGTTTAAGTAGAATTGGTTACCTTGAGAAAGGAGCTAAAACCTTTGTAGATGCATTGAAACAACAGTTGGGTGAAGAAGGAACTATCCTGATGCCAACCTCTCCTAATCCGGTGTATCAACTCGATTATATTCAACAAATGTCACATTTTGATGTGCTTCATTCTCCGTCAAAAACCGGTAAAATCACAGAGTATTTCCGAAAATTGCCGGATACCTCTCGTAGTTTGCACCCTACAGAACCCGTATCGGCCTGGGGGAAAAATGCCGACTATTTTGTAAAAGATCACTTCAATCAATTGACCCCTTATAATCAAGATAGTCCCTTTTACCGGATTTCTGAGGCGAGAGGAAAAATTTTATATGTTGGCGTTACGCTTTCTATGGCGGGAACCAATTTACACACGCTAGAAGATGCAGTTGATTTCAAATTCCCCGTCTATCATCCCGATATATTTGAATGCAAGGTAGTGGACGAGAAAGGGGTTGCTCACACTGTAAAAACAAAAGTGCATGATCCTACATGGTCTAAGAAAAGAAAGTGTGATGAGTTAATTCCAATGTTTATTGAACAGAAGGTTATGAAAAGAGAGCAGATAGGAGAAGCAGAAACATTGGTGGTAGATGCCAAAGGTTTTTTTGAAGTGATGTTGGATCAATACCAAAAGCATGGCGTGACCATGTATACCCCGCACGGAAGTTGAATTTACCGTCTCCCATACAGTCCCTAAATTCCGATTTGTTTAAAGAAAAAGGCGTTGCTGTTTATGTAAAGAGAGATGATTTGATCCATCCTGTCATTTCAGGAAATAAATGGCGTAAGCTGAAGTTGAACATTGAGCAGTTCAAAGTAGGGGGCTATGAGCATTTACTTACATTCGGAGGGGCTTACTCAAACCATATAGCAGCTACTGCAAGGGCCGGTAAAGAATTGGGTATCTCAACCATTGGGATCATCAGGGGAGATGAATTAGATGCATCAACTAATGATACACTCAGGCAGGCAGCAGAAGACGGAATGCAGTTGGTGTTTACCGCCAGAGAAGAATATGCTTTGCGATCTGAAAAGTATTATCAGGAAGAACTGCGAAGAAGACACGGGCATCTGTGGATTGTGCCCGAAGGCGGTGCTAATTTTTTGGGGATGATGGGCTGCGTAGAAATCACCAGAGAAATAGAAGTAGATCATTCTCATTTAATCACTGCTTGCGGAACAGGAACTACTGCTTCAGGATTGCTTTACGGGAGTCAGGAAACGGAAATTATTGGAGTTTCTGCATTGAAAAACGGCAGCTTTTTGAAAGATGAAATAAAACAGCTTTTAATGTTGGGAGGTTTGCTTCAGTCTGAAGTAACTGATGCCATGAATCGCTTTCAACTGTTAGATGAATTTCATTTTGGCGGATATGCGAAGCAAACAAAAGAGTTGATCAATTTTATGAATGAATTTTTTCAGGAATACAAACTGCCTCTGGATTATGTCTACTCTGCAAAAATGTTTTATGCCCTTCACCAATTGATCCAAAGTGATTATTTTAAACCGGGAAGCTGCATTGTCGCTTTACATACCGGAGGACTTCAGGGAAACCAAAGCATCAGCAAGCAACTACTCTTTTAAAACATACCAATCTTCTTCTTGACTTCCGCACGTAATTTTACTACTTCTTAATCCTGAAATAAATTTACTTTTTTTGTCCATTTTGATACCTTTTAGTGTAAACCTACTTTTAGGGCAAGACAACCTATGTGAATTATGATTCTATGTGGTAAATAAAAACAGAACCACATAGGCACATAGAACATATAGAAATTATCCTAAAAAGTTATGTGGTTAACAAAAAGAAATACAAAGCAGCCAACACGAGCCCGAGCAAGCAACTACTCTTTTAAAACATACCAATCTTCTTTATTGGGTTTTAAGTGAAAGAGAGGTTTAAAATATTCTTCTTTGAAGAAAGTAGAGAACATCAACATATAGGATTTATGTTTCTTTTTGATGTCAAAAACATTCTTACCGTTTACATCTTTGAATATGTAGTACAGTAACTCAGTGCAGTACCATTTATCTTCAGAGAACATACTAAATCCGTGATCAAAAGGGATTTGTTCATCTAAATAAAATCGTGCTTGCTCTGCTACTTGATGTCCGGCCGAATCTTTAAAAATAGGACGGCAGATATACAACATTGAATCGGCGGCATGGGCGACAAATTCTCTCAGGTCGATTACTTGAATTCCATCTATTTCATCTGAACTGGATGAACCACCAATGGTATGGATGACTTTCCACTTTCCTGCTTCCTGAATGATAATCCCCCCGTGAGAATAATCCTCTTTGGTACTGTTCATCAAATGATAGGATAAAGGACCATTCCCTTTTCGGATAATACAATCTCCCGGCTCTAATTTCTCATAGATATTTTCCGGTAAAGAGGGTGGAATATGGACGTATTCCGTAGTCTCAACTTTAGTTTCATTTTCTGACTGACAGGCAGTCAATGCTAAAATACAAGATGTAAGTAGCAGTAGTAAGTAATTGTTCATTTTTCAGTATACAATAAAAAACCCGCTACAAAAGTAGCGGGTTTTTTTAAATTTTTAATGGTAGGAGTGACTTATTCTTCTCCACCTTCTTCACCACCGAAGTCCATGTCCATTCCCATGTCTTTCTTGTAGCTGGCAACTTTCCATGCACCATCAACTTGTTTCAAGTCGTAGTTGAAAGTCATATCCATACCTGTTCTTGTTTCTTTACAAGTACAAGTAGCAGTTTCACCTTCAGTCTCGCACTCAACGCTTGAGATTTCAGTGTCATAACTTTCACATCCGGCGTCAATAGTTCCCTGAACTGTCTCTTTTGCATTGTCAACAGCCATTTCTAACGCTTTTTCACATTCACCGTCAGCTAACGCTTGAGCAAACTTTTTTGTTGTATCTTCTGGAGATGCTCCTCCTCCACAAGCAGTCAAGAGTAATCCTGCAACTGCTCCAACTAATAAACTTCTTAATTTCATAACTTGGTTTTACTTAACTTAAATATTAATTACCGTGCAAATATATATGCATTTTCTATAAATCAAAATTATTTTTCAAATAAAAGATGTTTTTATCATCCTGAAGATTGTAAATTTGCGATTTTATCGATAAACACAGCTAATACGTGTCTACACTAAATGAGCAGAAAATATGATTCAAATTAGTAATTTAACACTACAGTTCGGAAAACGGGTTTTATTTGAAGATGTCAACCTGAAATTTGTGAATGGAAACTGCTATGGTGTTATAGGCGCCAATGGTGCAGGTAAGTCTACTTTTTTGAAAGTATTGACCGGTGACCAGGATGCTAACAAAGGGATCGTCTCGATTGAACCGGGAAAACGTATGGCGGTTCTAAAACAAAATCACAATGAGTTTGATGCCTATAATGTTCTGAACACTGTAATGATGGGACATACTGAATTGTGGAAGATCATGGCTGAAAAAGAAGCTTTGTATGCAAAAGCTGATTTTTCTGAGGCAGACGGAATGAAAACAGCAGAGTTAGAAGCTCAATTTGCTGAAATGGATGGGTGGAATGCAGAAACAGATGCCGCGACATTACTCAGTAATCTTGGAATCGGTGAAGAGAAACATTATACAGAAATGGGGGAGATATCATCCGACCTTAAAGTACGTGTACTCCTTGCGCAGGCACTTTTTGGTAATCCGGATATATTGATTCTGGATGAGCCAACCAACGATTTAGACATAAAAACCATTTCCTGGCTAGAAGATTTTTTACTCGATTTTAAAAATACGGTGATTGTGGTTTCGCATGACCGTCACTTCTTAGATACCGTTTGTACGCATATCTGCGATATCGACTTTGGGAAAATTAATGTATATACCGGAAACTATACTTTTTGGTACAAATCTTCTCAATTGGTCTCCAGGCAAATGTCTGATAAGAACAAAAAAATGGATGATAAGCGGAAAGAACTGCAAGAATTTATCTCCAGATTTTCAGCAAATGCTTCTAAATCTAAACAGGCGACAAGTAGAAGAAAACTGCTTGACAAATTACAGTTGGAAGATATCAAACCTTCCAGTAGAAAATACCCCGGAATTATTTTTGAACAAGAACGGGAGGCTGGTGACCAAATTTTACATGTGGAAGCCATGTCAAAATCTTTGGATGGGGAAGTGCTGTTCAAGGATTTAAACATCAATGTGTCTAAAGGCGATAAAATTGCTTTTATATCTAAAAATAGCCTTGCCATTACTGCTTTCTTTGATATCCTGGTAGGTGAGGCACAGCCGGATGAAGGGTCTTTTCATTACGGAACAACCATCAAAACCACTTACTTGCCTTCTGATAATGCCGAATATTTCGAAAAAAAGATGAATCTGATCGATTGGCTCAGACAATACGCGACTACAGACGAAGAACGAGATGAGGTGTATTTAAGAGGATTTTTGGGTAAAATGTTATTTTCGGGAGAAGAGGCCTTGAAAAGTTCAACTGTGCTGTCAGGAGGTGAAAAAGTGAGGTGTATGATTTCTAGAATGATGTTTGGAAAAGGAAACTTGTTGATTTTGGATGAACCCACCAATCACCTGGACCTGGAATCGATTACTGCATTTAATAACGCACTCATAAATTTTCCGGGAACTGTGTTATTTACCTCGCATGACCATGAGTTTGTCCAAACGGTGGCTAATCGCATTATTGAGTTCACACCCAATGGTAATTTAGATAAGCTAATGAAGTATGACGATTACCTGACAGATGAAAAAATTCAGTTGCAGGTAGAGGAAATGTACAGCTGAGTCCAAAAATGTTTCTTTTTCATTGATGCCCGGGGAAATAATGACTCCCATTTCCGCCATTTCATTTCCCCTCCATAAAGGATGTGAAATGGCTTTACCTTAGCACTGTCAAGCGATCCCATCCGCCAGCTGGCGGAAAGGGGAAAAGGATCGCCGGGGATGGGTATCATTTCTAGTTTTTTTAATTTTCACCGGACAATGAAATTAATGTTTAAAAACGGTCAACTCTAGTCAGGGACGTTCAATCCTACATCCGTCTCAGACGGAAAAGGGGAAAAGGATCGCCGGAGATGGTTTTTATTTCTAGTCTGTTATGCATTCGGGCATTATATATTTCCATCATTTTTTTTCAGATATTTTTTTTTAAAAATACCACTTTTGCGGTATTGTTTAGAATGAGTTTAAATAAGAAATTTGCCGGGTGAATCAGCCATTTGATATTCGATCTTTTGATCCCGCTTTTCATGAAATTGATTTAGCAGGATGTTGCAGCAAGAAAAAAAAGTGCTGTAAAAAATACAAGCGCAAAGGAAAGCACTGTGGTAGCTGCCCTAAGTTGTAATCCCAATAAAAAAAGATTTTTCTTTTGGTGACGGAAGTAAACACCTGCTCGTCTTAATTTTGTGTCGCCGTTTGGCAATTGTATCATAAACGGCATCTCTTATAAATTTCGGAATAATATAAAAACCATATAGTAATGGGTAGCCTCCCTTTAATCCCCTTGTAATTCGTAATACTGCTGAAGAACGATCGTACACTTTACCGTCCTTGAGGTAATAAATGGTTTTTAATTGGATTTCAATTCCGTAAGGGGCTAACAATTCCTTAGCAAGATCTGACTGAAGCGGGCAAAAATAAAAGGTGCTTTTGCGTTTTTCTAAAATGAATTGTACCGAAGCACTGCAAAATCCGCAACTCTCATCATAAAACACTACCGAATTGTATTGATTTTTCTTCATTTTCATTCAAATTTACTTAATTTTAAGCGAAGAATTAAAGAACAGTATACTTATGAAGTTTGGTATTTTACTTTCAGGATGTGGTGTTTATGACGGAGCAGAAATTCAAGAAGCAACAATGGCTATGTTAGCGATTGAAGAATTGGGACATGACTACCAGTGCATTTCAATTGATAAAGAACAACATCATGTAATCAATCATCTGAACGGTGAAGAAATGAATGAGAAGAGAAATATGATGGTGGAAGCGGCGCGTATTGCTAGGGGAGATGTAAAAGAGATTAATGAGATCACTCCATCTCAGATAGACGCCCTGATCATTCCCGGAGGTTTTGGTTCGGCAAAAAATTTCACAAAATGGGCTTTTTCAGGTCCTGAGGGAGAGATCATGCCGGAGGTAAAGTTGTTGATCGTTAATATGATAAATGTAGGAAAACCGGTTTGTGCCCTATGTGTAAGTCCCGTTGTGGTGGCAAAAGCATTGGAAGGAAGCTCTATTCGACCCACTATGACCCTGGGATCTGATCAGGAAGATTCTCCTTATGACATTCCCGGATTTCATGCCGGAATTGAAAGTGTAGGAGCAGTCACTGAAATGAAAACAGTACGAGAAGTCTTGGTAGATCAGGAAAATTTAATCGTTACAGCTCCTTGCTATATGATGGATGCTACCATTTTGGAAATCCGAAATAATGTAAAAGCTGCAATTGAAGCCACCGTAGCTTTGATCAATTGAAAGTATGAGAAAGTTTTTGTTGATTCTATTACTATTGCCCACCATTTCTAAAGCCCAGGTCACAACAAGCACATGGGGAGTGGAAGATACGGTCATTAATATTGTTAAAACAACTAATTATGGGGTGGTTCACGATTACATTGAGATGTTTAACTATTCCGGGCAGGATTTGCAGATGCGCTGGATTCCTGCAATATCTACATCCTGGCCCAGCCAATGGATTCCCAATTTCTCTGATCCGGACAGCAGCTATACAAATCCTCATCTTGAAGATAGTGCGGATTTTACCTTATTGAATCCTCCTGAATTTTCAAATAAACTGATTATTGGCGTAGATCATCAATCGTTTGCTGCCAATAGCGTCATTAGTTTTAAAGTGTTTCCTGTTGATTTTCCTGAAGACTCCATTTGGATACATTATTACATTTATATTGGAGAGCCTGAAGAGGCGCAGGTAGGTGAATCTATCCATACAGAACTGACTTTTTTTTACCGGGCGTTTGATCAGCAACTTATTTTTAGCGGATTAAAGGAAGATGTAGCTGAGTTGAGTATTATAGATCTTTCAGGGAAAGTGGTGCTTGCAAAAAATATAACTTCTCAAGATGGTAGTTACATCCTGGATGTAAAATCCTTAAAAAAGGGAGTGTTTATTCTTCAAATCAATTCAAAGGAAGGGTTGCGATCTTCGTTTAAATTTGTAAAGACAGAGTAGTAGAAGTACGTTTATCAGCTAACTTTTACCAATTATGCAGATGTTTTTCTATATTGTGTCGCATAAAACATATATCTATAAACAGCGGTGGATTACACAGACATTTTAATTGCTGTCCGAAAAATTGCACGGGCAATCAATCTGGATTCAAAACGCATCCAAAAAATCAGTGGCCTTAGCATTCCACAACTCTTATCTCTAATTTATATCAGTAACTGTGAAAAATATCAGTGCTCTCAATTGCAGTTGCGTAAGTTTTTACAATTAAATTCCAGTACGGTAACAGGTATAGTTGGACGTCTGGAAGAGAAAGGGTATTTGGTGAAAATTCCTGCAAAAGGCGATAAGCGCTCAACATGGTTAAGTTTGACGGCTATGGGACTAAAACAGATCGAAAATGCCCCCGAATTGTTTCAACAACGATTGAGCCATAAGTTAAGTACTTTACCAAAACAAGATATTCAGGATATTGAAAAAGGCCTGGACTTACTCATTAATCTCTTGGGCGAAGAAGATCTTCCTTTGGAGAACCAGGCAAACTAACCCTTGACCCATTCTTAGTTTTTAACAAATTTTACAGTCATTTCTTTGGAAAATGAATAGATAGATCTTATATTATGTTGTATAGAACATAATCCAAATAAAAGGATGATTGAATTTCTATAAAACCCAACAGTAAGTTATTAATCATTAAAAACAGACAGAAAAAAATGGAAATGTTAAACAAAGAAACACCTTATAAAAAACTCGGATTTACAAACTTGGAGGCTACGGAGATTATTTTAAATCTCAATGAATTATTAGCGAATTACCAAACGCACTTTCACAAGCTTCAAAATTTTCACTGGAATGTAAAGGGGAGAGATTTCTTTGAATTGCATGGGCATTTTGAAGACATGTACAGAAGGGCTTTTGAGAACATTGATATCGTGGCAGAAAGAATCAGAGTGTTTGGGAAAACGCCTGTCAGCACAATGAAAGAATACCTTGAACTCACAGAGATTAAAGAAGCATCTACCGATTTGAGTGGTGAGTATATGGTCGGAGAAATCCTCAATGATTTTGAAATTCTGCTCTCTATTTTGGTTGAAACAACAGATCAGGCAGCAAAGAACGGAGATGTCGGAACCGTTGATTTATGTAACGGCTTCATTAAAAAAATGGAAAAAGACCATTGGATGTTGTCTTCCTGGTTAAATAGTAAGGATGAGGAAATGAAATAGAATTAATTGAGGATTGATTAAAAAGAATACTCAAACTCTCACAAACTCTGACAGGATTCAAAATCCTGTCAGAGTTTGATCTTATATAATGAGTTATTCAAAATCAGGAACATCATTTCCTTTTAAGGGTTCAATAATCTTACTGATTTCCTCTTCGGTTTTTTCTAATTTTTCACGACAATAATCCACCAAAGCTTTTGCCTCTTTCACTTTATCGGCCAACTGATCGATCTTAATTTCTTTACGCTCCAGCAGGTTTACAATTTCTTCTAATTGTTTCAGTGCGTCTTCATATTTTAAATCCTTGTCGATTTTCATTTTCGGTTTTCGGTTTTTGTAATTTTACTGCTTATCAGAGAAGTTGAAGATAACGTTTTCATTTCTTTTCCCACAAGATTTTCGGTAACCAGATTAAGATCCATATCGTTTATGGTGGATATGGTATACCCATTTTCCAGTAATCGCTGAGGATCCAGCATGCGTAAAAGCTCTTCCAGTCCCTTTACTTCCAGTTTTTTTTGATCGATAAGATTTTTACTCATCATCTGAATCCGTTCAAGCCTTGCCGGTAAATCCGCCTCTTTTATGAGCTGAAGTTGATGAATAGCCCGGGAAGAAAGTTGTTTAAGAGAAAGGGACAATTCTGATTTTTCAGAGTGGATCAGATTCAAAAATCCCAATTGTAAGTTGTGTGAGGCTGTTCTCAGTTCGTGTTGATGCTCTAGCAAAAGTTGCTGGCTAAAATGCGCCAGATACCGATTTTGATGATAGAACTCATCTTTTGCAGCCCCCAATAATCCTAGTGATTGTTGTTTAATTGCATCAAAAGCATTGCGCAATTCTGCCGAAAAATTACCGATACGGATGTAAAAATATTTAGCGGCTGCTGTAGGCGTAATACACCTTTGTTTCCCTACCAAATCGGCAACAACCTCATCACTTTCATGCCCAATTCCGGTGATTACAGGAATTTGAGTTTCACAGATCGTTTTGGCAATATCATAATCATTAAATACATTCAAATCCATCTTGCTTCCTCCTCCTCTGATCAGTACAATGGCATCCACATCATACAAACGGGCTGTTTCAATTGCTTTTATGATCTCCTGCACCGACCGATCTCCCTGCACACTTGCCGCAAATTCTTTGAGGACAAAATTGCGATACACATTGTTGTGCAACAATTCATTGGTGAAATCTCTATATCCTGATGTTCCCGGTGAACCTACTAAAGCAATTCGCTTGGCAATAATAGGAAGCTCTAATTGCTTTTGTAAATCAAATAATCCCTGATCTTTTAGACGCTTTATGGTTTCTTGTTTTTTTCGCTCAATCTCACCATAAGAGTAGGTGGGATCGATATCCAGAACGTTAAGTTTTAAACCATATATTTTGTGGTACTCTATTTTGATTTGAAAAAGCGCTTTGTTGCCTGTTTTTACAATATCATTCAAGTCTTGTCCGACTCTTTCATAGATGTTTTGATAGTTTCGTCGCCAGATGCTTGCTGCAATTAGGGCAGATGTAATACCGTTTTCACTATCTACCAATTCTAAATAACGGTGACCTCCTTTTTGATTTACTTTGGCAATTTCAGCTGTGACCCAAAATGTCTGGCTGCCAAAGTGCTTCATCATAAAATTCTCCAGCGAGGTTGACAGCTGACTGAGTGTATATATTTTTCGTTCTTCGTTCAACTAACTAATTTGTCTGGAAAGATACAAATTTTGATGGGTAAGAAATCAATTGAAAAAAGGAACAAATGATTTTTTAATAGTAGATTAAAAAAGGGCGAAATCCATGCCGATAGAAAGAGAATAACTCAGTAATTGATTAGCTGAAACAGAGAAAAATGAATGTGGTCTATATTGTCGTCCTTGGAAATCATTATTGATAAATGGATTGCAGATTTTCTACTGCTATCCAACCTTAAAATGACCTAACGGTGGGTTTAACATCCTACAGAACCAGTTTTGGTTATTTTATCTTTTCGTCATAAAATTACTCTCTGAATCCCTCAAAGGAATACACTTTGTAATCGTCTAAATCCAATTCTTCGTAGAATACTTCAAGTGTGTCGTTATCCAAAGTAACTTTCCAGGCTTTAAATGATGAACCGATTCCCGCAACTGATACTTCATTCTCTTTAAAATCTTTTCTATCAAATGAGATGTCGGGTATAGTACCGTTTCCCCCGGTAACCATATACGACTTACTACTTTTGTTGTAATCCAGAACAAACTTGGTAGGAAAGAAACTATAAGAAATTGTATCCACCTGGTCAAAGGAACCTTCAAAATTTACCTGCATTCCTGCAAACGTTCCTGCTTTTTCTTCATACTTTTTATGGCAAGACATCAATACCACTATTAACCCCAAATAAATAAAAACTAGTTTCATGATTTCAATTTAGATTAATTTTACGAAAATATCACACAATTATTATACCATTTGAAAGAACAAGTGAGATTTTTATTCTCCAATAAAATTTTGCTGCTACTAAACGATTTCATATTGGGTACTCAACACGTTAGAAGCCCAAACCTCAGGATTTCCTTTCGTGTCAAAGTAAAAATCAATGCGTCCTAGAATCAAGCCGGCCCATCCCACCTGATTGATTAAAACTGATTTTCCGTCCTTGTTTTTACACATTTCGGGCTTTTTCATGAAGGTGTGGGAGTGTCCGCCAATGATCAAATCAATATTGCTTGTTTCTTCAGCAAGCACTTTATCGCACATCTTGTTCATTCGCGGTGTATACCCCAAGTGCGAAAGACAAATTACCAAATCGCATTTTTCATCTTGTTTTAGCAATCTGGCATGGTGGTTTGCACGCTCTACCGGATCTAAATAAACCGTATCCTGATACAATTCTTTTGAAACCAATCCATTTAATTCCACACCAACACCAAATACCCCGATCTTCAATTTTCCTTTTTTAAATACCTTATAGGCTTGTGTTTTGTCTTTGAGAAGGGTGTCTTTAAAGTCGTAATTTGTACAAAGAAAAGGGAAGTTAGCGTGCGGTAATACTTTATGAAACCCTTCTAATCCGGCATCAAAATCATGATTCCCCATAGTGGCGGCATCATATTGCATGGCAGACATTACCTTAAATTCCAATTCACCACCATGCATATTAAAGTAGGGGGTGCCCTGAAAGATGTCTCCGGCATCCAGCAAGAGAACCTGATCTTCTTCTTTCCGAATTTGATCGATTACTGCTTTTCTGCGGTTTACGCCTCCCTGATTCGCATGGCGTTTGTGGTCAGCCGGAAAAGGGTCGATATGAGAATGGGTGTCATTGGTGTGAAGTATAGTGAGTTTATTTTCTTTATTTCCCGCAGCGATTGAAGGTAAAGCAGCCAAAACAACTCCTCCCGTAGCAATTTTGGTAATAAATACTCTTCTATCCATACTATTGTGCATTTAAGATGATGCGGCCGTCCGGTTTATATTCACCCAAAGTTCCTGCAGAGCGAATGTAATCGATAAAAATATCGCGCAGCAGTATGCCCGAATCCCATTTTCTAACCGGATCCTTAAAAAAATCCATTTTATCCCCGCCTTCAGCTAAATAATTTGAGGTGATCACCACTACTTCTGCATCATACGTATAGTCTTTCCCACCGATTTTAACCTCCCTCAATGTTTCAGATAATTTAAATTCGGCGTTGGAGACCGGCTGAGGAGAATGCAGGTACAAATAATCAACCAACTCCTTTACCTTATCCCCCGAAAGTTTTACCAAAACCAGGGTATTGTCAAAGGGCATGAATTCAAATATTTCTCCAACTGTAATTTCCCCTTTATTGATGGGGGCGCGTAATCCTCCAAAATTTAAGAGACAAAAAGACTTTTTCATGGCATCCGGACCGATATCTTTGGTTTTATTTCCATACTTCAATCCTGCTTCATAAACGGCATCTGCAGCAAAGTTGCTCAAAGGTGATTCAGGTGCTTTTTTTTCAAGCGAAACCGTGGCTGTACCAATAACTTCTTTCATTTCAGCCTCCATGGCTTGACGATAGGGTGAGATCATGGAATCTAATCCTGCGGTACCTGTTGTACTATCTATTTGAATGCCCTTACTCTCGTAATCTGCTATTTTTGGAGAAGCACAGGCAGCAAGTAAAAAGCAAAAGAGGTAAAATAAGGCTTTCATCCGCTTTTAGTTGATGTATTTTTTGAGGATGATATAGGTGGGAAAATGATCTGAATAACCATTGGTGTACTTTCCTCCGGCATGGGTTCTGAGTGGATAACCGGCAAATCGCCCTTCTTTTTGAAGCATCCAGTCACGTTTAAACACTACGGCTTCATGAAACACAAAGGAAGAGAGATCATCTTCTAAAAAAGGTTGTGAAATGACAATTTGATCAAATAAATTCCAGGCATCCTGATAAGCCAGCGTACCATTTCCCTTTTTATAGTGTTTCCAAAACGTATTGAATAGATCTCCTTCTTCCAATTTTTTCTTTTTTCCTTTCGCACGAATGTATTCAGTCATTGAAACATTGACAGGGTCATCATTTAAATCTCCCATTAAAATAATTTTGGCATTGGGATCATCCGTCATAAGAGAGTCGATTATTTGTCGGCTCAATTTTGCGGCGGCTATTCTACTGGGTTCTGAAGCGGTTTGACCACCCCATCTGGACGGCCAGTGACAAACAATAAACGTGATATCTTCTCCAAGCATATCACCGGTTACCACTAATTGATCTCTTGTTTTATAATTGGGATTATCTTCAAATATCAAGGGATATTTCACTGCCTTTTTTAACTTGAAATAGCGTTCCTGATACAACAAACCGACATCAATTCCTCTTTTGTCAGGAGAATCGAAGTGAACAATTTGGTAATCCCTTTCTTTTAGTACAGGCATAGCTACCAGATCTTCAAGAACCCCTTTATTTTCTACTTCACAGACACCTAATACTGCTGCGCCATGTGGCGTGTATTTTGTTCCAATTTCATTGATCACACGTGACATATTATGTAGCTTATTGGCATATTTAGTTGAATCCCACACTTTTTCGCCTTCCGGCAGAAACTCCTCGTCTCTGATTAAGCTGTCATCCTGATAATCAAAAATATTTTCCAGGTTATAGAAACCCACACAGGTGACCATGACTTTTTTATCGTCTTGAGCATTTGAGACGATAGAAAAGGAAAAAGTTCCAACAAAAATGAAGAGGTAAATTTGAAATGACTTCATGCGCTTATTTTAGTTTAATTCAGGCAAATTTACCGAATTAATATCAAACGACAGACCAAAGTCAGATCAGCAGAATGTTAACAACTTATTATAAGATTGTAAAATTTGATTGGCGTAAATTTTTTGCTACCCTTAAATTTGTAGCTTTGCAAGGCTCATAAATGAGAAATTAGATGGGTCTACTTACAATGGAAAATATGTTGAAACTTTTTACACTACTTGCATTGATAGGACTGATTAGCGGAGTTTCTTTCGCTCAGGATACCACAAGAATTAACACCTTTGAATACTCATTAAATGACAATACTCCGGTATTTGTCACAACATTAGAAGATATTGATGAGAATAACGGTGGGGGAAATATTTCGGGACTGCTCCAGTCGTCAAGAGATGTGTTTGCTTCAGCTGCGGGATTCAACTTTTTTGCAGCTCGTTTCAGAATCAGGGGATATAACAATGACAAGACTACCATATTTCTTAACGGAGTTCCGACAGGAGATGCCATCACCGGATGGAGTGAGTATTATAAATGGGGTGGACTAAATGACCTGACACGTTATGCAGAAACCAAGAACTGGCTAACAGCAAATCCATATCATTTTGGTGGGATTGGAGGATATTCCAATATTGACGTTTCGGCCACCAGTATACGAAAAGGTTTTCGTTTTTCGTATGCCAACACTAACCGTGCGTATCGTCACCGTTTAATGGGCTCATGGGGCACGGGAATGCAAAAAAACGGATGGGCTTTTTCTGCTTCTTTTTCGACACGTTATGCACAAGAGGGGTATGTAGAAGGAACTTTTTACGAGGCCTTCAGCTATTACCTTGCCGCCAAGAAAAAAATTAATGAAAATCACTCGTTGAATTTGTCAATAATGGGGGCGCCAAGAAGAAGAGGGCGTTCAAATATTTTTGTTCAGGAAGTGTATGATTTAACAGGGAATAATTATCACAATACCAATTGGGGATGGCAAACATTGGCCAGCGGAGACAGTATTAAGAGAAATGCCAATATCGCCAAAGAACATGTTCCCGTCATTGTTTTAAATCACGATTGGAAAATAGATGAAAAAACAACCTTGAAAACTTCTGTACTGACAACTTTTGGAAAAAGAGGAAGAGAACGTTTAAACTGGTATAATGCACAAGACCCTCGTCCTGATTATTACCGTTACCTGCCTTCTTATCATGAATCAAGAAATGATCCTGCCAATGCTGCTCTTTGGCGAGACAGATGGGTGTCCGGAAATACAGACTTTACCCAAATCAACTGGGAGAGGTTGTATCGTGCCAATGACAACAACTTATATAGTTTGGAAGATGCTGATGGGGAAGTGGGAAATACAGTAGTCGGTAAGCGATCAAAATATATCATGGAAAATCAATGGAGTAATGAACTGTCTTTTTCAGGGGCATCTGTCTTGAATAAAACCATTGAAAAAATGCAAATCACTGCCGGTGTATATTATCAAATGCAAAGAAATCATATTTTTAAAACCATATCCGATTTATTAGGAGGTGATTTTTGGGTAGACGTTGACCAATTTGCAGAGCAAGACTATATCGACCCGAATGCCGCACAAAATAATTTAGAGAACCCAAATAGAACGGTTGGAGTAGGAGATATTTTTGGTTGGGATTATTACATACACAATCATGAAGCCACAGCATTTGGGCAGGCACAATGGAAATTAGATAAAATTGATTTATATGCAGCAGTGGAAATTTCTGATCAATTTTTCTGGAGAGAAGGAGTGTATCAAAACGGCCGATTCCCTGATAATTCAAAAGGAAAATCGGAAGTTTATAACTTCTTTAATTACGCAGCAAAGGGAGGGATCACCTATAAAGTGTCAGGGAGACAATTCATAACAGCCAATGGGGCATTTTTAACAGAAGCACCAACTTCACGATCTGTTTTCATATCGCCCAGAACCAGAGATTTTACAGTAGATAATCCGGTGAATGAAACCATTTACTCGGCAGATATCAATTACATCCTCAGTTATCCAAAGTTAAAGATGAGAATGACGTATTACTATATGGAACGAAAAGATGCGCTTTGGACCAGAAGTTTTTACCATGATGAATACCGCTCATTTGTAAATTATGTAATGGAAGGTGTGGATTATTTCCATCAGGGAATTGAATTTGGTGTGGATGGAAAGGTAGTAGGCGGTTTGAGTGCAAGCGGTGTTTTTGCATGGGGACAGCACCTTTACAATTCGCGTCCTACTGCAACGGTCTATAGAGATAACTCGGCAGAGCTGATTGATGAGGATAAATTAATCTACCTGAGAAATTATAAAATTGGAGGTATGCCACAATCTGCTGCTTCTGTTGGATTGAAATATTCAGGAAAAGGATATTGGTTTGCCGCTGCTAATTTTAATTATTTCATGGACATCTATCTGGATCCTTCCCCGGATCGAAGAACAGCAGAAGCGATCGAAGGATTTTACGTTTCCGATCCACAATGGAATGAAGCATTGGATCAAACGCGTTTGGATAATGGGTACACTTTAAACATCATGGGAGGAAAATCTTTTAAGATCGGTGATTACTTCCTGAGTTTGTTCGCAAACGTCAGTAATATAACCAATAACACCAACTTTGTGAACTGGGGATTTGAGCAGTTGAGGTATGACAAAACCAACCTTAGTAAGTTCCCACCTCGTATAGCATATATGTTCGGACTAAATTACTTTGTAATGGCCACTTTAAGGTTTTAAAATTTTGCAAAAATGAGAAGAATAGCGTATTTATTGATCGTAATAGTTTTTGCAGCAGCCTGCGAAAAAGAGCTGGATTCCCCGCCTGAAAATGTCCTGAATGATTCAGGCATTATCACCATAGATTCTTTGCGTAACTGGCAAAAATCGGTATCTCCCAACAGTATTACGATAACAGATTCTCTAAACGTCTATGGAATAGTGAGTATGGATGAATCAGAGGGAAATATATATAAAAACCTCTACGTTCAGGATCAGGGAGTAGGGATTAACGTTCGTTTAACAGCAGGATCTGATTTTGCGGTGGGAGACTCTATTCGCATTTTCCTAAAGGATGTGGTGTTAAGTGAGTACAGTGGGGTGATTCAATTAGGTCCTGTAGATCCTAAAATAAATATAGTGAGACAGTCTACTGATAATGCTGTAACACCAATAGTGAAGAAAATTTCTGAAATTACTGTGGATGATGAAGGGCAGTTGGTAGAGTTGAGAAATATTCAATTCTCTTTTCAAGAATTAGGTTTGACTTATGCAGATGCCATGAATCAATCTTCTGAAAATCGAACCCTGGAAGACTGTGAGGGAGACAATATCCTGGTCAGGACATCTGGTTTTGCTGATTTTGCAGATGAGATCATAGCTGGTGGTTCGGGTAGCTTTGTTGGCATAGTAAGTCGATTCAATCAAGAATTACAATTATATATCCGCTCTTATGAAGAAATTGATATGAATGGAGAGCGTTGTGCCGGGCAGTTATTTGTAAAAGATTTTGAAGATAATAGTTTGACAAGTGGAGGTTGGGTGAATTTTATCGTGGTAGGAACAACTGCCTGGGAAGCATCAACATTTAGTGGCAACACCTTTGCTAAGATAACAAATTGGGATGGCTCTTCAAATGAATTGTGTGAAAGTTGGTTCATCTCACCTGAAATTGATTTTTCTACTTCAACAGCGGCTTCAATGTCGTTTATGAATGATTACAATTATTCGGGACTACCTTTGCAATTATTGATCTCTACAGATTATACAGGAACTGGTAATCCTGCAATATCCGGAACATGGGATGATATTTCATCTGCCGTCAGTTGGGATCCGGACGGATTTGGTTGGGGATTTCATGATTCAGGAGAGATTGATTTAAACAGTTACATAGGAAATACCGTTTTTATTGCTTTTAAATACACAGGTACTGCAAGTAGTGGAAGCACCTGGGAGATTGATGATATCAAAGTAAATGGATAACGAACATAAGAATACAAGAAAATGAAAAGTTTAATCCTGTTTTTTACCTTATTTGCGGTGTTTATTTCTTGCAAAAAGGAGTATGATACACCACCATTGTCTTACCCCGGCATTGAAGGTTCGGTTACGATTGATAGTCTGAGACAATGGCAGCAATCTGAAGGTAGCATTTCTTTTGATTCGGAATTGTCAGTTTATGGTATTGTCACCATGGATGAAACAGATGGCAATATATATAAGAACGTATATATGCAAGATCATACCGGCGCTATCAATGTGAGAATGTTGAGTGGTGGCGGATTATATGAGGGAGATTCTATACGAATAGCATTAAAAGGTTGCTATCTAAACTCTTATAATGGTGTTTTACAGTTAGATTCGGTGGATGTGGATTATAACATTGTGAAGCAATCCGTAGACAACAGTATTATGCCTGAATTAACAACAATTGATCAAATTACATCAGCAAAAGAATCAGAATTAATCCAGCTTGAAAACGTACAATTTGTAAGTTGGCAATTAGATGAAACCTATGCAGATAAAGAAAATCTAATATCTGAAGATCGCTTATTGGAAGATCAGAGCGGAAACACAGTTGTAGTAAGAACAAGTGGCTATTCTAGCTTTGCGGATCAGCAAATCGCTCAGGGCAGTGGATCAATTGTTTGTATCGTGAACCATTTTAATGGTGAAATTCAATTGTTGATTCGTTCATTTGCAGAGATCAATTTAAATAATCCACGCTTCAATGGTTTAGTTTTGTTAAAAGATTTTAATGATGATGAAATCACCTCAGGAGGATGGACGACTCAAAATGTGGTAGGAACCGTTGCGCAGTGGGAAACCAGTAGTGCAGGTGGGGCGCCTAACCCCTACGCTGCGATTTCTAATTATGAGAATAATACTAAATATGACACCGATAGTTGGTTGATTTCTCCTTCAGTTGATTTATCCGGCTTAACAACTCCTACTTTGTCATTTGACAATGCATACAAATATACCGGTCTGCCTTTGGAACTATATGTTTCGACAAATTATGTATCAGGAGATCCCTCATCAGGTACATGGGCAAATATCACCGGATCAGCCAACTGGTCAGGGGGTAATTTTATTTTTGTCAATTCAGGAGACATTGATTTATCTCCCTACTTAGGGACAAACGTACATGTAGCATTTAGGTATCAAGGTACAACATCAGACGGTAGTACATGGGAACTGGATAATATATTAATAAAATCCTAAAGAGTACTTAATATATAAACGCTTAACTTTAAACAAAAAACAAAAATTATGAAAAACTTATTTACTTTATTAACAGCACTGACTTTCGGCTCATTGAGTTTTGGTCAAATCGTATTTCAAAGCGACCTTTCTTCATGGGGAGGAGGGGATCCTACAGATTGGATGGGAGCTACAACTAACATTGCTTCTGCAGATGTAGTAGAACAAACATCAGGGGTTACCTATGGAAGTAGTATGGCTTCTCTGATTAATACGACAACTACTCATAAAAGATTTACAACACAAGCTGTAACGGTAACTCCGGGTCAAACTTATGAAATTAAAATGTGGGTAGCCGCTTCAATGGGAGATTTGAGAACCAATTATTATGATGCTACTAACGCAGCTTATGGTACTTACAATCCTTATTTTAATATGGCAACTGAATCAGGGGGGAATTTGGTAATGCTTTCTCAAAATGTAACCATTCCTGCAGGTTGTACAAGTGCAGAATTTATTCTCTCTCTCAGAAATACCGATCCAACTTATGCAGGCTCTCCTTATTTTTTGGGAATTCTAGTAGATTCAGTTGATATCTCGGTTGCATCTGTAACGTATACACCTACATCAATTTACGATATTCAATACACTACAAGTGTACCCGCTGACTCTCCGGAAATGGGGAATTATGTTGAAACATCCGGGGTAGTGACAGCTGTAAACCCTGGTGTTGGTTACTGGATACAAGACGGTGAAGGTGCTTTTACAGGGGTGTATGTCAAAGATGCAGCAAATACACCTTCCAGAAATGATAGTGTTACGGTACAGGGACAAGTGGAAGAATTTTTTAATGCAACACAAATTATCAATGTGGTGAGTCACACGTTGGAGCCTACCCCGACAGTAGTTCCAAACCCTACTTTGGTTTCGTCTGCACAAATTAATACAGAAGAAGAGTGGGAAGGAGTTTTGATTGAAGCTCAAAATGCAGAATGTGTCAATACAAATGCAGGTTTTGGAATGTGGACGATTAATACCAATCCCGGAACAGCAGCCGATTCAGCTCTTGTGGATGATGACTTGTACTCATTTAATCCCATGTTAGGTGCGGTGTATGGGGTTACAGGAATTGGTCATTATTCGTTTAGTGAACGTAAAATATTGCCAAGAGACATCAATGATATAGCAGGAGCAGGTTCAGGTATTGTGTCTATTTATGATATTCAGTATACTACTGATGTTTTAGGTAATTCTCCCTACAATGGTTCTGTTGTAACAACCAAAGGTGTGGTGACCGGAGTTTTCCAGATTGGATCAGACGTTGATCGATTTTTTATACAAGACGGAGATGGTGCATGGAATGGAATTTTTGTGTACGAGAACGGTTATACAGTTGCTCTGGGAGATAGCATTACTGTTACGGGGGAAGTGTTGGAATTTAATGGATTGACTGAAATTGGATATGTTTCTGATGTCACTATTCTAAATTCAGGAAACACTTTGCCAACGCCGGCTAACGTTACAAATGCAACTGTGGGTGATGAAGAATGGGAAGGTGTTTTAGTGACATTGACAGACGGTGAATGCATCTCTGCTACTAATGGATTTGGTGAATGGATAGCAAATGATGGTTCAGCTTCAGATGTAAAAATTGATGATGATTTATTACCGGCAACTTTCAATGCAGTTGTAGGGAACTATTACACGGTTTCAGGAGTGAGACATTTTACATTTGGTGAAAATAAGATCTACCCCAGAACAGATGCTGAAATTACCATAACAGGTTATTCAGGAATACCATCAAATGGTGAAGTAATGAACATCTACCCTAACCCTGCAACGGACAATGTCGTTATCAACGCTCAACCAAACGCTTTAGTAGCTATCTACTCTATGACAGGAGCTGTGGTAATGGAAGGTGCTTCTAACACAACGCTTGATGTTTCTGCTTTAGAAGCAGGGATTTATCAGGTTGTGATTACTGAAAACGGAACAAAAAGCACGCAGAAATTAATTATTCAATAATTCTTTTTTAAAAGCTAATTAAATCCCTTCACGGTTATGAAACTGTGGAGGGATTTTTTGTTAGAGCTTGTCAAAAGTAGACAAGCTCTTAATTAGTCGATCCTTAAAAACCATTTAACAAGTTATTATTCAGTTAAATATGT
>JBBDID010000055.1:0-13677 GCA_040880585.1 Crocinitomicaceae bacterium | reverse complement strand
AATCTTTCACCAATAATGATGAATCAACGATCATCCGGCTATTAACATCTAAACCGGCACTTGGTGCGGTCGTATATATCCCTACAGGGCCAGTGACGGGAAAGGTATTTTGGGCATAAATTGTTGGTTGAGAGATAAGGATCCCGCTTAGAATAATAATTATGTATTTCATGGATTGTTTTTTAGTGTTAAAGTATTAATTAATAGATATCAATATATAATTTTTTTTTAACTTTTTAAATAGATGATCTGGTTGATTCATATAATTCAATTTCCTTTAAGTGATCTTTTAGTCTTACCGGTTGATCGTCCGGGGAAACATAGTTATGTCCCGGTTCAAACAAATACCAGTCTCCTTTGTAAAACCTGATCACTTCTATCATCCAAAACCCTTCTCTTCCCACAACACCGCTTTCATGCCATGAGCGGCAATAGTCATGTTCATAGAGCATATTTCAATACATAGCCACTGCCATGGATGTTGAACTAAAAGTATTTTTTGATTTGGATCTCACAAAACCCAAGATGTAGTTTGTTTTTTAAATGAGGAATAGCAGGCAATTCTTTTATTACGGATTCCTTATAAAAGGCATTGCAAACGCTTCAAAAAAGTCGTACATTTCAATAAATAAAATATGTAATCTTTTGAACTATGAAATATCTATTTTTAATTGCCTTTTTTTCAATGTTATCTTTTTCATCTACGGCACAAATATCGTTTAATACAGGAAGTGATGAATTAGATGCGGATTTGAATTTGGTCAATACTGATGCAAAGAAGGATTTGCCTTCATTTAAAACCCGGCTTTCAGTTGAATACAAAGTGTCTGTCAAAAAAATTGACTATTTATTATCACTCAATATGACCCCGGCTGAGGTTTATCTTGCCTTAGAGATAGCAGTTATTGCCAAGCGATCAATTGATGAGGTGGCAAAGAATTATCAGGTGAATAAGTCAAGAGGTTGGGGATATATCGCAAAACAGATGGGAATTAAACCGGGATCTGCGGCATTTCACCAATTGAAAGGAAGTGCAAAAAATAAATCTGCCGGTAAGAGTAATGACGCCAATAATAAAAATAATGGTAAGGGAAACAGTCAGGGAAAAGGAAGAGGTAAATAATTAGATCTGTTCCCGAATGATGCGTTCGATCTCTTGCGATTGAACTACTCCTGATTGTCGCCAGACTTGTTCTCCGTTTTTGTATAAGATCATTGTGGGAACACCGCGCACGTTTAGTTGACCAGCCAGATTTTGGTGTTTATCAATGTCTATTTTCACAATTTTCACTTTGTCTTTTAAGTTTGCTTTGACTTGTTTGAGAATAGGCGCAAGCATTTTACAGGGACCGCACCAGGTGGCGTGAAAATCAACCAATACGAGGGATTTACTCTTTATAATATCTGAAAATTTTGCCATAAAAAGGTAGTTTTCTTTAAAGGTAAGTATTAAAAAGAGGAAAAAAAGTGATGAAAATCACATAGAAGTAGAAAGGAGATTCACCATTTTGTAAACTTCACTTGTTTGATACTTCCGATAGCAGATTGTAAGGATAAAATATATATCCCGCTTTCTAATGTCTGTATATCGATACGGTTTTCTCCGGGAGAAAAATCGTCCATATCAGACACTCTTTTTCCTTGAAGATCTGAAATCCCAATGACACGATCTCCGTATCTCATTCCTGCTATTTCAATAAAATCTGAAGCAGGGTTTGGGAAAATTGAAATCATTGACCATTCATCTTCAATCAGTGAAAGCGAGCAGTTAATGGGGGAAGCATTGTCTTCATATAAAACACCCGCATCTACCCACCAACTTTGCCATTCACCACCACTTGCAGTAGTCCAGTCTTTTAAATCAAATGAATTAGCTGCACCTGTGGTTCCTTGAATTCTATAGACTCTTAATGCATCTTGATTTCGGTTCCAGTTGAGTGAATTTCCTGTTGTACAGTTTTCAGGAAGCATTTCGGTTGCCGATAACTCACAGTTAGGTTGAATAAAATAAGCATTGTCATCATAGGTAGGATATTGGCCATATACTTTTGCCATCCCGCTATCATCAATACATACTGCTGTATATTCATCACAGGCAATTCCTTTACCAACGATCCCGTCATCCGTTATTATTTGGGCTAAAAAAGTGACATGTCTTCCCTTTCGATCCGGATTTTCATAATGCGTATCTGTAATCACATCTGAGAGATAATTATTTTTCAAAAAAGCGGCAGAATCTACCGTCACTGTATTGTCATAAGGATTAGAAAGAGCAGTTGCTGAGGTAACTGTTCCGTTTTCAGCAGAGAAATAATATCTGCCTTGAATAGCCATTCCGGCAGAGGTTCCACCAATTACGGTATTTTTGGTATGCAAAACTTCATTGATCAGACTATCAATAGCCGTGTTTCTCCAATAAGAGATATAATCCCATTGATCTCCACCGGCAAACCAAATGGCTTCTGCTTCTTGAATTGCCTGATGGATGTAGCTTTCATTAGCGGCTGTTGCATCATTAAATACAATAGTTTCTACCGAGTTTACAGTGACACCTAATGAAGTATACATATAATTGTTGTAGCCATCAGAACCACTTGCCCGCAATACTAAAACATCTCCCTGATTGGCACGTTCAAGAAACCAGACCATGGCATTGTCATCTTCAGAAGCTCCCCCCATGAGGCAGACTCCTCCCTGACCTGTAGTATCTATATCAGTTGTATTACCGGTATGATAAGAAGTGTAGTTTTGAGAAAAAACAGCACCATAAAAAGTGAAATAAATAAAGAGAGCGAACACGAATTTCATAGGTCAAAAGATAGTAAGTTTCATTGTTTTTTCAGCAACAGCGCCATTGCAATCGTACCTAAGATGAGAAAAACAACGGCTTTAATGATGATCTTTGCTTGTAAGATTGAAATTCCTTTTTGTGTATGTTGGTTGATTTCTGTCATCATAAAAATCAATACGACAAAAGCGACTCCTAAGAGGATATATGGAAGATACTTTTTAATACTCAGGCTTTCTTTTTCTTCCTGAAAAGTTTACCGCCAATCCATGCCATTGGAATATACGCCAATACCAGATCCAGGGTAATGAACCACTCCGGAGCAGGGATCCAATAAGCGGCTAAAATTCCTGAAATCAGAAAGAACAAACCAATCACTAAAGCAAAAAGTAGTTTTCTGCTGGCAGCGATTCGGGATGCAGTGAATGCGCCAACAAGTGTTCCCAAAGCATGCGCCAAAAAAGGGAAGATAAAATGATAGGGTTTGTATTGCCCATTAGCCATGGCTTCTGCAATACTTTCACCATCCGTTACAATAACACCAGAAGGCGGGGGTATGATAGAAGACGAAGCAAGAATTAAAAGATAATTCACTGCGCCACCTAATACTATCCCGACTACGATTGCTATTATATTTCTAACGGTTGGACTCAGATGTATTTATTTTGGATATTTAAAAACCCATGCGCCTCCGCCCACTTTACTACAAGCAGATTGTGCCGGTGATCGTGAATCAAATTGCTGAACAGAAACCATGTGTAAACCGTCAAATTGCCCGACAATTTTAGCAGAAGAATAGCCTTTATTTTTCATAGCGCTAACATACCCCTGCGCATTACTTTTATCCTTGAAAGCATTCCCAATCACGTGATAATTTCCGCCGGGGGAAGAGGAGACGACTTCTTCTTGAGTTTCTTCAGAAATAGCTACATCTGTATTGTCTTCAAGTGCAGTGTTCATGGTATCAACCAGTGATTCTGCATCATGCGCTTCTTGCAATGAGTCAGGAATTTCATTGAGACCTACTACTGTTTCTTCGCTTCCTTCTGCCTCTTCATCAGTAGTTTCTTTGCCGTTGATCAAAGCCATGATGTCATCTTTAAAAATATATCCGGCCGTTGCACCACCCCCTAAAATAATGATGAGAATAATAATAAGGGGCCATTTGCTTTTTTTCTTTTTGTCTCCTTTTTCAGCTTTTGGTTTCTTCTCTTTAGCAGAAGGCTTTTGCGAGCTTGAAGCACTGGATTTTTTGTACTTATCCTTTAAACCTTGAATACTTTTATCCTCTTGCTTGTTCTCTTCTTTGGGTGAATTGTCCGGTTTTTCTGTCATAGCTTTATCTTTTTCAGAGGTAACAGCAGTTACTTTCATTGATTCTATAATACTCTCTTTTTCCGCCGCACTTTTGGAAGAAGAAGGATCAGCATCTTTTTTGTCTGTTGGATCAGTACTCTCTGCCTTTTTTTCTTTCTCTGAAGAAGGAGTAAATTTGTTCCCTTCCTTTTTTGAGTCATCCTCTTTTTTGGGAATCGGTTTAACTTCAGGTTTTTTAATTTCAGGCTTCGCTTTTTCTTCTTTGGCAGCAGGTTTTTTACTGTCAGCAGTTCCCGCCTCTTTTTTATCGGTTGGTTTAAATTGATTTTTCTGCTCCTCTGCCTTAGCCGCTGCAACACTTGCTTTACTTTTCTTCTTTTCTTCTTTTTCGGATTTTTTGGTTGCTTTTTTTGAAGCTGCTTCTTCTTTCTTTGAAGGTGCCTCCTCTTTTTTAGCAGCTGCCTCCTCTTTTTTAGCAGGTGCTTCTTCTTTTTTAGCAGGAGTTTTCGCCGCTTCTTCAATCGATCCGATTCCTTCGCCCTCTGTCTTAAATTCTACGTTTCCGTCCTTGTCTTTTGAAAACTCACCTAACCCAAGAACACTATATTTATCGCCTTTTCCAAGGTCAGCCTCAATCTCCCGCACAAATTTTGCGATTTTGTTTTGTGCTTCCTGTTGGTCGATTTTTTCTTTTTCAGCAATAAAAGTTGCTAAAGAACCATCATTAAACTTCAAATGCGGATTAAAGGATACTTTCCCTGTTTTGGAATTTGTAATCATTAGTGAACCGAAACCCGGCAGAATCACAGAAGATTGTAGCTTTAAAATTTCAATTAAATACTTGTTCATAGAATAGTGTATGGTTTAGAACCTACAAAATAACAAAATCTGATTTACCAAAGCCGATTTTTATAAAATTTCTTTTAAATCAAAAGTGTTATCCAAACGGATTCCTTTTTCAGTTTCTTTTAAAGTACAGCATTGATTGACGGAATCATGTTGTAAAAAAAGGATGTACTTCTCAGCGGCGGCTTTGGTTAAAAATTTTCCTTTTTCATCCAGTGTAATAAGCGGACGCGTGTCATATCCCATAACGTAAGGAAGCGGTATATGTCCCACTGAAGGGAGTAAATCTGCCATGAAAACGATTTTTTTCCCCTGATAGTTGATCATAGGCAACTGTTGTGAATCCGTATGTCCGTCTACAAACATGAAGTCGATATGAGGGAAAACGTTTGTGGCAATTGCTTCTTTTTCAGGACGTGCAATAAACTTTAATTGTCCGCTTTCTTCAATGGGTAGGATGTTTTCTTTCAAAAAGGATGCTTTTTCCCGTGGATTAGGTACTGTCGCCCATTTCCAATGGCGTTCATTACTCCAGTAGGTAGCATTTTTAAATACGGGTCTGAATCCTTTATCTCCATCTCTGGCAATGGCTCCTCCACAGTGATCAAAATGTAAGTGGGTCAATACAAGGTCGGTGACATCATCCAGTGAAAAGCCGACTTTTTCTATAGCTGTCTTCAAATCGCCATCCCCGTGTAAGTAATAATAAGAAAAAAACTTTTCAGATTGTTTATCGCCGATACCCGTGTCTACCAAAATCAAGCGGTTTCCATCTTCAATCAGTAAGCAACGCATACTCCAACTGCACATATTGTTTTCATCCGGAGGATTGGTCCGTTGCCACAAGGATTTGGGAACCACGCCAAACATAGCACCGCCATCCAGTTTAAATTTTCCGGTATCGATAGGGTATATATTCATAGTTGTAAATTTTGCATGAAGTTAATCATTCGCAAAGATTAGAGCAAGGAATAAGGTACTGCCAAGCATTCAGAACGCACTAAGCCCAAACGAAAATGCATCACCTTCTTAAGGTCATATCCATAAAGATGTTCCTGCGTCAGTTTTATGGGGAGTAGACAACATTGACTTGATTTGTCCCGCAGACGCCGCAGATTTTCGCTGATCAAATTAGAAAACAAACTTTGGCGCTTGACTTTTTTTGTATTTTACACTGAGTCGGAAATCGAGCCGGAAATCGAGCCGGAAATCGAGCCGGAAATCGAGCGTAGCCGAGATTGTAGCCGAGATTGCAGTCGAAATCCAAGCCAAAAAAGTAAGTGTAAAAAAGAATCAAATTATAAAATCAGTTGCTACGCGAAAACCACAACGCATCATCCAACCCTGCCCCCTTTCTTACTAAAAAACCTTTCTTTTTCATGATCAGATAGTAGTTGAAAAATCGCGATTCATAAAAAATGTTCAGGATAATGTGTTAGTAATTTACTAAAATAAGCTGAAAGAGTTGGGTTGGATTGGGTTACTTTAGTAAAAGCAATTATGAAATAATGAAAGTACACTTTATAGCAATAGGCGGTAGCGCCATGCATAACCTGGCAATGGCCCTGAAAAGAAAAGGGTATCAGGTCAGCGGTTCGGATGACGAAATTTTTGAACCCTCAAAAAGCCGTTTGGCCAAAGAAGGAATTTTGCCTGATTCAATCGGTTGGGATGAAAAGCGGATTACTGAAGATTTAGATGCCATTATTTTGGGAATGCATGCCAGGGCAGATAATCCGGAGTTATTAAAGGCACAAGAAATGGGGCTGAAGTTGTATTCCTATCCAGAATTCATCTACGAACAAGCAAAAGATAAAAAACGATTGGTGATTGGCGGAAGTCATGGAAAAACAACCATCACTTCCATGATCCTGCATGTGATGGAAAAACTAGAAATAGAGACCGATTATTTAGTAGGCGCGATATTAGAGGGTTTTGATTGCATGGTGAAATTATCTGATGCACCGATTATAGTGATAGAAGGAGATGAGTACCTTTCTTCCCCGATCGACCGCCGGCCCAAGTTTCACTGGTATGCACCTCATGTGGGCAGTATTAGTGGAATCGCCTGGGATCACATCAACGTTTTTCCCACTTTTGAAGGCTATGTTGAGCAATTCAAAATTTTTACAGATAAGTTTGAACCAGAAGCAACTTTAGTTTATTATGAAGGGGATAAAGAGATACAATCCATCCTGCCTGAGATCAGAAAAGATATTCGTTTAAAGCCTTACCAAACACCAAAATTTGAAGTGAGAGAGGGGACAACTTTTGTGCAAACAGCCAAGGGTGAAGTCGCACTGTCTATTTTTGGAGCGCACAATTTACAAAATCTGATGGCCGCTCAATTGATGTTAGAAGAAATAGGGGTGGAGGAGGCTGCGTTTTATGCATCCATTACTGATTTTACAGGAGCGGCAAAACGGCTTGAAAAAATAGCAGAGAGTGAAACAGCTGTGGGATATAAAGATTTTGCACATTCTCCATCCAAGTTGAAAGCCACGGTTTCTGCTGTGAAAAGGCAATATCCAAAAAGAACATTAATTGCGTGTATGGAACTACACACCTTCTCATCTCTCAAGAAAGAGTTTTTGCCCCATTATAACAATTGTATGAAAGAAGCAGACGAAGCTTTTGTTTATTTTAGTCCGGATGTGGTGGCACATAAGAAACTACAGCCTATTACTGCTGAGCAGGTAAGAGCAGCCTTTGGCACTGATAATGTGCGGGTCTTTACGGATGCAGATGAAATGACCAATCTATTGCGTGAGATGAGATGGAACAATCGCAACTTGCTGTTAATGAGTTCGGGCAATTTTCACGGGGTAGATTTGAATGCTTTTGCTAAAGAACTGATTGAAGGGAATTAATCCTGATAGGAACCCCTGAGTACAATTTTTCGCATGATGAAGGTCACAAAAAAGGCAAAAAACATGGCGAAAAAGGTCAATCCCATCAGGTGCGCCACAAAAACTGAGAAAGAAGAGAAGACAGATTTAAACTGATCTTCCTGATTCTCTATATAGTCATCATAGCTTTTATCTTTCCAGGTAGGGTCATTCTCTTTCATTTTTTGAAAAGCTTCACTGTCAGGAACCGCCTCATGCAATACCTCTACCCGTTTTTGGATCAATGACTCCCGAATAGAAGGATCGATCATTTCATGATAAACATAAACAAAAGCAGCAATGGTGATGGCATAAATCACACCACTTTGAGTAGCCGTCTTAAAATCCCGGATAAAATTTCCCTTTTCAAAATTATTCTCCTTTTTCGTCATGAAAAGACCTACAGCAATAGCGGTCATCAGAAGAAACAGATTGATGAGAATTCCCAGATTAAAGGTCTCTTTAGAGAGCCCGGCGTAAAAAGTAATCATGGATATGATGATCCAAATCAGAGCAAAGCCAAAGCCAAATTTTACTGAGGTTTTCATAGCCTCAAATGTAATAAGAAATCAATAAGCACACTTATGCTCTACCCAATGATTTCAGCATTTGATTGTGATACTTGATCGCTCTGAAAAAGGTAGGATGCGAGTTGTATGGCACACCAAACTCTTCAGCTGTTTCACGTACGATCTTTGAGATCTTTTTATAGTGAACGTGACAGATGTTTGGAAATAAGTGATGCTCTACCTGAAAGTTTAATCCACCGATCAACCAGTATAATATGCGACTTTTAGGCGCAAAATTAGCGGTGGTCTCCATCTGATGAATCATAAAGTTGTTTTCTATTTTCAAGTCCATATCAGCAGATACAAATTCTGTTTCCGGCACAACGTGTGCAGGTTGAAAAACATACGCAAGTATAGTACCTGCCGTAAAGTGCAGTAAGAATAAGAAAAGTGGGAACCAATACCAGGCGATACCGATCATAACCATGGGAAGTACCAAAACAAATGTATAATACAATGCTTTTGTTACAATCAGCTCAATCAGTAAGGGTTTGAAATTGGTGTTTTCTGTTTTTGTCAGATCCAATTTTTTATAGCGATATAATTGTCTGAAATCTTTTGCAGTAATCCATGAAAAGGTCATTAATCCATAGAAAAACCAAGCGTAAAGGTGTTGGAATTTATGGATTTTCTTAAGTTCCTCATTAGGTGAGAATCGCATCCACTTAGGAGGCTGAATATCCTCATCATAACCGTGAACGTTTGTATAAGTGTGGTGTAAAATGTTATGTTGGATTTTCCAGGTGGGGGCGTAACCTCCTATCAAGATGATTACTCGACCCAGTATCTTATTTACCCGATCGTTTTTAGAGTATGCACCGTGATTGGCATCATGCATAATCGATAAACCGATACCTGCAGTACCCAATCCCATGGCGATATAGAGTAAACCGGTCAACCATATTGACTGAACCATACCTGAAATCATAAATCCAAGGGGAGTCAAAAATAAGGCGATCATGAAAACCGTTTTGATCTTCATGTTTGTGTTGGCGTGTTTAGAGATATTATTTTCTTTAAAATAGGCTCTTACACGTTGTTTTAATGTAGTAGAGAAGTCCCGTCCTATTGTGGGCGAATACTTCAATGGTTTTAGTGTAGACATTATTTTTTTGAGATTTAATGCTTAATTTGAGTTTTCTATAACAAATATAAGGCTATTCAGAGTTTAAAATCAAAATTTTTCAGTTAAGATTTCACAATTTTTAGCTAATATCTGTGTACGTGTTTCATTTACAAATTGTTACTTCTTTTTTCTGCCGCGTGATTTTTCTTGCTGAAGGCGCTGTGCTTCTTCTAATCTTTGTTGAAATTTGGATTTTCCTTTTTTCTTTGGATTTGCCCTTCGGTCTTCAATTTTTGCCAATATTTTATCTTCATCAATGAAGAACTTTTTGATGGCAAACATGATACCAATAGTCATTAAAGTAGAAATGAAGTAATAAAAGGTCAAACCGGATGAGTAAGAGTTGAAAAAGAAGATCATCATGATCGGAAAGAAATACATGATATACTTCAGGTTGGGCATACCCTCTTGAGTAGGTTGCTGCATATTACTGCTGTTATAATGTGTATAAAGCAATGTAGTACCTGCCATGAGGAGGGTAAAAATACTGATATGATCACCATAAAAAGGAATATCAACGCCTATATGAATAGGAGAATCGTAAGATGAGAGGTCTTCTGCCCACCAGAAACTTTTTTGTCTTAAGGCAATGGATCCCGGAAATAAGCGGAAAATAGCAAAGAGAATCGGCATTTGAATCAGCATGGGGATACAGCCGGCTAGCGGACTTACACCGGTTTCCCGATAAAGCGCCATGGTGGCTTGCTGTTTTTTCATGGCATCCTCCTTCTTGGGGTATTGTTTTGCGATCTTCTCAATTTCCGGTTTAAGCACCTTCATCATAGCAGATGACTTGTACATTTTGTAGTTGACCGGGCTCAGCACTAATTTCACTATGATGGTGAGTAGCAAAATCGCAAACCCTACGCCAATTCCGGCTCCCAGCATACTGTTAAACATGGGGTGAAGGGCATATTTATTGATCCACCTGAATAATCCGGGACCTAGTTCTACGATATCTTCATATCCTTTATCATAAGTTGCCAGCAGGTCATAATCAACCGGGCCAAAATACCAGTTAAGTTCAACGATATTACCGGCAGATGTTGCTCCTAAATTAGCGGTTGCATTATATTTTTTGATGTATTTCTTTTGGGTTTCATCTTCAAATTCACTGATTGCAACAGTAGAGTGATCAGGGCTGAATCCGTTTTTGGCAGTGATCATGGCAGTAAAAAAGGTTTGTCTGAATGAAATCCAGTCTATTTTTTCTTCCAGTTCTTCGCTTTTACGTGTGATATAGTCATAATCATCACCTTCATATTGCCAAAAAATGGCCGCCTGTAGCTGTTCGTTGGGATAGTGTTTTTCTGTCGATAACAACTTCATTTCAGCTACAAAATTGGCGGAGGCTACTTCAGCATCTGAAAGCCCTTCAAAGTGGATTTTATAATCCAGATCATATTTCCCGGGCTTTAGTTGGTATGTGAAACCAATTGTTTTACCATCTTTTCTCGACTCAAAAACAATTTTATCTTTCTTTTTCTCTACTACTTTGAAATCAAGATCACTACTGTTAATCAGGGCATCATTTACTTTGTAGGTGATTCCAAACGTTGAAGCACTGTCAAAAAGTTGCAAAGGTTGCTCCCTCTCATTGACATAATCATCATAGGTACGGTAATCTTTGAGGTAAACATTTTTAACCAATCCACCTTTGGTTGAGAAATCCAGGATCAAAACGTCTGATTCAAGTGTGATGATTTCTTCCTCGGACACGAGCAGGTCTTCTTTATCGACAATGACTGTATCTGCTGAAATAGCTGCATTTTCTTGTACAATAAAAGTGTCTATTCCACTTACGGTATCCGTATACAACATTCCCTTTTCGGGATCGGTAATAAATCCCCCATTCTCAGTGGTTTTAGGAACGAGATGAGAAACTGTTGAGGTGTTGCTGCTGTCGCCGGTTTGATCTTCATTTTGGGTAACCGTTTCCTGAGAATCTTCAGAGTTATTCAATTCTGCAGATTGCTTGGGAGAGAATAAGCTAAAAACAATAAGTACTCCTGCAATTAAAATTAAACCGGTAATTGATTTCTTATCCATTAAAAATTAAATTGATGACCTTTTACTTATTCGCTTAGGTCTTGAAATTTTGGCAAAATTAATTAACTTATTTTATTTGGGGACGGATCTGCCTAGTTTATATTGCTTTTGCAATTGAAAATGTAGTTACAGACCGCTGACTAACTACTTTACAGCCGATTTTTCTTTTGAATTTTCTTTTTGCTTTGTCTTTTTCTTCAGCACCGCTTTTATAAAAGCAATAAATAAGGGATGAGGATTTTCAACCGTACTCTTGTATTCCGGATGAAATTGAGCGCCTACAAACCAAGGGTGTTCAGGAATTTCGATCACTTCAATCAATCCTGTTTTCGGATTTTTTCCCGTGGCAATCATTCCTTTGGATTCAAATTCACCGGTAAAGGCATTATTGAACTCATATCGGTGACGGTGCCGCTCTTCAATGAGCATTTTCCCATAAGCTTTCTGCGCTTTGGAATCCTCTTTCAGTTCACATTCATAAGCACCTAAGCGCATAGTTCCCCCCAAATTTTTGATATTTTTTTGTTCTTCCATCAAATCAATTACCGGATAGGGACTGTCTCTTTCTATTTCAGTGGTATGCGCATCTTTCCATCCCAGAACATTTCTGGCAAACTCAATAACGGCACATTGCATCCCCAAGCAAATACCAAAGAAGGGAATATTGTTTTCTCTGGCGTATTGAACCGCTTCCATCTTTCCGTCAATTCCTCTTGATCCAAAACCCGGAGCAACCAGTATACCGTCAAGGCCTTTGAGAATTTCAGCCACGTTTTCACCCTTTAATTTCCCGGAGTGAATCCATTCGATATCAACTTTACAATCATTAGCCGCTCCTGCATGTTCAAATGACTCAGCAATGGATTTATACGAATCTTTCAGTTCAATGTACTTTCCCACCAGGCCGACTTTCACCTTAGATTTTGGTTTTTTTAAACGTGTCAGGAATGATTTCCATTCTTTTAAATCGGGTTCAGTATCATAAGGCATATTGAGTTTTTTAAGTACCTCCTGATCCAATTTTTCTTTTTGCATCATCAGGGGCACTTCGTAGATGGTATCAGCATCAATTGACTCAATAACTGAAGATTGTTCTACATTACAGAAAAGCGCAATCTTTTTTCGGATGGTATCATCCAGGTGATGTTCGGTTCTGCACACCAAAATACCCGGCTGTACGCCTACCTCAAGCATAGACTTAACAGAGTGTTGTGTGGGTTTGGTTTTTAATTCTCCTGCAGCCGCCAAAAAAGGAACTAAAGTAAGGTGAATCACCAGGCACTGTTGTTTCTTTTCCCATAGCAATTGTCGAACAGCCTCTATGTAGGGAAGTGACTCAATATCGCCAACTGTACCTCCTATTTCAGTGATAACAAATTCATAATCATCTGTTTGCCCCAAAATTTGGATGCGGTGTTTGATTTCATCTGTAATGTGTGGCACTACCTGAACAGTTTTTCCCAGGTATTCTCCCCTTCGCTCTTTATTGATCACAGATTGGTAAATGCGACCGGTAGTTACATTATTGGCCTGAGAGGTGGGTTTATTTAAAAATCGCTCATAATGGCCCAGATCCAAATCAGTTTCAGCACCGTCATTGGTGACATAACATTCCCCATGCTCATAAGGGTTGAGGGTTCCGGGATCAATATTGATATAGGGATCCAGCTTTTGAATAGTGACAGTATAGCCACGCGCCTGTAATAATTTCGCTAAAGAAGCTGAGATAATTCCTTTACCCAGAGAAGAGGTAACCCCGCCGGTTACAAAGATATACTTGGTTTTTTCTGACATTGTCGGACAGTTTTGTAACTACGGGAAGCAAAGGTAGCGTAAAAATTGCCTTTGAAACGAATTAGAGGCAATTTAAATATTAAAAAGTTTGAACAAATTGGTAAATCGCTGTTGAAAACGAAATAGAAGAGGTATAAGAAGAAAGATTGCTTGTATTTGGCTGCCTCCACTTCAGACTGCGCAGGATATTCATCCTGCGCCAAACCTAAATCATGGTGATATATATCCCCATTGCCGGCGCGAGCGTCTCGCTCGTGCCATACACCCCTCTACACCTTACTCCCCATCAAATCAATTTCC